>NZ_QYRT01000013.1 GCF_004923255.1 Subtercola vilae | reverse complement strand
GGTTCGGGGGTGGGCACGGCGGGCGAAGCGGGGGCCGGAACCGGAGTCGGAGTGAACCTCGGTGCGGGGGTGGGCGTGGGAGTCGGCGTCGCGGTGGGCGTCGGCGTGGCCGCGGTCGAGTGAACGGCGTTCAGGTCGAGGCCGATCGCCGCGCATCCGGTCGCACCGCCGACGATGAGTGCGCACACCAGCACGGAGCGCGCTGCGCGGGAGAAGAAAGGCACACTTCATACTGCCTTGGGCTGTGGGCGTCTGCAGTCCTCATTTGCGCCGACACCGGATGCTCACAACTCCCAGAGCGCTGAGATGGGCAACCCGTAGAGGCCCCGCGAGAACTGGTAGCCCTGGTCTGACGTGTTGAGTACGACTCCGCCCAAAAATCTTTCACCGGCTCGGGCCGCCAGAGCGCTGAGCCCAGAGAAGTGTTCGGCTTTGAACGTCTTCCCCGCCTTCACCTCGACCCCGAAAACTGAGCCGTCAGCAAATTCGATCACCACATCGACCTCGACACCGTTTCTGTCGCGGTAGTGAAACAGCTCGAACTCTTCGTCGCTCCAGCCCGACTGTTTCATCAGCTCCTGAACCACCAGGCCTTCGATGAGTGCGCCGAGATGGTCACTGCCGTCGAAAGACTTCAGCTGATTTTCGGTAAGCCGACTCAACCGCACGGCCAGAGCAGAATCGTTGACGATCGCTTTCGCTCGGCCAACCTCTCTCTTTGTGAGGTTGGGCGTCCATGGAGGGAGCGTAGCGATCAGAAACAGAGTTTCAAGAAGATCTAGATAGCCGCCGATCGACGACGCGGGAATGTTCGCTTGCGCTGCAATACGCGCCTTCACGAGCTCGCCCGACTGATTGGCGGCCAGAAGGCGCATCACAGAATCGAGACGAGCCGGCTGCGTGTCTCGTCGAATCTCGACGGCGTCGCGTTGAAGTATGCGGGAAAGATAGCTGTCGAGCCAGACATTGCGGAGCCGACCTGACAGGCCCTGGGCCTCGGGATATGAACCACGAGAAAGAGCTTCAACGTAGTCGTTGCGTTGCCAGGTAGTGGCGAAGTCGACAAACCTCGCACCCTGCCTGACAGCACTGGCGAAGTCGCCGCGCCGACGGGCCAGCTCGTCTTGGCTGAACCCGTGGAGCGCGACCGTGACGGCCCGCCCCGCCAGGCTGTCGGGCGTTCGTTCGAGTCGAAGAAGGTTCAACGAACCCGTGAGGATGAATCGCCCGGGGCGCCTGTCTCGGTCGACGCTCGCTTTGACCGCCAGGATAAGCCCAGGCGCTCGTTGAACTTCGTCGATGACGATTGTCGCTGCCGGGTTCTGATCGACGAACCCTCGAGGGTCGGCTCGCGCCGCGTCGAGCGATGCTTCATTGTCGAGGGTGAAGAGTCGGGATTCGCGGCCCTGAGCAAGTCTCTGAGCGAACGTGCTCTTGCCCACCTGCCGTCCGCCCTGAATGACGAGCACAGGAAACGCCTCCTGCGCTTCCCGCGCAAACGGCAACAGATTTCGCTCTATCAGTTCGGGCACAACCACAGCCTAGCCGAGTTGAGCATTTATCCCGCAGTTTCGCTGGCCCCTGCTCGTAGGTTCGCTGCCTCGCGCTCGTTGTTTCGCTGCCTCTTGCTCGTCGTTTCGCTTTCCCTGTGGCCTGCCGAGTAGGACATCTGCGTGTCCGCGTCAGTGCTCCAGCCGCTGTTTCGTCAAAATCAGTTGAGCCCCGCTGCCGATTGCAATCTCTACCTCGAGGTCGCTGCCCACCGGAGTGAACCGGAACAGGCTGCTGCTGATGGCCAAACCTCTGTCATACACTTTGTGCAGCCTGACTTAGTCGACCTCGGCCAGCACGAAGCTCCTGCCGTTGTACTCGAGCTCGTATGTCGTGGCTTCCATACCCGAACAGTAGCGCTCAGCGCTAAGCGGCGGCCTATATCTGGCGCGGCAGATCTTCAGACGTCATAGCGGATGCTCACTCACTGAGACCCTGCGCCGCGGCACGTGCCCTCCACACAGGTCGACGCATGATCAAGCCGTCGATGAGAGACTATTTGCGGACGCGACGCAGCTGTGAACCCGAGACCAGGAAGATGGCGCCGAGCCCACCAGCGAACAGGCTCACCCCGTACGCGAGTACCGATGTCATGAGCGATGTGCGGAGGGACGCGCCCGTCGACAGCGACAGACTCTGTTTGCGGAGTTCAGCCGCCTCGTCGCTGCCAGCCTCGACACCGCGCAGGGCCGCACTGATGTCGGCAAACGTACGCCCGCCGGCACCGCGCTCGGCGTTGCTCTTGATGACGAGCGCCTCAACGTAGGCCGTCACTGGCCCCTGTACGCGCTTCCCCGCGAGGATGGGCGCATTGGGAGGCACCGTGATCCCCTCGTCGTGCAACTGCTTGGTGACCGTGATCCACGCGCCTGCCCCGGCGGCAACGAACAACGAACCGGCAGCGATGGCGAGGGCTCCGACGCGGCGAAGGGCGAAGGCAGTGGGTAACGACGTCAACGGTCATCCTCTCGTGGCGCGAACGGCTGGAAGATCATCCGGGGCCGCACTTCGACCTTAGATGGATCCAGGAGCATGCCCAACCCGAAGCGCCCTGACGAGCTCGCTACTGGTTCGCTACGAACTCCGCAGCGTCACCGTCGTGACCCCTCCCTTGAGTCTGCGTAATCACGGCAGAGCGAGGAAATCACGAAGCCATCCGTCGACCTCACGCATTGTGGCAGCGTCAACTACACCAGCCAGGTCGAATAGGCGCTCGCGCGTGATTGCTCGCGGCTGTTCGGTCATCGCGTATGTCTGTTGAACAAGCGCGAGATTCGCACCCCTCAATGGCACGTGGTTCGGCCAGCCGCGGTTTGTTGTGGTCGCGGGCACAACGATGGCAAGCGTGTCGGCCTGTTGCAGGTAGAGGTCACTTGCTACAACGAGCGCTGGTCTTCGACCGGCCTGCTCTCGCCCGCGCACGGGATCGAGTTCAGCCCACACGACCATTCCCCGACGAAGTTCAGCCACCATTGTTCGTGTCACTCAGGGCGACATCCCAATCGCGGAACTCATCCCAATAACTCTGGTCGGCGCCTCGAAAGGCTCGACCGAACGACTCCATGCGCGAACGCCGCTCGTAGCCGTCGAGCAGCCCCTCGATGAACCCAGCAGCCGACACACCCCGCTCGCGCGCGTCGCGGTTGATTCGATCGCGCAGTTCCTCTGGAACTTTGATTGTCGTCACCATCAGGTAAGTATACGCGGAGGTATACCAAAGGGGCTACTCTTCAGGTGGTTGATTGTCGCTTCGGCGAAGCGATACCACCCTCCTAAACGTTGAAGCGGAACTCCACCACGTCACCGTCGTGCATCACGTACTCCTTGCCCTCGATGCGCACCTTGCCCCGCGCCTTGGCCTCCGCCATCGACCCGGCCTCGATGAGGTCGTCGAACGAGACGATCTCCGCCTTGATGAAGCCTTTCTGAAAGTCGGTGTGGATGACGCCGGCGGCCTGCGGGGCCGTCCAGCCCTTACCGATGGTCCAGGCGCGCGACTCTTTGGGGCCGGCGGTGAGGTAGGTCTGAAGGCCCAGGGTGTCGAAGCCGATGCGGGCGAGCTGGTCGAGGCCCGACTCGTCTTGGCCGGTCGAGGCCAGCAGCTCGGCGGCGTCTTCGGGGTCGAGGTCGATGAGCTCAGACTCGAGCTTGGCGTCGAGAAAGATGGCCTGGGCGGGCGCGACGAGCGCGGCGAGGGAGGCGAGCGCAGCGGGGTCGCCGAGAATGCCTTCGTCGACGTTGAAGACGTAGATGAAGGGCTTGGCGGTGAGAAGCCCGAGTTCGCGGATGGGTTCGATGTCGAACTTCGGTGCGCTGGAGAGAGGCTTGCCCGCATCCAGAATCGCTTGCGCGGCCCGAGCGGTATCGAGCACGATGGGCTCGATGCGCTTGGTCTTGACCTCTTTCTCGTACCGGGCGACAGCCTTTTCGAGGGTCTGCAGGTCGGCGAGTATCAGCTCGGTGTTGATGGTCTCGAGGTCGCTCGCGGCGTCGACCTTGCCGTCGACGTGCACCACGTCGGGGTCACTGAAGCCGCGCACGACCTGCGCGATGGCGTCGGCTTCCCGGATGTTCGCGAGGAACTTGTTGCCGAGCCCCTCGCCCACGCTCGCACCTTTGACGATGCCGGCGATGTCGACGAACGACACCGGTGCCGGCAGCAACCGCTCGCTGCCGTGGATGCCGGCGAGCGCCGCCAGGCGGGGGTCGGGCAGGTTCACCACGCCCACGTTCGGCTCGATGGTGGCGAACGGGTAGTTCGCCGCCAGAACCTGGTTTTTGGTGAGCGCGTTGAACAGGGTGGACTTGCCCACATTGGGCAGCCCGACGATCGCAATAGTAAGAGCCACGAGCATCCATCGTACCGGCACCGGCTGCAGTTGGCGGCGGGCCGGGGTCGTGAGGGGCCAGTGTCGGATGCCCCTGCAAGACTCTGCGCATGGAGACAATCGTTACTCTGCTCATCGGTCTGGCCGTGGGTCTCGTGCTGGGCGTTGTCGCAGCGCGCCTGCTCTTCGTTCGCGGCGCCGCAGCCGCCGCGGCCGAGACCGCCGCCCTCGCAGCCACCACCGCCGCCACCGGCGCAGCAACTGCGGCCACCGCTGCGGGGCTCCGCGAACAGCTCAGCGACGCCCGGGAGCAGTTCGCCGAGCGCCACGCGCAGCAAGAGTTGCAGCACCACACCCAGCTCGCCCGCCACGATGCCCAGTACCGCGAGCAGATCGGGCAGCAGGAGGAGAGGCTGGCCGAGTTCCAGCAACGGCTCGCCGAGATTCAGAAGACCGACGCCGAGCGCGAGAGGTCTGACGGCCGGGTGCTCGTGGCGCTGAGCCCGGTGCAGGAGAGCCTGCGGCTCGTTCAGGCGAAGGTCACCGAGCTCGAGGAGCAGCGCCGGCAGCAGCACGGCGAACTGAGCGAGCAGCTGCGCTCGGCAACCGAATCAGAGGAGCGGCTCCGCACGACGGCAGAGTCGCTCGCCTCGGCCCTGCGCTCGAACAGCACCCGCGGGGTGTGGGGCGAGACCCAGCTCCGCAACGTGGTCGAGGCGGCGGGGCTCCTCGACCGGGTCGACTTCTCGGTTCAGTCGAGCATCACGAGCGACAACGGCGCGGGGCGTCCCGACATGGTGGTGCACCTACCGGGAGGCAAGAACATCGCCGTCGATGCGAAGGTGCCGTTCACGGCGTATCTCGAGGCCAGCCAGATCGCGGCCACGGCAACAGGCCCCGAGGGTGCCCGGCGCGCCGAACTGATGAAGGGGCACGTCAAGGCCGTGCGCGATCACATCACTGCGCTTGGGTCGAAGGGGTACTGGGCCGGCCTCGACGCGAGCCCTGAGCTCGTGGTGGCGTTCATTCCGAGCGAGTCGCTCATCTCGAGCGCGATGGAGGCCGACCCGAGCATCATGGATTTCGCATTCAGCAAACGCGTCGCCCTCGTCTCGCCCGTGACGCTCTGGTCGCTGCTGAAGACGGTGGCGTTCAGCTGGCAGCAAGACGTGCTCACCCACGAGGCCAAGACCCTGTTCGACCTCAGCAAGGAGCTGTACGGTCGCCTCGCCGTGACGGCCGGCCACATCGACAAGCTCGGCCGTACCATTACGACGAGCGTGAAAGACTACAACGCCTTCGTCGGCTCGTTCGAGCGCAACGTGTTCTCCACCGCGCGCAAGCTGAACTCCCTCGACGAGTCGACGGTTCTGAAGACCGTCGAACCCATCGAGGAGACCACACGCTCGCTCACCGCCACCGAGCTGGTCGCCGAACTCGACCTGGCCAGCGACCTCTCGAGCATCGGCGACCCCAACCGATTGATCTAGAGGCGAAACGCAGCAGACGAACGGCTCGCTAGAGCCATTTGTCTGCCTGGTGGTCGGCCACGATGCGGCGAATCGTGCCCGAGTGCGAACGCAGCACGATGCTCTCGGTGCGAATGATCGGCCCCTTGCGGCGAACGCCGTTCACCAGCCCACCGTCGGTCACGCCGGTGGCCACGAAGAACGTGTTGTCGCTCGACACGAGGTCGTTCGCTTCGTACACGTGATCCATCTTCAGCCCCGCGTCGATGCCGCGCTGGCGCTCGTCGTCGTTGCCGGGGCGCAGGATGCCCTGAATGAAGCCGCCCAGAGCCTTGATGGCGCACGCGGTGACGATGCCCTCCGGGCTACCCCCGATGCCCACGCACATGTCGGTGCGCGTCTCGTACCGGGCCGCGTTGATGCCGCCGGCCACGTCGCCGTCGAGCAGCAGTCGGGTGCCCGCACCCGAGGCGCGGATCTCGTCGATCAGCTGCGCGTGCCGCGGCCGGTCGAGCACCGCGATCTTCATCTCGGAGACGTCTTTGCCCTTGGCCTTCGCCAGGGCCCGGATGTTCTCACCGATGGGCTTTCGAATGTCGACGACCCCGATGCCCTCGGCCCCGGTGACGATCTTGTCCATGTAGAACACCGACGAAGCGTCGAGCATCGAGCCGCGGTCGGAGACCGCCATGACCGAGATGGCGTTCGGGCGGCCCGCGGCCGTCAGCGAGGTGCCGTCGATGGGGTCGACCGCGATGTCGCAGGCCGGGCCCCGGCCGTTTCCGACATGCTCGCCATTGAACAGCATCGGCGCCTTGTCTTTTTCGCCTTCACCGATGACGACGACCCCGTCGAAGTTCACCGTGCCGAGCAGCAACCGCATAGCATCCACAGCCGCGCCGTCGGCGGCGAGCTTGTCACCCTTGCCGATGTAAGGCCACGCACGGATGGCGGCCGCCTCTGTTGCACGCACCAGTTCGAGCGCGAGGTTGCGGTCGGGGTGTTCGAGATAGAGGGAGGGGAGATCGATGCTGGTCACGACTGATCCTTCGTTCGCATGTCGGCGAGATGGGCGGGCAGGGTGCGGCGCGCCTCGCTTACAGATTAGCGGTCGTGCCGCGCAGACCCCCGGGTTTCTCGAGGCTCGGTATGCTGGAGGCGACATCAGCACAAAGGAGACTCATGCCCATCGCAACGCCCGATCAGTACGCTGAAATGCTCGACAAGGCGAAGACGTCGGGGTTCGCATACCCCGCCGTGAACGTGTCGTCGTCGCAGACGCTCAACGCCGTTCTGCAGGGGCTCAGCGAGGCGCAGTCCGACGGCATCATCCAGGTCACCACCGGCGGCGCCGACTACTTCGCCGGCCAGAAGGCCAAGGCCGCATCGGGCAGCGCGCGCGCCACCGGTGCTCTCGCCTTCGCTGCGTTCGCGCACGAGGTCGCCAAGAACTACCCGATCACGGTGGCACTGCACACCGATCACTGCCCGCAGGGCGCGCTCGACACCTTCGTACTGCCGCTCATCGCGGCCAGCGAGACCGAAGTGAAGGCAGGCCGCAACCCCATCTTCCAGTCGCACATGTGGGATGGTTCGGCCATCGCGCTCGACGAGAACCTGAAGATCGCCGAAGAGATGCTGAAGCGCACGAAGGCCATCAACGCCATCCTCGAGGTCGAGATCGGCGTTGTCGGCGGCGAAGAAGACGGCGTCAGCCACGACATCAACGAGCATCTCTATACGTCGGTGTCGGATGCCCTGGCCACCGTCGAAGCGCTCGGGCTCGGCGAGAACGGTCGCTACATGGCCGCCCTCACCTTCGGCAATGTGCACGGCGTGTACAAGCCGGGCAACGTGAAGCTGCGCCCCGAGCTTCTGAAAGAGATTCAAGACGGCGTCTACGCGAAGTACGCCTCGAGCCTCGGCAGCAACACGAAGCCCTTCGACCTCGTCTTTCACGGCGGCTCAGGTTCGAGCGACGCCGAGATCTCCGAAGCCGTGTCGAACGGTGTCATCAAGATGAACATCGACACCGACACGCAGTACGCGTTCACGCGCTCGATCGCCGGCACCATGTTCAGCAACTACGACAGCGTGCTGAAGGTCGACGGCGAGGTGGGCAACAAGAAGATCTACGACCCGCGGGCCTGGGGCAAGATCGCCGAGACCGACATGGCCGCCCGCGTCATCGAGGCAACACAGCAGCTGGGGTCAGCCGGGCACTCGGGCCACTAGCCTCTGCCGGGTGGTGGATGCCCGGGGCCCGTCTCCGCGCATCCACCACCCGTTCAGCCAGACCCTGCGCCCTGCCCCTGCGCAGCACCGACTTTCGCACAGCACAGACATTCGCACAGCCGAGTGGGAGAGACTGTACTCATGCCTGACGAACGCCCCCGCCCGAAGTACGGCGAGCTCGCGCCCGAAGGTTGGCAGTGGACACCACCTGCCCCTCCCGCGGGCAGCGACGTACCGGTGCCCTCCGGCGAATCCACTGGTAGACCCGCTGACGCAGAACCACGCTCGGCAGACCCCCGTGCGACCGGGACCTCGACCGATGGCCGCTACGGCGGCCCCGCAGCTCCCTACTCCGGCGCGCCCCGCCCCTACTCCCCCGCGCCGCACGGCCGCGACGGGCTCACCGGCACCGCGGCGGGCCAGCGGCCCGTGCGGGTCGGCGATGTCGCCTTCACGGCTCTGATCCTCTTTCTCGGGGTACTGTTCTCGGCGAGCATGCTTCCGGCGCTGTTCGACTTCAACACGGTGCTGGCCCAGGCCGCGGCATTGCAGGGCTACGGCACCTACACAGCGAGTGCCGCAGCGAGCACCGCGGGCGTGATCGCCGGCGTGGTGACGATCATGCTGCAGCTCGGGTCGATCGTGGTCTGTGTGCGGCGCATCGCCGTGCGGCGGCTCGCGTTCCCGTTCGCCCTTATTTTCGGCGTGGCCACGTTTCTCGCCTGGGTCGTCGCCATCTCGTTCGCGTTCTTCAACGACCCGTCGTTCGCGCAGCAGCTCATGACGCGCCCGACGCCGTAGCCGATTCCAGGGTTTTCTCGAAAGCGCGAGCGGGCGGGTCACGCCCCGCGAAGCGCCTTGAGGCGGGTGAGTAGGTCGGGGCCTGTGCGGTCGAGCAGTGCTCCACCGACGCGAATGCCCACGACCGCGAGCACCGACCCGAGCAGCACCCCCACCACGAGCGCGAGCCAGCCGAGCAACGGCAACACGAACACAATGCTCAGCACCGCGAGCACGATCTCGGGCAGAACCAGCACGAGCAGTATTCCCCAGGTCGCGAACGAGCTGAGCGCGGTTGTGAGACCCGCGCCGGGCGCCGCCTTGAACGGGTTGTCGCCCGACGCCGGCACAGCAACGATGACGCGCGCCGACGACACGCTCGTGAGGCCGAGCCCGGAGAGCATCGATCCGATGGCGAGGCCGAGCAGCGCGGGCAGGTTCGCCCACGACTGGGTCACCGCGACCGAGGCGATGGTCAGAACAACTACGAGCGGCAGCCCGAATGACCCCAGCGCTGCGGCACGGCCGAGCCGGTCATCCCGACCCCGCACGCCATCGGCGAGGTGGGTGGCGAACGCGGTGCCGTCGTACGAGATGTCGGTGTAGATCGCCAGGGTCAGCAGAAACGCGATGATCGGCCCGGTGAGGTTCAGCAACGCGAGCGAACCCGAGGTGTGCGAGTAGAAGTAGAGCAGCACGGGAATGGCGGGCACGACGATGAGCTGGCGTGCGTACCGCGGGTCGCGGCGCCAGTAGGTCAGCGAACGGGCGGCGATCGCCCCCGCCGGGGTGGCCGGCAGCACACCGAACAGGCCGATCTTTCCCCGGCTCACACTGCTGCGAGCGGATGCCCGGGGGGTCACCAGCGCAATCGCCAGGCTGCGCCGCCACACCGCGAAGAGCAGTGCGAGAGTGGCGAGCGCAATGAGCAGCTTCAGCGCCGCCGCCGCACGGTCGCCCGCCGCGATATCGGCCGGCACAGCCCAGGCCGCACCGAGCGGACTCCAGCTGAACCCCTCGGCGAGCCCCGGCAGAGCGTCGGCCGACTGGCTGACGCCGCGGGCGACCCCGAAGATGATGGGCCCCAGCAGAATGAGCGGGATGAAGATGAGAATGCCGCTCAGCTCACGAAAGCGGCGCTGCGACGACAGGCTCACGCTCAGGGCGGCGACCATGCGCGAACCGACCACGCAGGTGAGTACACCCACGACGGCGGCTACGAGCGCCGCAACCGCAGCCAGCGGCGACCGCGACCAGGTGGCGATCGTCGCCAGCGCCGCGATCGACGTGATGATGCCGGGCACGCCGAGCACTCCGGTCAGAGTAAGACCGGCGAGCATGGTCTTCATCGACAGCGGAAACTGCACGAGCCGCGCCGGGTCGAGAGTCTGTTCGATACCGGTGGCCACCAGGGGAATGACGATCCAGCCGAGCACCACGGCCGATCCGGCCAGCACCACAACCGTGCTCGCGAGCTCGACGGGCGCGAACCGCAGCGCGACGAGCCCCGACACGGCAACGAACAGAACGCCGAGGCCGTAGAGCGCCCCGATGATGACGGCCACCAGCTGCCAGGGGCTGCGCTTCAGGGAATTGCGCAGAACCAGGAACCGCAGCTTCAGGAGTGACGCAACCATTCGGGCCCCTCTGCGTGGTGGCGGCCTCCGACGAGTTCGACGAAGCGGTCTTCGAGCGATGATTCGCCCCGAACCTCGTCGACGGTTCCGGCGGCGAGCACACGGCCGGCCGAGACCACGGCGACGTGGTCGCACATGCGCTGAACGAGATCCATGACGTGGCTCGAGACGATCACGGTGCCACCGCCCCGCACGTAGTCGGTGAGCATGTCGCGGATGTTCGCCGCCGACACCGGGTCGACCGATTCGAACGGCTCGTCGAGCACGAGCAGCCGCGGGGCGTGAATCAGCGCGCAGGCGAGGGCGATCTTCTTCGTCATGCCCGCCGAGTAGTCGACGACCAGTGTTCCGGCCGCGCTCTCGAGGTCGAGCAGGCGCAGCAGGTCGGCCACGCGCTCGGCGACGGTGTCGCGGGCCATTCCGAAGAGCAGCCCGTTGTAGGTGACCAGTTGCTCGCCCGTGAGGCGGTCGAAGAGCTTCACGCCGTCGCTGAGGTTGCCGACGAGCCGCTTCGCTTCAAGCGGGTGCTGCCAGAGGTCGACGCCGTGGATGAGCGAGTGCCCGGCATCCGGTCGCAACAGGCCCGTCGCCATCGACAGCGTCGTGGTCTTGCCGGCACCGTTCGGGCCCACGAGCCCGTAGAACGAACCGGTGGGAACCGTGAGGCTCAGGTCATGAACGGCTACTTTGTCACCGAAGTGTTTGGTGAGCCCCCGCAGTTCGAGAGCGGCGGTGCTGGGGTCTGACGGCATTGGGATCCCTCCTCTTTGCAGCCCACCCTAGCGAGAGCGAACCGTCAGGGGCGGGTGCGCCCGCCGATGGCACGTGAATCGGTATTGCCGCTCGCATCGTGCCGCAGCTCTTTCGGTAGCGAGAAGATCAGGTCTTCTTCTGCCGTCTGAACGGTCTCGATGTCGCCGTAGCCGGCACCTGCCAGGTCGTCGAGCAGTTCTTGCACGAGAACCTCGGGTACGGATGCCCCTGACGTGACCCCGACCGTGTTCACACCGTCGAGCCACTCCTGCTTGACCTCGTGCGCATAGTCGACGCGGTAGGCGGCCTTCGCCCCGTACTCGAGCGCGACTTCGACGAGCCGCACAGAGTTCGACGAGTTGGCCGAACCGACAACGATGACGAGATCACTGCCGGCGGCGACCTTCTTGATGGCCACCTGGCGGTTCTGCGTGGCGTAGCAGATGTCGTCACTCGGCGGGTCTTGCAGGTTGGGAAAACGGGCGCGCAGGCGCCGAACCGTCTCCATGGTCTCGTCGACGCTCAGCGTGGTCTGCGACAGCCAGACGACACGGTCGGGGTCGCGAACGACAATGGTGTCGGCTTCGTCGGGGCTGCCGACGAGCGTGGTGTGCTCGGGCGCCTCTCCGGCGGTGCCCTCGACCTCTTCGTGGCCGGCGTGGCCGATGAGCAGAATCTCGAAGTCGTCGCGGGCGAAGCGCACGGCCTCACGGTGAACCTTGGTGACCAGCGGGCAGGTGGCGTCGATGGCCTGCAGGCCCCGGTCTACGGCCCCCTGCACGACGGCAGGCGACACTCCGTGGGCGCTGAAGACGACGTGCGAGCCCGGCGGAACCTCATCGACCTCGTCGACGAAGATGGCTCCCAGCTTCTCGAGAGTGCTCACCACGTGGATGTTGTGCACGATCTGCTTACGAACGTAAACCGGCGCGCCGTACCGCTCGAGCGCCTTCTCAACGGCGACCACCGCCCGGTCTACTCCTGCACAGTACCCGCGGGGGGCGGCCAGCAGAACCCGTTTGGGGCCACTGACAGGGGTATCCTTTAGCCTGTTGCGTACGCCGGGAATTCTCGGCATTGGCAGGCTGATGGTTGCGTTACTCACGTGCCAATTCTACGTGCAGGAGGTACGCGCATGGCCGACACGAATGACGTTCCCGGCGCACCCACATTCGAGAGCCCCTGGCCGGTCTCGCTGTTCTCGAGCAAGATCAAGGCCTACATCGACCGGCTCGGTACGGCATGGGTCGAGGGCGAGATCACCCAGTGGGGCGTCAGCGGCGGCAATGTCTACGGCAAGCTGAAAGACACCACCGACGATGTCACGGTGGGCTTCAACATCTGGTCGTCGGTGCGCGGCAAGATCCCGGCTGACCTGAAACAGGGCGACCGGGTCATCGCGCTGGTGAAGCCGAACTACTGGCTGAAGGGCGGCACGCTCACCATGCAGGTGTTCGAGATGCGCCACATCGGCCTCGGCGACCTGCTCGAACGTCTCGAACGCCTGAAACAACAACTGGCGAGCGAGGGGCTGTTCGACGCGTCTCGCAAGAAGCGGCTGCCGTTTCTACCGGGCTGCATCGGGCTCATCACGGGCAAAGACAGCGACGCCGAGAAAGACGTGCTGCGAAATGCCCAGCTGCGCTGGCCGTCGGTGAAGT
Source organism: Subtercola vilae (assembly GCF_004923255.1). GTDB lineage: Bacteria > Actinomycetota > Actinomycetes > Actinomycetales > Microbacteriaceae > Subtercola > Subtercola vilae. The sequence continues at coordinate 85,392 of NZ_QYRT01000013.1, read as the reverse complement.
TTCGTGTCGTGCACGCGGCCGTGCAGGGCGACCGGGTGCCGCGCGAGGTCATCTCGGCGCTGCAGCAGCTCGACGCCGATGCCGAGGTCGACGTCATCATCGTGGCCCGTGGCGGCGGCGACTTTCAGAACCTGCTCGGCTTCAGTGACGAGGGGGTGCTGCGAGCGGCGGCGGCGTGCGCCACCCCGCTGGTGAGCGCCATCGGGCACGAGGCCGACCGGCCACTTCTCGACGAGGTGGCCGACCTTCGGGCATCCACTCCCACCGACGCCGCGAAACGGGTCGTGCCCGACGTTTCAGAAGAGTTGAACAAAGTCGAACAGGCCCGTGCCCGCCTCAGCTTGAGGGTGACCGCGTTCGTGCGCGGTGAGATCGACCGCATCGAACAGGTGCGCTCGCGCCCAGTGATGCTGAACCCCGCCTACATCGTCGACTCGCGGGCCGAAGAACTCACCCGTTACGTGTCGCGCGGGGTCGAGCTCATGCACCGTACGCTCGAACGTGCGTCAACGTCGACCAGCGAACTGTCTGCTCGGCTTCGCGCGCTCTCACCCCAGAGCACGCTCGACCGCGGGTACGCCATCGTGCAGGTCGACGGCCGGCACATCGTGCGCCGGGCTCCGGATGCACCGCGAGACTCCTCGCTCACAATCACTCTTGCCAGCGGTTCTGTACAGGCTCGCTCGCTGGGTGAGGTCACCTCCACCACCCGCGATTAGGATTGAGTCATGCCACAGACCCCTGTTTCAGGCGATGCCCGCCTCGACGTGAGCGCCCTCAGCTACGAAGAGGCCCGCGACGAGTTGGTACGCGTCGTGAGTGAACTCGAGCGGGGCGCATCCACCCTCGAGCAGTCGCTCGAACTGTGGGAGCGGGGCGAGGCGTTGGCCGGCCGGTGCGAAGAATGGCTCATCGGCGCAAAGACGCGGCTTGATGCTGCGCGCGCGGCCCAGGCCTCGGAGTAGGTGCGCCGGTCGTGAGCGCACAGAAGGCACCCCGGGTCGTCGCCGAGCTCGGCCGCCCCGAGACCTATGAAGAGACGGCCGCCCGCAAGGCCGAACAGTCTCGCAAGTACCGGGCGAACAAGACCATCAACAATCTCTGGCTCTCGCTCATCGTCTGCGTGGGCGTGGTGATCGTCATCGTGCTGCTGGTGCCGCGCAACGACTCCTCGCAGCTGGCCTCCGTCGACTACCGCTCGGTGGCCACGAGTGCCCAGGCTGCGCTGCCCGTTCCACTCGCCGTGCCCGACCTGCCCTCGAACTGGAGCGCGAACGCCGCCGAGATTCGCACCGGCATCGACAAGACCCCGGCCTGGTACATCGGCCTCATCACCCCGGTGAACACCTTTCTCGGGCTGAGCCAGGGTGTCAACGGCACTGACAACTGGCTCGCCGATCAGGTGCACAACACCATCGCGTCGGGCACGACCACCATTGCCGGCGTGCAGTGGACCATCTATGACAACCGCACCGCTACCAGAGATGTAGGCAACGTGAATTACGCACTCACCACGCAGTCGGGCGCGAGCACCTACGTGCTGTTCGGCAACGCCAGCGACGGCGACTTCAGAACCGTTGCGACAGCCCTCGCTGCGAACGTCGAGGCACAACCCGCGACGGCGATGGTCGCCAAATGAGCGCCTTCGACGCCACAGAGCCAGCAACACCGGCCAAGGTGTGGGCCGAAATGATGCGAGGCAACGAGCGCTTCATCGCCGGCACGCCACAGCATCCTCGGCAAGACGTCGACCGGCGTCACCAGCTGGCCGAACGCCAGACGCCGCGCGCCGCCCTCTTCGGCTGCAGCGACTCGCGACTCGCCGCCGAGATCATCTTCGACAAGGGGCTCGGCGACCTATTCGTTGTGCGAAACGCGGGTCAGGTCATCTCCGAATCGGTCGTCGGCAGCCTCGAGTACGCGGTGAGCGTTCTCGGTGTGAAGCTCATCGTTGTACTCGGGCACGATGCGTGCGGCGCCGTTCAGGCCGCCGTCGACTCGGTCGATCCGTCGGTGGCCTCCCTGCCGCCGCACATCGCGAACCTCATCGACAAGATCGTTCCGTCGGTGCGCCGTGTCTCCCAGGAGAGCGACGGCCCCATCGACCCGAGCGTGGTGGGCAGGTACCACCTCGAAGACACCGTCGCCGAACTGCTCGAGACCTCCGAGTTGATCTCAGAGGCCATCGCTGAAGGGCGCCTCGCCATCGTCGGCGCCAACTACCGGTTGTCAGAGGGTCGGGCCACGCCCGACCTTGTTGTCGGCAACATCTAACGAAAGGAAAACCACGAAGTGGTGGAGAACTCCCCCAACGGCACGCCCAGCAGCACGCCGCCCAGCATCGAGAGCAATGCCGAGTACCGCATCGAGCACGACACCATGGGCGAGGTGCGTGTACCGGTGAACGCCTTGTACGGCGCACAGACACAGCGTGCCGTCGAAAACTTCCCGGTCTCGGGCGACGTTCTTGAATCGGCCCAGATCGCAGCGCTCGCGCGCATCAAGAAGGCGGCGGCCCTTGCCAACGCCCGGCTCGGCGTGCTCGACGAAGCCATCTCCGCGGCCATCGCAGCGGCCGCCGACGACGTCATCGCTGGTGGCTACGGCGACCAGTTCCCCATCGACATCTACCAGACCGGCAGCGGCACCTCGACGAACATGAACATGAACGAGGTGCTGGCCTCGCTCGCCACCGCCCGTCTCGGTTCGAAGGTGCACCCGAACGACCACGTCAACGCGTCGCAGTCGTCCAACGACGTGTTTCCCACCTCGGTTCACGTCGCCGTGACCCAGGCCCTCATCCACGACCTCATTCCCTCGCTCGGGCACCTCGCCGAGTCGCTCGAGGTCAAGGCCGAACTGTGGAAGACCGCCGTCAAGTCGGGGCGCACCCACCTCATGGATGCGACGCCCGTCACCCTCGGCCAGGAGTTCGGCGGCTACGCCGCCCAGATCCGTCTCGGCATCGAGCGCGTCGAAGGCACGCTCAAGCACGTCGCGGAGGTTCCCCTCGGCGGAACAGCGGTGGGCACGGGAATCAACACCCCCGCCGGCTTCTCGCAGCTCGTCATTCAGCTACTCGCCGAAGAGACCAAGCTGCCCATCACCGAGGCTCGCAATCACTTCGAGGCGCAGGGTGCGCGCGATTCGCTCGTCGAGGCATCCGGAGCCCTGCGGGTGCTCGCGGTGAGCCTCACCAAGATCTGCAACGACCTGCGCTGGATGGGCTCTGGCCCGAACACCGGTCTCGGCGAACTGCACATCCCCGACTTACAGCCCGGTTCGTCGATCATGCCCGGCAAGGTCAACCCCGTGATTCCCGAAGCGGTGCTGCAGGTGTGCTCGCGTGTCATCGGCAACGACGCCTCGATCGCGTGGTCTGGTGCGTCGGGTTCGTTCGAGCTGAACGTGGCCATTCCCGTCATGGGCACAGCGCTGCTCGAGTCGATCCGCCTGCTGTCAACCTCGTCTGTACTACTGGCAGACAAGACCATCGACGGGCTCGAGGCCAACCTCGAACGCGCCCGAGCGCTGGCCGAGTCGTCACCGTCGATCGTCACCCCGCTGAACCGCATCATCGGCTACGAGGCTGCGGCGAAGATCGTGAAGCACTCGGTGGCGAAGAGCCTCACCGTGCGCGACGCTGTCATCGAGCTCGGGTTCGTCGAACGCGGCGAGCTCACCCTCGAGCAGCTCGACACCGCGCTCGACGTGCTCTCGATGACGAGGCCGCCCCAGGCCTGACCTGCGCCGCCGGCACACCCGCCGCGCGACCGGCAACCGTCGAGAGGGTATTCATCAGGTGAGTGCGGCGTAGGCCACCCAGAACCCGAACAACAGAGCGGGGCCGAAGGCAATCGTCTTCGGCCCCGCTCTGTTCGTCACCCGTGCCCGGGCAGCCTGGCCGAGCGCCAGCACTCCCCCGGCCGCTACCGCCATCACCAGAGCGCCCGCCATCGCGGCCACGAGAGCCGTCGGGCCGCGATCGGCCGTGGCCAGCGTTCCAGAAAGCAGAGCGGCAAGCTTCACGTCACCCATACCGACCACCCCGGTGGCCCTGAGCAACGCGAACAGCGCAAAGCTGCCCGTCGCGGCCAGCAGCACAGCGGGCATCCGGGGGCCGAGCGCTGCCGAAACCGTGAGCGCTGCGAACCCGACCGCGATCATGCCATTCGGCAACCGTCGCCACGCCAGGTCAGCCGCGACAAGCGGCGGCGTCACAACCGCCATTACAGCCGCCGCCAGCAGCGGTGCCGCCAGCGCCACCGCGCCCGACCCGGCTGCCGCCCACGCCTCACCTGGGCGCAGCACCACTACCAGGGCCACCACAGCGCCCGCCATCCAACACGCTGCCTTCTCCATGCGGCGACTGTAGCCACCCTGCCCCACGCCGCGCAGAAGTTATCCACAGCCCGCGCACAAGACGGCCACGAGGGGGCGGCGATCGTGCCCCCCGGTGGCCGTCTCAGCGCGGCGCCAAGCCCATTCGCCAGGCGCAGCCGCTAGGCGAGCTCGTTCGACTCAAGCATCTCGGTGACGAGCGCCGCGATGGCCGAGCGCTCCGAACGGGTCAGGGTGATGTGCCCGAACAACGGGTGACCCTTCAGCGTCTCGATGACCGACGCGACGCCGTCGTGCCGGCCGACGCGCAGATTGTCGCGCTGCGCCACGTCGTGCGTCAGAATGACGCGCGAGTTCTGCCCGATGCGCGACAGTACGGTGAGCAGAACGTTGCGTTCGAGCGACTGCGCCTCATCGACGATCACAAATGCATCATGCAGCGACCGGCCACGAATGTGGGTGAGCGGCAACACCTCGAGAATGCCGCGCTCCACTACTTCGTCGAGCACGTTCTGCGACACCAGAGAGCCGAGCGTGTCGAACACCGCCTGCGCCCACGGGTTCATCTTTTCCGACGCGTCGCCCGGCAGAAAACCGAGCTCCTGGCCACCTACTGCGTACAGCGGCCTGAACACCATAATCTTCTTGTGCTGTTGCTTCTCGAGCACGGCTTCGAGCCCCGCACACAGGGCCAGAGCAGACTTCCCTGTACCGGCTCGACCCCCCAGCGAGATGATGCCGACCTCTTGGTCGAGCAGCATGTCGATCGCGATGCGCTGCTCGGCAGAGCGGCCGTGCAGCCCGAAGACGTCGCGGTCTCCGCGCACCAGCTGAAACGTGTTCTTGCCATTGACCCGCCCGAGTGCCGAACCGCGATCCGAGTGGATCACCAGGCCGGTGTTGATCGGCATCTTCTCCACCAGCGGGGTTTCGAGCTCTTCCTGATCCCACAGCTTCGACATGTCAGAGGCACTCAGCGTGATGTCATCGAGCCCCGTCCATCCGGAGTCGACGGCGAGTTCTGCCCGGTACTCTTCGGCTGCCAGCCCGATCGAGGCGGCCTTGACCCGCAGCGGCAGGTCTTTCGAGACTACGGTGACGTTGAGCCCGTCGTTCGAGAGGTTCATGGCCACAGCGAGGATGCGCGAGTCATTGTCGTGCAGCTGCAGACCCGATGGCAGCACCGACATGTTCGAGTGGTTCAGCTCGACCCGCAGGCTGCCGCCAGCGTCACCCACCGAGATGGGAAAGTCGAGGCGCTCGTGCAGTACCCGCAATTCATCTAGGTTACGGAGGGCCTGCCGGGCAAAATATCCGATCTCCGGGTCGTTGCGTTTCGCTTCGAGTTCAGAGATGACCACGACAGGCAAAACCACCGGATGCTCGGCGAACCGAAAGATGGCCTTGGGGTCAGACAGCAAAACCGAGGTATCTAACACGTAGGTACGCTCGGTTTGGGCGGTGCTGGTCGTGACGGACTTTTGAGTTTTCTGATCGGGCACAAGTACTCCAACCCCGGGCGGCGAAGCTCGCGCCCGGATTTCTCCGGCGAAGCGGCCCTTCAGTCTCTTTCAAGACCGAGTCGGTATCGAAACGTACGTATGTGGCCGCTTCGATCAGGTGCCATACCTGATGGCTTCAAGCTACGACCGTCAGCGCCGCTCTGGCGAATCGACACGCCACCCTTGCATCTTCAGGAAGGTTAACATTGCGTTACGCGATTCACCCTCAGGTGGAGGGTTAGAGAGGCCGTCAGCTGCCGAAGCGGCGGTGCCGTCGGCTGTAGTCGCGGAGGGCTCGCAGAAAGTCGACCTGGCGAATGTCAGGCCCCAGCGCCTCCATGAAATAGAACTCACTGTGGGCGCTCTGCCAGAGCATGAAGTCGCTCAGCCGCTGCTCGCCCGAGGTGCGGATGACGAGGTCGGGGTCGGGCTGGCCGCCGGTGTACAGGTGGGCGCCGATGAGGGCAGCGTCGAGGTTCTCGGCGAGGTCGTCGAGCGTGTGCCCGGCCGCCTGGTGACTTCGGATGATGCTCAGCACGGCATCGGCGATCTCTGTTCTGCCGCCGTACCCCACCGCGAGATTGACGTGCAGGCCGGTATTGCCTGCCGTTGCCCCTTCGGCTGCGGCCAGGGCATCCACCAGCCGCGTGGGCAGGCCCTCGTTGCTGCCGACGTGTTTGATGCGCCAATTGCGCCCGTTGGCGAGTTCTTCGGCGAGCCGCGCGATGATCTCGATGAGAGCGACGAGTTCTTCTTCGCTGCGGCTCTTCAGGTTGTCTGTCGACAGCAGGTAGAGCGTCGCGACGGAGATGCCCAGGTCTTCGCACCACTGCAGAAACTCGACCACCTTGGCCGCCCCGGCACGATGGCCGTGCGCGGCGGTTTCGAGAAAGTTCTGCTTGGCCCACCGGCGATTTCCGTCGATGATCATGGCGACGTGGTGCGGCAACTGGCCCTCGTCGAGTTCGCGGCGCAGGCGTTTCTGGTACAGCCCGTAGAGCAGCCCTCGCCCCGGGGAATCCTGCCTGTTTCGCACGCACCTACGCTACCGGTCGCTGGCGCAAACTCCCAGCGGGCTGCAGGCGAGCCCCAGTACTCTGGGAGTATGCCTGAACCCATCCCGCACCTGCCGTTGTTCGAGGCGGCCGATGCCGATGCGAATGGGGCAACGGGCGCCCCGCCGCTGGAGGTCAAACCCACTTGGCGCGGGTGGATTCACGCCGGCACGTTTCCGGTGGCCATCGCCGCGGGCATCGTGCTCGTCATCGTCGCCGAGGGCCCGGCCGCGAAGGCGGCGAGTGCGGTCTTCGCTCTCACCTCGCTGTTGCTGTTCGGCAATTCGGCGCTCTATCACCGCTTCAACTGGAAGCCGACGACCAAGCGGCTGTTGAAGCGCATCGACCACGCCAACATCTTTCTGCTGATCGCCGGCACCTACACGCCCATTGCCGTGCTGGCCCTGCCACCCGGCAAGGGCACACTGCTGCTCATCCTGGTGTGGGTGGCCGCCGTGCTGGGAATTGGTTTCAGAGTGTTCTGGATCGACGCGCCACGCTGGCTCTATGTGCCGCTGTACGTGCTGATGGGCCTCGCCGCGCTGCTGTTCATCGTCGACATCTTCAACGCGAACGCGGCCACGATGACGCTGGTGCTGGTGGGCGGCCTGAGCTACACGATCGGCGCGGTCATCTACGGCCTGAAACGGCCGAACCCGTGGCCCGGCGTGTTCGGGTTTCACGAGATCTTCCACGCGCTCACGCTGATCGCGTTCGCGTGCCACTGGGTGGGTATTCTGCTCATCGCAACGCACCCGCCGTTCAACGGCTGAGCCGGGCGGGGCGCGCCTCAGCCCCTGCGCTTGCCCTTCGCTGCAGCCTCAGCAGCAGCAGCCGCTTCGGCGTCGAGCTTCTCGGTGACCTGCTGGCGCAGGTTCACGCGCCTGATGCGACGAACCATGTCGATGATGAGCAGAACCGCCGCAACAGCCACGAACAGCGTGATGACAAAACCGATCGTGCCCGGAGTCACGGTGTCGGGGTTGTAGTTCGGGTCGGTGGTGGGAGTGGGAGTCGGGGTGTCGTCAGCGAGCAGGGTGAAGGCCCACGACTGCACGGTGGAAACCGCGTAGAGCATCATTCTGCGGCTCCGCTCGGTGCAGCGTCAGCGGCCTCAGGTACCGGCAGAGCGTCGTCGATGATGCCCTCGAAGAAGTCGGCCTCGAACCCGTCACCGCGCTCGGGCAACGGCACCTTCGAGTCGACCAGCTGAAAGTCTTCGTACGGCCAGGCCTCCCGCTGCAACTCGTTCGGCCAGAAGAAGAACGAGCTTTCGGGCGAGACCTGCGACGCGTGTGCCAGAAGCGCTGAGTCGCGAGCCTCGAAGAAGGCCCCCGCGGGAATCTGTGTGGTGGCGAGAAACGGGCTCTCGGTCATCCAGCGCCGCATGCCGGTGAAGGCTTCGAGCAGCGGGCTCTCGGGGTCGGTCGCCACGAGAAGTGTGTGAATCGACTGCATGCGCTGGTAGCTGAAGATGCGGTCGTAGTAGAGCTTCGAAACCTGCCAGGCCTCGCCGAGTTCGGGAAACTGCTCAGGGTCGGCCGCTGCGGCGTACGCCAGAACCGAGATCTCGTGGCAACGGATGTGGTCGGGGTGCGGGTAGCCGCCCTTCTCGTCGTAGGTGACGAGCACCTGCGGCTTGAACTCGCGAATGAGCTTCACGAGCGGGCGCACGCTGATCTCGGGCGGGATGCTCGCGAAGGCGTTGGCCGGGAGAGGGTCTCCCTCTTCGGGCAGGCCTGAATCGGCGTAGCCCAACCAACGATGCTCGAACCCCACGGCCGCCTGGGCTGCCGCCATTTCGACCCGGCGGAGCCCGGTCATGTCGCGCTCGGCGCGCGGGCGCTCGGCGAGGTTGTCGTTCAGCACACTGCCGCGTTCGCCGCTTGTGCAACTGACAACCATCACCTCATCGCCACGATTCACGTAGTAGGCGTATGTTGCGGCGCCCTTACTCGACTCGTCGTCGGGGTGGGCATGGACGGCCATGAGACGCAGTGACAGGTGTCTCAACTCCTCAGGAAAGCGAACTACCCTAATAACTAGGTCGTGCCAGCGATTTCTGCACCCGACCAGACTAACGTTTTCAAGAAGAGAGAATCGAACGCTGTGAGCGAAGACGAGCTGAGCGAAGACGGGCCTTTCGCCGCCACGATGGCGCCGCTGGCACCATCGTCGACGGCCGCCCCGGCCTCCACCGTGCGGGCCGAACGCTACGGCAGCACGCAGAAGACCCGGCATCGCGGGCGGGTCATCGCACTCGCCTTCGGCGGAGCAGTGGTACTGGTGATCGGCTCGTGGGTCATCTGGGCCGGGCTCGACGGAACACAATCCACGGTTGATGCACAGGATAAGGCGCACACCATCGTGAGCAACACCCGTGTCGACGTCACGTTCGACGTGTCGGCCGACCGCGGAAAATCGATGGCCTGCGCGGTGGAGGCGCAGAACGAGTCTCACGCGGTGGTGGGCTACAAGATCGTCGACATTCCGGGCTCACAGCAGCGCACGCAAGAGATCACGACGACCGTACTCACCGTAGAGCCTGCCGTCACGGGTTTGATCGACAGCTGCTGGCTCACGTAGACTTTCGTGATCGCTCGGGAGACGCCACTAGGCTGCCCGGGCTCATCACTTTTAACACGGTGCATGACGGCCCACCACGGCCCATCACGCCCCACCAGCACACACGCAACGACAAGGGAGTTTTCATGGCAGAGCAACCAGACGTCAGCTGGCTGACGCAGGCGGCATACGACCGCCTTGCGAACGAGCTCGAATACGCATCGACGACGGGCCGGCAGGAGATCACCGACAAGATCCAGTCGGCGCGCGAAGAGGGCGACCTGAAAGAGAACAGCGGGTACCACGCCGCGAAAGACGAGCAGGGTAAACAAGAGGCGCGCATCCGGTTTCTCATCAACCTGTTGAAGACCGCACAGGTCAGCGAGGCGCCAGAGAGCCACGGCGTGGTTGTTCCCGGCACCGTCATCACGGCAACCGTCGCCGGTGACGAGACCGTTTTTCTCCTCGGCAGCCGCGAGATCGCAGGCCAGAGCGACCTCGACGTCTACTCGGAGAAGAGCCCGCTCGGTGCGGCCATCATCGACCTCAAAGTGGGCGAATCAACGACCTACGAGGCACCCAATGGGCGTGCCATCTCGGTGAAGATCCTCAAGGTCGAGAACTACACCGGCTGAGCCATCGAGGCAGATGGATGCTCAGCCGGCGCAGTGCGCGTCGCCGGCGCTCTGCCTCAGTCTTCGTCGAGCTGCACGTCGTAACCGGCCTCGACCAGCTTCGCCACCACCTCGGCGCGATGCTCGGGGCCCCGCGTCTCGACGCTGAGCTCGAGTTCGACCTCACTGAGTTGAAGCCCACGCCCGTGGCGCGTGTGCAGAACCTCGATCACGTTGGCGTTCGCTTCTGCCACGATCTCGGCCGTGCGGGCGAGCTGGCCCGGCCGGTCGGGAAGCATGATGCGGAGCTTGAGATAGCGGTCTGACGCGGCCAGGCCGTGGCTGATGACCCGCTGCATGAGAAGCGGGTCGATGTTGCCACCCGAGAGAATGACGACCGTCTGCCCCGAGGCCGGGATGAGACCGGCCAGAATGGCCGCCACTCCCACCGCGCCGGCCGGCTCGACGACGAGCTTCGCCCTCTCGAGCAGCACCAGGATCGCGCGGGCGATATCGGCCTCGCTCACGGTGACAACCTCGTCGACAAGCTCTTTGATGATCTCGAAGTTCAGCAGCCCCGGCTTGGCAACCGCGATACCGTCGGCGATCGTGGCGGAGGTGTGGATGAGTGTCGGCTCACCCGCGGCCAACGACACCGGGTACGCGGCCGCGTTGGCCGCCTGCACACCGATGACCCGCACGGTTCGACCCTCGGCCGCCGCGCGCTGCTTGACCGCGCTCGCCACGCCGGAGATCAGGCCGCCCCCACCGATCGGAACGATGATCGTCTCGAGCCCGGGCGCCTGGTCGAGAATCTCGAGCCCCAGGGTGCCCTGCCCCACGATCACATCGGGGTGATCGAACGGCGGAATCAACACCGCACCGGTCGCAGCCGCGTACTCCGCCGCCGCCTTCAGCGGTTCTTCGACAGTGTGGCCGCGGAGCAGCACGTCTGCGCCGTAGTCTCGGGTCGCCTGCAGCTTCGGCAGGGCCACGCCCAGAGGCATGAAGATCGTCGCCTTGATGCCGAGTTCACGCGCGGCGAAGGCCACACCCTGTGCGTGGTTTCCGGCCGAAGCCGCCACCACACCGCGGGCCTTCTCTTCATCGGTGAGCCTCGACAGCCGGTAGTACGCCCCGCGAATCTTGTACGCACCCGTGCGCTGCAGGTTCTCGAGCTTCATCAGAACCTCGGCCCCGAGCACCTCGGTGAGGTAACGCGAACTCTCGAGTGGCGTGACCTGCGCCACACGCGCCACCACCGCACGAGCCGCTTCGATTTCGGCCAGCAACGGTACGGCCGACAGGGTCTGTGCGGGGGTCTCAGGCATTGAGTTGGGGTTCTTTCGGTTCGGCTCGTGAATGCCAGACGCCACTCGCGATGTACTTCACGATCACGTTCAACACGGCGATGAAGGGCACCGCGAAAAACGCGCCCGGTATACCAGCGATAATACTTCCCCCGGCTACAGCCAGAACGACGGCGAGTGGATGCACTTTCACCGCCGTTCCCATCACGAGTGGTTGCAGCACATGCCCCTCGACCTGCTGTACGAGCAGAACGACTCCCAACATGATGAGTGCCACCACCCAGCCGTTGTAGATCAACGCAATGAACACGGCTACGGCCCCTGTGAGCACGGCGCCCACCACGGGAATGAACGAGCCGAGAAAGACCAGTACCGCGATGGGAATCGCCAGCGGAACCTGCAGGATGAGCGCGCCGGCACCGATTCCCACGGCATCGACGAAAGCCACCAGTATCTGCACCCTGATGAAGCTCTGCAGGGTGCTCCAGCCGGCCTTACCCGCGCCGTCGACCGCCTGGCGAGCTCGCTTCGGGAAGACCCGAACGACCCACTGCCAGATGCCCTGGCCGTCGATCAGAATGAACAGCGTCGAGAACAGCACCAGCAGCACCCCGGTGAGCACGTGCGTCAGCGTCGAACCGACGCTCAGCGCGCCGCTGACGAGAGCCGAGCTGTCGTTCTGCAAAGCGGTGAAGATCTGGCCGATGTAGCCGTTGATCTGGTCGTCGGAGAGCTGCAGCGGGCCCGTGTGCAGGTAGTCGCGCAGCATGTTGTACGACGCGGTGCTCTGCGTCTTCAGGTCGGCGTAGCCCGAAGACACCTGCGTGGCCACCAAGAACCCCAGACCTCCGATGACGATGAACACGCTGAGAATCGGCACGACAACGGCGAGCCACTTCGGCCAGCCGTGACGCACCAGAAGGTTCTTGAACGGTACGAGCAGCGCCGCCAGCACCACGGCGATGAACAGCGGAATGACCACCAGCGAGAACTGGGCGATGAGGTACAGCAGCACAGCCAGCGCACCGGCAATGACCAGCAGCCGCCACGCCCAGGCCCCAGCGATCTGCATTCCGGGCGGCACCGACCCCACTGCTTCGGCTGCATTCGCCGCGGCGTGCGCCACGGTCTCGGTTTCGGCTGCGACCCGTTTGCGGGGTGCCACTGCGGGCCGCCGAGAGAAGAGCCCCGGGCGGCGGCGGGCCTGGTCTGAGTCTGACATGACCTCATTCTAGACAGCGCCTCACGCTACGCTCGAAGACGTGGTTGCAACGATTTCGCCGGGTTTGGCTCGCAGGGTGGCGCTGGGGGCGCAGGGGTTCGGGCGGGCATCCGGAAGCCAGCCGGGCGTGCGCCAGCTCAACGCACTGGTGGGGCGGCTCGGGCTGCTGCAGATCGATTCGGTGAACGTGTTCGAGCGCAGCCACTACATGCCCGCGTTCTCGCGCCTCGGGGCGTACGACAAGGCCGAACTCGACCGCGTCACCTACGGCAAGCGCATGATCGAGTACTGGGCGCACGAGGCGTCGTTCATTCCGCTCGAGACGTTGCCTCTGATGCGCTGGCGCATGAACGACTACCGGGTTCGGGCCCTCGCCGAAAGCGATTCGTGGGCGGCGGCGAACCCACAGATGATCTCGTGGCTGCTGGCCGAGCTCGCCGAGAAGGGGCCCCTTGCGGCGAGTGCCATCGAGCACGAATCGAACGTTCGCAATGGTCCGTGGTGGGGCTGGTCAGATGTGAAGCGGGGGCTCGAGACCCTCTTTCGCTGGGGCGATGTGGTCACCGCGGGCCGCACCCGCTTCGAGCGGGTGTACGCGTTGCCGTCGCAGGTGCTGCCGCCCGCCATTCTCGATGCCGAAGTGCCGCGCGCTGAGGCCGTGCGCCAGCTGGTCTCGATCGCGGCTCGTGCACACGGTATCGGTACCGCCGCCGACCTCGTAGACTACTTTCGGCTGAAGGGGGTGGATGCCCTGCCCGCCATTCACGAGCTCGAAGAGTCGGGCGAGCTGCTGCCCGTCACGGTCGCTGGGTGGCAGAAGCCGGCCTGGCTGCACCGCGATGCCCGGCTGCCACGGCGCATCGAAGCGGATGCCCTGCTCACGCCATTCGACCCCGTGGTGTGGCTGCGATCGCGGGCGGAACGCATGTTCGACTTTCACTACCGCATCGAGATCTACACGCCCGAGCCGAAACGCGTGTTCGGATACTACGTTCTGCCGGTGCTGCTCGACGAGCGCATCGTGGGCCGCGTCGACCTGAAGAACGACCGCCAAGCGGGGCTCCTGCGCGTACAGGCGGCCTGGATCGAGCCGAACCCGCCCGACGGCACCGCCGAGCGTCTCGCCGCACTCCTGCGCCGCACCGCCGCCTGGCAGAACCTCTCTGACGTCACGGTCGCTCCCCGCGGCTCCTTCGCCGCGCCCCTCGCCGCGGCCCTCGCCGCCCCCTGACCCGCCCGCACTCACCCCGCTCGCCGGTGAGGTGGGGCCTGAGTGCTAGAAGCTGCCGCCCATTTTCTCGAGGCGGGCGACCCGCTCGGGGATGGGCGGGTGGGTGGCGAAGAGGCGGTTCATGAGGCCGGGCTTCAGGGGGTCGGCTATCCACATGTGAGCCATGCTGGTCGACTGCTTCTGCATGGGCCGACCGTAGGTTTCGAGTTTGACGAGGGCGCTGGCGAGCGCGTCGGGGTGGCGCGTGGTCATGGCACTCGTGGCGTCGGCCAGGTATTCACGCTGGCGGGAGACGGCCAGCTGTACCACGGTTGCCACCAGGGGCGCGATGATGGCGGCGACGAGGCCGAGCACCAGAACGACCGGATTGTTGTTGTTATTGTTGCCGCGGCCGAAGAAGGCCATGCGAAAGAAGAAGTCGGCGATGATGCCCACCGCCACGACGAGCCCATAGACGATGAGCGACACCCTGATGTCGTAGTTCTTGACATGGCCCATCTCGTGCGCCATGACACCTTCGAGCTCGGAGTCGGTCATGAGGTCGAGAAGCCCGGTGGTGACGGCGACGACGGCGTGTTTCGGGTCACGCCCGGTGGCGAAGGCGTTCGGCGCCTGGTCGTTGACGATGTACACCTTCGGCATCTCCATGCCGGTGGTGATGGCAAGGTTTTCGACGATGCGCCAGAGACGCGGGTTGTCGGACTTCTGTATCTCGACAGCGCCGCTCGAGATGACGGCCTGAGAGGCGGCGAAGAAGTACTGTACGACGGCGAACCCGAGCGCGAACACGAGGATGACCGCGGTGAGGCTGAAGCTCTTGTAGAGCAACCCCGCGAGGTAGCCGAGACCGCCGATCACGATGATGAACACCACGAGGATGATGACGGTGTTGCGCTTGTTCTGCGCTATGGCTTTGTACATTGAGTTTCGGGTTCAGCCGCTCTGTGATGGTGCGGAACGCGGGCTAGAACTGTACGCGCGGCGGCTCTGCGATGGCGGCCAGGTCGGCCACCTCGAAGAAGTCACGCGAGGTGAAGCCGAGGCGCTTCGCGAAGACGTTGTTCGGGAAGACCTTGATCTTGGTGTTCAACTCGCGCACACCGCCGTTGTAGAAGCGGCGTGACGCCTGCACCTTGTCTTCGGTGTCGACCAGCTCGGCCTGCAGCTGAAGGAAGTTCTGCGAGGCCTGGAGCTGCGGGTAGGCCTCGGCCACCGCGAAGATGCTCTTAAGGGCCGTCTGCATGTGGTTCTCGGCGACGGATGCATCGGCGGGGCCCTGCGCGCTGAGAGTCTCGGCACGGGCCTTCGTCACTGCCTCGAAGACACCCTTCTCGTGGGCGGCGTACCCCTTCACCGTTTCGATGAGGTTCGGCAGCAGATCGGCTCGTCGTTTCAGCTGGACGGTGATGTCACTCCACGCCTCGTCGACGCGCACGTTCAGCGTGACCAGCGAGTTGTAGGTAGCCCACAGGTAGATACCGATGATCACGACGAGTACAACAACGACGATAAGTGCGATTAGCCATCCCATAGCCACCACTATAACGACTGAGGGCTTCTCACACAGACCGCGTCAGGCAAGCTCTCAGCGACACATCAGTCTCGATCGATTCCGCCGAATTACCGGGCAAGCGGCCCTTACGAACGAGCCTCGAGAACCCGTTGCAACCACGCGAATGACTCTTTGGGAGTGCGGTCGCCGGTGCTGAAATCGACGTGCACGAGGCCGAAGCGCTGACTGTACCCCGCGGCCCACTCGAAGTTGTCGAGAAGCGACCATACGTAGTAACCGAGAAGGGTGGCTCCGCCGGGCGCGGCTGCCGCTTCGAGCGCGGCTTCGAGGTGCGTGGTGAGGTAGTCGATGCGGGCGGAGTCGACGATGCGGGTGACGCCGGTCTCGGCATCCGGTGCCGCCTCATCGGGCAGACTCACACCGCCCTCAGTGACGAACACGGGCGGCAGCGCGTCGCCGTAGCGGGCCGCGAGCTGTTCGAGCGCGACCGTCATGAACTCGGGGGCGACCGGCCAGCCGAAGTTGGTGCGCTGGAATTCGGGCCACGCCCCCAGGTGGAACGGCAGCGACGTCATGGCAGAGGCCTCGCCGTCGGGCGACGCCACTCCCCCGCTGCCCGACGCGATGCGGGTGGGAAAGTAGTAGTTCACCCCGTAGAAGTCGAGCGGCTGGTGAATCGTGGCTAGGTCAGCGGGGTCGGCCTCGACGATCGGCCGCAGCAGCCGGGCGAACGCATCGGGCACCTCGGGGTACCGGCCGAGGAGCACAGCGTCACCGAACATCGTGTTGTGCACGGTGTCGAACAGCCCGGCGAACGCCACGTCGTCGTCAGAACTCGTGACCGGCGAGGTCGGCGAGTACACATTGGCGATGCCGATTGCCCCCTTCACCGAGGCTGCCCGCAGCGCCTGTACCGCGAGCCCGTGGCCGAGCAGCTGGTTGTGGCCGGCCGGCAGAGCGTCGAACAGCAGTGTCGAGCCGGGCGCATGGATGCCCAGCGCATAGCCGTTCAGCATGACCGTCGCCGGTTCGTTCAGGGTCACCCACCGGTCGATGCGGTCGCCGAACACCTCACCGACCTCGTACGCGTAGTCTCCGAACCGGTGTGCGGTGTCGCGGTTCAGCCATCCACCGCGGAGTTCCACCGGGGTGTCCCAGTGGAAGAGCGTGGCCATCGGGCTGATTCCCGCGGCCAGCAACCGGTCGAGCAGCCGGTCGTAGAACGCGATGCCCTCGGGGTTCAGCGAGCCCGAGCCACCCGGCTGCAGTCGCGGCCAGCCGAACGAGAACCGGTAGGAGTCGATGCCGAGCTCGGTCATCAGGTCGACGTCTTCGGCGAACCGGCCGTAGTGGTCGGCCGTCGTGTCGGCGTTCGCGCCGCCCCGGATACGGCCGGGCTGGTGGCTGAAGTCATCCCACACCGAGAGCTCGCGCCCGCCGTCATGCACGGCCCCCTCGACCTGGAAGGCGCTCGTTGCCACGCCCATCACGAAGCCGGTCGGCAGGATGCCCGCGAACGCCTCAGCCTCCGGCCTCGCGCTGTCGCGCGTGGCACTCGTGGCGGTGGGCGCCGCGCTCAGGTTCGCACCCCGCACCCGCGCGCCGGGAACGGCCCGCCGGCCGGTATCGCCCCCGCTCACGCTCCCAGCACCCGGTCGACATAGTCGTTCGTGAACAGCCGCGCCGGGTCGAGTCGATCGCGAACCGCCCCGAACGCGTCGAAGTGCGGGTACACCTCACGCAACGACGCTGCGTCTCGCGTGTGCAGTTTGCCCCAGTGCGGCCGGCCGGCGTACGCCATCATGATCTCCTCGACCGCCTCGAAGTACTCGGCGTGGCTTTCACGAAAGTAGCGGTGAACTGCAATGTATCCCGTTTGCCGCCCCTCTGCGGTCGACAGCCAGAGGCCGTCGGCGGCCGCGAAGCGCACCTCGACCGGAAACGAGATGCGCCAGCCCCGCCGCTCGATCAACGCGTCGATCTCGCGCAGAACGGCCGGCACGGCCTCTGCCGGCAGCGCGTACTCCATCTCGCGAAACCGAACCGTTCGCCGCGAGGCGAAGACCCGGGCCGAGTGGTCGCTGAATTGGCGCGTACCGGTCAGCTTCTCGGCTGTGCGGTTCAGGCTCGGGATGATCGAGGGCACCACCCTCGCCACCGAACACGTCACCCGAAACACCTGGTTCGCCACCAGCCAATCGTCGATGAACCGTTTGCCCGCCCCGAGTGGCGCACGCGGAGCTTCGCCGGGCAGCCGCGTATTGGTCTTCGTCAGCGCCGTCTGGGTGTGCGGAAACCAGTAGAACTCGAAGTGGTCGGCCGCTTCGACGCGCTCATCGAGCCCCTCGAGCACCACGCCGAGCGGCTCGGCGGCCTCGCGGGCGTGCAGCACGAAAGCAGGCACGCACTGCAGCGTCACCGCCACGATGATGCCGAGCGCACCGAGCCCGAGCGCCACCGCCGGCAGCAGCTCGGCATTGTGCGTCTCGTTCACGGTGAGGAGCGACCCGTCGCCGATGACGAGCACCGCGCCGACGACCTGCGTCGAAATGCCGCCGAACAGGCGACCGGTGCCGTGCGTTCCGGTGGAGATCGCCCCGCTGATGCTCTGGCGGTCGATGTCGCCGAGGTTCGCCATCGCGAGCCCGAACGGCTTCAGCAGCGCCGGCACCTGGTGGAGAAACGTGCCGCCCCCGAGCGTCACCCGCTGGCGCGCGATGTCGACGGCGAGAACTCCGCTGAGGGCCGAGACGTCGAGCTGCACCCCGCGCGCCACAGCGATGCCGGTGAAGCTGTGCCCGGCACCGACGGCCTTGATGCGGAGCCTCGAGCGCCCGGCAGCCACGACCGCGCGCTGAACCGCTTCGACGCTGGCGGGCCGCTCCACTCGCAAGGGCGTCACCTTCTCGGTGCGGGCCCAGTTCTTCCACACGGCACCCGTGGCACCGGCGCCACCGGCGCTCACAGAAAGGCCTTGCCTTCGCCGCGATAGGTGGGCAGGGCATCCAGAACCGTCGACCCGTCGACCAGCTGGAACTCGTTCACGTGTTCTGACAGCTCGCCCGACTTCGTGTGCCGTAACCACACCCTGTCGCCCACCTGGAGCGCCCGTGCTGCGGCTCCCGAGAGCGGGGTCTGCACCTCGCCGGCCATCTCGCGCGGCTGCATCGAGAGCCCAGTGGGCCAAGCGATCTCGGGCAGGCGGTCGGGCTGCGACGGGCCAGAGGCGATCCAGCCGCCGCCCAGCAGCGTAGCCATGTCGGGGGTGGGCTTGCGCACAACAGAGAGCGCGAAAGCGGCGGCGGGAGCCGGTCTGAACCGCGAGTATGTGTCGAACAGGTGCCCGCCGAAGAGACCGCTGCCGGCCGCGATCTCGGTCACCGAGCCATCGGCAGAGGTGCTCTCGATGGAGCCCGTTCCGCCCCCGTTCACAAATTCGAGGTCGGCCACGTCGCGCACCGCGGCCACCACGGCGCCTCGGCGATCGGCCAGTTCGGCGATCGACCGGCGCTGCATCCAGTCGAGCACCCGGCCACGTGCCGGGTTGCCCCTCGGCCGATTGCCGACCCCAGCGATCTGCGCCTCGTAGCCCAGCAGGCCGACCAGCTCGAAGCCCCGCCGCGACGCGATGTGCTGCGCGAGCACACGTGCCTCACCCGCGGTGAACACCGGCGAGCGCCACACCCCCACATGCCCGAGCGCGCGAGTGACATAGGCCGTGTCGAGTTCGATGCAGACCCGGATGCCCGCCCGCTGCCCCGGCGCGACAACCGAGTCGATCAGGTCGAGCTGCGCGGCCGAGTCGATCATCAGCGTGACCCGCGCCGCCAGCCGCTCGTCGGCCCCGAGTGCCCGGATCGCCCCCCGGTCTGCCGTCGGATACCCCACCACCACGTCATCGATGGTCTCGGCGAGCCACAGCGCCTCGGGCAGGGTGTAGGCAAGCACCCCCGCGTAGCCGGGCAGTGCGAGCACGGCGTCGAGCACCTCGCGCACACGCACCGATTTGCTCGCCACCCGCAGCGGCTTGTCGGCCGCGCGATCGAGCATCGAGAACGCGTTGTGCGCCAGCGCCGGCAGGCTGAGGGCGGCCAACGGCGTGTCGAGGTGGGCCGTGGCCGCGGTGAGCTCCCCCCAGTAACGGGCCGGATTCTGCCAGACGAACTCGCGGGGGCGGGTGAGGGTGAAGGGCATTCAGCGAACCGATTTCACTCGGGCGACGGCGAGAGCACCGGCGAAGGCGAACAGGGCAGAGAGAACGAAGAGCCCGGTGAACCCGCCGAACAGGGCGACCACTCCTGCACCGAGCAGGGGCGCCATCGCCTGCGGCACCGCCGTGGCGATGTTCATGATGCCGAGGTCTTTGCCCCGGGTGACCGGGTCGGGCAGCACCTGGGTGGCGAGCGCCTGGTCGACCGAGAGAAAGCAGCCGTAGCCGAGACCGAGAAGCCCCGCGGCGACCATCGCGACGGTGAGGTTCGGAACGAAGGCCAGCAGCAGCGCGGCCACCGCCTGCAGCGCCGAAGCAGCGAACACGAACGCGCGCCGACGCTCGAGCCGGTCAGAGAGGGCGCCCGCGCCGAGCGAGGCGATGATGACGAACACCATGTAGATGAGCGTGAGCACGATGAGGTCGTCTTCGGGAGTGCTGTCGTTCAGCCCGAAGGTGAGAAAGTACAGCAGCAGCGCGGTTCCGAGTGCGTTGCCGGTGTTCACGAGTACGCGGCTCAGCAGAGTGAACCCGAAGTCGGGGTGGCGCTTCGGGTTGATCCAGAACCCGTCGACGAAAGCGCGGGCGGTGACCCGGGCACGCGCTTCGGGCGGCAGGCGGGCGTCGGGCATCCAGATACAGAAGGGAGCGACAAGCAGCACAAGGAGCACGGCCACCACGAGGTAGCCGGCGAACTGTGCGGTGAAGACGGTGGTCACCAGCACGAGCCCCAGAATCGTGCCGATGGCCTGGGGCGCTGAGAGCCAGCCCGACACGTACCCGCGCTGGCCCACCACCACCTGGTCGGAGATCACCGCGGTGAATGAGGCGGTCAGAATGCAGAAACCGATGATCGAGAGAGTCCAGAACACGCCGATGCCGACGAGAGAGCTCTGGATGCCGAGCAGAACCAACGCGACAGCGAACAGCAGTGCGCCGGCGGCGATGAACGGGCGTCGACGGCCCCATCGCGACGTCGAGCGGTCGGAGAGTGCGCCCGTCAGCGGAAAGGTGACGAGCGCGGCCACCCCGGCGATACCCGAGATGATGCCGAACGCCACGACGCTGTCGACCCAGTTCTCGGTGTGCACCCGGTTCTCGATCTGCAGAGGCAGCAGCAGCTGGATCGGTGTGAGCTGGGCCATCCAGATACCGAGCCAGGCCGCGGCGAAGAGGGCGATCCACCCGCCACCGACGCGCCGGGTGGGTTCGGCGAAGACGGTCTCGGTTTGCACTGTGACCCTTTGCACTGTGACCATCTCTTTCGTCGGCTTCTGCCAGAGAACGCCGAAGCGCCGCCGCGGGCTACGTGATCGAGCGATTATGTCGGCATTTGCGCGCCATTGTCTACCCTGGCACGCCCTTCGAATACCATCGCGGTGATCACCGGATGCCCGCGTAACCCTTTAGGGTGACGGTTTTGTTTGCATACAACCGCATGGTGCTTTGACTTTGCGCGGTTTTCCTTGCTAAATGGAACAACGTGACTGATTTGAGAAAGAGCACCGACCCGGGCGCGCCGACACGATCGGCGCCCGCCCGTTCTCATTCTCGCGCCCGATGGGTGCTTGCTCTCGCCATCATCGCCATTGCGCTGCCTCTTGCTGCCACAGCCGGTTTCGGAGCCCCGGCCGCCTCGGCAGAAGAGGCCCCCTCGGCACCGCCGAGCAGCACGGCGGCCACGCAGAGCACCCAAAGCACGCAAGCCACTCCGAGCCAGACTGTCGACCCTTCGACGGCACCAGCGCCAGCTCCGGCTCCCTCGCCGACATCGACGACCCCCACCGACGCCCCGGTGGCCAGCCCTTCGATCTCTTCGCCCAGCACGGGATCACTGCTCAGCGACTCAGTGATCGTGACGGGCACCGCCGAGCCGCGAAGCGACATCCAGTTGTCATCGAACACGCAGACCGATCCGCTCTGCCTCACCACGGCGGCCGCCGACGGCTCGTTCAGCTGCTCGAGCGGGAGCCTGCCGAGCGGCCCGGGAGTCGTTCTACGCATCACGCAGCTCGTCGCGGGCCACGACAACCAGAGCGCATCGGTGAGCGTGAACCTTCTGAACGCCCCGACGGCCGGTTCAGGCTCGAGTGGCGGCGTCACCACCGGGTACGGCACCGTGCGCGGCAACGGGTATCCGCAGGCCACCGTCACGGCCACGGCCGGTGCCTACAGCTGCTCGGCGATCGCCGACGCACGCGGCGGCTGGGCGTGCAACCTGGGGGCCGACATTCCCAGCGGAACGCTGGTGCTGCGTGCCAGTCAGGTCACTTCGTGGAGCGGGGGCTCATCGCCGTCGAGCGCGGGCGTGACCATCACGATTGACTCAGAGTCGCCTCAGCCGCCCACGATCACCTCGCCCACCACTGGCGGAACCGTCGCACTCACCGGAGCACTCATCTCGGGTGGCGGCGAGACCGGCGCTCTGGTCACCGTCTTCGCAGGCGCCTACGCGGCCTGCACGGCAACCGTCGTCGACTCCCTCTGGAGCTGCACTGCGGGAACGGTGGCAGCGGGTACAGCCCAGATGTCGGCGCTGCAGCAAGACGCGGCGGGCAACATCAGCAGCGAAAGCACTCCGTTCGCGCTCACGTTCAGTGCGGCATCCACCACCCCGACAGCACCGACGGGAGCCGGAACGGGAACGCCCAGCGGCACGCCCGCACCCGGGGCGGGAAGTACCCCTCCCACGCCCGGCCAGACCCCCTCGGCGACCGGATCACCCGGGGTGGCCGGCACGCCGCCGACCGGCTCGAGCGGCTACGGCGACGGCGCAGCACCCGGCGCCGGCGCCCCCTCGACCCCGGCGACCCCCACCGCGCCGAGCAGCCCGGGCGACTCCGGCAGCGCTGCTCCCCCAGCGGCAGGCCACACCCCCGGCACGTGGGCTGGGGCCACGCGGTACACCTCTGCGCTGCAGCCGGTCTTCGGCCAGGCGACTGCGTCGAACTGGTGGATCGCGTTGATCGTGGCGATGACGGCTCTCGTGCTCGTGGCGGCACCGGCACGGCTGCTGGCCAACGCCTTCGGTTCGGCTCGATCGGCGCTGGCCTCCACGACGGCAGCAAGCCAGGCGCGCTCTGCCCTTGCCTCGTCAGGGGCAGCCGTGGCCCTCCGCCAGCGGGCCGAACGTCGCGGCGCACTCACCGGCCGCAACCGGTCTCGCGACGAGTTCGACCGCGTTCCCGACATCGCGGTCAGCCCGAGGGTGATAGCGGTTCTGGCGCTCGTGGCGTCGGCTGCCATCGGAATGCTGTCGGGCCCCATCGACAATCAGCCCGCCTACCTTCGCCTGTTCGGCGCGATCATCGTGTCGTTCACCGTACTGAACCTCGTCTCGGTGGTGGTGCCGAGAGTGTTCGCGCGGCGCGCCCTGGGTGTGACCATCACGGCAGTCTTCGCGCCGAAGTACCTCCTGCTTGCCGCCGCCGCAACCGGGGTGTCACGTCTGTTCGACCTCGACCCTGCCCTGCTCTTCGGGCTTGTGCTCGCGGTGGGCGGTGCTGTTGAAGCCTCGCGGCGCATCCAGGGCCAGCTGGCGCTTGTGCAGACGGTCTCGCTGCTCGTTCTGGGCGGCGCCGCATGGGCCTCGAGTGGTCTGGTCGATGCCTCGTCGGGTGCCTTCAGCTCC
Source organism: Subtercola vilae (assembly GCF_004923255.1). Classification (GTDB taxonomy): domain Bacteria; phylum Actinomycetota; class Actinomycetes; order Actinomycetales; family Microbacteriaceae; genus Subtercola; species Subtercola vilae. Next base: position 62,198 of record NZ_QYRT01000013.1, on the reverse strand, counting down.
TTCGTCGCCGAAGTTCTCAGCACCCTGACCCTCGGGTCGTTCGGCGCCGCCGCGATCGCGCTCATTCCCCTGGGTCCCCTCGCCGGCCGGGCGCTGTTCGCCTGGTCACGGGGCGTCTGGCTCGCCAGCACCGTGGTCTCATTCACACTGCTCGCGGCCGTACTCTGCTCGTCGATCGAGCGCGCCGGCGTCATGCCGACCGCGGTGCCCGTGCTGCTGGCGGCCATCGCCTTCGCGGCCGTGAGCGTGTCGGTCTGGGCCTGGGTCAGATACGTGGCGCCCGCGCTGCGCTGACCCGATGAGCACGCCGATGTCCTCGCACACGCCCTCGCACACGCCCTCTGCCGAGACTTCTCCGCCAACCGCGGCCGAACAGTGGGCCGACCGCGCCGATCTGCTGCAGAACGCCCTCAGCACCGAGTTCGGTGGCCGTTTCGGAATCCTGTTCGGCAGCCGCTCTGGCAGCCATCACGGCGGGCGGCTCCGCAACACGGCTCCGCTGCGGCTCTCACAGGTCGCGGCGTTCAACTACTGGTGGCTGGCCCACGCCGTGGAGGTGCGGGTCGACGCGGCCGAGCGCAGCGGCAGCACGGGGCCGCTGCGGGCCGCCCAGAAGACCTACGCGGGCATCCGGTCGCGCAATCACGGCAGCCTGTTCAACCATTATTTCGACGATATGGGCTGGCTCGGGCTCGCAGCCCTGCGGCTGTTCGACGCCCTGCCGACGGTGGCCGGCGAGCCGGGTGACCGGTACCTCATCGACGCCCAGGCCCTCTGGCTGCACCTCGTCGACCGCGGCTGGAACGACGCGGGCGGCCCGAGCCTGGCGTGGCGCACCCAGCAGCTCGACTATAAGAACGCCCCGAGCAATGGAGCGTTCGCCCTACTTTCGGCACGGCTGTTTCGTCGCACCCGACAGCAGCGCTACCTCGACTACGCCGAGCGGGCCCTGCACTTTCTCGAGACCACGCTCGTCGATGCCGACACCGGGCTGGTCGCCGACGGCCTCAACCGCACCGGAGACCACACACTCGACCTGGATTGGCGCTTCAGCTACAACCAGGGCCTCTACATCGGTGCACTGATCGAAGCCTTCGACCGTACCGCAGAGCCGGCACTGATCGAACGCGCGCTGCAGACCGCCCGAACCACCATCGGCACCCTGGCACCCTCGGGTGTCTTCACCGGCGAGAACGTGTCATTCGATTCGCACGGCGGCGGTGACATCGGCCTCTTCAAGGGCATCTTCGTGCGCTCCCTCGAGCGCCTCATCGAGGCCCTCGCCGCTGTCTCTGGCGAGGGGCTCCGGATGCCCGCCGGGTTTCTCACCGTCAGCACCGACCTGCTCTGGCAGAACCTCACGCCGCCGCGCTTTCTGGCGAACGACACCTGGACAACGCCCGCCGCCCCCACCACGTTTCTCGCCACGCAGCTGAGCGCTGTGCTCGCCGTCGAGGCGCGAGCCCGGTTCGAGGCGCGAGTCGCCGATACGCGCTGAGCCGCGTCACCCGCGTCACCCGCGTCACCGGCGTCACCGGCGTCAGACTCGTCAGAGCGAGGGCTCGACCGAGTCGCTCGATGCGCCGATGAGCACCAGCAGCGCTCCCGCATACGCGTCGGCTGGGTCGATGGCGGCGAACACTCGGGTCTGGCCGGCGAGAACGATCTCGACCTCGTACTCGTCGCCACCATCGTCTCCGAGCCCGAACGAGTCGTCAGAGCCGTCACCGGCCGCGCCGGCCGCGATACGACGGAGCACCCGAAAGGTCGACCCCAGCAACGCTCGCAGCTGGTGTTCGGCCGGCAGCCACAGGGCGTCGTCGAGGGCGACTGAGTCGAGCGCCCACTCGGTGGTGCCATTGAAACCGAGCACCGTGCCCGTTGCGAATTCGTGCGCTTCGATGGTCATGTCGCTGAGTGTGAAGACGTCGCCTTCGAAACCCGACTGATCGATGACAAACATGTCGCCGGAGGTCGGCCGCCATCGCAGGCCGGCAACACCGAGGGCGCGGGCGAGCTGAGGAGAGATCATGCATTCATTATCGACCGCAAGCCTGAATGAGCGGCGGCGATCTCGCATAGGATAACCACCGCGAGCGCCCGATCTGCGCTGGCGCTCGGAGGAGACATGACGACACCAGACGCATCGATCGCGCCGGCGGGCTGGTACCCCGACCCCGCGGGCCACCCCCAGCAGCGCTGGTGGAACGGGTCGGTGTGGACCGAGCATGTGTTCCCCGATACTTCCGGCGCGTATGCGGCCCCGCAGGCGGGTTTCGCCGCTGGCCCCGGCACCGCGGCTCTGGGCGGGGCTGCGGCCGGGGCTGTAGCCGGCGCTCCCGGCCGGGCCGTCTACAACGCCTTCATCTGGATCATCACGCTTCTCCCCGTGGTGTCGATTCTGTCGGCGCTCACGAACGACTACTCCGGGGTCGCCCGCGCGGTCACTGCGCTCTCCCACCCGGGTCGGGTTCCTGCCAGCGCATCGTCGACGGCGAACGTCGGGCTGTCGCTGCTCGGTCTGCTGGTCTACGGCGCTGCGGTGGTGCTGGCCTACTTCGACTGGAAGACGCTCCGGCGGCGCGGGTTCGAGAGGCCGTTCCACTGGGCTTGGGCGTTTCTCCTCACCGCCGGCGTCTATGTCTTCGGCCGCTCGATCGTCATGAAGCGCCGCGCCGGGCGCGGAATGGCCCCGATCTGGCTGTGGTCGGCGCTCGTCGTGCTCGGCTGGGTGGTCGCGGCCGTCAGAATCGCGCTCGCCCTCAGCCCGCAGAGCACCGGTGTTCCCACGCTGGGAGCCTGACACTGAACCGCGCATCCGGGCGGGGCGGCTTGACACGCGCTGTATGTTGTTCAAGTGGAAGACCAAAGGCGCACTCCCGGATCACAGACTTCACTTCGTGAAGCCAACCGGGCGCGCATTGTTGACGCCATCAAGAAGCACGGCGGCCTGACCCAGGTCGAGCTCGCCGGCGCAACCGGGCTCTCACCCGCCACGGTCTCGAACATCGTGAAAGAGCTGTCGAGTTCTGGTCTGCTGCACACCGCCCCGAGCACTCGCAGTGGTCGCCGGGCCCAGCACGTGACTCTCGCTCACGCCCTGGGGCTGTTCGTCGGTGTGCATTTCTCCACCCGACACATGCGCATCGCCCTCGCCGATGCCGCCCACACCGTGGTCGCGGAGCACCACATGCCACTGGCGAAAGACCATCGCGCCGACAACGAGCTCGACAAGACGACCCTGTTGCTGGCCGACATGCTCGACTCGGTCGACGCGTCGATGCAAGACCTGCTGGCGGTCGGCATCGCCGTACCGGCGCCGATGGATGCCGAGACCGGTACCACCGCCCGCAGCGGGATCATGCGCGGATGGGACGGCGTGGCCGTCGCCGACGTCATGGAGCGCCGCCTCAAGAGGCCTGTCTACGTCGACAATGCGGCGAATCTGGCGGCTCTGGCGGAGTTTCGGCTGGGCGCGGCGCGCGGCAAGAGAAACTCCGTGACGCTCGACATCGGCGACGGTATCGGGGCCGGCCTCATCTTGAACGGGGAGATCTTTCGCGGGCACAACGGTGTCGCCGGCGAGTTCGGGCACACGACCATCCTCGAGGACGGCCCGCTCTGCCGCTGCGGAAACCGGGGATGCCTCGAGGCCATCGCCGGCGGTCCCGCGCTACTCGACGGCCTGCGCGACCAGCTCGGCTCGCTCAAACTCAACGACATCGTGCTGCGCGCGATGGCCGGTGACCCCGTGTCGATGCGCGCCATCGCCGACGCGGGGCGGCACATCGGTGTTGCAGCGGCGAATCTCTGCAACCTGCTCGACCCCGAACGCATCGTGGTGGGCGGCGAGCTCTCGCGCGCGGGCGAGCTTCTGCTCGGCCCGCTGCGCCATGCGGTCGAACGATCGATCATCGTGGGACGCGACCTGATGCCCGATATCGTGCAGGGCCAGCTCGGCGCACGCGCTGCCGCTCTCGGGGCGGCGATATTCGCCATCGACCGAGTGAACATCGTACCCGACGACAGAAGTGTCTAACTTGTTATCTAATGCTTGTCTTCAAGACTTGACGACAAACTTGAAAGATGCAAAGCTCGCTCCAGTCGCCAATGAGGGCGACATTTACGGGAGGTTTCTCAATGAAGATCGCCACCACGAGAGCGGTCATTGCCACAGCCGCAATCCTGCTCGCAGCCGGCTCACTCACCGCGTGTTCGAACGGGTCGTCGAACAGTAACTCTGCTTCGACCGCCAGCGCATCGAGTGCCAAGATCGGTCTGCTTCTGCCCGACTCCGTGACAGCACGGTACGAAAGCGCAGACAAGCCCTACTTCGAGGCCAAGGTCAAAGCGCTCTGCGCCGGCTGCACGGTTCTCTACTCCAACGCCGACGGCGACGCATCGAAGCAGCAGCAGCAGGCTGAGTCGATGTTGACCTCGGGCGTCAGCGTGCTGGTACTCGACCCGTTCGACGGTGAGGCCGCGGCATCCATCGTTGCTGAGGCGAAGGCCAAGAACGTGCCGGTCATCTCGTACGACCGGCTCATCAACAGCCCCGACTCGTCGTACTACATCTCGTTCGACAACGAGAAGGTCGGCCAGCTGCAGGGCCAGGCACTCGTCGACAAACTGAAGAAAGACGGCGTCGCAGCTGGCGCTGGCATTCTGATGGTCAACGGCTCACCGACCGACAACAACGCCACGCTGTTCAAGAAGGGCGCCCACTCGGTCATCGACACCTCGGGCTACAAGATCCTCGCCGAGTACGACACACCCGGATGGGACCCGGCTCAGGCCCAGACCTGGGTTGCCGGCCAGATCACCCAGTTCGGCAGCCAGATCACCGGTCTGTACGCAGCCAACGACGGTACCGCCGGTGGCGCCATCGCCGCCCTCAAGGGTGCGAATGTCAGCCCCCTGCCCCCCGTCACCGGTCAAGATGCTGAGCTTGCAGGCATCCAACGCATTCTTGCCGGCGACCAGTACATGACCATCTACAAGGCGTTCAAGCCCGAAGCAGAGCAGGCTGCCACGCTGGCCGTCGGTCTCGCCCAGGGCACCAAGCCTGCTGCCAGCGCGACCACCACGACCAAGGGCGGGGCTTCCATTCCCTCCGTTCTGCTGGTGCCCGTGGCTGTCACGGTCGACAACATCGAGTCGACCGTCGTGGCCGATGGCTTGTACAAGGCTTCTGACATCTGCACCGCAGACTACGCAGCCAAGTGCGCCGCCGCGGGAGTCAAGTAACCCCGTAAGTAAAAACCCGGCCGGGGGTGTCTTGACACCCCCGGCCGGGTTTACTTTGGCGTAACACGTTTGTTCACACCCCACCACCGCAATTCAAAGGAGAAATCGTGACGATGGAATCCGCCGTCGCCGATACCGAAGGTGCTACCCGCGAGCCCGTTCTCTCGCTCAAAGGCGTATCAAAAGGTTTCGGCGCTGTTCGCGCCCTCACAGACATCAATCTCGACATCTATCCGGGCGAAGTCGTCGCCATCGTCGGCGACAACGGGGCCGGCAAGTCGACCCTGGTGAAGATCCTCGCGGGTGTGCACCCGCAAGACTCGGGCACCATCATGTTCGACGGCCAGGTGGTGAGCATCCCCACCCCTACGGCCTCGCGTGCGCTCGGAATCGCCACCGTCTTTCAAGACCTCGCCCTCTGCGACAACCTCGACGTCGTGTCGAACCTCTTTCTCGGTCGCGAGATCAGAAACGGGCTCTCGCTCGACGAAGAAGAGATGGAGCAGCGCGCGTGGAGCCTCCTGCGCCAGCTCTCAGCCAAGATTCCCTCGGTGCGCATCGCGGTCGCCTCGCTCTCGGGTGGCCAACGCCAGACTGTCGCCATCGCACGATCACTGATCGGCGAACCCAGCGTCGTCATTCTCGACGAGCCCACCGCCGCCCTCGGCGTGGCCCAGACCGCTGAGGTTCTGAACCTCGTCGAGCGACTCCGCGAACGCGGGCTCGGCGTACTGCTGATCAGCCACAACATGGCCGATGTGCAGGCTGTCGCCGACCGCGTGGTGGTGCTGCGCCTCGGCCGCAACAACGGTGACTTCCACGTGGCCGATGTGAGCTACGAAGAGATCATCTCCGCAATCACCGGAGCCACCGACAACGTCGTCACCCGCCGCGCAAGCGCACACGCAGGGTCAGCCTCCGCCGCTGCAGCCGCAGCCGATGCCTCGGGCACCGGCACTGTCGAATCCGGCATCACCGAAGATTTCCGCACCCACGAGACGCCTGCACCCGGCACCGAGGAGAACCCGCAGTCATGACCTCCCCCTCAGAAACCCCGGCCGAACGCGCCGCAGACCTGCAAGACGAACGACTGGTCAGAACCGAAGGCCTGCGCGGCGCCGTACTGGCGTTCCGCCAGCGGGTGCGCGGCGGAGACCTCGGGTCGCTACCGGTCATCATCGGGCTCGTTGTCATCTGCGTCATCTTCCAGATTCTCAACCCGAACTTCCTCTCGGCGAACAACCTGGTCAACCTCACCCTGCAGTGTGCCGCCGTAGGAACCATCTCCATCGGCATCGTGCTCGTACTACTGCTCGGCCAGATCGACCTTTCCGTCGGATCAGTGAGCGGCCTCGCCGCCGCCATTCTCGGCGTCGGTCTCACCCAGCTGAAGTGGCCCGTCGCCCTCGCGGTGATCGTCGCTCTCGTGGTGGGTGCCGCCATCGGTTACCTGTACGGTCTGCTCTTCACCCGGTTCGGTGTTCCGAGCTTCGTGATCACCCTGGCCGGGCTTCTCGCCTTCCTCGGCCTGCAGCTCAAGGTGCTCGGGCCGAACGGCTCGATCAACCTGCCCTACGACTCATGGATCGTTCAGTTCGCCCAGGCGACCTTTCTGCCACCGTGGGCGGCATACGCCCTAGCGGTGATCGCCGCAGCAGCGCTGTTCCTGTCTGACTACAGCCGGTCACGTCGCCGCCGCAAGGCGGGCCTGTCAACCGGCGCGCTGTCGGTCATGCTGCTGAAGGCCGTGTTGCTGCTCATTCTGTTGCTCCTCGCGGTGTCGTATCTGGCCACCGACCGCGGGCTCGGCGCGATGTTCCTGCTCTTCGTTGTGCTCGTCGTCGTGATGAACTACTTCCTCACCCGCACCAAGTGGGGCCGCTCGGTCTTCGCCGTCGGTGGGTCTGTCGAAGCAGCACGCCGCGCCGGTATCCGGGTCAACCGCGTCTACATCTCGGTGTTCATCCTCACCTCGACGTTCGCCGCTCTCGGTGGTCTGCTCGCGTCGGCACGGCTCACCTCAGCCAGCCTGTCGAGCGGTGGTGGCGACACCAACCTCAACGCCATCGCAGCAGCTGTCATCGGCGGTACGAGCCTCTTCGGCGGTCGGGGCAGCGCCTGGTCTGCGCTGCTCGGCATTCTGGTCATCCAGTCGATCTCGAGCGGACTCACGCTGCTCAACCTCGACTCGTCGATTCGCTACATGATCACCGGCGCCGTGCTTCTTCTCGCCGTGATCATCGACTCGCTGTCTCGGCGCTCACGCGCCAGCCACGGTCAGGCGTAGGCACACGTAAGTCAAGGCCTTCCTTCGCTGTCAGTAGCAAAGGAGACTTCACTTGACACGAATGCCAACACACAAGGAGTCACCATGATCGAGAAACTGAACGAACTCGGCTTCAAGAGCGAGTGGGCGTATGCCGGTGGATTCAGCTCCATCCTGCTGTCGTTCATCACGTACTTCATCAGCCGGGCACGCAAAGGCGACGACAAGGCTCAGTCTGACCGCTGGGGAATCTTCATCGGGCACTGGGCACCCACGTTCTTCGCCCTGGGCATCGCCCTCAAGCTCGAAGAGAAGAAGTAAGAACTACACCTCGTCGACGACGCCGACGAAGCGGCTGCCGACCCCGTCGTATTCTCTGCGAACTGCAGAGGGTGCGACGGGCGGCAGTTCGTCAGGGTTGTGAAAGTCGCAGCTGAGGTAGGTGAAGGCGGGCCACCATTTTTTGGGCCTCGCTGCCTCTGAGAAGCCGCAGATCGAGCATGTCAGCTGAATCCACACCGGTTTGGCCCCGGTTCTGTTCGCTCGTGACTGAACGAGCCACGCGGGTGGGTCGGCGTCGATAGCGGCAAGCTCAGCCTCGCTCATACGCGAGGGCAGGCCGTGCCGCGAGGCCATCTCGAGCGGAATATCGAGCCTCAGTGCTGCTTCTCGTCGCGTGATCATCGCCTCAAGCCTACGGCAGCGGTTCCGGATGCCCGGCGGAGGCCCTCACGCCGGCTCAGCGACGGCCGACAGCCCTCCCCCGCTGTTGGCGCTCTGCATGAGCGCCTCGATCCATGCTCGGTTGAGCGTCGGGCGCTCGGCTCCATCGAACCGGAATACCAGCGGAATGGCCGGGTGCACCCAGACCGACACGTATCCGCCGCCGTCGCCCGCCGAGCAGGTGAACCCGAACTTCTCGTCGCGACGCAGCTTCGCCGTGATCACCGCTTGCAGGTGAGCGAGAAGCCGGTCGTCGAAGTGAAGATCTGTGCCGGGTGATCCGTAAGTGAGCATGCCCATGACGTGTGTGTGATTCCTCTGTCTGTCGTCGGTCGCAGGCTGCGCCCAGTACTCAGGTAAGACGTACGTCGGGGGCAGATCGTCACACAATCCATCTCACGACTGTCAGCGAGCCCCTCGTTCAGCTTGTTCATAGCCGCCTGCACCAAACTGAACGGGTTTGGTTATAACTCAGATCTGAGGATTCATGCGCAAAATCGCCCTTTTCGCGGCTGCAGCCGCCGTAGCTCTCGCCCTCGCAGGGTGCAGTGGCTCTTCCGCGAGCCCCACCGCCAGCGCCGTTCCGTGCACTCCGACCGCAGCGGGTGCGAACTCCGCCGCCGTGCAGGTGACGGGGGCACTGGATGCCCTGCCCACCACCACGTTCACGGCACCCATGACGACAACCGCCACCGAGCGCACAGTCAACTTCGTCGGCACCGGCACAGAGGTTGCCGTCGGCTCCATCGCCACGGTTGACTTCACCCTCTACAACGGCACGTCGGGTGCGCAGCTCTTCACCACGACCGATGCCGAGATCGGCGCCCAGGCCGTCACGGTCGACGCCACACAGTTTCTGCCGGGCATCGTGAAGGCCGTCTCGTGCGCCACCGTCGGGTCGCGCATCGTCGCGGTCGTTCCCCCGTCAGATGCGTGGGGCACCAACGGCAACACCACGCTCGGCGTGGCCGCCAGCGACACCGTGGTCTTCGTCATCGATGTGAAAGACGACCAGCCCGCGCCGGTCTCGACTGCCACCTCGTCGCCGTCGGCCACGCTCGACCCGAACATGCCCACCAAGGCCACCGGCGTCGACCAGCCGGCTCCGGCCGGGTTCCCCACGGTTGCCCTCGCGGCCGACGGAACCCCGACGGTGACCATTCCCAGCACCCCGCAGCCCACCGCACTGCAGATCGGTCTGTTGAAGAAGGGTGACGGCAAAACGGTTGCCGACGGCGACAGCGTCACCGTGCAGTACCAGGGCGTCATCTGGTCGACCGGCAAGGTGTTCGACGAGAGCTGGGGCAAGTCGCCGGCCACTTTCGGAACCGGCCAGGTCATCAAGGGATTCTCAGCCGCTCTCGTGGGCAGCACGGTCGGCTCGCAGGTCATCGTCGTGATTCCGCCCGACCAGGGCTACGGCTCGGCGGGCAACAGCTCGGCTGGCATCAGCGGAACCGACGACCTGGTGTTCGTGGTTGATATTCTGGCCACAGCCGCAAGCTGATCATCCGGAGGAGACCGATGAGAACCCGCCTCAGCCTCGAACTGCCCGCCTGGCTCGTCACCGAGCTGCCGGCCATGCCGACCCAGCTCGGTACGGCCGGCGAACGCATGGCCCTGGTCAATGCGCTCGCCGACCGAAACTATCGAGAAGGCAATGGCGGGCCATTCGCGGCTCTGGTGGCCGACCGGGCCACCGGCGAGATCATCTCAGTCGGGGTGAACGTCGTGCTGCAGAGCGGCATCGCGTCTGCCCACGCCGAAGTCATGGCGCTGAGCCTGGCGCAGGTCGAGACCGGCAGTTGGGATCTCGGCGCCGACCGTGACCGTGAGCTCGAACTGGTGGTGAACTGGCGGCCGTGCGTCATGTGTTACGGCTCGGCCATGTGGTCGGGCATCCGGCATCTCGTCGTTGCAGGTTCTGGCCCCGAGCTCGAACGCCTCACCGGCTTCGACGAGGGCCCGATGCGCGATGACTGGGCCGAGCAGTTCGAGGCTCGGGGCATCACCGTGACGCAGGGTGTGGGTCGAGACGAGGCGCTGGCCGTGTTCCGGGGCTACGGCGAAGCCGAGACGCTCGTGTACAACGCCCGCTCGGGCGACGGAGTGGTGCTTCCCGGCGCGTGATACCCGGTGAAGCAGGCGTCAAGCGGTGAGCTGGTCGAACACCAGCGAGGGCTCGTCGTCGACCGACAAGGTGAGTACCGTCTGTTCGACCCGCTCGTCGGTCTCAATCGAGCCGATCGAGTCGTACGCCGCATCACCCGTCAGCTGGTGCGGCGAACCTCCACGAGCGACTGCACCAGCGAGACGCCCTCGAGTACCGCAGAGACACCCAGCACGACATAGGCGATCGCGAAGTCACTGGCCGGTTCGGGGGCGAACAGCTGCTGCACCCCGTGCATGACCGAGATGACGGCGCCCACTGTGAACACGCCGATGGCCGCCAGCGGCCACCGGTGTGGCGAGGGCCACCAGAATGTTGGCGATGAAAGCGATGACGACGATCATGCAGACCCCTCTTCAGAAGACGTGTTCCCAGCCTAAGCTGCTTGCGCGGGCGGCGCGCGCGAGCACGTTTCTCGAGCAGCGGGGCTGATTCGAACGACCCTGCGAAACACGGGAGAGAGGAACACACTATGGCGGGCACGACGAGCGCGGGCATCCTGCTCTATCGCGGCGACGCGAATTCGACCGAGGTGTTCATCGCGCACATGGGCGGCCCGTTCTGGGCGAAGAAAGACGCTGCGGCGTGGTCGGCGCCGAAGGGTGAGTACACCATCGAAGACCCTCTGGCGGCCGCGCGGCGCGAGTTTCGTGAGGAGATCGGGGTGGATGCCCCCGCCCTGCCCTACGTTCTGCTCGGCGATTTTCGGCAGCGCTCGGGCAAGGTCGTTCGCCTGTTCACCGCCCGCTGCGAGCAGCCGATCGCGTTCGCCCGAAGCAACACCTTCGAGCTGGAGTGGCCGCGCGGCTCGGGCCGCCTGCAGCAGTTTCCCGAAATCGACGACGCGCGCTGGGTCGCCCGAGCTGATGCCCTTCGCAAGCTGGTTACGGGCCAGGTGCCGGCCCTCGACGCGCTCACTGCCCTGCTCGAACAGAGCGAACAGGGCGGGCAGGGGCCGGGGCGCGTCTCAGCCGTGATGTAATTGTGGACTGAGTCCATCAATCGCAGCATCGACGAAAGTTTTCGAGTGAACCGCCTTTTCATGCCCCTCCTGGCCGCCGCAGCCGTCACCGCCGTGCTGGCCGGCTGCACCGCCAGCCCCGCTTCGACCGCGACCAGCACCCCTGTCGCGGGCGGCACGCTCGTCTACGCGACCGGAGACGCCGAACCCACCTGCCTCGACCCGCACGTGGGCGGCAATTACCCGCAGGCGCTGGTGGCCACCCAGTACCTCGAATCGCTGGTCTCCCGCGATTCGACCGGCAAGATCATCCCGTGGCTCGCCACAGCGTGGACGACCTCAGCCGATGGCCTGAGCTGGGACTTCACGCTCAAGAACGATGTGACCTTCACCGATGGCACCCCCTTCGACGCCGCAGCCGTAGCCGCGAACGTCGCCCACGTGCAGAACCCCAGTACGGCCTCGTCGACCGGCTACCTCGCTCTGGCGAAGGTCACATCTGTCACCGCTCCGGATGCCCACACCGCCCACTTCACGCTCAGCCAGCCTGACAGCGCCCTGCTCGAATCGCTCTCGATGCCATGGGTCGCCATGGAGTCCCCCACCGCGCTGAAGCGTTCGCAGGCCGACAACTGCGCCTCGCCGATCGGCACCGGCCCGTTCACCGTGACCACGTGGAACCGCCAGCAGTCGATCACGCTGACCCGCAATGACGCCTACAACTCCCCGCCCGCTGACGCAGCCCACCAGGGCCCGGCGTACCTGCAGAGCATCGAGTGGCGCTTTCTGCCCGACTCCGCCTCGCGCTACGCAGCTCTGCAGGCCGGCACAGTCGACGTGATCGACAATGTGCAGCCCGACACCATCGTTCAGGCGCAGAAGTCGAGCGACCTCAGCTATCTCTCCGCACCGCGGCCGGGCGCCTCTGACCGCATCGAACTGAACTCGTCGATCGCGCCGTTCGACGACGCGAACGTGCGCGAAGCGTTCATTCGGTCGGCCGATGTGAACGACGCCGTGACGAGCCTGTTCTTCGGCACCGCAACCCGCTCGTACTCGGCGCTGTCGAGCATCGAGCCCCTGGGCTACTCCGAGCCCGGTATCTTCGGGTACGACCAGGCTGCCGCCGCCACACTGCTCGACAAGGCCGGCTGGACCGACCGCAACACCGACGGCTACCGCGTGAAGAACGGCCAGGTGCTCGAACTGAAGTTTCCGGTCAGCACCAACCAGTCGATTCCCGCCGAGCAGTCACTGTTCGAACAGCTGCAGGCCACCTCTAAGCAAGCCGGCTTCAAAGTCGACCTCGAGCCGCTCGACCTCTCGAGCTGGTACGGAGCGCTCGGTTCCAACAGCTACAACCTTGTGAGCGCGCCCTACACGAAGGTCGGCCCAGACGTGCTGCGAACCCTCTTCGACTCGGCCAGCACGAAGCCCGCACCCAGCGGCTACTTCGCCAACCACGCGCAGGTCACGAACCCCACGCTCGACGACCTTCTCACCCGTGCCAGCCAAAGTTCTGATGCCACCGAACGCGCCTCGCTCTACACGCAGGCGCAGAAGATCGTGCTCGAAGGGTTCTACATTCTGCCGCTGTACGACCAGCAGAACGGCTACCTGCAGCGCTCGGTCGTGAAGGGTCTGCGGGCGATGCCCACGGTCTCGACCCCCACTCTCTACGACACGTGGTTACAGAAGTAGGCGCTCTGCCGCGCTACGGTCGGAGCATGACACCCGCCGCTCCCCTGCTGCGCTGGCTGCTGCTGCGCCTGGGCGGCGTGGTCTTTGTGCTCTGGGCGGTGTCGACGGTCACGTTCTTCGCTATCCGGCTCATCCCGGGCGACCCCGCCGAAGCCATCGTCGGGGGTCCCGGTTCAGAGGCGAGTGCCGACGCACTGGCGGATGCCCGGGCCGAGTACGGCCTCGACCAGCCGCTTCTTCTGCAGTACCTCCGTTTTCTCGGGCGACTCGCCAGCCTCGACCTCGGTCGCTCGTACGCCCTGCACCAGAGCGTGGCCAGCGTGATCGCCGACACACTGCCACCCACGCTCGGCCTGGCCGTGGTTGCACTGAGCGTGGCTGTCGTCATCGCTCTTGCAGTGGCCGCCTGGTCTGTGCGGGGCGGCCGTGCCGCCTCGGCCGTTGCCTCGTTTCTCGAGGTGGTGGCCGCGGCCGTGCCACACTTCTGGCTGGCCATTCTCGGCATCGTGCTGTTCAGCACAGCGCTCGGCTGGCTGCCCCCGGTGAGCGTGCCAGGCCCCAGCGGGCTCATTCTGCCGGCGTTGACTCTCGCCGTTCCCCTCGCCGGGTTTCTCGGCCAGGTGATGCGCGAGGCGCTGCTCGATGCGATGTCGTCGCCGTTCGCGCTCTCGGCCCGCGCCCGTGGCGAGAACGAGAACGGCGTCTTCTGGAGGCACGCGCTGCGGCACTCCGCGATTCCTGCGATCGGCCTGGCCGGCTGGGCGTTCGGTTCGCTTCTCAGCGGCGCGGTGGTGGTCGAGACCATCTTCGCCCGGCCGGGCCTTGGTCGCAGCCTGCTGCAGGCGGTACAGGGGCGCGATGTTCCCCTCGTGGTGGGTGTCGTCATCGTCGTGGCGCTCGGCTACATGCTCGTCACGACCGCGACCGACCTTGCCGAGCGACTCATCGACCCCCGGCTGGCCGCTCGGGCGGTGTCGCGATGATCATCTCGCCGAGCCTGACAGAGCCGCCTGCCGCCCAGCGCGGCCGGCAGCGCAGCAGCCAACGGAGGCATCGTCGCGGCCACCGTCTCGCCCGCGGTGTGAGCGTGGCCGAAGTGCTCGCCGGCGCCGTCATTCTGCTGCTGGTCGTGGCGGCGGTGGCGCCGGGGCTGATCGCTCCGGGTGATCCGCTCGGCATCAACCCGCTGCAGAGCTTTCAGCCGCCATCGGCCAACCACCTCTTCGGCACCGACGAATCGGGGCGCGACATCTTCACACGGGTGATACACGGTGCCCGGGCATCCGTGACCATCGGGCTCACTGCCACGGCCATCGGTATCGGACTGGGGTTGGTGTTCGGGCTGCTGGCGGGCCTCGGGCCGCGCTGGCTCGACTTCTCGACGACCCGGCTGCTCGAAGTGCTGTTCGCTTTTCCTGGGCTGCTGCTGGCGTTGCTCTTCATTGTGATCTACGGGCCGGGGGTGGTCACGTCGACCATCGCGGTGGGGCTCTCGACAGCACCGGGATATGCCCGGCTCATCCGCAGCCAGGTGCGGCAGGTGAGGGCAGCGCCCTACATCGAGGCCGCTACCGTGCTCGGGCACGGCCCCGCGTCACGTCTGGTGCGCCACCTGTTGCCGAACGTCGCCGGCGCACTGTTCGTCATCGCAACCCTGGGCATCGGGCAGTCGATCGTGTGGGCTGCCTCGCTCAGCTATCTGGGGCTTGGCGCGGTGCCTCCCGCACCCGAGTGGGGCGCCATGCTGTCAGCGGGCCGCACCTACATCTCGTCGTTCTGGTGGATGACATTCTTTCCCGGTCTCTTCATCGTGCTGAGCGCCGCCGCGACGACGCTGCTCGGGCGTGCCCTGCAGCAGCGGAAGCGCTCATCGTGAGCCCGCGGGTGGCGGGCTCACCGGTCGTGAGCCCGCAGATGGTGCGACCGCTGGTCGAGGTGGGCGCTCTCACCGTGCGGTTCGCCCGGCAGGAGACACCGGCCGTCGCCGGCATCTCGTTCGACATCGAGCCGGGCGAGTGCGTAGGGCTGGTGGGGGAATCGGGTTCGGGCAAGAGCGTCACGGCGCGGGCGCTGCTCGGGCTCGCGAGCGGTGCCTGCGTCGACGCCGACATGCTGCGGTTCGGTGACACCGATCTGCGCGGTCTCTCGCGAAGCCGCTGGCGAGCGCTCCGCGGCAGCGCGGGGGGCATCGGCTACATTCCGCAGGCCGCGCTCGTGGGGCTCGATCCGCTGCGGCCGGTCGGCCGTGAGATCGCCGACACCCTGCGGCTGCACACGCGTGCGTCAGCCGCCGAACGTGCGGCCCGCGTCATCGAGCTGCTCACGGCTGTCGGTATGCCCGAGCCCGAACTGCGGGCGGGGCAGCGCCCCTACGAGCTCTCGGGCGGCCTTCGCCAGCGCGCGCTGATCGCCTCCGCCATCGCCCTGGGCCCCCGACTGCTCATCGCCGACGAGCCGACGACCGCGCTCGACAGCACCGTACAGGCCGGGATCCTCGACCTGCTTCACCATCTGCAGAGCGAGGGCACGGCCATTCTGCTCATCAGCCACGACCTTGCCGTCGTGAGCCGGCTCGCCTCGCGCGTCGCTGTCATGCAAGCCGGTTCACTCGTCGAGTTCGGCCCCACCCGCCGGGTTCTGGATGCCCCACAGCACCCGTACACCCGCCGCCTGGTGGCGGCGGTGCCCACCAGCCAGCCTCGCGGCCGCCGCCTCTCCCCCTCTGCCCTGCCCGTCGCTCTGCCCGTCGCTCTGCCCGTCTACACCCCGCCCGTAGCCGAACCCACAGCGCCACCGCGCGAGATCGTGCTCGAAGCCAGAGGCCTCAGCCGTCGGTTCGGCGAACGGCAGGCCGTCGACAGCGTCAGCTTCACGCTGGGCCGCGGCGAGACCCTCGGCATCGTCGGCGAGTCGGGGTCGGGCAAAACCACGCTGGCGAGGCTGGTACTCGCTCTGGAGCATCCGGATGCCGGAGAGGTTCGACTCTTCGGCGAAGAGTGGAGCACCTCCCCCGAGGGGCAGCGCCGCAGCCGACGCCCGTTGATCGGAGCGATCTACCAAGACGCGCTGAGTTCGTTCGACCCGAGGCTGACGGCGGGTCAGATTCTGGGCGACGCCCTCAGGGTCGGTGCGGGTGTGGGCGAAGCGGCTGCTGTCGAGACAGCAACCCGCACGCCAGCCAGCAGAGCGGCCGGTGGTGACAACCCGTGGCGCACCGACCTGGCGGGCCTGCTCGACGCGGTGCACCTGCCCCAAGCCACGGCCACCCGTCGGCCGAGGTTCTTGTCGGGCGGCCAGCAGCAGCGGGTGGCCATCGCCCGCGCCATTGCCGCGCGCCCGGCGATCATCGTGTGCGACGAGCCGGTCTCGAGTCTCGACGTCTCGGTGCAGGCCCAGATTCTCGACCTGCTCGATGACCTGCAGTCGACCCTCGGGCTCAGCTACCTCTTCATCACCCACGACCTCGGCGTGGTTCGGCACGCCAGCGACGATGTTCTCGTCATGAAAGACGGGCGCGTTCTCGAAAGTGGCCCCACCGAGACGGTCTTCTCAGCTCCGACGGCCGACTACACCCGAGCCCTCCTCGCGGCTGCGCCCGAAGTGAGCAGCTGACTGCTGGCAGCTGGATGGGCTTGGCCGGTGGCGGTGATGCGGCCAGAGCGGGGCTGCCCACGGCGAGAAGCCGCTCGTTGGCTGAGGGCACAATCAACCCCATTCTCAGATCGTGACCGCATGCGGTCGAAAACGAGCTACGGTGAAAGACGAATCCAGGTAGCCCAAGACCCCGGTCACCGCAAACTCTCGAAGCGAGCGCGAAAATGACCGGCAGCAGTAGGCGATCTTCGTTCGTCTTGAAAGGCGCCATCGGCATCGGCCGCCTTCCTGCTACCGTGACTCCGGCTACAGACCCGGCAGCGTTCTCGATGACCGGCGCTCGCTGGAGCTTCGACGACGTCACTCTCGTCGACTGCGTTCAGACCGCCTTCACCTCTGCCATCACACTGGTTCCCGATGCCGGCCCCGATACGGTGACCGCGGCATTCGTGCGAAGCGGTGACTTCACGGTTCACCATGCAGGCCGTCAGCTGCGCTTCCTCGAAGGCTCGGTCGCCTACTTCACGGGTGAGGCAGAGGTACGTGTCGCTTCGACCGTCGACACCCATCTGACCATTGTCTCGATCCCGCGCACGCGGCTCACCGAACAGAATGTGGTGCTGGCGAACACGTTCGGCAGCTTTGCGTACTCCACGGCGAGGCGCTCGCCCATCCTCTCGTTTCTGAGCGCCCTGATCGACATCGTGCAAAACCACTCGATACCGGCCGAACCCACCGCCAGCGTGGTGGCACAGCTCGTCGGCGCACTGTTTCTCGAAGACGAGAACTACCATCTGCGCGCAAACCAACATGACCTCGGTCTGCGCGCTCAAGCAGAGTCTCTGATCGCCCTCGGTTCTGCCGACACCAGCTTTCGCGCCCATTCGCTGGCTACTCAGCTCGACATTTCGCTTCGCCAGTTGGAGAAGAACTTCGTCTCGACGAGCGTGGGAACGACGCCCACCGACGCCATTCGAGACCGTCGCATCATGATGGCAATGCTTGGCATGCAATCGCCGGCCGAGAACCACCGCACCAGCGCCGAGGTCGCCGAGCAGGCGGGTTTCTCGAGTGTACGTGAGCTCGGCCGGGCCCTGAAGAACGCCTACGGGCTCACCGTGAAAGAGGTGCTGCTCAGTCAGATAGCCGATTCCACACTCACTTCGGGGCGTCAACAACAGAGAGCGGCCGAGTGATCGATTCGAGTGAGCGCCGTTCAGCATCCACACCGAAGACGAGTGCGACGATACCGCCCACGATCATGATGCCGGCCCCCAGAAAATAGCCGAAGGTGAGCGGGCCGCGGTCTGAACCGTCACCGATCAGAATGCCGTAGAGCAGCGGCGCGCCGGCACCGGCGATCTGGCCGAGGGCGAAGAAGTACGAGATGGCCTGGCTTCTGATTTCAAGCGGGAAGATCTCGCTGACCGTCAGGTAGGCGCTCGAGGCACCGGCTGAGGCGAAGAAGAACGAGACGCACCAGAAGATCGTCTGCGTGGCGGCGTTCAGCGTGCCAGCACTGAACAGAATGGCCGACACCGCGAGCACGACGCCCGAGATGCCATAGGTGAGAAAGATCATGCGCCGCCGACCCCACACATCGAAGAGATGACCGAGCAGCAGCGGCCCGAGCAGGTTGCCGAGGGCGAACGGAAAGAAGAAGTACTGCGTCGAACTCGGGCTCGTGCCATAGAAGTTCTGCAAGACCAGCGCATAGGTAAAGAAGATGGCGTTGTACAGAAACGACTGGGTGACCATCATGGTGGCACCCACGAGGGTGCGCTTCGGGTACTGCTTGAACAGAATGTGCAGAATCTGCCGAAACGGGATGCTCGCCGTAGCCTTCACCGTTATCGCGAGTTTCGGGTCGACGGGCGTCAGCACACCGCCCTCGCGCTCGACGCGACCCTCGATGTCATCGACCGTCGCTTCGGCCTCTTTCTCTCGACCGTGGGTCATCAACCAGCGTGGGCTCTCGGGGATGTGCCGGCGCAGATAGATGATGGCAAGGCCCAGCACCGGGCCGATGAAGAAGCCGATGCGCCAGCCGATGTTCTCGGTGAAGATGTCGGGGTTCAGCAGAAAGAGGTTGGCGGCCGACCCGAGGGCAGCACCTCCCCAGTATGTGCCGTTGATGGCGATGTCGACGCGCCCCCGGTAGTGCGCGGGAATCAGCTCGTCGATGGCCGAATTGATGGCCGCATACTCACCACCGATACCCATGCCGGCGAAGAAGCGGAAGAAGAACAGGAAGTACATGTTCGGCGAGAGCCCGGCCACTGCGCTCGCCACGAGGTAGATGGCGAGGGTGAGAATGAAGAGCTTCTTGCGGCCCAGCTTGTCGGAGAGCCGCCCGAAGATGATCGCCCCCGCAATCTGGCCGAGCAGATAGATCGTGCCGGCGAGGCCCACCTCGGCGGCCGACATGTGCAGTTCCTTCTGAAAACCGGCCGAGGCCACGATTTGAATCTCGAGCCCGTCGAGCACCCACGAAAATCCGAGGCCGACGACGATCGACCAGTGAAACCTGGTCCATGGCAGTCGGTCCATACGGGCCGAAACCATGCTCTTGACACCTTCGGTACTGTTGCTCGCGGCATTGCTCACAGTCGACACGCTTTCTCCTCGTCGCTCAGAGCACGACTGTAGGCCCGGCGAACGCACCAATCAAAGGCGTGACGAGCGAGCGAAGAGCGTGTACTGTGCGGCCAGCGACAGGGGCGCTTCAGACAACGAACGCTTCATAGGAGGCACCGAGCGTTCATTCGGCCCGCTCCCCGGTTCACTGCATAGCGTGTAAGCATGTCGGCTACCACTGTCTCCGCGACCACTGTCTCCGCCAGTACTGCTCTTGCCACCACTGCGGCCGCCGGCCGCGCTCCCGTCACCGACCCACCCTCCCGCACCTTTGATGCTGCCCGCAGCTCCCACATCGCCGCCGCCTCGACGACAGCGATGCGGCTGTTCATACCACTGGCCTCGACAACCGTTCTACTGTGCGTGTACCTGCTCGCGGTGCTCACCCGTACCGGCCAGAGCTTCGAAGACAAAGCGCTCGCGGCCGCCGGTCTCGTACAGAACGCCACGGTGCTGCTCGAGCTCGTGTCGATTCCGGGCCTGGCCGTCGCCGCCGCTTTCATCACGGGAATCGCGCTGTTTCGAAGGCGGCGAGGCCGGGCAGTTGCAGCCGTGCTCGTCATCGCCGTGTCGAACGCGCTCACGCAGATACTGAAATACGTCGTATTCGATCGCCCGATGTTTCAGTCACCGTCTGGAGACAATACATTCCCGAGCGGGCATATGACAGCGTACGTATCCGTCTGCATCGCCCTGCTGCTGGTGCTTCCCGCTGCGCTTCGAGCTCTAGCCAGCATCGCCGGGGCCGTCATCAGTTCCATCGTTGTCGTGCAGCTGCTCGCCTTCGGCTGGCATCGGCTGAGCGATGTTGTGGGGGCCGTTGCCCTCGTGCTGGCGGTCTCCACCTTCGTTCGACTCCCACTTGGCGCCGACCGCCGAAGCGCGCGCGGCAGCGGCGGGGGCCGTTCAGGCTCAGGCCGTTCTGCCAGTGCCACGTTGAGGCGCGTGAGCATACGGGTGCTGATGGCTGGCTTCGTCGCGGCGCTGGCCGCGGCGGCCGCGAGCTTCGTAGCGGCGTTCGTCGTCGACACCGGATCGGCGGGGCTCACCCTGCTGGGCACCGAATGCGTGGCCGTTGCAGCGACGGTTGGGGCATTCATGGTGCACGAGTGGCTGCCCGATCGAGCGACTGCGATGTAGCTGGTCGCCTCAAACGCCGCCCGTGATGCGCACGATCAGGCGCGGCTTCTGCTGTCGGGCGACCAGCCGTTCGATGAAGTTCACAATCGAAAACTCAAAGCCGTACTTCCCTCGGAAGTTCGCACGCAGCCGTGCGGTCTCTGAGTCGGGAAGGATCTCGGCCACACCGTCGACCACCGGGGCGCCGGCCTTGGCCGTTCCGCGCCGCCCGCACGCCTGTAGCTGCACCCGGCCGCTGTTGCGGAGCCGCTTGACCTTGCCGCTCTCGCTGGGGGTGATAACGAGGAGTGCGTCGCCGTCGCGGGCCACCCACACCGGTGTCGACACCGGCACGCCGGTCTTCCGGAACGTGGTGAGCAAAACAAACGACTCGTCACCGAGGGCGGCGAACCGAGTGTTGTCGGCGGACTGATCGGTCATGGGTGGCCTCCGGTGGCGTCAACTCGACTTTAGCGCCAGCGCAGCGCTGCGCTGCGGTCAGCTGGCGGCGGAGAGGTCGACGACCTCGAACTCGAGGAGCTCTGCACCGGTCGCGACGGGCTTGGCGCTGCCGCCGTGGCCGGGGGTCGACCCGCCCTCGTGCGCGGGCGCAGCGTGAGGCGCGCTGCCGGCAGCAGTGGCAGCGCCATGGCCTGCAGGGGCCGTCGCACCGCTGCCGTGAGTCGCCATCGACTGGCTCGAGAGCCAGGCCTGAAAGTTCTCTTCGGTGTCCCACGTGGTCACGACGAAGTAGCGCGATTCGCCTTTCACCGGGCGAAGCAATTGGAAGCCCTCGAAGCCGGCGAACCCGTCGACGGCGCGGGCGCGGGCCGCGAAGCGCTTCTCGAGCTCGGCACCGGCCTGTGCGGGAACACTGATGGCATTGATCTTGACGACAGACATGGGTTCTCTTTTTCTCTTCGACTGACTCTCGAGGGCCATGCTATCTATGACCGCTGGAGGTGCGCCGCGTGGCGTTAGTCGAGAAGCGCGCGTTCGCGAAAAGCGATCATGTTCATTCGGTTTCCGCACCGGATGCTGCAGAACCGTTTCGACCCGTTGCGGGAGAGATCTACGAGAATACCTTCGCAGTCATCCGCCGCGCAGGCTCGCAACCGACCGTTCTCATCGGTGCGGATCACGTCGACCAGAGCCAGCGAGACCTCGACCCGAATGCGCTCTGCCAAGGGCGCAGCCGGGTCGGTGGCGTGCAGGTGCCAGTCGGAGTCGTCGTGGCGAACCAGGTGCGGCAAAGCCCCCGCGTCAGAGAGCATTGCATTGACCTCGGTGACGGCGAGGTCTCGCTCGAGCATCCAGACGCTCCTGAGCCGGCCTCGGGTCTGTCGAACATTGGCCAGTTCGAGCTCGTCGTGATCGATGCGCCCCGAGTACTGGAAGCGGCTGAGCAGCAGCGAGAGCTGCGCCACGTTCGACAGCTCGTCGGTGCCGGTTCGCGTAGCTCCGGCGACCGTATTGGCCAGCGCCACGGTGAACGCCAGAGTGTCTTCGGTGTCAGGGGCAAAATGCAAATTGACTCCTTACTCCTCGTGAGACTACCGTCGATCTCGAAGGGCCCGCAAGAGCGGCCCGCACCGCTCTGCAACAAACCGGAGCCACACCCCGAGAATGGTCAGGAGTGCCCGTGAAGAACCCGTCGACGTCGACCGGTCTGGTCATCGCTGTGATCGCCGCCGCCACCTTCGGCACGTCTGGCGCGCTGGTGAAGCCGCTACTCGAGGCGGGCTGGAGCCCGGCTGCTGCCGTCACCATTCGTGCTCTCGTCGGCGGCGTGGTACTCATGCCGGTGGCGGCATACTCGCTTCGCGGTCGGTGGTCGGCGCTCTGGCGCGCCCGGTGGCGTGTACTCGCCATGGCGGCCGTCGGTGTGGCCGGAACACAGTTGGCCTACTTCGGTGCCATTCAGCGCATTCCGGTGGGTACGGGCATTCTGATCGAATACATGGCACCGCTCCTCTTGGTGGCGAGTGTGTGGGCGATCTCCCGCCGCCGACCGAAACCGGCAGTGCTCATCGGGTCTGCCGTGGCGCTGATCGGCCTGGTGCTGGTGGTGTCGCCCACCGGCGCGGGCGGGGTGGATGCCCTGGGAATCATCCTCGCCCTCATCGCCATGGTCGGCTGCGCTCTCTACTACGTGGTCGCCGCCCGCCCGAGTGACGGGCTGCCCGCGGTCGCCTTCGCGGGGTTCGGGCTGCTGCTCGGCGGCATGCTTCTGGGCGCGGTAGGCCTCACCGGGCTGGTGCCCTTCACCCTGACATTCACCGACGTGAGCATGTTCGGCGCCCAGAGCCCGTGGTGGTTGCCCCTCGTCGTGGTGGGTGTGGTGAGCACCGCCGTGGCGTATGCCGCGAGTATTTCGGCGAGCGAGATTCTCGGTTCGCGACTGGCCTCATTCGTGGGGCTGCTCGAAGTCGTGGCAGCGACCTTCTACGCGTGGCTGCTGCTCGGCGAACAGCTCACGCCGGCGCAATTGGCCGGCGGAGTGCTCATTCTGCTGGGCATTGGCTTTGTTCGTTCAGATCGGCCCGCTGCGTCATCACGCAGACTGGCCAGGAAGTCGATGACGATGATGCGCGCATCCGGGCCCGCCACCGGATACCCGACGTCAGGGCCGGTGAGAATGACATCGGCGAGCAGTGCGTCGCGCTCAGGCCAGTGCTGGTAGATCGTCTGGCGGGTCACGCCGCTGCGGCTCGCAAGAGAGGTGTAGGTCAGCCCCGCTGGGCCAAGCTCGTCGAGCAGCTCGTGCGCCACCTCGAGAACACGTGTCTTTGTGCGTTCGACCCGCGGATTCACGCGTTTTTCGACCACTTAGACCTCTCTCACGCACTCGTCATACGGCGTGTATGATGTGATCGATTTCCCACGTATGCACCAGTGCTGAGCGATAGCGCGACAGCTTTCATAGAAACGAATGGCCATTATGCCCGATTCTGCAGCCGCAGCCGCAGTTATCCCCTCGTGTTTCAGACGCTGACCCCGCCACCACGGGTATCACGGAAGAAATAGCGTGCGCACCGCATTCGCACTCGCCCACACCGCCGCAGAGATCAGCGAGTTCTACGGCGCCGCGACCAGCCGTACTTCTGGGTGGGGGCCGTCGTATCATTTCGCCGCCAACAGAAAAATCGTCGTTGTTCGGCAGCGCCTCGAGCACGGGCTTCGAACGCTCACTCTCGAGACGGCGAGCTGGGGGCTTTCGCCCGCGTGGAATACCGGCGAGCTGAAGCCGGTGTATGCCATCGGCGTCGACCGCGTGGGCAACAACGGGCTGTTCGCGGCCGCGCTCGCCCGCCAGCGCTGTCTCGTGCCGCTGAACGGTTTCTACGCGTGGCAGCGCTCGGGCGCAGTCGCCGAACCGCGCTACGTTCACGGAACCGAACCGATTCTCTCGGCAATGGGCGTCTTCACGACCCGCGTCGTGAATGGGCGCGCCATTCTGACGGTGGCACTGCTCACGGGCGAACGCCCGGGGGCGCAGTCGCGCGAGTGGCCCTCTGTTCTCACCCCCGCCGATGCCCGGCTCTGGTTGAACGGAGCCGTCGATACCGCGGTCGACCTGCCCTTGGCCGAGTTTCAGGCCCGCTCGGCTGCATTGGCCGAAGGGCTGCTGAGCTACCGCATCGGCGACGGAATCAATGCCGTCGTTCCGCGCGACAGTGCCCGTCTGGTGCGACTGCTCGGCAGCTGAGAGCAGCAGGGCGGCTCACTCTGCCTCACCGATGAGCCGCGCGCCGAGATCAGGCTCGGGCATGTCGGCATCGAACGGGTAGATGGGCCGCTCGACCCGGCGGTGACCGAGTCGTGCGATGTCTTGGTCGACGCCGCCCGGGGTGAGGGCGAGCACCCACCCCTCTGACAAATCGAACAGCTGCGGTTCGAGATAGCCGATCTTGACGATGACGATGGCACTCGAACGCGGGTCGAGGTTCAGCTCGGTGAAGTCACGTTCGAGGTGATATGGCTTGCGCAGCCCGGTCAGTATGACGAACACGCTGCCGGTTCGAATGACCACCTCGGTGACCGCATTCGGGTCGCCGTGCCGGATGCTGTGCACAACCCCCTCGAAGGTGACCGGCCCCGCGTGGCGGCGGTCGACCTCGGCTCCCGCAGAGACGGTGACCGTAGCGCCCACCCCTGCCCGCACGGCCTCAGCTACGGCATCGGGGGCCGGAAGGGAGGCGTAGATGACACTCGGTGCGTCAGCCGACCTGAATTCAGGCCGTGCGAGCAATTCCCGCAGCCCCCACGACACGTCGCCGGCGCCGCCCGCGGTGGGGTTGTCACCGGAATCGCTGATCAAGAACGGGCGACGATCGCTCGCGAGCGCCGTGTCGAGCGCCCCTGCGAACGTGTCGGTGGCTGCGACGAATTCGAAGTCGGCCCTGGCCTTCCAGAAGGCGGCGGCCAGGCGTTCCGCTCCAGCCGCCACGGCTGCGGCATCTCTGCCGGTGACGACCACCGCCGCCCGGTTGCGCGGCTCGTCGGCCCAGGCATAGCCCACCCACACGGCCGCATCGAGCACACCGTCGGTCGCTTCGACCTCTGGCACCAGGGCGTAGACACTCTTCGCCGGGTCGAGGCGCGTCGAAGTCTTCTCCCCCGGCAGCAACAGCGGCAGGGGAACCCACGCCTTGAACGGCTTCGGGCCACCCGACCCGAGCTGCCGAACGAGATTGCCGACCGCTCGCTCGCGCGTCTCTTCGGTGTCGACATGGGGGGCGGTGCGGTCGCAGGTGATCAGGTCTACGAGCTCAACGAGCCGCCGCGACACATTGCCATGCAGATCCATCGAGGCAGAGACCACCGCGGCGGGGCCGATCACCGCGCGAATGCGCTCGAGCAGAACGGCTTCGGGGTCATCGAGGCCTTCGACGCTCATCGCCCCGTGAATGTCGAAGTAGAGGCCGTCGAGCGAAGGCATGACCGAGAGACGTTCGACGATCTCGCCGGCGAGCTCATCGAACGCAGCCGCGGTGACCATGCCGCCGGGCAGAGCCCTGCCGGTGAGGGCCGGAAGCCAGTTGGCGGCCCGGCGAAGGGGGGTGCCTGGCGCGAGGAAGGGGTACTCCTCGAGCACCTCGGCACCCCGCCGCGGCCGGAAGGCGGCGGCATCGGTTCGCGCCGGCGAGAACGTGCTCGACTCGATGGCGAGGCCCGCTATTGCGACGTTCGGCAGCGCGGCGCTCGGCAACGCAGGGCTCGGCAACGCAGGGCTCGGCAACGCAGGGCTCGGCAGGTTCGCACTCGACATGTCAGATACCCTGCCAGGCGGGCTTGTTCGCGAAGACGTATTCGTAGAACGCGGTGTCGACGAGCTGGCTCGCGGCGGCGCGATCGACGATCACCGTGCAGTGCGGATGCAGATGGATGGCCGTGGCCGGCACCCGCGCACTCATCGGCCCCTCGACCGCCCGCGCCACGGCCTCTGCCTTGGATTCGCCGAACGCCAGCAGCACCAGATGGCGCGCCTCGAGGATAGTGCCGAGGCCCTGGGTCAGCGCGTGCCGGGGCACCTCGTCGACCGAGGCGAAGAATCGGGCGTTGTCGCTGCGGGTCTGCGGCGTGAGCGTTTTGACCCGGGTGCGCGAGGCGAACGACGAGCCGGGTTCGTTGAAACCGATGTGTCCGTCGGTGCCGATACCGAGCAGCTGCAGGTCTATGCCGCCGGCAGCCCGGATGGCCGCGTCGTACTCGAGCGCAGCCTGTTCGAGATCGTCGGCCTGGCCGTTGGGCACCTGCACCAGCCCGCGCGTGAGGCCGAGGGGTACCGTCACCTGGGCGTCGATGATGCTGTGGTAGCTCTCGGGGTGGTCGCGGGCGATTCCCACGTACTCATCGAGCGCAAAGGCACGCACCTGTGACACGTCGCGCCCGGCCAACCGCTCCCGAAGGTCGGAGTAGACCGGCAGCGGCGTCGAACCGGTCGCGACCCCGAGAACCGCGTCGGGTCGGCGGTCGACGAGTAGCGCAATCGCCGCTCCGGCCACCGCGCCCGCGTCAGCGGGGGTGTCGACGATGATGATTTCAGCCATGGGATCAGTTCTTTCGAGAGGCAGCGGGCAGGGCGGGAACGAGCGACTCTGTGGGGTGGCCGAGCAGGTTGTCGAGCATCCACTCGGCGGGCGTGTCAGGTCGCCCAGCGGCGCGGAAGGCCAGTACTGAGGCGCCGATACGACTACCAGAGGTGCCGAGAACCGAGGTCTCGACGGGCGGTGCCGAGCGCCAGGCCAGCGCGGCGGCGAGCTGCTCGCGAACGGGGTCGAGCAAAGCGGCGCCGGCACGCGACACTCCGCCGGTGAGCACGATGACGGCAGGGTCTAGAAGAAGGGTCACTGTCTTCAGACCCAGTGCGAGCGCCTCGACGCCGTCGCCCCACACCCGTCGGGCAACCGCATCGGTGCCCTGCCGCTCGACGATCTCAGCCGCGGTGAGGCTGTCGAGCCCGCCGAGCGCTTGGTACCGCCGCGCGAGCCCCGCACCCGACATGTAGACCTCGAGGCAGCCGCGCTGCCCGCAAGTGCAGTCTTCGCCGTGCGGCAGCGCCGGAATGTGACCGAGTTCACCGGCAGACGTCAGGTGCCCCACCACGGGAAGGTCGGTACTGAGAATGGCAGCAGCAACCCCGGTACCGATGGCGACGAGCACCGAGTTCGAGACCCCGGCTGAGGCACCGAAGAGCGCCTCGGCAAGCCCTGCCGAGCGCACATCGTGGCCGATGGCCACGGGAATACCGAGGTCGGCGCTGAGCACAGGGCCGAGCGCTACATTGGTCCACTCCAGCGTCGAGGCGTACCGCACAGTGCCGGTGGCCGGGTCGATGATGCCGGGCGTCACGACGCCGGCGCCGATGACGTTCCAGCCCGCCTCCGAAGCGTGCTGCTTGAGCCTCAGCAGCAGCGTACGCACGAGCTCGAGAGACTCGTCGCCCGACGCACCCGCATCCAGCGTCTCTGCCAACACGACGCGGCCGAGCGAGTCGACCACGGCGCCCTTGAGGTTGGTGCCGCCGATATCGAGCGCGAGCACCGCCTCGATGTCGGGCGCTGCGTCAGGACCCACTGCCGCGATCAGTTGCTCGACGAGGGCGCGGTCGGTCTCGAGCGTTCCGTCGCCGCGGGCAGAGGGCACTTGGGCCCGCAGGTGCACCTCGCCTGCACCGGTGGCAGCGACGAGCGCCCGAACGTTGTGCGGTCGAACGCCGCCACCCACGAGCATCCGGGGGCCTGACGCCGAACGTTCGATCAGCAGTTTGAGGGCGGCAGCACCCTTCTCGGCGGTCGGCGCGCCCCCTGAGCTCAGGATGGCCGTCACCCCCAGCCCCGCCAACACGTCGGAGCTCGCGGCCAGGTCGCCCGTCTCGTCGAACGCCTTGTGAAAGGTGACGGGCAGCTCGCCGGCCGCCGCGATCAGCTGCCGCATCGCGGCGACGTCGACCCGGTGACCGGTCGTCAGCGCGCCGAGCACGACACCGATACGGCCCGGAATAGTTTCGGAGACCGCCCTGATCTGCTCGAGATCGAGACACATCACGGCCAGCTCGGCCGCCGAATACACGAAGTCGCCGCCCCGCGGGCGCACCATGACCTGAATACCGATGGTCGATGTTTCGCGAGCCACTGCTCGCAGCAACCCGAGGCTGGGCGTGGTGCCGCCCTCGACGAGGTCGGCGCAGAGCTCCACGCGCTGGGCGCCGGCGCGTTCAGCCACGAGGGCACCGGCGAGGTCGTCGATGCAGATTTCCACGACGGTCGGTCGCGGTGCATCGGTGGGGGTAGTGATGTGGTGCTCCTAGCGGATCGACGAGTCGGTGACGGGGACGCCGACCACAGGCGCACTGGTACTCGGTTCTGCGAGGCTGCGCTTGCCCGGTCGGCGACGCAGTTGCGACGCCAGGGTCGACAGCGCGCCGTTGAAAACCAGGTAGATGACCGTCACGACAACGAAGGTGGGAATCAGAAAGTGGTTGTATGCCGCGAGCACCTGCCCGCGGTAGAGCAGTTCGGTGAACGCCACGATATAGCCGAGCGAGGTGTCTTTGACGAGGCTCACGAGCTGGGTGACGAGCGAGGGCGTCACGAACCGCAGGGCCTGCGGCAGAACGACGAGTCGCATGGCTTGCCCGCGAGAGAGGCCGAGGCTGGCCGCCGCCTCTGACTGGCCGGCGGGAAGCCCGAGGATGCCCGCCCGAATGATCTCGGCGAACGCCGCCGCATTCGCCACCGTGAGCGGGATCACCAGCTTCCACAGCAGCGGGAAGTTCAGACCCAGCTGCGGCAGCCCGAACAGCATCAGATAGATCAGCAGCAGCACGGGAATCGTGCGGGCGATCTCGATGTAGGCGGTGCTGACCCAGTGGATGACCGGGTTGCGACTCAGCCGGCCGAGTGCCAGAACCAGCCCGAAGGCCCCGCCCAGCACCGCCACGAGGGCGGCGGCCTGAATGGTGCCCCACAGCCCCACGAAGAGGTACTGCCAGATTCCGGCGCTCAGAAACGGCGTCCAGCGCTCGGCGTCGAGTTGGCCGTGCGAACCGAACTGCACCGCAGCGGCCACGATCAGGGCGATGACCACAATGACGGCGACAACCGACCACAGCCGGATCGCACGTTGTGCGCGAGGCCCGGGTTCGTCGTACAGCGAGACCGCAGGCTGGTGCGAAGAAGATGCACTCATCGTTTGATCGCCACTCTCTTTTCGATTCTGCCGGCGCTCAGCCCGATGATCAGCGCGAGCGCCATGTAGACGAGGCCCGCGACGCTGAAGATGAGAATGGGCTGAGCCTGAACGAGGTTGAGTTTGTTCGCCTCTGAGGTGAGCTCGACCACACCAATGGCCGCGGCGAGAGCCGTATTCATCGTGAGGGCGATCATCACGTTGCCGATCGGCTGCACCGCCGCGCGGAGCGCCTGCGGCACCACCACGAGCCGCAGCGTCTGCACGAGGGTGAACCCGAGCGCCCGGCTCGCCTCGATCTGGCCCGTGCCCACGGTGTTCACACCACTGCGGATCGCCTCGGCGACATAGGCCGCTTCGTAGAGGGCCAGAACGATGATGGCCGTCGGCGTGAGCGGCAGCAGCAGCCCGGCGTCGGGCAGAGCGAAGACGGCGAGGATGAGAAGAACCAGCAGGGGAACGTTCACGAAGAACTGCACGTAGACGAACGCGATGCCGCGCAGCACCGGAATGGGGCTGATGCGCGCGGCCGTCACGATCGTTCCGAGCACGATCGCTGCGACACCGGCGATCACCGCCATCATGATGGTGGTGCCGAGTGCCGACAGCAGCGGGCCGGCGCTGTCTGCGAAGATGTTCATCGCGTTCCTCTGCTGGTCGATCTCATCGTGGGTCAGGCCCGGGCTCTCGCCCTGCCTTCGGAATCAGGTGGTGCTGATCAGGAACCGGGAACCGACCCGATGGCGGGCGGGGTGGGCGTCGACGACGTCACGGCTGAGCCGAGCGTGGCGTTCCACACCTTCGCCCAGTCACCGCTGGCTTCGATTTTGGTCAACCACGCGTTGATGAACGACTTGAACTGCGTGTCGTTGTTCTTCAGACCGATGCCGTACGACTCGGTCGTGAACGGCTGGCCCACGACCTTGATGGCCTTGTTCGAGGCAGCATCGCTGGCGAGCAGCGTGAAGTCTTGAACGTAGGCGTCACCACGGCCCTGGGTGAGAGCCAGCACGGCCTCGGGGTCGGTGGCGAAGCTGACGACCTTGGCGGTCGGCTGCTGCTCGGGAACAGCGGTCACGGCGGGCGTGTTCGCACCGACGATGACCGTCTTGCCACCGAGATCACTGACGCTCTGGATGCTCGTGTTGTCGCTCTTCACCGCGACGGCCAGCCCCGACTGCAGGTACGGGCCCGCGAAGTCGACCTGCGCGTCACGCTCGGTGGTGATCGTGTAGGTGTTGAAGACCACGTCGACGGTACCGTTCTGCAGCAGCGCCTCGCGCGTCTCAGAGGCGGGCGGAATGATCTCGACGCTCGGTGTGCCCAGAATGTAGATGGCCAGCAGCTTGGCGAGGTCGGCATCAAAACCCTCGACATTGTCGGGGTTCGAGGGGTCTTGCTGCGAGAGCAGCGGTGCATCGAGCGCTTCGGCGACGATCAGTTTGCCGCGCGCCTTGATCTTCGCCATTGTCGAATCGGGAATCAGGTCTGCAGCCGAGGCCACGGCCGCGTTCGAGTACACCGACGACAGTGCGTTCGAAGCGCTCGACGTCGGGTTGGAGGTGGGCACAGCTGAGCTGTCTGACGAGCACGCGCTGAAGGCCAGGGCGGCGGTGACGGTGATGGCGAGCAGGGGGATGCCTCGCGTGAGGGTTTTTCGTGTGCTGGGCACGGGTGGAACCTTTCTTTCGTTTCGCGTTTCGTTTTTCGGTGCAGGGTGAAGCTGTTGTGGGGCCTGGGGTCAGGGGCCTGGGTTCAGGAGTCAGTGCGGCAGGATTTTTGACAGGAAGGCCTGGGCGCGGGGGCTCGACGCCCGGTCGAAGAAGTCGGCGGGGGTGTTCTGCTCGACGATGCGACCGTCATCCATGAAGATGACCCGGTCGGCTGCGCGGCGGGCGAAACCCATTTCGTGGGTGACCACCACCATGGTCATCCCCTCACTCGCCAGCGACGTCATGACGTCGAGCACTTCGCTCACCATCTCGGGGTCGAGGGCGCTCGTGGGCTCATCGAAGAGCATCACCTTCGGCTTCATGGCGAGCGCGCGGGCAATGGCGGCGCGCTGCTGCTGGCCGCCCGAGAGTTGGGCCGGAAACTGGTCGGACTTGTCGGCGATACCCACCCGCTCGAGCAGCTGAAGACCCTCGGCCTGGGCCTCTTTGCGGGGCTGGCCCAGAACCTTGATGGGCGCCAGCGTCACGTTGTCGAGAATGGTGCGATGCGCGAAGAGGTTGAACGATTGGAACACCATTCCCACCTCGGCGCGGAGCCGGGCGAGGGCCTTGCCCTCGGAGGGCAGCTCGACACCGTCGACCGAGATGCTGCCGGAGGTGATGGTCTCGAGCCTGTTGATGCATCGGCAGAGTGTCGACTTGCCAGAGCCAGAGGGCCCGACAACCACGACGACCTCGCGCGGTGCGATGGTGAGGTCGATGTCTTTCAGAACGTGGTGATCGCCGAAGTGCTTCTGCACGGCGGTCATCTGAACCATCGCCGGTGCCGTACTGGTCGGTGCGTGAGCCACAGGTGCCGCCTTCGAATCATGATGCGGCCTGGCCGCATCGCCACTGTCATCGTGATCTACCCACCCACGGTCATCCATGAGCATGTTGCTGGTAAATCAAACTAACAATCTATTGTTGCACGCATATTTCGAGTTTCTTTGTTTGATTATGGAGTAAGCTCGGGCAAATGGATGGATCGAATGGCTTCTAGAGTGCCCCCCTCGTTCACCCGGTTCTCGGCCCAGAACCTGGCGATCCTCGGCCCGCTTCGTGCGGGCCTTGCCGACTCGAAGGCCGACTTGGCGAAGATCACGGGCCTGTCGCCGTCGACGGTAACGGCCCGGGTCGACGAACTGATCGGTCTCGGCCACGTTATAGAGGTGGGTGACGGCGTCTCCCGAGGCGGCCGCCGACCCCGCCGATTGGCGCTTCGCCACGACGGCGGCATCGTGGGGTGCATCGACCTCGGAATCGACCGAACCTCCATCGGGCTCGTCGACCTCTCGGGGCAACTCGTGGCGCGCATCGACATCGAACTCGACGTCGCCGCCGGGCCGCACCCCGTGCTGCAGCGCGTCTGGGCCGAATTCGAGACAATGCTGGCCGAGAGCACCGCCTACTCGCAGCTCTTATTGAGAGGGCTGTCGGTGGGTGTGCCGGGGCCGGTCTCGGCCGAGACGGGCCGAGTGATCGCTCCGTCGCGCATGCCCGGCTGGAACGGCATCGACGTGGCCCAGATTCTGGGAGCACTCGCGGGGGTACCGGTTCTGGTCAACAACGACGCGAATCTGATGGCCCTCGGCGAGTATGCCGCGAGCGATCGCAGAGAACCCGACCAGGTTTTTGTCAAAGCAGGCTCGGGCATCGGTTGCGGCATCATCGCCCGCGGTGAGCTGTTCACCGGCAGTCGCGGGGCGGCTGGCGACATCAGTCATGTCTCGGTGCCCGGCGCGCCGCCCGTTGCCTGCTCGTGCGGTCGCACGGGCTGTCTCGACGCCCTGGCCAGCGGCAACGCGCTGGTTCGCGAACTGCAGGCGGCAGGGCGCGAGGTGGCGACCGTCGAAGACATGATCGCCCTTGCTCGCGACGCCGACCCGGTGGCCACCCGCCTTCTACGGGAGGCCGGCAGTATGACGGGCGGCGTGCTCGCTACCATCGTCAACTTCTTCAACCCAGACCGTCTGGTGCTCGGCGGCGTGCTCAGCCAGTCGGAGGTCTTCGTCACCGGCGTGCGTGCGATGCTCTACGCCGAGTGCCTGCCCCTGGCCACCGACAGGCTCACCATCGCCACGGCAACCCGCCCCGACGACTGCGGCCTGCTGGGTGCGGGCACCGTCTTTCTTGACCGCATGTTCTCGCTTCAGGGCATCTGAGCCCCGCTTCAGAACGCGCCGGGTACGGGCCCGATCAGGTCGCTGAATTTCACCTGAAAGTCGTTGAAGCTGGTGCTGTCCACCTGACCGGCGCCGATACTCCCGTTGTCGAGCGTCTCGCATCCCGTGTCGTGGTAATACAGGTCGGTGTCGGCGCCGTCGGGGTAGTGAAAGACGATCAGGGCAAATGTTCCGCCCGCATCCATCGGGCACCCCGCAACACCGAACTGCGGCGCGAGCGACAGCGTCAGGATGCTCGTGGCGAGCGCCACCGCATCGGTCTCCTGCACGTGTACACCCTGCATCAGGGTCACGACGCCCGCAGGCCCCTCGGTCGAACCGGCCGCATCGACTGCACTGGCTGTATCGGCCGTATCGACACCATTCGTCGTCGCCTCGTAGGTGCACAACAGCGCAGCGGTGGGCCGTGCATCTTCGCGCAGTAACAACCGCGTCAGCGGTTTGCCATTGCTCACATCTCGCACGGCGCCGGGCAGAACCGGGCAGTCATCGACCGAGATGTGCAGCGCGGGTGCGGCCGGTTTGAACCAGGTTCCCGCGCATCCAGAGAGCGTCGCGGCTGTAACCACCGCGAGGATGGCGGCGCCGACGGCAACACGCCCTCGGCTGCGTCGCCTGGTTCGGCACCTCATGCACACAGTCTAGAGGCCCCCCACACGGGGCTCACTGCTCAGGCGGGAGCGACCCTCAGCGGAGAGCGTCAGCGACGGCGAGTGTGGCGGCGGACTCCGCGCCCCCTCAGTGTGACACCGCGGCGCGCAGGCCGGCCAGCGCGCCCGCGGTGCTCGCGTGCGGGTCGAGCCAGGCCGCACGGCCGGCCGTATCGAGCAGCGCCGGCAGCCCGTGCCGCTCCCCCGTTCCGGCGGCGGCCTCAGCGGTGAGCAGTGCGACGCTCACCCGCTCATGCCCGTCGACGAGACGAATGCTCGCCAGCGCGGCCGCGGCCACGACGGGAGCCGAGCCGAGGGCGTCAGGCAGAGCCCCGGGCACGGCAGGCGCGCTCATCGGAATGAGACAGCGCCCGTGCCGCAGGGCATCCCGAAACAGGCCGTTCGTCTCGACCCGACGAATGCCCACCTGCGACAGCGGTTCGAGTTCGCCGTCGTGCCACGCGGGCACAAAGCCCCATGACGCAGTGATGACCTCGCGAGCACCGGCGTCACCGAACGAGCGCACGATCAGTATCTTGCGTTTCGGCTGGAACCACGAAGAGGGCCGCCACCCCATGCCGCGGGAGCGTGCGGCGCCGAAGAGAGCGGCCACCGTCTCGGCAGAGGGGGTCAGGGCGAACGAAGTGAGCATGATGGCGTGGCGTGGCTGTCGTCGTGTGGTGGTTGTCGTCGTTACGCGCTCGTGCCGACCCACGAGAGATCAGAGGTCTTCTCTGAGCCCACTTGGTAGCTGCCGAGAATCTTCACGCTCGTGTCCCAGCTGAGTACAGTGCCGTCGTCGACGGTACCGGCACCGAGCAGAACCGAGAGCGCGAAGGTCTGCGAGCTGCCCGCGGCGAT
The DNA here is from genome assembly GCF_004923255.1 of Subtercola vilae. Classification (GTDB taxonomy): domain Bacteria; phylum Actinomycetota; class Actinomycetes; order Actinomycetales; family Microbacteriaceae; genus Subtercola; species Subtercola vilae. The sequence continues at coordinate 27,677 of NZ_QYRT01000013.1, read as the reverse complement.
GGCGAGACCGAGGCTGAACGTGATGGTCTTGGCCGGGTATGTGCCCACCGGAGCGGCATAGGCCGCGCCACTGATTGCGGCGATCTGGCGGCGAGTGAGGCCTTGGCGAACAGTGCCCTCGGCCGTCTCGTCGACGGGCTCGGCTGTCTGGAACTTCTTCATCACGCATTTCCTAGTCTTTTCGGGGGTCGTACGCGGCCCACACACGGGCCTCCACCTGTTAAGACCATCAACGCAGCAAAACGTGACGCGGTACGCGGGGTGAGTTTGCGAAGGGCGGCTCGTGAATCGACACCAGCAGGCGATTCAGTAGCGCGGCCCCGCCCCCTCAGCCCAGAATGGAGCCATGACGCCGACCCCCGTTCACACGACCGCGAGTGGGTCGACCTCAGGCCGGTCGACCTCAGGCGGGTTGACCTCGGGCGGGTTGACCTCAGGCGGGTTGACCTCGAGCGAGGTGGCCACGCGCGTCGCCGAGAATCGCACCAACGCGTATGTGCAGGGGTCGAGCCGCAGTGTGTGGAGCATCCTGCGCGCCAACGTGCTCACCCTGTTCAACGCCATTGTTGCGGCATGTTTTCTGGTGCTCATCGTGGTGGGTCGCTGGCAAGACGCGCTGTTCGGCTTCAGCGCGGTGGTCAATGCCGTGATCGGCACGGTGCAGGAGTACCGGGCGAAGCGGGCGCTCGACCGTCTGGCCGTGCTGAACGCTCCGAGCGCCCGGGTGCTGCGTGACGGTGTCGAGGTCGAGATAGCCATCGGTGAGGTGGTGATGGATGATCTGCTCGTGCTGCGCGCCGGCGACCAGGTCTCTGCCGACGGCCGTGTGCTCGATGCCCGCGGGCTGCAGCTCGACGAATCGATGCTGACCGGCGAGAGTGACGCCGTAGAGAAAGTGGCCGGAGCCGAAGTGCTCTCAGGTTCTATCGTGGTGGGCGGCGAGGGCCGCGCCACCGTCATCCGGGTGGGAGCCGACTCGTATGCGAACACGATCGCGAACGAGGCGAAGAAGTTCTCTCTCGTCACCTCTGAGCTTCGGTCGTCGATCAACCGCGTTCTGAAGTGGATCTCCTGGGTGATCGGCCCGCTCGCCGTGATCGTGCTGAACTCGCAGATGATCGCGCAGGGTGGGTGGGGCGAAGCCATTTCCAGCGGCCGATGGAAAGACGCGGTGGTCGCGACGATCGCGTCGGTCGTGGCAGCCGTGCCGCTGGGCCTTGTTCTGATCACGAGCATCACGTTCGCGGTGGGGGCCGTGAAGCTGTCGCGCCAGCAGGTGTTGGTGCAGGAGCTGCCCGCCGTCGAGGGCCTGGCCCGCGTCGACATCATCTGCCTCGACAAGACCGGCACCCTCACACAGGGTGACATCGTCTTCGACGGGGCTCACCCGCTCGGCGAACGAGCCGGCTGGCGCGAGGTGCTGGGCTGGTACGGGGTTCAGAACGACGCAAATGCCACGGCTCGCAGCCTGGCAACGGAGTTCACGGTGGCGCCTGACGCGACCCCCACGGGCACGGTGCCGTTCTCGTCGGCACGCAAGTGGAGCGCCGTCATCTTCGATGAGAGCATGTGGATACTGGGCGGCCCCGAGATGGTCTTTCCCGCTGACCACCCGGCCCTCCCTGATCACTCAGCCCTCACCCACCGGGCAGCCGAGCTCGCCGCCACCGGCCGGCGCACCCTCGTGCTCGCGCACGGCACACCCACCGACGACGAGACCGTACCCGGCGACGCAGTGCCTGTTGCACTGCTCACGTTCCGCGAGAACATCCGGCCCGACGCGCGTGAGACGCTCGACTTCTTCGCGGAGCAGGGCGTTGCCGTGCGGGTCATCTCGGGCGACAACCCGCAGACCGTGGCGGCGATCGCCCGCGATGTGGGCCTCGATGTGCCGCACGGTTTCGACGCCCGCGAACTGCCCGACGACCAGGATGCCCTGATCAGGGTGCTGCAACAGAACATCGTCTTCGGCCGGGTCACCCCCGAGCAGAAGAAGCGTATCGTCATTGCACTGAAAGCGGCCGGACACACCGTGGCCATGACCGGCGACGGCGTGAACGACGCACTCGCCATCAAAGAGGCCGACATCGGCATCGCCATGAATTCGGGCGCGGCGGCGACCAAGGCGGTGGCTCGCCTGATTCTGCTCGACAGCAAGTTCTCGCACCTGCCGCACGTGGTCGCCGAAGGCCGGCAGGTCATCGCGAACATCGAGCGGGTGTCGATGCTCTTTCTCACCAAGACCGCCTATGCGGCGTTTCTGGCGCTGGTGTTCGGCGTACTGCTGCTGCCCTTCCCGTTTCTGCCGCGGCAGCTCTCGATCACCGACGGGCTGACCATCGGCATTCCGGCGTTCTTCTTCGCGCTGCTGCCGAACAAGAAACGCTACGTGCCCGGCTTTCTGCGTCGCTCGCTGACGTTCGCCATTCCGGCCGGGGCCGTGGTGACGGTGGGGCTCGCCGTGTTCGCGCGGGTCGCGGCGAACCTGGCGATTCCCGAAGCCGAGATTCGCACGGGATCGACCCTCATTCTCACCATCGTCGGACTCTGGATTCTGGTGGTGCTCTCACGGCCCATCGGCCCGATCAAGGCGGCCGTGATCGGCGCCATGATGATCGGGCTGGTGTTGGTCTACGCGATTCCGCTCGTCAGCGACTTCTTACAACTCGTCGACCCGACGCTGCCGACGGCGGCGCTCGTGCTCGTCATCTCGGCGGCCAGCATCGGGCTCATCGAGGTGGTGCGCTTCGTGCACCGCAGGCTGACGGCCCGCGACGAACTGCGTGCCCTGCAGAGCCTCGACGCGGTTCAGGCGTCGACGAAGTAGCGGCCACCCCGCCCGAGCCAGAGCGGGGCGATCACCACCGCACACGCGACGGCCTGCGTGACAACGCCGGAGAACCCGTCGCCGGGCTCGGCGATCGCGAACACCACGGTGAGCAGCAGCCCGGCCAGCAGCAGACCGCTGACACCCCAGCGGGCAAACCTGCTGCCGCGGGAGACTCCCGACGCAAGCGCAATACTCAGGAGGCCGAACAGCACGGTGGCGGCCCCGACGAGTGTGACGATGAGCCGGGTGGTGGTGCCGGCCGCCACGACTTCTGGCAGGTACCGGGCGAAGATCGCCGCCAGCCCCAGGCCGATGTCGACGAACCCTGCCACGTAGATCAGCACCACGACCAGAGTCACGATACCGGGCCGGCGCGGCGGGCCCGTGGCCCCGGTCGGGCGGCCCGTCGCGGGGCCGGGCAGCTGCCTTGTCATCTGCCGCCCACCCGCCGAACGAGGGCGTTGCGCACAACCCGCATGACACCGAGGAATCCGAACAGCCCGATGACCGCGCCGAGCAGGTCGAACAGGTGCAGGTTCGGGGCCAGCAACGGGCCAGAACCCACCACGACCAGCACGATCGACACGACAATGGCGGCCACCGAGACGAAGGTGCCCACGATCTCGCCGACGATCGCGTTGACGAAGAGCCGGTCATCCGGAGCCGAGAAGTGCCTCACCTTCACGCCCAACGTGCCACTCTCGAGCTGCGACACCAGTGAGTTGAGGCGGCGAGGCAGGGTGCGCGCGTAGGCTGCGGTGTTCGACGCCTGCGCCTGCGCCGTGGCGGCAATGCGTTTCACGCTCAGCATGCGCAGAAGAAGCGTTGGCACGCGGTCGAGTGCGCTGCCCATCATGTCGAAGTCGGGCACCAGCACGCGCAGGCAGCCCTCGAGGGTGGCGAAGCTCCGAAACGCCGAGGCCAGCGTGGCGGGCAGCGCGATGTGGTGCTGGCGAATCACGTCGAGCATCAGGGTGAAGATCGACCCGCCGCCGCCCGCGCGGTGTCGCACGATGGTCAGCACGATGCCGATGTCGTGGCGAAACGAGTCGATGTCGGCATCCGGTGGCACATCGACGATCAGCAGCAGGGCGTCGGTCGCCGCGATGTCGTCTTCGTTCGACGCGGCGAGCAGCAGCGTGGCGAGGCGCTCGCGCTGGCTGCGCTCGATGATGCCGATCGCGCCGAAGTCGATGAGCCCGAGCGTGTCGTTCTCGCGCAGAATCACGTTGCCGGGGTGCAGGTCGGCGTGAAAGACCCCGTAGACCAGAATCTGTTCGAGCACGGTGTTCATCAGCCCCACCGCGAGCGTGTGGCGAAGCTCGGGCGTCATGAGAGCGAGGCGATCGGATGCCCGGCTGAGCGGCACGCCGTCGACCAGGTCCATCGTGATCATGCGCCCGCTGCTCGCCTCGGGGTACACCGTCGGAACGGTGATGGTGACGCCCGGCGTGCCGTGGTGCTCGGCTATGCGCATCAGAGTCGAGCGGATCATCTCGGTGTTGTTGTACTCGATCGTGTAGTCGAGTTCGTCGAGCAGAGTGGTAGTGAACCCGCGGGCCACCGACTCGGCGCGCAGCTCCCGGCCCTGACTGGTCTGCTCCTCGGCCCGGCGGGCGAGTCGCAGAATGATGTCGACGTCGGCCTCCACCTGGTGGCGGGCGGTGGGCCGCTGCACCTTGATCACGACGCTCGTGCCGTCGAGCAGGGTCGCCGTGTGAACCTGTGCCACCGAGGCGGCGGCGAGCGGCTCTTCGTCGACGTGCAGGAACAACTCAGCGATCGGCCGGCCCAGTTCTGCCTCGACCGCCGCGCGGATCGCGGGCCAGGGCAGCGTGGTTGCGCTCGACTGCAACGATGCGAGCGCGCTCAGGTAAGGCTCGGGCACGAGGTCGCGCCGGGTCGAGAGCACCTGGCCGATCTTGACGAAGGTCACGCCAGAGGCATTGATCGTGGCGATCACAGCGTTTGCCCGCTGCTGGGCTGTCGACAGTTCAGAGCTTCGTCGCGACCGCCCCGAGAACACGAAACCGGCGCCGTGGCGCGAGGCGATCTCGAGTATCTGCAGGTAACGCTGGGTGCGACGGCGCTGGGCAAGCGCACCGCGAACCACGTCGATGGGGTTCACCAGAGGTCGGGTGGGGAGCAGAACCTCAAGGCCGGCCAGAACGGCCACCCCGAGGGCGAAGATCCAGGCCACGCTGACGACGATGACGACGATGCCGATCAGCGACGAACTCTCGAACGTGTGGTCGGTGTTCGAGACTGTACCGGTCTGCTCACCCACCCACAGTGCGAATGGCGAACCGCAGACGAACACGAGCAGGCCGACGATGATGCTGCGCGGCCAACCCACCGGGCCGCCGAGAACGCGGCGACTGACCAGGCCGACGAGCACGGCAGAGACGACGCCGACGATCACGAGCACGACGTTTGCGAGCATGCGCGTTCTCCCCCCTGGCCCCACCGGATGAAGGGCCTGTTGCCCTGACGATCATCTTATTGCGGAGGCTCGAACCCCGGCATCGTGTACGTCAACGCAGCCCGCGCCTGGGCGGCCAGCACCTCAGCACCTCAGCGGCACTGGCCCGCCACAGAGATCTGCTCGTCGGTGGGGCGGCCGTACGCTTCGATGCCGGAGCCCGGCACATCGAACCCTTGGCTGATCGACCACGCTGTCGCCCAGATCTCAGAGTTCTGGTGAAAGGCGTCACCCGAGAACAGCGGCCAGCAGCGGTAGACCTGCGTGTGCCCCACCTCGTGGGCCACGAGGGCGCGGGCGTTTCGGCCGTTCTCCCACTCCCGTTCGACGGTGTAGTTGAGGCTGATGATCGACCACCCGCCGTCGCTGTCGTACGACTCCGCCGTTCCCGACAGCCAGTTGTCGCCGAGCCCCGAGACTTCGGGTGCCCAGACGAATTCGAGAGCGACGCCGTTGCTGAGCGAGCGAGCGTAGGCCTCGACCTCGCGGCGCACGGCCCAGGCCGGGTCGTCGAGCTCGGACTGCTGCGTGGCTTGAGACGCGACGACCTGCGCTTCGGCGTTCGCGAGCGAATCGACGAAGGCGCCGTTGCGGCTCTCGCTGAGAGTGGAGTTTCGGGCCTGCTCGATGAGGCGAAGCAATGGCACTTGCACCGAGCGGTTCGACAGCGCGTTGCTCGAGATGGTCTGCTCGGCTGCCGTCGCCGCGTTGCCGAAGTACGCGGTCTCAGCGGCGTAGACGCTGGTCTCCGCGGCGGCCGCATCGCTCGCCAGCGTGCGCAGGCTGCCCTCGGTCTGCTGCGAAGCCCGCGTGCGGCCCTCGAACTGCTCGGCTTCGGTCACGAGCTGCCAGGGCGGGCGGTACGCGCTCTGGTCGATGTGAACGGCGGCCGGCACCTCAACGGGCTGCGCCGCGGCCAGCGGTTCGAGAACGCCCAACGCCTGGCTGAGCGTTGCCGCTTCGGTGGCGCCCTGACCGACGAAAGCGGGGCTGTCGACGACCGACCGGATGCGCTGCGAGACCAGACTCACATCGCGCAGCCGCGCGTCGTAGGCGTGCACGGCGCTCGTCTCGGCCGCCTGCTGCGTGGCGAGCGACGCCGACGCCTCATCGAAGCGGCTCTCGCTGGCCGCACTCCAGCCCCAGAACCCGCCCGCGAGGGCTCCAGCCGCCACAACGACCGAGGCCGTCACGATGAGCCTGTGTCGCCAGCGCGGCCGAGGTGCCGGCACCGGCTCCGTCACGCCGCCTTCGGCCTCGTCGGTCATGCCCCGATGTTAGCGCACCCGTATTCGGCCGCAGCGCCGCGCCTCAGGGCTGCACGCTGAGGTGCGTACTCATCTCGAGACCGGGTGACGCCGCCACGCGCACCGGCGGCACGTAGCTCAGAAAGTCGGCGAGCAATTCGTCGATCGAGGCGGAGAACTGCAGCATCGCCGTGTAGCGCGGGTGGGTGAACCCGCGATCCCGCATCGCCTCGACGAGCGTGATGAACGGGTCGTAGTAGCCGGCCACGTTCAGAAAACCGCAGGGCTTCTCGTGGATTCCGAGCTGCGCCCAGGTCCACTGCTCCGTGATCTCCTCGAGTGTGCCCGGCCCGCCCGGCAGCGCCAGAAACGCATCCGACTTCTCGGCCATGAGCGTCTTGCGCTCGTGCATCGTCTCGACGACGATCAGCTCAGTGACGTCGTCGTGCATGACCTCACGATCGTGCAGGGCCCGCGGAATCACCCCGGTGACGTGGCCGCCCGCCGCGAGCGCGGCGTCGGCAACCGCCCCCATCAGCCCGACGTGCCCGCCGCCATAGACCAGCCCCATGCCCCGTTCGGCGAGCGTTCTGCCCACCTGCCGGGCCGCATCGAGGTAGACGGGATCGTTACCGGTACTCGAGCCGCAGAAGACAGCGACGGTGAACGGGCGTTCGACTGGTGACATGGGGGTGGCCTTTCGGGCGATTCGGTTCACACTCGCAGCTGACGGTAGCCGACGAGCGTTTCGGGGCGGTTGCCGCGAAACGACTTCCAGCTGCCGCTACTCTGCGAGCTGCCCTTCGCGGTGCGGCAACTTCCAGCCCGGTCGCACGTAGTGGCAGGTGTACCCGGCGGGGTACTTCTCGAGGTAGTCCTGGTGCTCCTCCTCGGCCAACCAGAAGTCGCCGACGGGCTCGACCTCGGTGACAACGGGGCCGGGCCAGAGGCCCGATGCGTCGACATCGGCGATCGTGTCGAGCGCCACCCGCTTCTGCTCGTCGTCGGCATAGAAGATGGCCGAACGATAGGCGCGCCCCACATCGTTTCCCTGGCGATTCTTCGTCGACGGGTCGTGAATCTGAAAGAAGAACTCGAGCAGGTCGCGGTACGAGATGATCGACGGGTCGAAGACGATCTCGACAGCCTCGGCGTGGTCGCCGTGCTTGCGGTACGTGGCGTTCGGGGTGTCGCCACCCGAGTAACCCACCCGGGTCGAGATGACGCCCGGGCGTCGGCGCACGAGCTCCTGCGCGCCCCAGAAGCATCCGCCGGCGAGAATTGCGGTTTCAGTAGCCATGGTCTGGCCTCCTTCATCGTGAACAGGCCGCGGCGATCACCGGGCCTTCTGTCTATCAAACAGTGCTCGGCTTCGAAAAGTTCCCGCTTGCTGAAAGCTCACCGAACAGTCACGGGCTGAAGCGGTACCCCATTCCCGACTCGGTGATGAAGTAGCGCGGGTTCGACGGCACGGGTTCGAGCTTCTTGCGCAGTTGACCCACGTACACCCGCAGGTAGCCCGAATCGTTGGTGTGGTGCGGCCCCCACACGTGCGTGAGCAACGCATCGCGCGTGAGTAGCCGCCCGGGGTTTCGAAGCAGCACCTCGAGAATGGCCCACTCGGTGGGGGTGAGCCTGATGGTCTCGGGCGCCGAAGCGCTGCCCCGGTAGACACGTTTGGCCGAGAGATCGACCGTCACGTCGGCAAAGGTGACCACCGGCAGATCGTCGGGCGCGGCCGTACGCCGAGTGAGGGCCCGGATGCGCGCCAGCAGCTCATCGATCGAGAACGGCTTGGTGACGTAGTCGTCTGCCCCCGCGTCGAGGGCCTCGACCTTGTCGGCCTCGCCGGTACGGCCCGAGACGACCAGGATCGGCACGTCGCTCCAGCCCCTGATGCCGTGGATGACCTCCACGCCGTCGAGTCGCGGCATCCCGAGGTCGAGCATCACGAGGTCGGGGTGGTGCTCGATGGCGCGGTTGAGCGCTTCGACCCCGTCGCCCGCGGTGACGATGTCGTAGCCGCGGGCGCGGAGGGTCACGTTGAGCGCACGCAGAACCTGCGGGTCGTCGTCGGCGATGAGAATCTTCATGGGGCGGGCTCCGGCACGGCAGTTTCGGTTCGCTGGTGGGCGGGCAGAGAGATCACCATGGTGAGCCCGCCGCCAGGGGTGTCTTCGGCCTCGAGGGTACCGCCCATGCCTTCGACAAAGCCCTTCGACAGGGCGAGCCCGAGCCCGAGCCCGGTGAGGTTGTCGGTGTCGCCGAGGCGCTGGAACGGCACGAAGATGTCGTTGTGTCGTTCAGGCGGCACCCCCGGGCCGTGGTCGGCGATCCTGATCTCCACCGCGCCGCCGAACTCGCTCGCCGAGATCAGCACGCGCTGGTCGGGGGGCGAGAACCGAATGGCGTTCGAAAGCAGGTTCACGACCACGCGCTCAAGCAGGCCGTGGTCGGCTTCGACAGCAGAGGTGTCGTCGGGCAGGTCGAGCTCGACGACGGCCGGGCCGAGATCGAGCTCGTCGAGGGCCGGCAGAATGACGTCTTCGACGTCGACCGGGCTGAGGAAGACCGCGAGCGCGCCGGCCTGCAGCCGTGTGACATCGAGCAGGTTGGTGACCAGCAGCGAGAGTGAATCAAGGCTCTCCTGCGCGGTGGTCAGCAGCTCGTCGCGGTCGGTCTGCGTGAGGGTCACATCGGTGGCGCGCAACCCACTGACGGCAGCGGTCGCCGCGGTGAGGGGGCGCCGCAGGTCGTGGCCGACGGCAGCCAGCAGGGCACTTCGAACGCGGTCTGCCTGCGCGAGGGGCGCTACTTCGCCTGCCGTCTCGGCCAGGTCGCTGTACTCGAGCGCGGCGTCGAGCTGGGCGGCGATCACGCTGAGCAGCCGCCGTTCTGACGCGGCCAGGTCTGCGCCGTGCAACTCGAGCTGGGCGCGGGTGCCCACCGCCACCACGGTGACGCTGTCGGCCGGCACAGTGTCGCCGTCGACGTGAGTGGGCTGCCCGTCCACGAGCAGGCGCACCGAACTCAGAGCGAACGCCTCCCTCGTACGCGTGACCAGCGCCTGCAGCGCATCCTGCCCGCGAACCACACTGCCGGCCACCGTGGCGAGCAGCTCTGACTCGGCTGCCGCCCGCCGGGCGCTTCTGGTTCGACGCGCAGCAATGTCGACAACCACGCTGACCAGCGACGCATTCAGAACGTAGAGCCCGAGCGCGAGCAGATGCACCGGCTCGGTCACGGTCACCGTGTAGATGGGGTCGACGAAGAAGAAGTCGAGTGTGAGCCCCGACAGCAGCGCGGCGAACAGCGCCGGGCCGAACCCTCCGACCAGGGCGACGACGACCACGAGCAGCTGGTACGTCAGAACGTCGCTGGTGATCGAGTCTTTGGTCTGCACAGCCACGAGCAGCCAGGTGACGAGCGGGCCGCCCACCAGTGCGACGGCGAGCCCGATCATCCGGCGCCGCAGGGTGAGGGCGCCCCCGAGGCGAGGCAATGCGAACCGACCGCCGGCCGCCGCGTGCGTCACGATGTGCACGTCGATGTCGCCAGATTCGCGGATGACCGTGGCACCGATTCCCGGCCCCGTGAGCGCCGCGCCCACCCTGCTGCGGCGACTCACGCCGATCACGAGCTGGGTGGCGTTCTCGGCCCGGGCGAACTCGACCAGCCCGCGCGGCACATCGTCGCTGATGACCTGGTGGTACGAGCCGCCGAGCGAATCGACGAGCGCTCGTTGGGCTGCCAGCGCACCGGGGTCGGCCCCCCGCAGGCCGTCGTTGCTCGACACGTGCACGGCCAGCAGCTGGCCACCGGCCGAGCGGGCTGCGATGCGGGCGCCTCGGCGCAGCAGAGTCTCGCCCTCAGGCCCGCCGGTCAGCGCCACCACGACACGCTCGCGCGCCTCCCAGGTGCTCTGGATGCGATGCTCGGCGCGATACGACTTGAGTGCGCTGTCGACTTCGTCGGCCAGCCAGAGCAAGGCGAGCTCGCGCAGTGCCGTGAGGTTGCCGAGCCTGAAATAGTTCGACAAGGCAGCGTCGATGCGGGTGGCCGGGTACACGAAGCCGCCCGCCAGCCGGTCGCGAAGGGCCTGGGGGGCGAGGTCGACGACCTCGATCTGGTCGGCCGAGCGCAGTACGCTGTCGGGCACAGTCTCGCGCTGCTTGGCGCCGGTGATCTGCTCGACGACATCGGCGAGCGAGTCGATGTGCTGGATGTTGACGGTCGAGATCACGTCGATGCCGGCGGCCAGCAACGCCTCGACGTCGTGCCAGCGCTTCTCGTGGGTCGAGCCTGGCGCGTTCGTGTGGGCCAGCTCGTCGACGAGCGCGACGCCCGGCTTACGCGCCAGAACGGCCTCGAGGTTCATCTCGCTGAGCTCGACACCGCGGTGAACGCTGACGCTGCGCGGAACGACCTCGAAACCGAGCAGCATGCTCGACGTGCCCGCGCGGCCATGCGTCTCGACGACCGCGACAACCACGTCGGCGCCCTCGCCCTTCAGGCGCCGGCCCTCTTCGAGCATGCTGTAGGTCTTACCGACCCCGGGCGCGGCACCGAGCAGCACGCGAAAGTGCCCGCGTTTCACTGGGCGATCACCATCGTGTCATCGCCGCTGAGCCATCGCTCGGCTTCACTGCCCGCATGTCCGCCCGCCGCACCGTGCTCAACCGGCCAGGCCGGCCAGCGCGATGTTCAGGCGCAGCACGTTGACGGTGGGCTCGCCCAGAAACCCGAGATCGCGTGACGTCGTAGCGTTGCTGACCAACTGTTGCACCTCGTCTACGGGCAGGTTTCGAGCGGCAGCAATGCGTGCCACCTGAATCTGAGCGTACTCGGGGCTGATGTGCGGATCGAGCCCCGAGGCCGAGGCTGTGACGGCGTCGGCCGGAATCTGCGCGACCGAAACACCGTCTGACGCGGCGATGGCGCTCTGGCGGTCGGCGATCGCGGCGAGCAGGTCGGAATTCTCCGGGCCGTAGTTACTGCCGCTCGAGGCGGCTGCGTCGTACCCGTTGCCGGCGGCCGACGGCCGAGACTGGAACCACTCCGGCAGAGCGTTGCCGTCGGCGTCGGTGAACGACTGCCCGATCAGGGCCGAGCCCACCGCGGTGTTGCCCGAGCGGACAATCGATCCGTTGGCCTGGGCGGGCAGCGCGAGCTGCCCGATACCCGTGATCAGGGCTGTGTAAGCAACCCCGAGCACGAGGGTGAAGACGATCATGGCTCGTACGGCGACACCGTACTGCCGGGCGAACGTTCGTGAGGTACTCATGTGAATGACCTTTCTGCGGGCTTCTGTTCTGGGGGGCTTCGGTCAGAAGCCCGGAATGAGAGTGACGATGAGGTCGACGATCTTGATGCCCACGAACGGTGCAATCACACCGCCGACGCCGTACAGCAGCAGGTTGCGGCTGAGAATGCGCGACGCACTGAGCGGGCGGTACTTCACTCCGCGTAGCGCCAACGGAATCAGCACGATGATGATGACCGCGTTGAAGATGACCGCGGAGAGGATCGCCGACGACGGTGAGTGCAGCTGCATGATGTTCAGCACCTGCAGCCCGGGAAAGACCCCGGCGAACATGGCCGGGATGATGGCGAAGTACTTTGCCACATCGTTCGCGATCGAGAACGTCGTGAGAGCTCCGCGGGTGATGAGCAGCTGCTTGCCGATGCGCACGATGTCGATGAGCTTGGTGGGGTCGCTGTCGAGGTCGACCATGTTGCCGGCCTCCTTCGCAGCCGAAGTGCCCGTGTTCATCGCCACCCCCACATCGGCCTGCGCGAGCGCCGGGGCGTCGTTGGTGCCGTCGCCGGTCATCGCCACGAGGTTTCCGCCGTCTTGCTCCCGCTTGATCAGCGCGAGCTTCTGCTCGGGCGTGGCCTCGGCGAGAAAGTCGTCGACCCCCGCCTCTGCGGCAATGGCCGCCGCGGTGAGCGGGTTGTCACCGGTGACCATGACGGTTCGGATGCCCATCGCACGCAACTCGGCGAAACGCTCTGTGATGCCCTCCTTGACCACATCTTTCAGGTAGATGACGCCGAGCACACGAGCCACTCCCGTGGCGTCTGCGCTCGCAACAACCAGCGGAGTACCGCCGGCGTTCGAGACACGTTCGACGTGCGCGTCGAGCTCGCTGCGCACGGTGCTCGACAGCGCCGCAGAGCTTTCGACCCAGGCGATGATCGACGAGCCGGCACCCTTTCGAATCTGCGATCCGTCGGGCAGGTCGAGCCCCGACATGCGGGTCTGCGCCGTGAACGGTACGACGTCTCCCGACACCGCGATCTGGCGGTCGAAACCCTGCCGGGCGGCGAGGTCGACAATCGATTTACCCTCGGGCGTGGGGTCGGCGAGCGATGACACAGCGGCAGCGTGCCGCAGGGCATCCGGTGCCACCCCGGCGAGCGCGATGAACTCTGCGGCCTGGCGGTTGCCGTAGGTGATGGTTCCGGTCTTGTCGAGCAGCAGGGTGGTCACGTCGCCGGCGGCTTCGACCGCACGGCCCGACATGGCGAGAACGTTGCGCTGAACGAGGCGATCCATGCCGGCGATGCCGATGGCAGAGAGCAGTCCCCCGATGGTGGTGGGGATGAGGCAGACCAGAAGTGCAACCAGAACGGTGAGGCTCACCTGCGACCCGGCGTAGCCCGCGATGGGGTTCAGCGTGAGGGTGACGATCACGAACACGATCGTCAGGCTGGCGAGCAAGATGTTCAGGGCGATCTCGTTCGGCGTCTTCTGCCGTGACGCGCCCTCGACCAGCGCGATCATGCGGTCGACGAAGGTCTCGCCGGGCTTCGAGGTGATCTCGACCACGATGCGGTCGGAGAGTACGCGGGTTCCGCCGGTGACGGCGCTGCGGTCGCCGCCCGACTCACGAACTACGGGGGCCGACTCGCCGGTGATGGCCGACTCGTCGACCGAGGCGATGCCCGCCACGATGTCGCCGTCGCCGGGGATCAGCTCGCCGGCCGTGACCACAACCACGTCGCCGAGCGTCAGGTCTGCCGACGAGAGTGCGACGAGGGGCGTCGATTCGGCCATCGGGTCGACCGCGGGGTCGTACCCGGTGACCCGGTTCGCCGTTGTGCTCGTGCGCGTCTTCCGCAAGCTGTCGGCCTGCGCCTTGCCGCGGCCCTCTGCGACCGACTCGGCGAGGTTCGCGAACAGAACGGTGAGCCAGAGCCAGATCGCGATACCCCAGGTGAACGAGGCCGGCACTGCGGTGCCGCCCGACGACCCCGAGCCGCCGATGAACGGCTCGGCGATGGCGAGCGCCGTGGTGAGCGCGGCACCGATCTCGACGATGAACATGACCGGGTTGTGCCACATCTCACGCGGGTGGAGCTTGCGGAATGCCCCCGGTGTGGCCTCGAGGAGCTGGGCGACGCCGAACGCGGCCTTCTTCTCGGTGGCCTCGTGCGCGGTGGGGTGGGATTCGGGGGGTCTGAGGGGGGTGATGGTCGACATGATTACTGAAGCCCTTCCGCTAGCGGTCCTAGCGTGATGACGGGAAAATAGGTGAGAGCAACGATGACCACGGTCACCGCGACGAGCAGCCCGACGAACTGGGGCCGATGGGTCGGCAGGGTTCCGGCGGTGCTCGGGATGCGGTCTTGCTGTGCCAGAGAACCGGCGAGCGCCAGCACCAGCACGATGGGAATGAACCGGCCGAGGAGCATCGCCGCCCCGAGCGCCGCATTGAACCACGGCGTGTTCGCGGTGAGGCCGGCAAAGGCTGAACCGTTGTTGTTCGAGGCCGAGGTGAAGGCGTAGAGCACCTCCGAGAGGCCGTGCAGCCCCGAGTTGTAGATCGAGGTGCTTGTGACGTCGTCTCGCACGGCCGGTATCGCGAAGCTGAGTGCAGTGCCGGCGAGCACAAGGGTGGGGGTGACGAGAATGTACAGGCTCGCGAGTTTGATCTCGCGCGGGCCGAGCTTCTTGCCGAGGTACTCGGGGGTGCGGCCCACCAACAGCCCGGCAATGAACACCGCGATGACCGCGAGGATGAGCATCCCGTACAGACCAGAACCCACGCCGCCCGGAGCCACTTCGCCGAGCATCATGTTGAGCATCGGCATCATGCCGCCGAGCGAGGTGAATGAGTCGTGCATCGAATCCACAGCACCGGTCGAGGTGAGCGTGCTCGTTGTGGCGAACAGAGTCGAACCGAAGATGCCGAAGCGGTCTTCCTTGCCCTCCATGGCCGCGCCCGCCAGCTGCGGTGCCGAGCCGGCACCCGACGCCTCGAAGATCGACAGTGCCGACAGCGACACCACGAAGATGGTCGACATCACGGCCAGAATCGCGTAGCCCTGGCGGTTGTCGCCCACGATGCGGCCGAACGCCCGCGGCAGGCTGAACGGAATGGCGAGCATCAGCACGATCTGCAGCAGGTTGGTCCAGGCCGTGGGGTTCTCGAACGGATGCGACGAGTTGGCATTGAAGAACCCGCCACCGTTCGTGCCGAGCATCTTGATCGCCTCCTGTGAGGCCACCGGGCCACCCGGAATGCTCTGCGTGCCGCCCGTGAGAGTGGTCACGTCAGTGAAGCCGTTGAAGTTCTGAATCACGCCGCCGGCGATCAGAATGACGGCGGTGACGATCGACAGCGGCAGCAGCAGCCGCAGCGTGCCGCGGGTGAGGTCGACCCAGAAGTTGCCGATCGTGCCCGAGCGCCGGTAGGCGAACCCGCGAACCAGGGCGATCGCCACGGCGATGCCCACCGCGGCCGACACGAAGTTCTGTACCGCGAGGCCGGCCAGCTGAACGGAGTACCCCATTGTCACGTCGGGCGAGTACGACTGCCAGTTCGTGTTCGTCACGAACGAGATGGCCGTGTTGAACGACAGGCCCTCTGGAATGGCCGGCATACCCAGTGAATACGGCAGAACCGCCTGCAGGCGCTGGATGCCGTACAGAACCAGCACGCCCACGAGCGAGAACGCCAGAACCCCGCGCAGGTAGGTACGCCAGGTCTGTTCAGAGGTGGGGTCGACTCCGATCATCCGGTAGAAGCCGCGCTCGACGCGCAGGTTCTTTGTGCCCGTGTAGATGTGGGCGATGTAGTCACCGAGCGGCCGATAGAGCAGAACGAGGAACAGAACGAGGGTGGCCACCTGAAGGATGGCGAACAGGGTGTCCACTAGAACCGCTCGGGTTTGACGAGCGCGAACACCAGAAAGCCGAGGGCGGCAACCGCGAGGGCGGCCGCAATGATGTCGAAGACGATCACAGCTTGCCGACCCCCTTGGCGATGAGGTCGACAACCGCGAACAAGACCACGATGCCGAGAACATAAATCACGTCAAGCACAAGAACTCCATTCCACTCACACAGGCCGTGCGACTCGTCAGGTCAGACGATCTCGCAGGGCACAGCACCTGAGTAGACACCGAAGTGTTACAGCGCGCTCGGGCCTTAACGGTTCTCTAACGCCCGCGGAGGCATTGTTAACGCATCTCGTACACCCCGTCGCTCCCGCCTCCCCCGCCGCAGCTGGGCGCACCACAACTCCTCGGTTGTGGAGGGCGGGTGGCTCGTGCGCAGATGTCGGTTCGGGCGGTGTGCGCCAGACTGGATCCATGCTCCGCCGACTCTCACTGCCCACCGAGCTTGCAGCGTCGAACGGCTCGCTGACGCTTCGCTCGGCAACCGAACTCGACCTCGATGCTGTCATGCTGCTGCTGTCGGATGACCCGGTCAGTGCCGCCCGCGGAGACATCGCTTCTCCCGCCGACCGGCCCGTCTACCTCGCGGCCCTTCTCGCGATCGTCGCCGACCCCGCGAACGCCCTGCTCGTCGTCGAAGACGCTTCAGGCGCCGTGGTGGGCACCATGCAGCTCACCCTGATTCCCGGCATGGCCCGCCGCGGGTCGACCCGTCTCCTGGTCGAAGCGGTCCGCGTCAGCGGCCTGCATCGCTCGAACGGCATCGGCGGCGCGATGATGCGCTGGGTCACCGACACCGCGGCCCCCGCACTTGGGGCCGCCCTCGTTCAGCTCACGTCAGACGCCTCCCGCACCGACGCCCACCGTTTCTACGAGCGCCTCGGCTTCACCGGCTCGCACCTCGGCTTCAAGTACTCCGTCTGAAATGGCCTTATCTAGTACGCTCCACCTCCGCGGCGAGCGCCGCCTCGGTGTTCAGCCTCGCAGAGAACGTCGATTCGGCACCGGGGTTGCGCGTTCGCGGCGACCGGATGCGTGGGCTCCGCAATCGGCGACAGTGCGGTAAGAGTCGCCGATGAATCGCCCCCGTCGAGCGCAGTTGCACGCACCATGGAGTCATGCCCCTCTCCCCGCCCCGCCACGGTCGCGCACCAGAAGACGATGTCGACCCGCCCGCGCCGGCACGCCCGCGGCTCAGCAGCAAGCGGTGGTCGAGCCTGACGAAAGTGACGACGGCGGGCATCTTCGTGTCGGCCACGGTGCTCGGGCTGCAGCTGGCGGTCGAGGCGCCCGGTACGACGCCGCTCACTGTGGCTGTGGGCAGCTCAGCCGTGCCGGCCGCTGGGTCTGCTGCGGCGGACGCGGTCGACGCTGCGGACGCGGAGGCCATTGCCGCCGCCGCTGCGGATGCGGGGGCCACTGCTGCTGCCGCCGCTGCAGCTACCGCTACCGCTGACGCCGCAGGCCGAAGCGGCTCCGGCCACGAACCCGACGACCTCACCGATCACCGCTCGAACGCACCCGGTCGCGGCCCCGCTCTACCCCCAGCCACCTCGTGACCCGCCCACTCGGCCCCCGGCCACGAACCCGTACGCGCATCCGCGCCGACCACCTCGTTTTGACGGCGCTCGTTGGCGGCGGTGTTCTCTCCCTCTCCCTCGCGGTTCTGAGCGCACCCACCCCGCTGATGCTCACCCTCGCGCTCGCCGCCCACGTGTTCGGCCTGCTCGCCGGGTACTTCGTCGCCGTCATGCTCGTGCTCATGTCGCGCGCGCCCCTGCTTGAGCGGGAGATCGGCGCTGACCGCCTCGCCCGGTGGCACGGCCGCCTCGGCCGGGTCTTCGTCGCCACCATGATCGTTCACGTCGTGGCGGCCACGGCAACCTGGATCGCCCTGCGACACGACACCATCATCGGCGGCGCCCTCAACCTGATGAGCCTGCCCTGGCTCTGGCCGGCCCTCGCTGCAACCGTTCTGTTCGTCGCCGTTGGCGCGCTCTCGATTCGCGCCGCGCGCCGGCGGCTCTCGTACGAGCGGTGGCACAGCATCCATCTGCTCACCTACGTGGCCATCGCGCTGTCGTTCGGGCACGAGCTGGCGGGGCCGAACCTTGCCGGATTCCTGCCCGCCGAGGTGTTCTGGAGCCTGCTCTACGTGTACGCGTTCGCCTTGGTTCTCCGCTATCGGGTGCTGCGACCGCTCGAGCAGACCTGGCGGCATCGGCTGCGGGTCGAGACGGTGCTTTCTGAGGCTCCGGGGGTGGTGAGCATCGTGTTTCGGGGCCACTACGTCGATGACCTGCACGCTGTGCCTGGCCAGTTCTTTCGCTGGAGATTCTTGACGCGACGCACGTGGCTGTCGGCGCATCCATTCTCGCTGTCGGCGCCCGCCCAGAACAACCGACTTCGCATCACGGTCAAAGACCTCGGCTCGGGCAGTCGCCTGCTGCACTCGATCACGCCGGGCACACTGGTGCTCGCCGAGGGCCCGTACGGCGCCATGACCTCGCGGCGGCGAACCCGGCCCGACGTGCTGCTCGTGGCCGGCGGCGTGGGCATCACCCCCATGCGCGCTCTCTTCGAGACGCTCGACGCCGACAGCGGCGCCATCACCCTGCTCTACCGGGCGTCGACGGTTGACGACATCGTCTTCAGAGACGAACTCGAAGAGATTGCCGCGCACCGAGGCGTCGAGATCGTCTGGATGATCGGTCGCTCGTCTGACCCCGCAAACAGGTTCAGCGCCGAACGCCTCACAGAGCTCATACCGAACGTGCGCACGCGAGACGTGTACCTGTGCGCGTCACCCGCGCTCTCTGACGCGGCTCGCACCGCACTGCTCGCCACCGGTCTGCCCCGGCGGCACCTGCACGAGGAGGTCTTCTCGTTCTGAGGGTGTGAAAACTCCCAGTTCGAGAAGGGGCGAACGAGTGCACTGAGTGGTTGGATGAAGACGTGGACGAATGGATCGATGGGCTCCCGCCAGCAGCGCACGAGCGAATCGCGCGTCAAAAAGCTGGCAGTACCGCCGGGTCGTTGCTCTCCGCGCCCGCTGCGGCCAGCGTCCACAGCGCCGGCCTCATCCCTGTGGGCGAAGTGTTCGGCTGCGTGGTCATGAACCTCGGCTGGACGGGCGGCGGCTGCTCGTGGTGGAACACCGGCGGGTTCGGCATGGCGAGCATGGGAATGGTCACCCCCGTCACCACCTCTGGCGCCGGCGGCAAATACGGGAGCTTCGCGCCGTACGTGAACGCCTTCGAGCGCGGCTGGTACGGCTCGCTGAAGCGCATGATGACCGAAGCGGTGGCGCTCGGCGCACACGGCGTGCTGGGGGTTCGCATCGTTCGCCGTCAACTCGAGGGCTCGTCGTGGGAGTTCAGCGCGCTCGGCACAGCGGTTCGGTCGATCGACCCGTCGCTCTCGCCGATTCCGCGCACAGCGGCCGACGCGTGGAGCACCAACCTGAGCGGCGAAGATTGCGCTGCGGCGATTCTGTCGGGCTACATTCCCCGTGAGATCGTGCTCGGCGTGTCGATCTCGACCAAACACGAAGACTGGCAGCTGCGGCAGCAACGCTCGAGCTGGGTGAACGGCGAAGTGACGGGCATGACCGAGCTGATTCAGGCCGCACGGCACGAATCCCGTGAGCGCCTCGCCGCCCGCGCCACCCACATGGGAAGCGCCGAACTGGCCGTGACCAGCATGAGCCTGTCGGAGTTCGAAACGCCCTGCGGCGGTCAAGACGGCCGCGACCTGCACGCCGAATCTGTGGTGGTGGGCACCACCCTGCTGGCGATGCCGGGTGCGCGGCGACGAGCATCCGGGTCGTCGGCCCTCACGATTCTGCCGCTCCGCGACGCACCGCCACCACCGGCCAGGCGGGGCGGCGCGTGAACGCACGGCAGCCGGCCCATCGCATCCCTCTCTCACCTCTCGAACGAAAGTGCAACCGATGACTGACCCCTTCTCCGGTATCTCGCTCCCCGCAGACGCGCGTGCCCGCCTGGCAGATGGCAAGAAGAACCTGTTCACCTCCGATCTCTCGGTGAACGAGTTTCTACTGGTGAAGCAGGCCGGCTTTCGCCCGGTGGGCCTCGTGCTGGGTTCGAGTGTCTACCACGTCGGCATCCAGGCCCGGCGCTGGGGCAAGAACATGGAACTCGACAAGCTGAGCGGCGCGATGTACCACGCTCGTGAGCTCGCGATGACCCGTATGGAAGCCGAAGCAGACGCCCTCGGCGCCGACGGAGTGGTCGGGGTGCGGCTCGAGATCGAGTTCAAAGAGTACGGCAACGACCTCGCCGAATTCATCGCCGTGGGCACGGCCGTCACGGCCGAGAAGCCTCCGGAGAAGGGCACCTGGCGTAACAACAAGGGGCTTCCGTTCACCTCAGACCTGTCGGGCCAAGACTTCTGGACTCTCATTCAGTCGGGCTATGCGCCACTCGGCCTGGTGATGGGAACCTGCGTCTACCACATCGCCCACCAGGGCATGATGACCTCGCTCAACAACATCGGCGCCAACGTTGAGATCACCCAGTTCACCGAGGCGCTCTACAACGCTCGTGAGCTCGCGATGGGTCGCATGCAGACCGAAGCTGAGGCTCTGGATGCCGAGGGCATTGTGGGCGTGCAACTTCTGTCACTGCCGCACCGCTGGGGCGGCCACACCACCGAGTTCTTCGCCATCGGCAGCGCTGTGCGCTCCCTGCGGCCCGACCATGTGATCGCGACGCCGAGCCTCGTGCTGCCGCTGACCGACGGCGGGCGCTGGTGAGCAAACCGTCTGACAGCGTTGCGCTCACGGGCGCGGCACCGTCGGCCGCCACCGCCCTGGCCGACCCGCAGGCGTTCCTGGCCTCCCTCGTCGACGGCGCCACCCGGGCCCTCTCCGAGCCCGTCGCGGCAACGGTACTGCTGGTCGAACGCACGCGCACCCTCGGCGACCGGCTCGCCGGCCGGCCAGGCGACATCACCGAGCTGAGCCTGTCTGCCGGCGGCGAGACCCTGTCGCTGCGCCCAGCCGCCCGCGGCCAATGGTCAGCCGAAACCCGCCGGGTCTCTGGCGGGGTTGTCATCGCCCGCCGCACCCAGACGCTCGGCGAGTGGCTGAGTGCGTTTGCTGGGCACGTTGCTGCCGCCGCGGGAGACGCGGCCGGTGACGCCGCAGCATCGACGCGGGCTCTGCAGACCCTCGGCATCCACTCGGCTGAGGCCGGCGTCTCTGTCGGCGAGGCCAGCCTCGAAGCCGATCTGCGGAGCCTGGCCAGCCGGGTCTCTGGGCGCATACCGGCCGATGCAGAGGCGCAGGTTGCTCAGATCGTCGAGCTGCTGCTCGATACGGCCCCGCGGGTTCGGTTGAACTCAGAAACCGACCTGATCGTGCGTCGAGCGGCGACCGTCTACCTCCCCGACACCCTGCGGGCCTACCTCGCGCTGCCCGTCGAGTGGGCGCTCGGGCACGTGTTCAGCGACGGCTCGACTCCCCCTGGCGCGCTGACCGCGCAGCTCACCGTGCTTCAGGGGGCCGTCTCGAAGCTTCGCGATGCGGCCGTGGCCGACGACGCGAATGCGCTGCTCGTGAACGGGCGGTTTCTGGCTGACCGGTTCGCGGTGTCGAGCCTGGATTTGCGGTAACGGGCCTTCGAGGACAGTCGTGGCGGCGGCCCGTCGCCGGATCTCAATGCTGACGGCCCTGGATCGGTCGGACGAGGTCGGTCAGATCGACTCGGTGGGCGCCGTCGGCTGCGGCCATGACCAGCCCGGTTATGAGAGGCGGCCAGTTCATCTATTCCTCTTTCTGCGAGCCATCGAGGAAAACGAGCCGCCGTTTGGATTCTGGTAGCAACCACCAGCAACCTTCCATTGGCGTCCACATTCAAACCAAACTTCACGCGGTGCCGAGGTCATGAGGGATCCATGAGGCTCATTCGATGCGTGACGCTGCGGATGCGGTGAAAAGGAACCCGCACAGGAAGCGCCCCTTCGGAGAAGGGCCTGAGGATTGTCAGGGTGATAAAGACCATGAAATTGAAATCGACCCAGCCGAAAAATCTACCCATGCTCGCTCCGCGACGAACAAACCAGTAACAGGCAAGAAGCCAGACTACGAACGTCGTAGGGATGATCACCCACAACGCCAATCCGCGGATGCACAGCAAGCAGAGCATCCCGAATATGCCAAGGTTCATTTCTTTCACAGTCCACCTCCCATTGCGTCTTCGATTTGTCGGAATTCGGTGCCTTCTATTGACCGAGTCGCTCGCTCAGGAATGAATCACGAAGTTGTTGACGATTGTGAAGACGATCCAGCATCCTGCAGCCACTGCGATGACGATGTTGGACGTCGCCAACAAGAAATACAAATACACAGCGGGATTATCACTATCAACTCGAGAAAGCCCAAGGATGCCACTAAGTCTCTTCCGTCTCGTTCCGGCACTGATCGATTCCCGCGTAGCAGCGCAATACGTCACGGCACAGTTCATCTCTTGGCAGCCACGAAATAGGTCAGGCCGCTCGCGACGGTCGAGACGAAAGCGACACCGGCGACCATCGAAGTCAGACCCAAAGCAAAAAATGGAACCGTAGCTGCGGCGCAACTGAACAAGACAACGAACGGCCCGCGTGCCCAGAATGAATTGGCTCCGCAGCGTGATGCAACCGCATATCCGGCCACCCCTCCTGCCGCAGAAAACGGCCCGAGAAACAAACCAACCAGACCGCCGAGAATCGCCGCAGTCCAGGAGACGGGCGCTATTCCACCCCTGGCTATCACATCCACTGAAAGCGCGCCGATGAAGCCGCTCAGCACGCCTATCGGCGCCGAAAGCGCTAGGGCCACCTTGATTTGCCGTGTCGCGAGTTCATATCTCATCTTGACCACACACGGCTTCCGTTCCTGATTATGCAGCTCTCCAACCATCGTGACTTCAGCAGTCGCCGGTCTCAACGATGCCCCATCTTCTTCAAGCTATTCAGCGTCGAAGGCAATGATCCTGCACGTTCAAGATCGACTACCCGCGACAGTGAGGTCGCGATCGGCGCCACCGCGCGCCACCTGACTGATCTACAGGCGAGAGCGCCTCCCCCGAAAGAGAACACGATTCCGGCGGCAGCTAGCAGGATCCATACGTCGGTGTCAGGCTTTAGAGCCGACCACGCCAGCACAACACACGGGATGGTCCCGATCAGCAGGCTCAGGCTTTGAACGAAAAAGGAGCTGGACGGCGATCGGTTGTCCGCAAGAAACACTCGTGCCGCCAGACCCGCAACAACCCCGTTGAACAAAGCGAAAGGCGTCGCGATGACGCAGTAGATAAGCGAGAAGTAGATGTAGAGGCCAAGATCGGTCCACGTCTCACCCCCCGCGACGAGTGAGACGATCGCAAGAACATAGCCTAGAAAAAGTGAAGCTCCGACCGCATAGCCACAGCAGCGAACCGCAAAGCTGCTCATTCCGCCTCCTGTTCTTTTCGCTCGCTCAACTCTCCATTGGTCAAATAAATCGGATTCTCGAGGTTCGAGATGGACCAGAACGACGTACCGGCCAGAATGAAGAAGGGAGCTATGTAGAAAAGATGAAATACCGAAAATGAAAGCGCGACGAGAACCACGCCGCCGACGAACGAGCCGCACACAAGAACGAAGCACACTAGAGAAATGACGCGTAGTCGTCGGCGCGACCTGAAGTGTTTCTCTACGACGAGACGAACATCGTCAGGTTCCGTCCCAAGTTGCTGACGGGGCGCCCAAGTTGACAGAAATCGCTGGTGCATTCGCCAATCCTTGTTCGTCCGAACTTTCCTCGTTGATAGTGAGCAATACTAGTCTTTCTTATTCTTCCGTGGCATTGGGCTCAGCCCTTGAGGTGGACTAGGTAGCTACGAATGAGCAGCGAGCTACGTGTCAGCGACGGTTCGGACTGCGAGCCGCTCTTCAACGATTGGGGCCATTCTCGGTGAATCAACGAGTTGTTCCGCTGAGGGTCGGCTTAGCGAAATTCGCCAAGCACTCGTCCTCATACCCCTCGTGGTCGCGGCTCGAATGCGGCCGAGCTGACTGGCTGGAGCTGTTCTGCGCTACATTTCACCCATGACTGATACCAGCGACCACACACTCCTGCCTGCCGCTGCTGAGGTGCCGTCAGCGGTGCCTCTGAGTGTCCCGAACAGGGGGCGAACCATTGGGATCGTGGGGTTCGCGTTATCGTTCTTCGTTCTGCTGAACCTCGCCGGACTGGTGCTCAGCATCATCGCCCTGGTGAAATCTCGGCGCGACGGCTTCAGGAACGGGTTCGCTCTGGCCGGAATCATCATTGCTGGCATCGGGGTGACGATCACTCTTCTGATTGCCGCGATCGCTGTACCTACCCTTGTCAACGCCGGTGAAACCTGTGGCCGGCTCGGCAACGGTGTTCATCAGGTCGGGAACGCGACCTATACCTGCACTCCTAGCTCGTTCTTCGTCAGCTACCACTGAGCATCCCGTAGGGCACCGTGTTGTTGGAGTCGGCCGAGGAGCGCGACGATCTGTTGACCTGATGCGACAGGAAACCCAGACCGTGTATTGGCATGAGTTCGTGGCCGTGATCAAGCAGATGTAGGGGCAGCAACAGGATCAAGTACTATCAGCGCAACTAGTGCACTCCGTAAATCGTGCATGCGCAAAGTATTACGCCTACGGCTATCCAGTTGAGCCACAGGGGGAATCCTCGCAGGAGGGCAAACTTCTCGTTTCGGCGCCGTGTTTTCGCGATTCGACGTGATGACGGCTTGGATCGCATCCAGACAGGCAGACTGAGCTTCTGTAGCCCAGCGTTGATCAGTAAAACGCCGATTGCGAATATTGCCCAATACGAGGCTGGCATCATCGCCTCTCAAGAGATCCGGGGTGTGTCTCTGGCCGAGTTCGGTGCCGACCAACTGGCGCGATACGGCGAGGGTTGCGGCCCGAATCAGTCACAACCATGGCTCTCTCGTTTCGGCTCTGCTGAACAGCACACTCAGGGCGCCAAGAACACCCGCGATAGAGCCCACCACCAAGCCGCCGATGAAACAAATTGAGGCAAAGGTTCCACCGAAGTCTTTGCCGCTGTATTCGGCGCCGCCAAGCATATTCGCTACGACGAGGTAGCCGATTGAACCCAGCAAGATACCCACAGAAGCAATAGCGACGATAAACAACCACTTTGCAGTTCTCTCCACTGAATCCCTATCTTTCCGTTCACAGCTCAAAAGAGCGGCGTTCTGAACCAGTTTTGAAACGCATTAACGCGCCCCGCGATGTCGCTGGTCACTCCCAATGCGTCTATCGCAGTTGCTGCGACCTTTGCGATACCCGCTACGTGTTTTCCGAAGCCGATAACCGAAGTTCCGAATCCTTGGGCTCCAATAAATAGGTCGCAGTCACGAAACAATCGGGAGAACCTATACGAGTCTTTCGGATTCACCACTACTGTCTGAAAATTCCGGTCAGCACGAATGCAATCCCACCGAGAATAAAAATGAATCCGACGGACCCCATGCGTTTAGGGGTCGAATGCACAGCGGCGCGTTTTCCCTGCCTTCCGAGAAACGCTTTTTGTGTGTCTGCCTGCCAGCTTGCGACTTTGGCTCGGTTTTTAATCAGAAATAGTCCAACCAAAGCCAGAACCGGCCCGGCGATCAGCGCTATCCAGTTTGCGATCTGCATATTCAATCCCTAGTCCAGAACAGCTCCTACTTAAGACGCATAGCCGATTTGCCTACCGCATCCGGCTTCTGCACCGAACGCGACTCCGCCGCCGTATCCCTGAATCGAGCCGGCTGGGCCATACGCCCCACCCTCTGCTGCCATCGAGGCCAGCTTTGTGGGATGCGGTGCCCAAGAAACTGGGCTACCGGAATTTGTGGAGTTTTTAGCGCCTATCTCACCTTCATCACGCAACGATCCGTTTTGTGATTTCTCCGACCGCCAGATTTCGTTTCAGCATCCGATGTCGCCGGCTCACCAGCCCTCCGCATCGGTGGCGCCGTTTTTCACCATGACCGGCGACCCGTCAACGGCGTAGAGGTGGACGAATTGCTCATGGCAATGATCACTTTTCACCGGTTAGAACTCCCTGAACGACCAGAAGAATGCCAAACGCCGAGCAGACCGAGACAATGATGACAAAGACTGTTGGTGTCACAGTTCGCAAAACCCCCCGTGACGCCCGCCCGTCGGCAGCTTCAACGGCAAGAGCAACGGCTTCAGCGACTTTTCTTCTTGTCAACGCAGGCCAGCCCATGATCGCGCGCTGGCATTGATTTTGGTGAGCGGCTTGTTCTTACGGTAGACAGACATCCAACCGGTCAAGAAAACTGCGCCGATGATGATCTTGATCAACCCCAGCAGAATCATCGTTTCTCCATCCCGGAGGATTACCGCGCTTGAGTGACATCAGAATGAGCAAAACGCGATCCTGCACCCGCGAAATACGGCCGTTCCGTTCGAGGGAAATAGAAGTCGCGGTCGGTCGTGGCCCGCTCGATCATCGAGTTGTAGGCGACGGCGACGGAGGCGCATATTCATAATTGGTCACGCTGGCAGTCATCAGAAATGTCGCGAAGAGCAGGCCTGCGACAGCGATAAATAGCACCATAGCCGGGGTCGAATTGCGCGCCACCCGCTCGCCCACCGAACCGAACATCGCTCGTTGGCCTTTAGCCGTCAACTCGGCATACTGGCGACGGAAAATAATTAACAGCACCATGATTATGGTGGTCACGAGTCCGATGATAAAAAACGGCCAATTCATAATACTTTTGTCCCTTGAGTGCGTAGGCGAATAGATTTACCAGGTTCTACCATGTGTACCCAGCGCCCACACTGCATCCCACTTCGGCGCCGACGGAGTAGGCAACGCCCGAATCGCCCGCGGTGACGCCAACCGGTCCAGCTGCAAGAGTGCAATCGTAGGTAGCGGCCCATCCCGGACTTGATTTTTCCGGTTTCCAGCCAGCGCTCAGAGACGACCCGACTCTCGGCCCCACGGAGAATCCTGTCGTTAGGTTGTGGTCCCAGGTCAGAGCGCCGCAGATCACAATAAGACAGAGAGAACCGCTGAGCGACGCCGTAGAACTCGAGGGCAAGTCGATAAGTGGCACCGTGCAACCGGGCGTCCCACAAGAACCTCGGAACACTGGAGACGCGACTGTGATGCTGCTGGATTGCGCGAACGGCTTCTCAAACGAAAAAGGCTTCGCCTTCCCCGGAGGAGCGTTGGAATGAGAAACGGGGACTCCGCCGCCGGTTTGGGCGTTGTGGAAATCGCTGTAGTAGGCCTTGTTCACGCTCGCGGAGCCCGAGTCTTGGCGGTTGCCCGAGAGGTCAAAGTGGTTGATGGGGTCGCCAGGGTACGTGTATGAGTCAGAGTTGCCGCCCTCGACGGCGTCAGTGCTGAGGAAACGGCCGAGCGCTGCGACGTATTGGCGGGCACCCATTTCGATGGTTGCGATCGAGCCTTGGTGTTCGTAGAGTTTGCTACTGCCGCCGACCCAGGCGTTGTCGGCGGTGCCGGGTAGGTTGTCGGGCACGGTGATGTCGCTGGTGGTGGTGCCGATGACGCCGGTGGGGCTGATGGGCTGGCCGTAGGGGTCGTAGCGGTACAGCGCCGACCGGATGCCGGCCTGGGTGGCGGTGACGACGATGTCGCCGTGGATGTTCGGGTACGACCATGACTGATTTCCGGTGCCGGGGATCGTGATGCTCACCCCGCCGGGGAGGCTGAGCATCCGGCTGACCGTACCGGTGGCGCCGTCTTTCACCATGACGGGTGAACCGCCGGCGGCGTAGAGGTAGTACACGATGGTGGTGCCAGTGCCCGGCCCGCTGCCGGGCACGACGGTGGTGCGCGAGATCACACGGTCGGTGGCATCGCGTTGGTACGTGATGGTGGTGCCACCGGTGA
>NZ_QYRT01000012.1 GCF_004923255.1 Subtercola vilae | reverse complement strand
CGGCCCACCCCGACCGCGGCGTCTGCCGCGGCGCCCTCCGCCCTCCGCGTCTGTGCCGCTCACCCCCCTTCAGAACTTTCTCCGCGGTGTGCTGATTCTGGTCGCCGCCATGCTCTTCGCGTTTGCGGCCAACCTCATGGTTCTCAGCCACATTCAGCACGCCGTCTCGCAGCAGCAGGCCATGAACGAACTGAGAGTGTCGCTGGCGGCCGGTACCGCACCGGTCAGCGAGGCCACCTTCGACAACAGCCTTGTTGCTGATGCGACGCCGCTGGGCATCATCGATATTCCCTCGATCGGAGTGCACGAGGTCTTCAGCGAAGGCACCTCGGCCTCGGTGCTCGAAGGTGGCCCAGGCCATCGGCGTGACTCCGTGCTGCCCGGTCAGGCGGGAATCAGTACCGTGATGGCCCGCGCCGCGGCCTACGGCGGCCCGTTCTCGCGGATTCAAGAGCTGGCTCCGGGCGACCGGATGACCGTGCTCACCGGTCAGGGTTCGCAGACCTTTGCCGTGATCGGCGTTCGCTATGCCGGCGACCCGGTGCCCACCTACGCCCCGGGTACCAGCCGGCTGACGCTTGTGACGGCACGGGGGCCGGCCTTCATTCCCACAGCGATCGCCTATGTCGACACCCAGCTGACGAGCCTGGTGCAGCCCGCCGGCAAGCGACAGACCACCTTCATCGCTCTACCGTCTGCCGAGCTGGCTATGTCGACCGACACGTCGACCGCCTGGGCGCTCGTGTTCGCCCTGCAGTTTCTGCTCGTGGTCGAGATGGCGGCGGTGTGGGCATACCGCAGAATCGGTGCGCAGAAGACCTGGGTGGTATTCGTTCCGCTGTCGCTGCTCGCCGCGCTGTACGTGGCCAACCAGATGACACTGCTGCTGCCCAACCTGCTGTGACCACCGCGGGCCCACCCCGAAATGCCCCACCTCGCCGAACCGTAGAGAATCGACTGCCATGACCTCCCTGCCACCAAACGACATCACCGAGGTGCTGCCACCGCAGAGCCGGCGCAGCATGCGTGCTGCATCGGAGGCCGGGCAGCCATCGCTTGCCGCCCTCGAAGCGCGCAACATCTCTGCGTGGTTCGGCGACCACCAAGTGCTTGATCGGGTCTCGCTCACCATGCCCGCCGGCGTCATCACGTCGCTCATCGGCCCCTCCGGTTGCGGCAAGTCGACATTCCTGCGCATTCTGAACCGCATGCACGAGCTTGTGCCCTCGGCCAGCCTCGCCGGTGAAGTGCTCATCGACGGTAGTGACATCTACAACGCCGATCGAAAGTTGGTCGACGCTCGCAAGAGCATCGGCATGGTCTTTCAAAAGCCCAACCCGTTTCCGGCCATGTCGATCTACGACAACGTTCTGGCCGGGCTCAAACTCACCGGCACGCGTGCGTCGAAAGACGAACGCGACTTCCTGGTCGAGAACTGCCTCACCAAGGCGGGGCTCTGGAGGGAAGTGAACGACCGTCTCCGTTCGCCTGGTGGCGGACTGTCGGGTGGTCAACAGCAACGCCTGTGTATCGCACGTTCGCTGGCTGTGACGCCCGCCGTGCTGCTGATGGACGAGCCGTGCTCGGCACTCGATCCCACCTCGACGCGCGTGATCGAAGAGACCATGCTCGAGCTGGTGAACGACGTGACGATCGTGATCGTGACGCACAACATGCAGCAGGCGCAGCGGGTGTCGACGCAGTGTGCGTTCTTCCTCGCGGCGCAGGGGCAACCGGGGGGCATCGTCGAACACGGCGACACCGACGCGATGTTCTCCGACCCGATCGACTCGCGCACATACGACTACGTGAACGGCGTGTTCGGCTGACCCCGATCAGGCGAGCTGCTGGCGAGGAATCACGACCTGCTTGACGATGATCAGAATCGCAGCGGTGACCGGCACGGCCACCAGTGCCCCGAGTACCCCGAGCAGGGTTCCTCCGACAAGGGCCCCGATGACGACGAGGATGCCCGGAACATCCACAGCCCGGCTCATCACCTTCGGGCTGAAGTAATATGCCTCGACCTGCATATAGACCAGGAAGTAGATGCCGACGGCGAGAGCGGCCCACGGCGAGGCGGAGAGCGCGATGAGGGTGATGAGCACTGCGCTGATGATCGTGCCGATGAGCGGGATGAGCGCGAGCAGAAACGCGATCACCGCCAGCACGCCGGCGAACGGTACCCCGATGATGCTCATCGCGATGAAGCCGAGCACTCCGTTCGATGCCGCGAGGATCACCTGGCCGATGGTGTACTTGCCCACCGACGAGATGATCTGCTCGGAGATGGTGATGACGCCGGCGCGGCGGGAGGCCGGCACCATGAGATAGAGCGCGTTCTTCGAGGCGTCGAGCGAGCCGAGGAAGAACAGCGAGAGAATCACGATGGTGATGGTGCCGAACACGCCGCCGATGACCGTGCTGCCCACCTTCACCAGGCCGCCGCCGAGGGTGAGCAGGTTCTGCGGGTCGCTCAGAAAGGTTCCGAGCGAGGCCGAGATGGCTTTCAGGTCGATGACACCGCCGAGTGAGGCATTCAGCGACACGAACCACGACTGGCCGGCGAGATCAGAGACCGACGTGGGCAACGACGAGATGAGCGAGGCGCCTTCGGTGATGGCCACGGGCACGATGAGAAAGAGCATTCCCACCAGCACAACGACGAAGCCCGCGAAGACGATGCTGATCGCCCAGATGCGTTTCAGCCCCCGACGCTCGATGAGGCGCACGATGGGGTCGAGTCCGAGCCCGATGAACAGCGCCGCGGCGAGGTAGACGAGAACCGTCGCGATCGACGACACAGCCAGCCCAAGCACCAGGGCGATCAGCCCGCCGAGTGTCGCCAGAAAACCCGCTCTGAACGCGTTCGATTTCACCGTGCATCCCCACCCCTCAGTCGAAGGAGCCTCCGACTGGTGCTGAGCCTAACGAATGCGCGCCGGTAAGTTGGTGCCATGAGTGCTCCCGTTGTGTCTGCGCGTTCGGCCGTTTCTGTGCAACTTCCTGTCACGTCGTGGGGCGACCCCCGCTCAGAGCGCCGAATTCTGCTCGTGCACGGTCTCACCTCGGCCGGGGCGGTGTGGTGGCGGGTCGCCAGCCTGCTCGCCGCCGAGGGGTTCTTCGTAGAAGCTCCAGACCTCCGCGGCCATGGGCTCGCGCCGCGCACCCTCAGCTACACACTGCCCGAATTCAGTGCCGACCTGCTGCGGTTGGCTGCTCCGGATGCCCGCCCCTACACCCTCGTCATCGGGCACTCGCTCGGCGGCGCCATCACGGGTCACACGCTCGCAGGCCACCCCGAGTGGGCCGTTGCAGCACTGCTGCTCGACCCGCTCTTCGCCGCGGCTGACGACGCGGTTCCGGGCATCGCCCACGACATGTCGTCGGCTCTGCTCTCGGGCACCGTCGCCGACCATCTGGCGCAGAACCCCCGCTGGCACGCCGAAGACGCCCACCAAAAACTGATCGCGGCCCGCGCCATCAGCCCGTTCGTCGTCGAGCACTCGCTGCTCGACAATGTGCCGTGGAACGTCGGTGCGGTCGTCGCCAACACGACCCGGCGCATGCGGATTCTCGGCGCAGACCCGGCAATCGAACCTCCGGTGTTCTCCGAGGCCGAAGGCCTGTCACTCGCGACGGCCAACCCGGCGATCACGTTCGCTGTGGTCGAGGGCGCCGCACACTCCATTCAGCGCGACGACCCCGCCCGCGTGGTGAGCGAGGCTCTCGCCCTCATCGCCGCCACCTCCTGACCCCTCCCCGCTGAGTCGCCGGCGGGCGGTGCCCGCTAGAATCGTGCTGAGTGACACGGGGTGCCCCACACAGCGGGCTGAGATGAGACCCGTTGAACCTGATCTAGTTAGCACTAGCGAAGGGATGTCGCGAATGACCATTCGCCTGGCACCAG
Organism: Subtercola vilae; assembly: GCF_004923255.1. Taxonomy (GTDB): domain Bacteria; phylum Actinomycetota; class Actinomycetes; order Actinomycetales; family Microbacteriaceae; genus Subtercola; species Subtercola vilae. The sequence goes on along the minus strand of NZ_QYRT01000012.1, from coordinate 100,583 downwards.
AAACGACCGCAGCGACAACCACGCACGACATCGTCGAACGATCGATCGCGCTTCTTGACCGGGTGCGCGCGCAACCGCCGCTCGTGCAGTGCATCACCAACAGCGTGGTGGTGAACTTCACCGCAAACGTTCTGCTTGCCGTCGGGGCATCGGCCGCCATGGTCGACATCCCGGCAGAGGCCGGGCCGTTCGCCGCGGTGGCCTCGGGCCTGCTCATCAACCTTGGAACCCCGCACGCCGAACAGCGTGAAGCCATGCTCGAGGCGGCTCTGTCAGCCGTCGCGCACGGCACATCCTGGGTGCTCGACCCCGTCGCCATCGGGTCGCTGCCGGTGCGCACCGCGCTCGCCGCCGAGCTTGTTGCGCACCGGCCGACCCTCGTGCGCGGCAACCCCTCCGAGATCATTGCGCTTGCGGGCGGCGGCGCGGGTGGGCGTGGCGTCGACTCCACCGACACGGGTGACGATGCTCTGGATGCCGCACAGCACCTCGCGCGCACCTTCGGTTCGGTCGTGGCCATCTCCGGCCCCATCGACATCGTCACCGACGGCACTCGAACCCTGCGTCTGGCGAACGGAGACGCGTTGCTCACCCGCGTCACCGGTGGCGGGTGCGCGCTCGGCGCCGTCATGGCGGCGTTCCTCGGCGCGGCCGCCGACACGGCAAGTACCGATGCGGCCAGTACCGACGCGGCCGCCTCCGCAGGAAGCGCCGACGCGTTCGACGCGACGGTCGCGGCGATCACCGCGTACACGGTTGCGGCCGAGATCGCGGCGGAACGGGCATCCGGGCCCGGCTCGTTTGCGGCCGAATTCGTCGACGCTCTGGCGAAGCTGACCGGCGACCAGCTGCGCGAACGCTTCGTGCTCGCGTGACCGCTCTGAGTTCGGCTCCGCGCGGCTTCGACCCCGCGGTCTACTTCGTGACCGACACCGCGCTGTGTGGCGACCGGGGCGTCGTCGAGACCGTTCGGCAGGCCGTGCTCGGCGGGGTGCACACCGTTCAGGTGCGCGCGAAGAATGAGTCGGCCGCTGAGGCGTTCGAGCTGTTGGTTGCGGTGGGGCAGGTCTGCCAGGGGCATGCCACCGTGCTGATGAACGATCGAGTCGACGTGTATCTGGCGGCGAAGGCCGCGGGTGCGTGGGTTCAGGGGGTGCACGTGGGCCAGGGCGACCTGCCGGTGCGGTGGGTTCGCGAGCTGGTGGGCTCCGAGGCGATCGTGGGCCTGACGGCGAACACGGCGGCGCACTTCGACGCCATCGGCGCCCTGACGCCCGGCACCGTGAGCTACGCGGGCGTGGGGGTCATTCGCCCGACGAGCACGAAAGCCGATCATCCAGAACCCCTGGGAATCGACGGTTTCGCGGGCTTCGCTCTGGCCAGCTCAGTGCCGTGCGTTGCCATCGGGGGAGTGCGGCGGGATGACCTGCCGGCCATCCGCCAGGCCGGAGGCGTCGGCGCCGCGGTGGTCTCCCTTCTGTGCCTCGCCGCCGACCCTCGGCGCGAGGCCGAACTGCTCGTCGCCGCGTGGAACTCGCCCGCCGCCGATACCACTGCCCCCGTCGCCCGCCGGGTCGGCGAGCGCGACAATGAGTAGCCCCACCGACCGCCCGGCCCCCGTCGCCCGAGCCGTGCCACGAGTGCTGAGCATCGCGGGCACCGACCCCACCGGTGGGGCGGGCATCCAGGCCGATCTGAAGAGCATCGCGGCGAACGGTGGCTACGGCATGGCCGTCGTGACCGCGCTCGTGGCCCAGAACACGCACGGGGTGCGTTCGGTGCACACGCCGCCGCCCGAGTTTCTGCGTGAACAGCTCGACGCGGTGAGCGACGACGTTGTCATCGACGCCGTCAAGATCGGAATGCTCGGGGAGGCCGTCACCGTGGCTGTCGTGCGAGGCTGGCTCGACACGGTGCGGCCGCCGATCGTGGTGCTCGACCCCGTGATGGTGTCGACGAGTGGTCACCGTCTGCTCGCCGCCGACGCCGAAGACGCCGTACGGCGTCTCGTGCCGTTCGCCGACCTCGTGACGCCCAACCTGCCTGAGCTTGCCGTGCTTGTCGGCGCACCCCTGGCACCCGACTGGGCCACGGCGCTCGAGCAGGCCCGGCGCCTGTCGGCCGACACCGGAGCGATCGTGCTCGCCAAAGGCGGCCACCTCGAGGGAGCCCTGAGCCCCGACGCCCTGGTCGACGCCTCGGGCAGGGTCGCCGCGGGGCTCTTCGAATCAACCGGTGAGAGGGTCGCCACGGTGAACACTCACGGCACCGGATGCTCGCTGTCGTCTGCGCTCGCAACCCGCCAGGCTCAGACCCTCGACTGGGTCCGCTCGCTGACGCTCTCGAAGCACTGGCTGCTCGACAGCCTTCGGCATGCCGACGCCCTCGAGGTGGGAACCGGCCGGGGCCCGATCAGCCACTTGCACGCGCTGTGGTCGGTCGCTGCGCAGAACTCGCCCGCACCGCCCGACCAGAAAGCGCCGCGGCCGCTCTGGTGACGGAGGCCGAGCGGTACCTCGGCGTCTGCAACTGATCTGCGCCGTATGCACAGCATGTCGCGCTCGTCAAGTGTCAAACCGATTCCGGTCGTCGGCTGAGACCCTTGGTATCGTCAAGTGTTGCCCAAGACCCTGGCAGCGATTCGCTGATCACAGGGGTAATTCATGAGCATTCACGACGCAGTAGCCGACGATCCACCTGTCTCCGGGCTGTCGTTCGCCGCCGACCTTCTGCGGCGTGTGGCGCAGGGTGATCACGACGCATTCGGTGATTTCTACGACGTCATGTCGGCCCGCGTGCACGGCATCGTGTGTGCCGGTATCGATGACAAACTTCTCGCTGAAGAACTGACAGGTGAGATCTTCCTCGAGTTCTGGCGAAGCGCACCGGCCCGTATCTCGGCCGCCGAGCCGCTGCGGTCGGTGCTGCTGTTCGCGCACCGCAGCGTCGAAGAGCGCCGGGCCTTGCTTCCTGGTGCATCCGCTTCGGTCGCCGGGCGGCACTCGTCGAGGCCGTAGCCACCAAAACGACCTGATATTCTGCTCGCATGGGCACTCTCACCTACGGTCCGGCGGCGAAGCCCATCTCGATCGACGATCGTGACCTTGCGCACCTGCAGGCCGTCATTCTCACCAAGCTGCGCCGGGGCGAAAGTTTCTCGTTCACCTGGGAACGCTCCTCCGACCTCAGCAGCGGTCACAACACGCTCTGGATGCACCCGCACATGTTCGTCGAATTCAGCTACTACGGTTCGAAGCGAATACCGCTGAACCGGGCCTGGATCGAGGCCATGATGAACCGCGCCAACAGCGCCGGCGGACTCGAACTCATCGCCGAGAAGCTGGCGCAGGCTCCGGCCTGACCCGAACGGCCGGGGCCTGAGTCTGACCGTCTGAGTCTGACTGTGGCGGGGCCTGGGCCTGGCCAGACGGTCTTGGTCGGAGCCCGCCGGGGCCCGGCCCGTTCAGTCCAGGTCGATGGTCTCGATGTCGAGTTCATGGTTCGACGCGACAAGTGGCGGGTTCTCGGCCAGTTCGGCGGTCTTTCGCGCGAGCGTCTCGATGAGCTCCGCGTCGTCGAGATCGACCGTACTGTCGGCCGCACTGACAGCAGCGCTGTCGGGTGAGGTGCAGTACAACTGCGTGGTCGGCCCGAGCAGCAGGTTTGAGAAGCCCCTCTCGCCGTCAACCAGCACGGGAACCGTGATGCGCTCGGTGCGCCCCGCATTCGCGAGTGCCACCGTGTAGTCGAACACGGCCGAGCACACGGCGAAACTCACGGTGATGACGCCGGCGCCGTAATGTAGCTGTCTCATATTCCGAGTGAATCAGACAGGCCGACACTGACCTAGCCAGAATGTGACAGTTGGCGAAGCGGGGGTTCGGGAGGTATAAAGGGTCGGCCGTGCCCGGCGCAGGCCGACCTGTCAGGGCACCAGCACGATTCGTTCACCCGAACTCTGGCTGCGCTCGCCCCATACCGCCTCGACGTCGCGAAGCGGCCGGGTCACGGCATCGATCACAAAACTGCCCCGGCTGAGCTCTTCGACAAGAGCCGGCAGGCTGGCGAGGATGCCGGCGGTACTGGCCGAGCCCTGCCCGCTGCCCAGAAAATGCACGTTGGCCTGACGGAGGGCGGCCGACGGCAGCGCAATGTCGGGGCCCGCAACCGATCCGATCTCGATCCAGGAGAGAAGGCGGCCACGGTCGCGTCGCGCTTGCAGAAGCGCGGGCAGCGCCAGCTCGGTCGGCGGCCCCCAGAGGTAGTCGAGCACCACGTCGACCTCGGCCGCTCGCGCGGCGTAGTCGGCGGCGACCTGCTCGAGGGGGCCTGCCAGGTCGATGGTTCTGTCAGCGCCGAGTGCCCTCAACAGATCGAGCCGCGCTTGGCCTCGCCCGGCCACGACGATCTCGCCGGCGCCGAGATGCTTCGCCACCTGCACGGCCAGCTGGCCGGCCGAGCCGGTGGCACCCATGATCAGCACCGACTCGCCGGCGGTGAACGAGAGTCGGTCGCGAAGAGCGATCCACGATGACATGGCGGGGTTCATCGCCGCCGCGAGTAGCACCGGGTCAGAACTCGCGGGCAGGGTGACCAGGCGGCGGGCATCCACCACCGTCTGCTCTGCGAGAGCCCCCAGGTTCGTGTCGGGGAGAACGAAGTACACCAGCGTACCGTCGGCGCGGCGGCCGACGCCGTCGATGCCGGGGATGAGCGGCAGAGTGTCGGTCGAGGTGTAGTGCGAGCCCGCGGCCTGCGAACGCACGCGGGGGTGCAGTCCAGACGCCAGCACCTCGACCACCTCCTCGTGTTCGCCGAGCGCTGTGGGGTCGGCGAACACTTCGTAGCGGGGCGGGGTGGCCCAGTCTCTGACAACGGCGGCGTGCATGGCGCCCTCCTTCGATTTAGTTGGTGTCACCAATCATATACTTGGTGACACCAACTAAATCAACTATCATCGGAACATGCCCAGCGAACCCAGCGAAACGACATCCGGCGTCGGCGAGACACCCCTGGTGGTCGACGCCTTGGTGCAACTCAGTTTCGCCGTTCAGCTCGTTCTCACGCGGGTCGCGTCGGTGCACGACCTCTCGGTCACCCAGCTGCGGCTGCTCGGAATTCTTCGCGACCGCACCCCGAGCATGGCGGCCATCGCCGACGTACTCGAACTCGACCGCTCGTCGGTCTCCGGCCTCATCGACCGGGCCGAGCGCAGGGGCCTCGTCGTGCGACGGGGTTCGCCGACGGATGCCAGGGTCACCCTCGTCGAGCTGACCGCTGCTGCGCATACCCTCGCAGCCGAGCTCGTCGAAGAGGTTTCGTTGGGCCTCGACGCGCTGCTGCGACCGTCGTCAGAGGCCGATCGTGCTGCCCTCGTGCGCCTCGCAGCCACGCTGTTCGCGGCCGTCGGCCCGGGGGCGTAGGCGGCGCGGCGGTCAGGCAGCGCTCGGGCTACGCCTCGTTCAGGCGCGTGTGCAGCGCTGTGAGCGACTGCTGTGCGGTGCGACGGGCTTCTTTGTCGTGGTCGCGCAGCATCACTTCGAGGGTACCGATGCTCGACGCGTCGCCGATCGTCACCAGCGCACGGGCAGCGGCTTGGCGCACCCGGGACTGCTCGTCGGTTGTCAGCCGGGCAAGCTCCTTCGGTGTGCCGAGACCGTGGGCGGCACACACCTTCGCGCACATCTCGCGCACGCGCCACGACTGGTTGGCGAGATTCGCGATGACGATGGGCGTCGCAGCATCGTTCCAGATGTAGAGCAGAGCACGGGCTCCCCACAGCTCGGGCCAGTACGGGGCCGGAGCCCCGCCCAGAATGCCCTCGGCGTGCGCGCCGCCGACAACCCGCAAGAAGTCTTCACCCTCGTAACCGCCGGCGAGCAGCGCGGCGGCCCGGCGCGCAACAGTGTCGGCTCCGTCGAGTTCGACGGCGGCGTCGAGGCGTGCCTCGAGCGAGTCGGTGGGGGATACGTGTGATGCGTTGTTGTCTGCCATGAGTGACTCAAGGGTACCGTGTGCTCGGCATGCTGGTGCTGGTGCTGTGACGGGCGGGGCCGGATGATCATCCGGCCCCGCCCGCTCTCACCGGGTCACGCGGGCTCGTACGCAACCGCCACATCAAGTACCCACACCACGCCGAAGCTGTCTTTCAGCATTCCGTAGGCAGGAGAGAAGAACGACGGCGCCAGATCTTCGATGACGGTCGACCCTGCCGAGAGCCGGCCCCAGAGTTCGCTGATCTGCTCTGCCGAGGTGCCGCGCACCGACACGAAGAGCGACTTGTCGCCCTGCTCGTACGACACGCTCGCGGGAACGTCGTAGGCCATGATCTGAAAGCCGCTGTCGCCCACGACCTGGCCGAACTTGACCTGCTGGGCCTCGGCGGGCGTCTGGGCGCTGTGGGCCTGTTCGTTCGTCAGAACGACCAACTGGCCGCCGAAGACCGAGTGATAGAACTCGAGCGCCGCACGAGCGTTGCCCCGAAAGTTGAGGTGAGGGGTGGTGGTGATCGTCATGGTTGCTCCTGATGGGTGGTGCCGGGCTTGTCCCGACTGCGTCTACTCTCGCGCCAGTGCAGGACAGGTTCGGGCCTCTATTCGAATTACCATGAGTCCCATGATTTCGACGACCTCACGCCTGCTGCTGGTGCTCTCGCTGTTGCAGACGGGTCGCGACTGGCCGGGTCAGCTGTTGGCCGACCGGCTCGAGGTCAGCCAGCGAACCGTTCGCCGCGACGTCGATCGGTTGCGCGAGATGGGGTACCGCGTGCGCGCCACCAAGGGCCCCGGCGCAGGCTACCGACTCGAGGCGGGCAGCGAACTGCCGCCGTTGCTGTTCGACGACGAACAGGCTGTGGCGCTCGCGGTGGGGTTGCAGTCGGCGATCGTGGCGGGCGCCGGCATGGGGGAGGCCGCAGTTCGTGCGCTGGCAACGGTGCGCCAGGTGATGCCGTCGCGGCTGCGGCACCGACTCGACGCGCTGCGGTTCACGGCGGTTCCCGAGCGGTCGACGGGGGTCGCGGCCGGCACGGCGGCGACCCCGGCGGCGGGCAGAAGCGCCGGCGGAGGAGGCGGTCGCGAGACGGTGTCACCCGATGTGCTTGTGGCGCTGTCGCTGGCGATTCGAGCCCGGGAGGTGCTGCGCTTCGACTATGCGGAGGCGTCTGGGTCTTTGTATGAGCCTGGGTCTGAGTCTGCGTCTGGGTCTGCGTCTGGGTCTGCGTCTGCGTCTGGGTCTGGGTCTGAGCCTGGGTCTGCGTCTGTGCCTGAGCCGAGCGAGCAGCCCGTGCCTCGCGGGCCGCGCCGCGTCGAGCCGCACCACCTCGTCACCTCGCGGGCACGCTGGTACCTCGTGGCGTGGGATCTGGAGAAGGCCGACTGGCGCATCTTTCGCGTCGACCGATTCGAGCCGAGGAGTGCCCCGGGGCCGCGGTTCTCTCGGCGCGAGTTGCCGGGAGGCGCCAGCGTGCAGGCGTTCGTGGCGGCGCGCTTCGCAGGGTCAGAGCAGGGTGGGGGCTGGCCGTGCGTGGCAACGGTCATCCTGAACCTGCCCGCCCGTGAGGTGCTGCCCTTCGCAGAGGGAGAGGCTGTCGAAGACCTCGGCCCCCATCGGTGCAGCCTGGTCGCCGGCTCGTGGTCGTGGGTGGCGCTCGCGGCGTCTCTCGGCCGGTTCGACACCGACATCGAGGTGGTGGGGCCGCCCGAGTTGGCGGCCGCGTTCGGGGTGCTCGCCGCCCGCTATGCGGCCACAGCTGCGGCTGCGACCACTGAGCGGAGTCGGTCGGTGCCGGCCGTGATCGCACCATAAAACAGGAGTTTCGGGGTGATGGTTGCCGTACGCACGCTGCCCAGCGAATCTCCTGTTCGCGTACGCTTCTGAGCGCGTATGATCAGGGAATTCAGTTCTGAATGGGAGGCCTGATGGCGTCGATCACCGCTTTCGGAGGCGCGTTCGTGCGCGCCCACGACCCCGAGGCCCTGTACGGCTGGTACGAGAAGCACCTCGGCCTCGGCCGGTCGGGTGGCTACTTCGCGTTTCCCGCCAGCGAGCAGCGCACCCAGGTGGTGTTCGCGCTGTTCGGCGCCGACGATGAGTACTTTCCGCGGTCGCAGAACGTGATGATCAACCTGCAGGTCGATGATCTCGATGCCATGCTAGACAGGCTGGCCGAGCTCGGTGTCGAGGTCGACAACCACCGCGAGAGCTTCGACTTCGGCAGATTCGGCTGGTTCACCGACCCGGAGGGCAACCGCGTCGAGCTGTGGCAGCCCGCCGGTGACACGGAGCCCACCCCTCACACGGAGCCCACCGCTGTCGGCGAGAGCTGAGACGATAGGGGCATGACGTCTCAGGTCTTTCAGCCGCGGGGGTTCTCGCACATTCGTCTCACGGTGACCGACATCGGCCGCAGCAAGGCCTTCTACGAGAGCCTGTTCGGCACGCCACCCGGCAACGATTTCAGCGACCAGATCGACGACCCGAGCATCCATGACGACCCCGCGCGTCTGTATGGCGGCTGCTCATTCACGTTCGCCGGCCAAACCATGGGTCTCCGCCCGGTGGCGCCGAAGGATGACCGGTTCAACCCGAACCGGGTGGGGCTCGATCATCTGAGCTTTGCCGTGGCGACGTTCGCCGAGCTGCACGCCGCGGCCGAACGGTTGACTGCCGCCGGGGTCGTTCACGGCGAGGTCACGCCGCTGCCCGACTTCAACCTTGTCATTGTGTCGTTGCAAGACCCCGACGACATCAATCTCGAGCTGGCGGCCCCGCTCGGCAGTTGACGCGCCAACGCGGGAGAGACTGATCTCGCGCCATGTTGTTCGCGTATCTTTAATATTTTATAAAAGATAAATGTGCTAGCGTAAACCCCACGCGACGACGCGGCAGTCACAGATGCGATGGAGGATCTTTGTGAACGAAACAGCAGGAACTACGACGGGTGTGATCGATCCTGAGGGAGCGACCGTCACCGTTTCGACGCCGAAGGAGATTCGACGCGTTCTCGTCTCGAGCTTCGTCGGGGCCCTCATCGAGTGGTACGACTTCTACGTCTTCGGCATTGCCTCGGCGATCGTGTTTCCGCTCGTCTTCTTTCCGGAGGTGGCCCCGGGCGTCGGCACGCTCGCCTCCTTCGCCACGCTTGCGGTGGGCTTCTTCGCCCGCCCCATCGGGGGAGCGATCTGGGGGCACTTCGGTGACCGAATCGGTCGCAAACGGATGCTCGTACTCTCGATCATCCTGATGGGAATCGGCACCACGATCATCGGCCTCCTCCCCACCTATGCCCAGATCGGCATGGGCGCACCGATCATCCTTGTCGTGCTGCGCTTTCTGCAGGGCATCGCAGCCGGCGGCGAGTGGGGCGGTGCCGTGCTGATCGCCATGGAGCACTCGCCGAAGCGGCGGGGGTTCTCGAGTAGTTTTCCCCAGATGGGGCTGACGGGGGGCATCCTGCTCGCGACGGGGGTGTTCGCGCTGGTGGCACTGCTGCCCAAAGACGAACTCCTCAGCTGGGGCTGGCGGCTGCCGTTCCTGTTCTCGGCAGTGCTGGTGATCGTCGGCCTGTGGATTCGTCTCGGCATCCACGAGAGCCCCATCTTTCTGGCGGCACAGAAGGCAGCGGTCACGGCGACCGTGAAACAGAAGGCACCGATTCTGGAGGTGCTGCGCCGCCCCAAGGCGCTGATCATCTCGATCTGTCTGGTTGTCGGGCCGTTCGCCATCAGCTCGGTGTATTCGACGTTCGCCGCCGCATACGGCCTGCAGGTGGGGTTCACCGCCTCGGAGATGTCGAATGTTGTGCTGTTCACGGCGGCCATCGGCTTTCTGGGCCAACCGATCTTCGGCACGCTCTCTGACTACTGGGGCCGAAAGCTCGTGGTCACGATCGGGCTCGTGATTCAGGCGGTGAGCGTGTTCTTCATGCTCGACCAACTGAACGCGCACGACCTCGGCGGCGTCTATGTGACCATGGGTCTCATCGGCATCGGCCACTCCATCTGCTACAGCCCGATGGCCGCGTGGCTCGGCGAGCTCTTCCCGACGCACCTGCGTTACACGGGTGCCTCGCTCGGCTACCAGATCGCCGGGTCGGTCGGCGGCCTCACCCCGCTCATCTGCGCGGCTCTGTTGCTCGCAGCGGGAGGCCCGCCGAACACCATCTACGTTGCGCTCTTCAGCGTGCTGGTGAATGTGATCGCCCTCGTGGCTGTCTTCTTCGCCAAAGAGACCTACAAAGACGTGCTCTAGAAAGGAAAGTCATGACCATCACAGAGACCACTCCCGCCGCGGTCACCTCGCCGCGCAAGCTCGGTGTTATCGACGTCGATTTTCACCCGATGCCGACGCCGACCGACAAACAGGTCGCCGAACACCTGCCGCAGAAGTGGCGTGACTACATCAGCCGCTACGGCCTCGGCAGTTTCGGCGGGGGAGTGTCGCCCGCCCAACGCGAGTTCACCCACCGGCTCGACGCCATCGACGAGAACGGCCGGGTGGGCGTCGACCCGCAGCTCGCGGTCGAGCAGGTCGTCGACATGTTCGACATGTCGGCCGTCGTGCTCACCTGCCCGCAGGCGTACATCATCACCAACGGCGGCGTGAACATGCCGCACGACATGGCGATCTCGCTCTACAGCGCATACAACGATGCCCTCGCCTACACCTGGTGCGGCGCGGATGACCGGTTCAGGGCATCCATCTCTATCGCCCGCGACCTGCCGGGCGCCGTCGAAGAGATCGAGCGCTGCAAGGAGGGCCCGAACGGCGACAAGTTCGTTCAGGTGCTGATGTCGCCGGCCGGTGCCGACCCGATCGGCAAGCGCCGCTACTGGCCCATCTTCGAGGCGTGCGAGCGGTACAACATTCCGTTGGGCTTTCACGTGCCGGGAATGGGCCGCCAGCCCACGGGCGCCGGCCGCCAGAACTTCTACTCGGAGATGCACGCCGCGTTCGCCGTGCTGCCGCTCGCCATGGTGCCGAGCTTCGTCTTCGAGGGTGTCTTCGACCACTTTCCGAAGCTGAAGATCGCCGCGCTCGAACTCGGCTGGGACTGGGTGGTGCCCTACAGCTGGCGACTGGATGCCACGTACTCGAAGTTGCGCGACGAGGTGAGCCACCTGGCGCGAAAGCCCTCCGAGTACCTCAAGGAGCACTTCTGGTTCAGTACGCAGCCCCTCGAAGAGCCCGAGCATCCGGAACAGACCGAAGGGGTCTACCAGATGTTCGAGGAGGCCGGTTTTGCCGACCGCTTGATGTTCTCCTCTGACTACCCGCACTGGGATTTCGACTCACCGTACGAGTCGGTGCCCGAGAGCTTTCCCGAAGACCGCCGCCGCCGCATCCTGGGCGAGAACGCGTCGAAGCTCTACGGCCTGCCGCTGCTGCCAGACAGCGGGCTGCCCTCTCCGACGGAGTTCTGATGTCGCTGCTCTCCTCTTTCACTGACGCGCAGACCGACCGCCGCCTTCAGACGATCCGCAACTACACCGATGCCCGGGCGTCGGCGGCGAAGCGGCTGCCCAAGGCCATCTTCGACTACGTTGACGGCGGGGCCGAAGACGAAGTGACGCTGGGTCGCAACACAAAGGCGTTCTCCGACCTCTCGTTCGCTCCTCGCGGGGCGACGTGGGTGGCGGAGCCCGACCTCCGCACCCGCGTGCTCGGCTGTGACCTCTCGCTGCCGGTGATGACCGCGCCGTGCGGTGGCATGCGCCTGGTGCATCCCGAGGGCGATCTCGGAATCGCGCGGGCAGCCAGCCGTGCGGGCACCGTTCACGTGGCGACCTCGGCCTCGGGCTATTCGCTCGAAGAGATCGCCCAGACGCCTGGCCAGCAGTGGTTTCAGGCGTACCGGTTCTCGAACGAAGACGCGATGCAGTCGCTGGTGCGGCGGGCACAGACCGCCGGGTTCGGCGCCCTCGTCGCCACGATCGACACCGCGGTGGCCGGCAACCGCGAGAAAGACTTTCGCAACGGGTTCAGTTACAACATGCGCATCAACCTCGCCAACATCGCGCGCATGGCACCCCGCATGAGCACTCGACCCGGTTGGGTGTACCGGTTCATGCGCGACGGCATGCCGTTCGAGCTGCCCAACACCGCCGATCTCACAAGCGACGGCAAACCGATGGAGCTCACCGAGATGACGCGCACCGGCAAAGACTCGCACTCGCCCTCGTGGCAAGACATTCGCTGGATGCGTTCGAACTGGGACGGGCCGCTCGTCATCAAGGGCATTCTCACCGTGGCCGACGCCCGAAAGGCCGCCAGTCTCGGCGCCGACGGCATCATCGTGTCGAACCACGGCGGCCGCCAGCTCGACGGCGCCCCGGCCACGATGAACGTGCTCACGCGCATCGCCGAAGCGGTGGGCGGCGACGTCGAGATTCTGCTCGACAGCGGCGTTCGGCGCGGCAGTGATGTCATCAAGGCCCTCTCGCTGGGCGCGAAAGCCGTGCTCGTGGGCCGTTATCCGGCCTACGGCTTGGCCGCGGGCGGCGAGGCCGGGGTCTCGCACGTGCTCGAGATTCTGCGCGCAGAGATGATTCGTACGATGCGGCTGCTCGGCTGCACCTCGGTGGGTGCACTGGATGCGTCGTGGTTGAACACCGAGGCGGCGGCTGCAGAGTTGCCCGACCTTCTGACCCGAAAGTGAGCTGCTCATGAACGCAGAATCCGCAACTCAGGCACCCGCGAAACCCTCGAATCGCCTCCAGCGCTACGTGGTCTGCCCGGTCGCCGAGTTTCCCGCCACCGGCCGGCTGATCGTCGAGATCAACGGCCGATCCATAGGCATCTTCAACATTCGGGGCGAGTTCTTCGCCATGCTGAACCGCTGCCCGCATCTGGGCGGCCCGCTGTGCGTCGGCCAAGTACTGAACGAGATCCAGTCGACGGGCCCCGGCAACATGACCCTCAACACGGGTCAAGACCTGCTCGCTTGTCCGTGGCACAACTGGGAGTTCGACATTCGAACCGGGCAGTCGTACTGGGATCCGAAGAACCTGCACGCCCGCCCGTTCGGTGTCGAGGTCGAGGCCGGCGAATCGGTCTCCGAGCAGGTGAGCGCCGGCAGTGTGGGCCGAATCGCTGGCCCCTACAAGGCCGAGACCATCGAGGTGGGAGTCGAGGCCGAGTACGTGGTGCTGTCGCTGAAAGCCCAGCCCCGGGCATCCGGAGCCGGAGTCGCAGCAGCTGGCGGCGCCTCAGGCAAAGGGGCCCCAGACAACCCGGGCACGGCCGAACAGCAGGCACACGCCTGCGCCATTCCCGCCGTCGTTCCCACCTCGGCCCGCGCTCAGACAACCATCAACGACCGTGCGCCCCTCACGCGCGCACCCCAGACAGAGAAATGAGCCGACAATGACGACCGCACTGCTCTCAGGCACCAACCGCACCGACCTCTGGTCAGGGTCGATCATCGATTGCGACGTGCACGCCAACGTGCCCTCGATCGAATCGCTCTTCGACTACATGGAGCCGGTGTGGGTTCAGGGCACCCAGGAGAGGGGCTGGCGCGGCCCCACCGGCCCCCGCTACGCGTATCCACCCGGTGCCACCACGACGGCCCGGCCCGAATGGCGCCGTGACGGCGAAGAGCCCGCCTCGAGGCTCCGGATGCTGCAGAGTGACATTCTCGACCCCTGGCAGGTCGACCGCGCCATCGTGAACTGTTACTACGGAATCGATTCGTTGCGGCACCCCGACTGGGCGCCCGCACTGGCGCGTTCGGTCAATGATTGGATCATCGCCGAGTGGCTCGACAAAGACCCCCGATTGGCGGCGTCGCTCGTCATTCCGGCGCGCGACCCGATCGCGGCGGCGGCCGAGATCGACCGCGTGGGCTCGCACCCCGGCTTCGTGCAGGTGATGCTGCCGGTGCGGTCTGAGCGGCTCTACGGCCAGCGCATCTTCTACCCCATCTACGCGGCGGCGACCCGCAACAACCTCGTCGTGGGCCTGCAGTGGGGCGGCACCACAGAAGACGCCCCGTCGCCCACCGGCTACTCGTCGTACTACGCCGAGCAGTACGCCGCCGAGACGCAGGTGTACCTCGCCCAGCTCACGAGCATGGTGTTCGAGGGCACCTTTCAGAAGTTCCCCACCCTGCGTGTCGCCGTCATGGAGGGCGGCTTCAGCTGGGTGCCCATGTGGGGCTGGAGCATGAACAAGAAGTGGAAGGGCCTTCGCCGCGAAACCCCATGGGTCGACCGCCTGCCGCTCGAGATCGTGCGCGACCACATGCGGTTCTCGGTCGCACCGAGCGACCTCGGCACCGTTGAAGAGTCGAAGCGCATCGTCGACTGGCTCGGGTCAGAAGACCTGTTGATGTTCGCGACCGACTACCCCCACCTGCACGAAGACTCGCTCGAGAAGCTGCTCGAGGTGGTTCCCGAGTCGATGCGCCCGAAGCTGATGAGCGAGTCGGCGCGTGACTGGTACCGACTGTGAGTACCAACCATCTGCTCGAGGTGCTGGCGGCGGGCGAGACGGCCGTGGGCCTGTCGTGCATGCTGGGCAGCGCCCAGATCGCCGAAGAGTTCGCGCTCGCCGGGTTCGACTACGTGTACCTCGATCAGCAGCACGGCACCACCTCGGCCGACACCCTGCTCGAGATGCTGCGAGCGGTCGCCCGGTCTGAGACGACCCCGCTCGTGCGGGTGGCGAAGAACGATGTCGCCCTCATCGGGCAGGCTCTGGATGCCGGGGCCGAAGGCGTCATCGTGCCCATGATCGAAGACGCCGCCGCGGCGGCGGGTGCAGCAGCCGCCTGCCGGTACCACCCTCTCGGCCAGCGCAGCTGGGGCCCGCTCCGGGCTGTCTACGGGCTCGGAAGCGACCCGGCCACAGTCAACGCCCAGGTCATCTGCCTGGTGATGATCGAGTCGGCGAAGGGCCTGGCGAACGTCGACGAGATACTCGCCACCCCGGGCGTCGACGGCGTGTACATCGGGCCGGCCGACCTCGCCGTGAGCCTCGGAGGCCTGCCCGTTGGCGTCGAACAGTCGGGCGACCAGACCCAGCTGGCGGCCATCGCGGCGATTCAGGATGCGTGTGCCCGCGCCGGCAAAGTCGCCGCCATCACCGGCAACGCGGCTCGCCGCTCGGCCGACGGGTTTCGCATGGTCACCGTCGCGAGCGACATCACCATGATCAGGTCGGCGCTGGCCACGGCGCGCACGTCGACTCCGCAGAGTTATGGCGTGATCATCCGGAACCCGTCTGAGAAGCGCGCCACCGATTCAGCTGAAACGAATACAACGAAAGTGTTAGTGAAATGACAACCATCGAAACCGTTCGCGGGCCCATCGCTGTCGAAGACATCGGCGTGACCCTGACGCACGAGCACATCTTCACGAAGAACCCCGAGATCGAGCAGAACTGGCCCGACCCCGAGTGGGAGGGCGAAGAGCCGATGATTCAGAAGGCTGTCGATGCGCTCACCGCGTTGAAGGCCAATGGAATCGACACAATGGTCGACCTCACGGTGCCGGGGCTCGGGCGCTACATTCCGCGCATTCAGCAGGTCGCCGCTCGCGTCGACCTCAATATCGTGGTCGCCACGGGGTTCTACACGTTCAAAGACCTGCCGTCGTTCTTTCAGACCCACGGGCCGGGGCTGATGGTCGACGGGCCGGAGCTGATGAGCGAGTTCTTCGTGCGTGACATCACCGAGGGCATCGGTGACACGGGCGTGAAGGCCGTGTTCATCAAGATCGCCACCGACGAGTTCGGCATCACACCGGGCGTCGAGCGGGTCATGAACGCGGCGGCAGAGGCCCACAAAGCGACGGGTGCCACCATCTCGACCCACACCCATGTCGAACACTTCACCGGGCGACTGCAGCAGGAGTTCTTCAGGAAGGCCGGCGTGCCGCTGGAGAACGTGCTGATCGGGCACTGCGGCGACTCGACCGACCTCGACTACCTCAAAGAGCTGATGGACAACGGCTCGACCATCGGGCTCGACCGCTTCGGCATGGAACAGGTTCTGCGCGACGATCGCCGCATCGAGATGCTCGTGCAGCTGATCGAACTGGGCTACGCCGAGAAGATCACGCTCTCGCACGATGCCGGAATCTTCAGCATCAACACACCGCCGTCGTGGCGCTCGCGGGTGTCGCCGAACTGGCATCACGCCAACATCTCCGACAACATTCTGCCGGCCATCCGGGAGCGCGGGGTGTCGGAGGAGAGCATTCGCCAGATCATGGTGACGAATGCCGCCCGAGTGCTGACGGGTCGTCGATAACCGTGCCCTCCATCACCTATGTTCACCCGAACGGCGACGAACAGGTCATCGAGGTTGTGCCGGGCACGTCGGTGATGCGCGCCGCCGTGACGAACGGCGTCGACGGCATCGTGGGGGAGTGCGGCGGCCAGGCGATGTGCGCCACCTGCCATGTCTACGTGCGCGACGAGTTTCTGGCCGCTCTGGCGCCGATGAACGACGACGAAGAAGAGATGCTCGAAGAGACGGCAGCGCCGCGGGATGAGGAGCGGTCGCGGCTCGGCTGCCAGCTGAAGATGGGCTCGCGGCTCGAGTCGATCGTGGTTGACCTGCCGTCGATGCAGGTCGAGGAGTGAGCGGGGTGGGCGGGGTCGGCGCAGAGCGTCGCCCGGATGGTGGGGCGCCCGGCGTCGTCATCGTCGGAGGCGGGCAGGCGGGCATCCAGCTCGCTGACTCGCTGCGCACCGAGGGCTACAACGGGCCGATCGACGTCTTTGCGACCGAAGCTCACCTGCCCTACCAGCGGCCGCCGCTCTCGAAAGACTTCCTGGGCACGGCCGACGACCCGTCGGCGCTGCCGCTGCGGGCGGAGAAGTTCTTCGCCGAGCGTGACATCACATTTCACCGGGGCGTCTCGGTGACCGGCGTCGATGCGGCCACCCGGCTGATCACCTCATCCGCCGGCGACGTTCTGGGCTACGCCGCTCTGGTACTGGCGACCGGTGCCCGAAACCGCCAGCTCGCCATCGACGGTGCCGAGCTCGAGGGTGTGCACTACCTGCGCACCCTCGACGATGCGACGGCGCTGCGCGTCGAACTCGAGCGTGCCAGAACCGCCCTCGTGGTGGGCGGCGGGTTCATCGGGCTCGAGTTCGCGGCCAGCGCCAGCCAGCGCGGCGTTGCCGTGACCGTGCTCGAGCGGGGCGAGCGCATCATGGGCCGGGTGCTCTCCGAACCCATGTCGCAGCACTTCTCGCAGTTGCACGGCGACGCCTCCGTCGCCATTCGGCTCGGCGAGGGCATCGCACGTCTCACCGGGGTCGACGGCCACGTGACCGGGGGAGTCGGCACCAGCGGCGCCCTCTACGCCGCCGACCTGGTGGTCGTCGGAATCGGCGTCGAGCCCAACGTCGAACTCGGCCGGATGGCTGGGGTCGGTGTTTCGAACGGCATCGAAGTCGACTCGTACCTGCGCACCAGCGACCCGTTCGTCTACGCGATCGGCGACTGCTGCAGCTACCCGAACGCCCACACCGGAACAATCACCCGCCTCGAGTCGGTGCAGAACGCGGTCGACCAGGCCAAGGTTCTGGCGAAGACGCTCACAGGCCAGCCGACCGAGTACGTCGAACTACCCTGGTTCTGGTCGCAGCAGGGCGCCGACAAACTGCAGATCGCGGGCATCGTCGACGTTGCGGGCGATCCGGTGCTTCGCGGAGACCCCGCGTGCGGCAAGTTCTCGGTCTTCTGCTTTCGTGGCGACCACCTGCTCGGAGTCGAGTCGGTCAACAACACCGCCGACCACCTAGCCGCCCGCCGCATCCTGAGCCATCACCTGCCACTGACCGTGGCACAGGCCGCCGACCCCCTGTTCGACCTGAAGGCCTATTCGCGGGCGGCGTGAGGCCGGCCATGCGTTGCGGGTGATGCATCGTACGAGAACGCCGGGCGGCTCTGGTCGGTGTCTACTCGGTGGGCTGCGTCTCGAGATCGTTCTCTGAGACGGATGCCTCCCAGAAGGAGATCGCGTCGAGGCGACGCAGTAGCAGGTCGGCCGTCAGCATGAAGTGGTCGTGCATCAGCACGCGGGAGCGGGCGATATTGCCCGCTTCGATGCTGTCGATGATCGAGGTGTGACCGTATCGGTTGACCTCGGCCCAGCCCGGAACAGACGTGAAAGAATCGGCGAACCGCAGCGGCACGAGTCGTGCGGCCGCGTCGGCGAACCAGGCCAGCTTCGGGGCGTCCGCGATCTGGTGCACCGAGACGTGCAGCTCGGTGTTCAGCGCGAGAGCGTCGCCCGTGTGGTGGTCTTGCATCTCGTTCAGTCGCGCGTCGATGGCGCGCAGGCGCACGATGTCGGCCGTCTCGCGGCGTGCTGCGGCGCGGGCGGCGATCTCACCCTCAGCGGTGGCCCACATCAGGTAGGTGTCGATGACATCGTCACGCCGAATTGCTGCGACACGAAACCCGCGGTGGGCTTCGTGCACGACCCAGCCGTCTTGGGCGAGCAGCAGCAGTGCCTCCCGTACGGGCGTGATGCTCATCTCCATCTTCAGCGAGAGCGGCGCCAGCGCCAGCCGTTCACCCTGGTGTATCTCGCCGCCCAGAATCTGATTGCGGATGACCGAGGCCACGGCCTGACCCAACAACTCGCGTCGGGGAACCTCCGTAAAGCTCATACCGACAGTCTCGCGCATGAACTCCTCCAGCGCCCTCTCCCACCCCGCCCTCGTCAACCCCGCCCGCGCGTCCGCCATCGAGAGGGCAAAGTCTCTCCAAAATCATCCTGTTTCGGAGCGTTTCTGCCCTCTCGATGGATGGCGGCGAGGGGCCGGGCGAGGGTTGGCGGGGCTACTCGAGGAGTTTGCCGGCGGTGGTGACCTCTTCGCGCATAAAAGCGGCTATTTCGGCGGGGATGGGCGGGATGGGCTCCCGCACGATGCCGGCGGAGGGCGACCAGACGAGGTTCACCTGCAGGGCCGGGTCGAGGTCGGGGTAGTCGCTGCGGTTGTGGCAGCCCCGGGTCTCGCGGCGTTCGAGGGCGGCCTCGAGGGTGGCGCGCGCGGCGAGGGCGGCCGACTTCAGGTCGAAGGCGTGCGCCAGGTCTTGGTAGCCGGCGATGTCGGGGTGCACGCCGATCGAGGGCATGCGCGCCTCGATCGCGTCGAGTTCGGCGAGACCGGCCAGCAGGCCCTCTTCGCTTCGCACGACGCCCGCGTGGTCGGTCATCGTGTTGCGGATGGCGCGCTGCAGGGCCCGCACGTTCTCGGTGCCGTCGGCCGCGAGAAGCGCGTCGATCTCCGAACGGGCGGTCGTGACCGCCGCCGCGGAGCGTGTCTGCGCGGGCAACCCGGCAGAGTACTCCGCCGCGGCCTGGCCGACGATGCGCCCGAAGACGAGCAGTTCGATGAGGGAGTTTCCGCCGAGCCGGTTGGCACCGTGCAGCCCCGAGGAGGCCTCGCCGATGGCGTACAGGCCCGGCACATCGGTGGAATGGTCATCCGGGCGCACCCACACCCCGCCCATCGAATAGTGGGCGGTCGGCGCGATCTCGATGGGATCGGTCGTGATGTCGAGCATCTGCAGCTCGAGCATGGTCTGGTAGACGCGGGGCAGGCGGGTCATGATGGTCTCGCGGGGCAGGTGTGAGACGTCGAGCCAGACGCCGCCGTTGGGGGTTCCGCGCCCCTCCTTGATCTCGGTGTAGCAGGCCAGCGCCACGCGGTCACGCGTCGAGAGTTCGAGGCGCTCGGGGTCGTAGTTCTGCATGAAGCGCTCGCCGAGACCGTTGCGCAAGATGCCGCCCTCGCCGCGCGCCGCCTCAGAGATGAGGGTGCCGGCGGCGTTCTCGGGCTCGATGATGCCCGACGGGTGAAACTGAACCAGCTCGGGGTCGCGCAGCCGCCCGCCCGCCTCGACCGCGAGACGGAACGAGTCGCCCGTGTTCTCGTCGCGTCTCGAAGACGTGCGCCGCCAGATGCGGTTGTGGCCGCCGGCAGCGAGGATGACCGCATCAGCGTGAATCAGGTACCGAGTGCCATCTTCGAGGTCGAAGCCGTAGGCGCCGAAAACCGCTCCCTCGTCATTCACCAGGATGCGCGTGACATATACCGTGTCGAGGATGGGCACGTTCAGCTGGGCCGCCCGGTTGATGAGCGTGCGCTGAATCTCGAGGCCGGTGTAGTCGCCCGCGAAGGCGGTGCGCCGGTAGGTGTGAGCGCCGAAGAAGCGCTGCGAGATGCGGCCATCGGCCTCGCGCGCGAACGGCATTCCGTAGCGTTCGAGGTCGTCGATGCCGCGGGCCGCACCCGAGGTGACGATTTCGACCGTGTGCGGGTTGGCGAGCAGGTAACTCTCTGTGAGGGTGTCTGCCGCGTGCTGCTGCCAGCTGTCTTCTGGGTCCATCGTCGAGAGGGCAGCGTTGATGCCACCGGCCGCAAGCGAGGTGTGGGCGTCTGACTTCGGGCGCTTGCCCAGGGCCAGCACGTCGACCCCGGCCTCAGCCAGTTCGATGGCCGCGCGCAGGCCCGAACCGCCGGTGCCGATGACGAGAACAGTGGTGGAGATCTGTCGTTCTGAAGTGCTCATGAGGCAACGCTAGGCTTTGATATTTGATTACTCCAATGCATATTATTCGTCATTACGATGCAGATAAGCTATCGATATGAACCTCGAGCAGCTGGGCAGCTTTGTCGAAGTGGCGAGTCTCGGCAACTTCACACGCGCCGCCGACAAGCTGCACCTCGCCCAGCCCTCGCTCAGTCGCCAGATCTCTGCTCTCGAGCTCGACCTTGGGGCAGAGCTGTTTCATCGCGCTCGCAGCGGCAGCACTCTCACCACCGCGGGAGAGGCGCTGTTGCCCCTCGCTCGGCGCATGTTGGCCGATGCCGCGTCGGTTCGTCACGAGCTCGCCGAACTGGCGGGCCTCGGCCGGGGCCGGGTGCGCCTCGGCGCGACACCAACCCTGTGCATCAGCCTCGTAGCCGAAGTGCTCAGCGCCTTTCACGCGGCTCACCCCGCCATCGAATTGCACCTCTCTGAGCAGGGCTCCCGGCTGCTGCTCGATGAGCTGGCCGCAGGAGAACTCGATCTCGCTCTGATCACAACCTCAGATGCCGCGGCGGCCGAACGATTCACCGTGACGCCGCTGCTGGTCGAAGAGCTCGTGGTGATCTCGTCTATCGCTTCCCCGCCGGTGACTCCCCGCGCCACCATTGCGCTCGACGAAGTGGCGGCCCTGCCGCAGATCGTCTTCAGCTCGACGTACGACCTGCGCCGCACCACCGACGCAGCGTTTCGTGCGGCAGGTCTGACGCCCGACGTGGTGCTCGAGGGTGCTGAGATGGATGCCCTCCTGCGGTTCGTCGAACGCGGGCTCGGTGTCGCCATCGTGCCCGCCATGGTGCTCATCGATCGCCCGGGCCTCCGATCGGTGCGCCTCGGAGGGCCCGCCCTCACCCGCACGATCAGCCTCGCTCGCCCGGCCGATGTCGCGCCGACGGCCGCGGTCGAGGTGATGCAGCACACCATCGCTGCCACCGCAACCGCGTTCGCCGCGCGGGCGGGCACGTCGATGCGCCGGGCCAGCATCGTGCGCTGAGAGGCGTTCAGCCTGCCCGGGCCAGCGAAGCTCTAAGCGTCGACGAACTCGCGCTCACCAGGGTCTGGGGTTCGGGCATCCGTCTCCCGCGAGAAAGAAAGCACGATTCCGATGGCGATGAGCGAACTGATCAAGGCTGTGCCCCCGGCAGATATCAGCGGTAGAGGCACCCCGAGCACCGGTAGCAGGCCGAGCACAACGGCGATGTTCACGAGGGCCTGCCCCACGATCCAGACCAGGATGGCCGCGGTCACCACCCGGGCGAACGGGTCTTGCGTGGCATGAATGATTCGCAGAAACGCCACCCCGAGCACCACGATCAGCAGCAGAACGACGACGGCGCCGATCAGGCCGAGCTCTTCGCCGATCACCGCGAAGATGAAGTCGGTGTCGACGGCGGGCAGCCACGACCATTTTGCTTTCGAGTTGCCAAGCCCCACACCGAAGATGCCGCCGTCGCCGAGCGCGAAATAGCCGTTCTGAATCTGCCAGCCCGAGCCGCTGTAGTCGGTGGTGTCGGGTTGCAGAAACGAGAGGATGCGCGTGACCCGGTTGGGCCTCGAGAGAGCGGTGAGAATCGCGATGGTCGCCGACACGGCGGTGAGGAGGGCGAGGTGACGAAGGGGAATGCCGGCGAAGAACAGCGCGCCGAGAACCATTCCGATCAGGATGACGGTCGTACCGAGGTCACCGCCCAGGGCCACGAGAATGATGGCCGTGCCCGTGACGATCACGGTCGGCACCAGTGTGTACGAGAACTGGGCGATGCGGTGCTGTTTCTTCGCGAGGAACATGCCCAGCCACAGAACGACGCCCACCTTGATGAGTTCGGAGGGCTGCAGAGCGGGCAGTGGGCCGAGCTGCAGCCAGTTTCGGTTACCGTTTACAGTGACGCCGAGGGGAGTCGCGATGACGAGCAGCTGAAGCGCAGAGCCGCCGGCGAGCACCAGCCAGGCCGAGCGCTTCCAGAACGACGAGGGTAGCCGCGAGGCCAGCAGCAGCAGGGGAATACCGATGAGGGCGAAGCTGCCCTGCCGGAGGAAGACCGTGAACGAGTTGTCGGCGTCGATCTCTGATCCGACAGACGACGAGGAGAGCACCATCATCAGCCCGAAGCCCACCATGAACAGCGTCACACCGAGCAGCAGGTAGAAGTTCGATGAGAGCATCGGAGCGACTTTGGGCAGGGTGATGCGCATGAGGCGGGCGCCGCCCGAGGTAGCCGCGCCCATGGGGGTCTTCACGGCGCTGCTCATCGCCACCGCCCCGAAGAGATTCGCCGTTCCATGCCTCCGACACTACGTTTGCTGGGTCGTGCTCCGTGCGGCGGCGCGCGCAATGTCGACAGCCTGAGTAAATTACTACAAACGGCGAGAACTTCTTACAGAGATGAGTCCACGCAATGGCACGCCCGATCACCTTGTTCACTGGCCAGTGGGCCGACCTTTCCTTCGTCGAAGTTGCCAGGCTGGCGGGGGAGTGGGGGTACGACGGTCTCGAAATCGCGTGCTGGGGCGACCACCTCGACCCGGAGCGGTGGGATGACGAGGCCTACGTTCAGGGCAAGCTCGCGGTGTTGGCAGCGAACGGCTTGAAAGTCTTCGCCATTTCGAATCACCTCACGGGTCAGGCTGTCTGCGACGACCCGATCGACCAGCGGCACCATGACATGCTGCCCGCCGCGGTGTGGGGCGACGGTGACCCCGAGGGCGTGCGGCAACGCGCGGCCGATTCGCTGAAGAACACCGCGCGTCTCGCAGCGAAGCTCGGGGTGAAGACAGTGACCGGCTTCACCGGGTCATCGATCTGGAAGTACGTGGCCATGTTCCCGCCCGTCACCGAGCAGATGATCGACGCCGGCTACCACGATTTCGCCGAGCGCTGGAACCCGATTCTCGACGTCTTCGACGAGGTGGGGGTTCGTTTCGCCCACGAAGTTCACCCCTCAGAGATCGCCTACGACTACTGGACCACCGTTCGAACCCTCGAGGCGATCGGCCATCGCGAGGCGTTCGGCCTGAACTGGGATCCGAGTCACATGGTCTGGCAAGACATCGACCCGGTCGGGTTCTTGTGGGACTTCAAAGACCGTATCTACAACGTGCACTGCAAAGACACGAAGAAACGTCTCGTCGACGGCCGAAACGGTCGCCTGTCGTCGCACCTGGCCTGGGCCGACCCGCGACGCGGTTGGGATTTCATCTCGACCGGCCACGGTGACGTGCCGTGGGAAGACGCGTTTCGCATGCTGAACGCCATTCACTACACCGGGCCGCTCTCGATCGAGTGGGAAGACGCCGGCATGGATCGCCTCGTCGGTGCTCCGGAGGCCCTGGGCTTCGTGCGCCAACTCTCGTCGTACGAACCCTCGGCGGCCGCCTTCGATGCGGCCTTCCAGGCGCGCTGACCCGGTCTGCCTCCATGGCGGAGATGGGCGGCGCGGGCTGGACACCGGCGACGGGCCGACTTACCGTTGACACAGAGACCCCCACAACGGGGCCCGCAGGATCAAGGAGGATCCGAATGTCAGGAAACAGAGCAGTTGCCTACAAAGAGCCCGGCAAAGTCGAAGTCATCGACACCGACTACCCCACGTTCGAGCTGAAAGACGGGCCCGGCGTCAACCCCGCCAACATCGGCCGCAAGGTGCCGCACGGCGCGATCATCCGCACCGTCGCAACGAATATCTGCGGTTCGGATCAGCACATGGTTCGAGGTCGCACCACGGCCCCCGCCAATCTTGTGCTCGGGCACGAGATCACCGGGGAGGTCATCGAGGTCGGCCCGGGTGTCGAGTTCGTGAAGATCGGCGACATCGTCTCTGTTCCCTTCAATATCTCCTGCGGTCGCTGTCGCAACTGCAAAGAGCGTAAGACGGGCATCTGCCTGAACGTCAACCCCGATCGACCCGGCAGTGCATACGGCTATGTGGATATGGGTGGCTGGGTGGGTGGCCAGGCCGAATTCGTTCTCGTGCCCTACGCAGACTGGAACCTGCTCGTTTTTCCTGACCGTGATCACGCGCTCGAGAAGATCATGGATCTGACGATGCTGTCAGACATCTTTCCCACAGGGTTTCACGGTGCCGTGACCGCGGGGGTCGGTGTCGGTTCCACCGTCTATGTCGCCGGCGCCGGCCCGGTGGGGCTCGCTGCTGCGACGTCTGCCATGCTGCTCGGCGCGGCGGCCGTCATCGTCGGTGACATGAACGCCGATCGACTGGCCCAGGCCCGCAGTTTCGGCTGCGAGACGATCGATCTGTCTTCGGGCGAGATCGCCGACCAGATCGAGCAGATTCTCGGAGTTCCCGAGGTTGATTGCGGAATCGATGCCGTCGGTTTTGAGGCGAAGGGTCTGCACGGCGGTGGTGAGGCTCCGGCAACGGTACTCAACTCCCTGATGGACATCACGGCGGCGGGCGGTGCCCTCGGCATCCCCGGGCTCTACGTGACCGGTGATCCGGGCGGGGTCGACGAGGCGGCCCAGAAGGGTTCGCTCTCCCTCAGCCTCGGTACCGGCTGGGCGAAGTCTCTCTCGTTCACGACCGGCCAGTGCCCGGTGATGAAGTACAACCGTGGGCTCATGATGGCGATCCTGCACGACAGGGTGCACATCGGTAAGAACGTGAACGCCAAGGCGATCTCCCTCGACGACGCGCCACGCGGCTACGCCGAGTTCGACGCCGGTGCTGCAACGAAGTACGTTCTGAATCCGAACGGCTACCTCGACGCGGCCTGACTCCGCTAGTACGCCGAACAACCCGCGGGGCGTGGTCGTCGGAGCGGCCACGTTTCACACGCCAGAGAGAATTCAGAATGGCCGATAGGCGCGGAGGAACGCCCTCACTCCCTCGACGATGACGCGGTGTTCGTCGACTTCGGCACCGACGACCCCGAGACTCGACGTGAGCGGGGAGATCGTCAGCGCCACGAAGTGGTCCGCAGCCAGCCGAGGGTCGGGGGCGTGCAGCAGGCCGTCCCGGTCGAAGGCGGCGAAGCGGGTGGCTACCGCGTCTTCGGGCTCCTCGGCGTTCCAGGCCATCGACCGGGTCTCGGGAAGGTTCGTTGCCTCTGTGTAGAGCAGGCGCATGAGAGCCGCATAGTCAGAGGATCCGATGGCCGACACAGTGATGCTCTCGGCGAAGGAAACGAGGGCGTGCTCGAGCTGGGCCGCATCCGGAACCACGACGAGGTTCTCGTCGATCGCTCGCTGAACCGCAGTGCTCAGCGCTTCGACCGTGTGGTCGACGACGGCCGCTAGCAGCGTGCGCTTGTCGCCGTAGTAGTCGTAGACGGTGCGCTTGGAGACACCTGCCTCGGCAGCGACAAGATCCATGCTGGTGCGATCGAATCCGTCAGACAGAAAGAGTGCTCGAGCAGCCAGCAGGATGGCCGAGCGCTTCTGCGCCGAACCCTCCCGAATGCTCTTACCCGCCGGCGCTGCCATCCGTTCATCCATTCGTCGGATTCAGCTTACGGCCTTCGTAACTACACTGCACGGTGTAGTGTAGCCATCATGACTACCACACATGCTCCCGCCCCGGTCTCAGCCCGCCGACTGAATCTCATCAGCCTTGTGCTGATTCTCGGCGCGATCGCGACCATCCTCGACGCCACCATCGTGAACATCGCCCTCGACACCCTCCACGATGTCTTCCACGCCTCCGTTGCTGAATCGCAGTGGGTGGTCACCGGCTATCTGCTCGCCTACGTCGCCGTCGTCCCCGTCTCCGGCTGGGCCTCCGAGCGCTTCGGCGCACGCCGGGTCTGGATGCTCGCGGTCGCCGTCTTCCTGGTGGGTTCTGTTCTCTGCGGCCTGGCCTGGAACCTGCCCTCGCTGATCGGCTTCCGCGTTCTGCAGGGCATCGGCGGCGGAATGGTGCTGCCGGTGACCATCACGCTGCTCACCCGCGCGGCAGGCCGTGACCGGATCGGCCGAGCCATCGCGACCATCGGCATCGTCGGCCAGCTCGGTCCGATCCTCGGGCCCATCATCGGAGGGTCACTGATCACCTCAGTGGGCTGGCACTGGCTGTTCTTCATCAACATCCCCATCTGCCTCGCAGCCCTCGTTCTCGCGCCGATGTTCCTGCCCACGGGCGAGAGAGACAGCGCACGCCGTCTCGACCTCCTCGGGTTCCTGCTGCTGACACCCGGCGTGATCGCGCTGGCCTACGGCATCAGCCAGATTCCGGATGCTGCGGGGTTCGGCGCTGTCGAAGTGTGGTTGCCGATCGCTGCTGGCGTCATCCTGCTTGGGGTCTTCGTGCTGCGATCGTTGCGCGCAACCCGGCCAGCCCTCATCGACGTACGCGTGTTCGGCCGCCGCAGTTTCGGCATCAGCAGCATCATTACTCTGCTGGCGGGGTTCTCGGTCTACGCCATCATGTTCCTGCTGCCGCTCTTCTACCAGCAGGTTCGGGGCGACTCGGTATTCACCACGGGGTTCCTGCTCATTCCGCAGGGCGTCGGCACCATCGTCTTCATTCTGGTCAACCGTCGCCTGGCGGGCCGCGTCGACACCCGCTTCGTGATCGCAGGGGGCGTCATCCTGAGCATGCTGGGAACACTCCCGTTCGCCCTCGCGGGGGCGTCGGGTGGAGACGCCCTGCTGTTGGCCGGGCAGTTCTTGCAGGGATTCGGCATGGCCGCCGTCTCGCTGCCCGTCATGACCTTGGCCTTTGTGAGCCTCAGCCATGCCGAAACCCCGCGGGGCAGCGCTGCATACAACCTGGTGAAGCAGGTGGGAGCGCCGTTCGGTGTCACGGTCATCGCCGTGATACTGCAGCACTTCAGCGAGGGCGGGGCATCGGCTGCCGCGCTGTCGGCAGCCTTCAACGCCACATTCTGGTGGGTGCTCGCCTTCAGCGCGGTGCCGCTGGCGCTGGCGTTCCTCCTCCCGAAGGAGCCGCAGCGGCTGACTGCGAAAACCGATCGGAATGCCGAAGCTGTCGTGGCTCCCGCATGACTCGGCGATTCCGTTGTCGGTCAGGCTGCTGCTGCCCCCGCACTCGCTGATGCGTTCAGATCGCGACGGGCTCGAGCTCGGCGGCCTCCGTTGCGGTGGCCGAGTCGACCGTCACCGACGGCGAGAGCAGCGCAATCACGATGTTCACGGCGGCGAAGATCGCGGCGATCAGCAGCCCGAACTGAAACCCGCCGACGGCCGCGGCCAGCGGCGCCGTGCCGCCCGTCATTGCGTCGGTGATGTGGGCCGTTGCGAGTGTCGTGATCACAGCGAGCCCCAGCGCGCCGCCCACCTGGTAACCGGCATTCAGCACTCCGGATGCCGCACCAGCGTCATCCGTTCGCACCTTCGACTGCGCCGCAACTTGCGCGGGCACCCCCATGGCCGTGATTCCCAGGCCGAACAGAATGAGCCCCGGCAGCAGGCTGCTGGCGTACGGTGAGCTCGCGTCGGCTGTCGACAGCAACAACAGTCCGATCACGCTGATCACAGCGGCAACGACCTGCACGGCGCGAGTGCCGAACATCGTCACGAAGCGTGACGCCACGACTGCCCCCACGATCGCAGCGATACCCATCGGCAGAAAGGCCAGGCCGGTGTCGAACGCCGACAGCCCGCGTACCTGCTGGAGGAAGATCGCGGTGAGAAAGAACATCGCGAGAAAACCGGCACTGTTCAGCCCCAGTGCGACGACCGACAGCGACAGACTGCGTGTGCGAAAAAGCCGCAGCGGAATCAGGGGCGCCGCCGAACGGGATTCGACCAGAACGAATGCCGCAAGCAGCAGAACGCCGCCGGCCAGCAGGCCGATGACCTCGATCGACCCCCAGCCGAGAGGTTCGGCCCGGATGACACCGAGCATGATAGCCAGTAGCCCGGTGGTGCTGAGAACGGCTCCCGCCACGTCGAACGTGCGTCGGCCGGAGATGATCGCGCGGCTCTCTCTGATGATGAAGAAGGTGGCCGCGATCACGACGATGCCGATGGGCACGTTCACCAGGAACACCCAGCGCCAGCTGAGGTTGTCGACCAGCACGCCGCCGACGATGGCACCCATAGTGCCGCCGAGGCCGGCCAGCCCACCCCACACGCCCAAGGCGATGGTGCGGCGGCGCCCGTGCTCGAAGGTCACCATCAGCAACGTCAGTGCCGATGCCGAAAGCATCGCGCCGCCGAGGCCCTGCACGCCGCGAAAGAGAATGAGTTCGAGGGGTGAGGTCGCGACTCCGGCGGCCAGTGACGACAGCGCGAAGACCACGAGCCCTGCGACGAAGATGCGCCGCCGACCGACGAGGTCGGCCGAGCGGCCCCCGAGCAGCAGAAAACCACCGAAGATCAACGTGTACGCGCTGATGACCCACTGCAGGTCATCCGGAGCAAAGCCCAGGTCTGTCTGCATGCGGGGGAGGGCCACGTTGACGATGGTCACGTCGAGCACCACCATGAACTGCGCTATCGCGAGCACGACCAGGGTGCTCCAGGGGCTGCGTCTCATTGCTCT
Organism: Subtercola vilae; assembly: GCF_004923255.1. Taxonomy (GTDB): domain Bacteria; phylum Actinomycetota; class Actinomycetes; order Actinomycetales; family Microbacteriaceae; genus Subtercola; species Subtercola vilae. The sequence goes on along the minus strand of NZ_QYRT01000012.1, from coordinate 71,558 downwards.
TCCTTAATTTGGCGTTCGGGCCAGCGCGTATATACGCCGTACGTGTACACCGTACATGTGCAATGTATAGGAAGGCAAGTGCGAAAAAAACACCGGAACCAGCTGGCGGCTCTCAGGCGGGCAGCGTGCCCTGGGCGCCAGCCACCAGAAAGTCGATTCCCCGGCTGAAATACTCGTCTTCGCTCGGGCAGAACAAGAAGAACTCGGCTGTCTCGAGCACGCTCGCGAAGCGTTTCGGGTCGAGCGACTCGAGCTGAGCCCGCTTCGACCGCAGGTGGGCGGCTTGCGTGTCGGAGTCGAGCCTGCGGTCGCTGCCCGGCTCGATGTCGACCAGGTTCACGAGCGAGCAGAGGAGGAACATGCCGGTCTGCGCGGCGCTCGCGGCCGAGAACCCCGCCGCTCTCAGCAGGCCGATGGTTCGCTCGGCAAGCTCGAGCCCCGCCTCGGATTTCATAATGGCCGGGGCGACGATCATGACGGCGAGTGGATGTGCGCGCAGAGCGTCGAGCGCAGCCGTGAGTACCGCGTGCAGGTCTTCGTGCCACGCCAGTCCGCCTGCCTCGGGTAGCGCAGGTAGCGTGATCTCGGCATAGATGCGTTCGGCGATGGCATCGAACAGGGCGTCTTTGTCGCTGAAGTGCCAGTACAACGCCATCGGCGTGACCATGTTGTCGGCTGCGAGCCGTCTGATCGTCACCGCCTCCAGCCCTTCGCGGTCGGCGAGGGCGAGGGCGCCGGCTGCGAGATCGTCTCGCTTCAGGCGCTCCCGCGGTTTGGTCTGGCGTGGGGCGGGCATGGTTCTACTGTACCGCGTACAGTTCGGGCGGTGGCCTCTACGGGAGAGTTGCGAGATCAGCGGTGGTCGGATTTTGAGGCAGCGTGTGATGCGCGAACCGCCACCCAGACGAATCCGCCGACAAACGCCGCGATGGCCCCCCAATACGCTGGGAGGGCTGTTGTGCCGATCGCGCTGCAGACGAGAGCGGCACCCCACGAGACGACGGCTGGCATCACGGCAGCGGCGTGACCCGCCCGCCATGCAGAGTCGCTTCGCATCAGGCTGGGAAAGCGTATTCCGACGAACCTGTTCATGCCGAGCTGCCCGCGCCCCGCCATGATGCAGACCACGACCAGTAGAAGGAGAAGAGCGGTGAATATCCACGCCACAACAGGTACGGGGTGCATTCTCTGTCCGATCACGAAGCGTCGTAGCCTGACCGCCCATTCTCTCGCCGGAAGGCTCGGCTACCAGCACACTAGCGCTGCGAGCGCTTCGGTGGCACGAGAATCGTTCTGAGCCCGACGCCCTGACCGAGTTCGGTGAGCGCCTCTGAGGCCTCGGCGAGGGGACGGATGCGCCCGATGAGCTGGTCGAGCGGGAGCCGCCCCGCCAGATACAGCTTTGCGAGTCTCGGTATGTCGACCCGCGCAACGCTGGAGCCATAGTTGCAGCCCAGAATGTTCTTCCCCTGGTCGGCGAGGTCGAACGGGTCTATCGAGGCACGAAGACCGATGGGAGTCATGCCGACAAGTACGGCTGTACCCCCTCGCGCGAGAAGGCCCGGCAGGCTCTCGATGGTGGCGACCCGCCCGATGGCCTCGAAAGCGAAGTCGACTCCGCCGAGCGAGCTCTGAATCTCCGCGGTCGTATCAACCAGATCGCCGCGCAGCAGGGTGGTCGCACCAAGCGCACGTGCCGCTTCCAGTTTCTCGTCTGACACGTCGATGGCGATGATCGGGTTCGCGCCGATGAGTTTGAGGCCCATGATGATCGAAAGACCGACGCCGCCGCAGCCGATCACGGCGGCCGATGCCCCCATGGGAACGGACGCGGTGTTGACCACGGCACCGATTCCCGTTGTGACTGAGCAGCCCAGAAGGGCGCCTATCTCGAACGGCAGTTCTGGCGGAACGACCACGACCGCTGACTCTGGAATGACCACGCGTTCGCTGAAGGCCCCCAGTCCGAGATAGGGCCAGACGTCTGCCCCTCGTGCGTCGGTGTAGGCGGTGGTGCCATCGGGCAACGTATTGTCGAGCGCCGTTGTGCCGGTGCAGAGCCATCCCTTGCCGGCGGCGCAGTTCGTGCAACGGCCACAGGGGGCGAACCAAGACAAGACGACGTGGTCGCCCAGTCGGGCATCCAGCACCCCGGCTCCGATGGCGGTCACGATTCCTGCGGCCTCGTGCCCGAGCACAAGCGGCCTTTCTGCCGGCCAGTCGCCGTTGACGACGTGCAGGTCTGAATGGCACACGCCGCTTGCTCTGATCTCGACTTCGACCTGGCCCGGCCCGGGTGCAGCGAGGGCAATCGTCTCGGTCTGCACCCCGGATCCCGGGCGAAGGGTGATGGCGAGCGTCACGAGTTCACGGCCTCTCGCTCGTCGATTTCGGCGAGTTCTCTGTCGCTTCGCAGTTCGGCTGCCCGTTCACGATCGAGGTCGAGCGAGCGAGACAAGACCAGATACGCAACAGAAGCCGCCACGAGGCCGACGAGCCAAGACACGTCGAGCCCGCCTAGCGCGGCCGCGATCGGGCCGGTGAACGACCAGTCGCCGAGCGGAGGGATGACCATGAACGGTATTTCGAAAGCGAATCCGATCGCGAAGGCGGCCAGCCCTCGCCAGGCCCAGGTTCCGTAGACACCGTTCGGGGTGAAGAGGTCGGTGATCGCGTAGCGGCCTTTGCGGACGACGAAATAGTCGACGAGGTTCGTCGCGGTCCAGGGCACGAGGAGGTAGAGCATGAGGGTCAGCGCTGCAAAGACCGTGCCGACAGAGTCGGTGGTGATGATGCTGGCAATGGAGAACCAGACAACGGTGAGAACGATGATCGTGATGACACGGGCGGCTCTGGTGGGCTTGATCGACTTGAACGAGTCGATGCCGGTGAGGATGGTCAGCATGCCGCCATAGGCGTTCATGCCCATCGTCGCCGCCAGGGCGAGGGCGGAGAGCAATGCGACGGCGTCGCCGAGGTGGAAGAAGACGTTGTTGCCGGCGAGCTGAAGGCCGCCGAGACCGTCGGTTGCGCGCAATTCGATCGCGAGCCAGGCGCCGAGAATGATGAGCCAGATCGCCGACGATGATGCGCCGAAGAATACGGCGGCGATCACCTTCCGCGGTGCGGTGGTCGAGGGCAGGTACCGGGAGTAGTCAGAAACGTAGGGGGCGTAGGTGATGTTGTAAGCGGCCGCTGCGGTGAGTTGTGCCATGAAGGCAACGATCGAGAAGCCGTAGTCGATTTCGGGTGGGGTTCCGCCGGCGCCGCCGAAGATCACGCCGAGCGTCAGAAGCACGGTGAGGGGAAACGAGACGTAGAGCAGGATGCGAAAGATCTTGTGCACCCAGTCGTGGCCGAAAATAGCAAGCAGGGCGGCGGCTATCGCGACGGTCACGGCGACGACGGTGGGGTTCCAGCCGAATGCGCTGTTCAAGCCTTCCCCCAGCAGCACGGTATCGGCGATGTTGAACGCGAGGTACGTGAACAGGGTCGCGAGCAGGGGTATCAGTACTCCGCGAAACCCGAACTGGGCGCGAGACTGGATCATTTGGGGAAGCCCCATGTGCGGTCCTTGAGAAGCGTGGAACGCCATGAACAGCGTGCCGATCCCGATTCCGATGATGCTGGCAACCGCCGTCCAGATCAGGGAGAGGCCGAGGGAGGGGCCGATGAAGCCGATCGGGATGGAGAAATACTGGAAGTTGCCGAGAAACCACAGCGGCGCTTGGTGCCACAGCTTTCCGTGCCGTTCGCTGTTCGGAACCCAGTCGATCGATCGTTTCTCGACGAGGGGCACCCGCGACGTGGATGCGGTCTGCGGGCTTGTCTGATTTGTCATGATTGTGACTCCATTGTCAGATGTTGTGAGGCAGTTCTAAAGGTGTGAGGCAGGGGAGAGGTGTTCGTGGATGGCAAGCCAAACGCCGGCGTGTCGCTGGAGCACGATCGTCTCGCGCTCGCGACCGATTTCGCGTTGCCCGTCCATCGTCGACTCAGTGACTACGTCGTGGGTGAAGATCGCGACGGTGTCGACGAGTTGCACGCGCCTGTTCGTCGACACGCAGTTGTGTACGCGAAACCCATGAAGGTCTTCCCACTCATGCCAGAGCTGTTCGTACTCTGCTCGGCACTCCAGACGGGCGGGATGCGTGTGGAACACGAACGTCGCATCCGGAGCGAAACCTCTGAAGTATTCGTCTCGTCGGTGGTTGCCGAAGGCGGCGACGATGGCGTCTGCTGCAGCAAGCGCTTCTGTCTCCGCAGAATCGGCCGGCTCCGAGATGCCGATCACGAGCGGGGCGCCATCGCTGAGATCAGTTCGTACGCTACGTGGGATGCCGCGACAGCGGTGACCTGAGCGTGATCGTAGGCGGGGGCCACTTCGACCACATCGGCGCCCACCAGATTGACTGTGGAGAGCGACCGGATGATCGCCAGCAGCTCTCGACTTGTCAGCCCTCCCGCCTCGGGGGTGCCCGTGCCCGGAGCGTGCGCAGGGTCGAGCACATCGATGTCGACGCTCACATACACAGGCTTTCCCGCAATGCGCGCGTGCAGCCGCGCAATGATGCTGGCGAGGCTCTCCGTCTCGAATTCGTGCGACCCGATAATGGCGAAGCCGAGCCGTTCGTCGTCGCGGAGGTCTTCGCGGCCGTAGAGGGGCCCCCTGGTTCCGATGTGCCAGCTGGCGGTGAGGTCGATGAGCCCCTCCTCTGACGCCCGACGAAACGGGGTGCCGTGCGTCACGGGTGCGCCGAAGTAGGTGTCCCAGGTGTCAAGGTGCGCATCGAAGTGGATGACCGCCACTGGCCCGTGCGTGCGGGCGACGTTCCGCAGCAGCGGAAGAGCAATGGTGTGGTCGCCGCCCAGAGTCACCAATCGTGCACCTGTCTCGGTGAGATGGCGAGCTCCGTCTTCTATCTGGGCCACGGCCTCATCGATGTTGAAGGGGTTCGCTGAGATGTCTCCGGCATCGACGACCTGTTGCGTCGCAAACGGTTCGATGTCCTGAACCGGGTTGTACGGTCGCAGTAGCCGCGACGCCTCGCGAATGTGCGCGGGCCCGAACCGTGCGCCGGGGCGGTAGCTGACTCCCGCGTCGAACGGAACACCGACGACGACGACGTCGGCGTGCGGCACGTCGCGCAACTGCGGCAGCAGTGCGAATGTCGCGATCCCCGCGAAGCGTGGTGTCTTGCTCGAGTCGGTGGGGCCGACAAAGTTCGATGCGGCGTTCACGGTTCAGACTTCCTCGTCGAGGTGTGATGGACTGTATGAAATATACCTATACGCACCGTAAAGTGCTTATAAGGCAACTTGCGGTTTACAATATGATGGGCTGTCTGACCGTAGTTGTCAACTGTTCACTGAGGAGTGTTGCGTGAGAGCCGTTCATCCCGCGCCCGCGCCTTTGCCGACGTTGATTGGGGCGAAGTTGAGGGCCAGCCGCTTGGCGCAGGGCCTCACCATTGCGAATCTCGCCGGCGCCACACAGCTGACATCGGGGTTCATCAGCCGTATCGAACGCAATGAGACGTCTCCGAGCGTGGCCACGCTGGTGACGATCTGCCAGGTTCTTTCGTTGCCGATCGGGTCTCTTTTCGAGCCGTCCTCAAACGAGGTCATCAGTCTTGCAGACGCGCCTCTGATCAATATGGGCGGTGACAACGCGATCGAGCGACTCCTCACTCCTCGCAATGAGTCGCGCGTGCAGATGCTGCGCTCGACGCTCTCCCCGGGCGCTACGGGAGGTGCGGAGCTGTACACGATCAACTGTGACGTTGAGGTGGTTCATGTGATCCGCAATTGCATCGAGCTGCGTTTCGCCGGCTCTTCCGTTTCGCTGGGCGAGGGAGACACGATGACCGTGCCAGGCCGTGAACCGCATTCGTGGAGCAACCCCACAGAACGGGAGAGCGAAGTCGTTTGGACTATCGTTCCCGCGGCCTGGAGCGGTTCTTCCTGAGCGACCGATTCTATCGGGGCAGGGCCGACCACGAAGCGTACAACTCAGGCTTCAGTTCGGTGAGATAGTCGACCTCGGGTCGTCGCGCCTCAACGTCGGCGAACATCACAGAAGGAGCTTTTCCGGCTTGCGCGACGATGGTGCCGTCTGAATCGACGATGACGCTCGTGCCGGAGAACGCGAACCCGTTCTCGACTCCCGCGTGGTTTGCATAAGCGATCACCATTGAGTTCTCCAACGCCCTGGCCGGTACCAGAACCAGGCTCACGCTTTCGAAACCCTCACCCACGGCGGTTGGCACGAGCAGAATGTCTGCCCCGCGAACCGCAGCCGCACGTGCAACCTCCGGAAACTCCACGTCGAAGCAGATGGCCAGCCCCACCCTGACGCCCGCGAACGAGACAACCGTTGGCGGCAACAGTCCCGGCTGGAAGGCGGCCGCTTCATGCTCGCCGAAGAGGTGTGACTTCGTGTAGGTGCCGAGCCTGACCCCTTCGCTGTCGACAAAGGTGGAGGTGATGCCGCGGAGTGTGGCATCGCCGCGCCCTGGCGTGCTGAAAACGAGGGCAATGCGATGCCGCCGTGCCATGTCGCAGAGTGAACGCTCAATGACGTCGACATCGTCGGCCGTCACTTCTCGTGCAATCGCGTCGGGCGCGTACCCCACCGCAAAGAGCTCTGGAGTGATCAGAATGTCGGCCCGGCCCTCGGCCGCTTCGATCGCCGCAGCTTCAAGCAGGGCGAGGTTGTGGGGGAAATCAAGCGCAATCGCCTGGCCCTGAAAAACTGCCAATCTCACGACAGCTCCCTTCTCCTCTGGCAATGAGCCAGTCTTCCGACACCTCCGATCACACGAGAAACTGTCGTAGCTTCTCGATGTGCTGGCATCGACTGTCTCCAATCTATCCGGGTGGCCGGGGGATGCTCGCACACCGGTTCGGCCGCAGCCGCCAGCGCCGACGCACTCCCAGGTGGGGATCCTCGATGTTGCTGAGCCAGAGGCCGAGGAGGTGGTGCGTGGTGGTTCAGCCGATCTTTGCTGCCGGGGGTACGAAGAGGGTGCCGGTGAGGGCGCTGCCGCGGAAGGTGCGGATGGCGACGACTGCCCACGCGCCGAGGAGGGCGGCGAAGGCGAGTACGGCGGCGGCCTGGAACGCGACGGATCCGGTGTGTAGGGCGACTCCGGTGAGTCCGGTGACGCAAGTGCCGACAGGGAAGGTGAATGACCACCAGGTCAAGGAGAACGGGAGGTGTTCGCGCGCGGTTCGCAGGGTGATGGCGAGGGCGAGTGCTGCCCAGAGGGCCGCGAATCCGAGCACGGGTACCCCGTAGATCACGCCGAAGGCCTGCAGGGCTTCGGCAAGGGGTGCGGTGGTGGCGAGGTGGGCGTTGCCGCCGAGGAGGTTCACGGCGGTGACGGATTGGCCGAGGGGGCCGAGCACGATCCAGAGCGTGGGCACCATCGCTGCGACACCGATCTTGTGTGTGGTGAGCCTGGACCAGATGAGGGTGATGACGATGAGGGAGGCGACGAGGCTGAGGCCGAACATGGCGTAGCAGGCCAGCAGCATCGTGAGGCGCGCTTGGCCGTCGGGTAGGTACGGAATGAGCAGGGCGCCTGTCGAGGCGGAGACCATGGGTGGCACGATGGGCATCAGCCAGCCGCCGAATGCGCTGTCGGCGGCGACCGTGAACTTCGTGAAGGTCAGGTAGGGCACCGCGACAGCAGTTGCCAGGCCCATGATCGTGCCGAGGGTCCACAGGACGGCGTCGACGGCGACGGCGGTCTGTTCGCCGAGGACGTCCCGGCCGAGCAGGATCGTGCCGGCCCCGACCGTGAGCAGGGCCATCGCGGGTGCGCCGTAGAAGTGCGCCATGACGGGGTTCAGGTGATGGGTTCGGGCTGTCTGCCGATTCGTGACCCAGTGGATGACCGTGGCTGCAGTGAGCGCAAGGAGCAGTGCACTGGCAATCACCCACACCACTGTCGCCGCGATGCGAAGCCCAGCGAACTGCAGAGGGAGCGTGGCTGCTGCGTTGGCCACGATTCCCGTTCCCATGACCGACGCATACCAGTTCGGGGTGATGTTCCGGAACATGTGCATCGGGCGTTCGAGCTCACGCAGGAACATCCGTGACGGGGCGGCGGGTCGGAGGGCCTGGGCTATTGACATACTTCAATCCTGCGTTCCACGGGGTGATCGCAGAAGAGCGTTAGGGTTGTGAGGTCACAAGCTGAGTTTGTGGGGGAGGGTTAGTGATGATCCGCAGCGACCCGCCTGACCTGAAGAGCCTGCAGACGCTCGCAGTGGTGGCCGAGCTTGGCAGCCTGACGTCGGCCAGCACCGCGCTCGGCGTGACCCAGCAGGCAGTTTCATCGCGTATCCGCGCTCTTGAAGTTCGCACCGGATCTCCGCTCGTGACGAGGTCTGCCCGCGGATCGCAGCTGACCGAGGCGGGCCTGCTAGTGGCAGGCTGGGCGAAGGACGTGCTGGATGCCGCCGAACGGTTCGAGGTCGCGGTCGCCGCACTCCGAGACAAAAGTCATTCGCAGCTTCGGGTCGGCGCGAGCCTCACGATCGCCGAGCATCTGATGCCGGAGTGGTTGATCGCATTCCAGACGGGGAGCGGAAATCCTGCTGCCGTCGACCTGGTCGTGGCGAACAGTCGCGCGGTCATCGAGCAGTTGCGCGCGGGTGCCCGCGACATTGGGTTCATCGAGACACCCGATGTGCCATCCGACCTCGAGTCGCGTGTCATCGCATTCGATGAACTCGTTGTCGTGGTCGGTGTGAACCATCCGTGGGCGCGGCGGCGGCGTGCGCTCAGCGCCGCCGAGCTCGCCTCGACCGCCCTGGTGGTTCGTGAGGAGGGTTCCGGTACGAGGCGCACGCTCGAACTCGCGCTCGACACACTCGAACCGAAGATTGTCCTGGCTGCTCCAGCTTCGATATTGCCGACGACGACCGCGATCCGTTCGACCGTCGCATCGGGTAGGGCGCCCGCCGTCCTGAGCTCGCTCGCCATCCGCGACGACTTTACGCTCGGTCGCCTCGCGCGGGTTCGTGTTGCGGGGCTGACGTTGAAGCGTCCGCTCACGGCGGTGTGGGTGCGCAATTCGACCGGCCTGCCGGAGAACGCTGAACGGCTGCTCTCCATCGCTCTGACGCATGCGCGCTGAGACCACAGGGGGCGCAGGGATGACATCGAGGCCGGTATGTCGCGGAGCGACTGCTTCCGGTGGAACGTGGTTTCCTGGCCGTTGTTCGATGCAGCCGGCATACACCCTGCACGATCATCCGATAATCGTGCCGGTGCTGGCGGCGCCGCACCCGTCTCCCGCGAACGGGCACCGGCGCAGCGCGAATCACGTGCGCGCGGTCAACGCGCTGCTCCGCTCACTTCGCTGAGTCGACGCAGTTGGTACTCCGGCTCGGGTCTGCCAAGCGGCACTTCCTGCAGTGGCAGCGCTGTTGCGTGGGCGTCGTCAGTTCAGCCTGCCCGTGATGTGTTCGCTGACTCGGAGTGCGTTGGCGATGATGGTGAGTGTGGGATTCACAGCGCCGATGGAGGGCATGAATGAGCCGTCGATCACGTAGAGATTGTCGAGGTCGTGCATTTTGCAGTTCGTGTCGAGGGCGGAGGTGCTTGAGTCGGTTCCAAATCGTGCGGTTCCGGCTTGGTGTGCGGTGGCTGAGACATCCATCGCTTTACTGAGGTAGAGGTTTCTTTCGAACGATTGTGAGTGCATGCCGAGATCGGTGAGCATGCTGTCGAAGGTGTGGCGGAGCCGTTTGAGCCCCTCAGAATTGTTGTCGGGTTGCACGGTGAGGTTGATGTGGCCGTCGGTTCGGAGAGTGACGCGGCTGGTGGGGAGAGGCAGGTCTTCGCTGGCGAGCCAGAAGTCCATCGAATGCTTGCCGACGATTCCGTACGCTGCTGGTGGTGCCCAGCCGAGCCCCTTCGGCGCCTGGCCTTTGACCTGCCAGTCGTCGGATTTGCCGAGCATCTGAATGTTGCCCATCGGGTATTCCCACGCGCTGCTCGGCCCGTAGTAGTCGTTCAGGGTCAGTGTTTTTTGGAAGACGGTGTCGTTGCGGTCTTTGGAGAACGCAATGAGCGCGAGGTTGTTGTGCCGCATGTAGTGGCGCCCGACGGTATCGGAGCTGTTGCCGAGGCCGCCCGGGTGGGTATCCGTTGCTGAGGCGAGCAGCAGCGCCGAGGAGAGAATCGACCCGGCCGAGAGAACGATGATGTCGGCGCTGAATGTGGTGTGCTCTCCTGCAGTGTTCACAGTCGCCACCCCGGTGACCGTGCGGCCGGTTGTGTCGGTGAGCAGCTTCGTGACCGTGGTGTTGGTCAGCAGGCGCAGGTTGGGGTTCGCGCGAAGCGCGGGGCGTACGACGACCGACTCGGAATCCGCTTTCGCTTCGACAAGGCAGGGAAAACCATCGACCCGGTCGCAGCGGATGCACGCTGATCCGTGGGCAGCGGTGCCGTCGTCATTCTGCACGAGATTCACACCGACCGGCAGATGAAACGGGTGCAGCCCGAGCTTCGTCAGGCCGTCGGAGAGTTCTTGGATCCGCGGTGCGTGTTTGACCGGGGGAAAGGCGTAGTCCTGACTGGATGCTCCAGCGAAAGGGTCTTCGCCGTGTTTGCCATGAACCCAGTACAGGTGCTCTGCCTTTACGTAGTACGGTTCGAGGTCGTCGTAGCTGATCGGCCATTCCGGCGATACACCGCCGGGGTGCTGAACACCGGTGAAGTCGGTGGGGTGCAGGCGGAACAGAGCTGCGCCGTACACTTTCGAATTGCCTCCGACGTAGAAGTGCAGCTCGGGCCGGAATGGTTTGTCGTTGAGATCGTAGAACGTCTCTTCGGCAACGTATCGGTTCTCGGCGAACACCGATTTCGAGTCCCAGTTCTCCCGTTCACGTCGGAGGTAGTCGCCTCGTTCGATCAGCAGAACCCGCTTTCCGGTCTTGGCCACCTCTGCGGCGGTGGTGCCACCGCCTGGGCCGCTGCCGATGACAATCACGTCGTAGTGATCACTCGGTGAGGTGTGTGGTTCGCTCACAGTCCGACGCTTCCCTGCATGATCCCACCGTCGAGGAACAGGGTTGTGGCAGTGAAATACGAGGACTGGCCCGAGGCCAGGAAAACGGCGACATCCGCGATCTCGCTGGGTTTAGCCATCCGGCCGAGAGGGATAGCCGCATCGAGTGCTTTCAGCTGTGCAGGATTCGCTTCGGTGCTGGCGTTGATGGGCGTGTCGACGGCGCCCGGTGCCAGGTTGACGACCCGGATGCCGTGCTTGCCGAGCTCGACGCCCGCGGTTCGTGTGAGCATCCGGGTGCCGCCTTTGGAGACGCAGTAGGCGATGTTTCCCGGCATCGGCCAGTCTTCGTGCACCGATGAGATGTTGATGACGAGCCCGCCGCCGCCCTGTTCGATGAACCGTTTCGCGGCGAACTGTGTGCCGAAGAATGCACTTTTGAGGTTCACATCGATGACCTTCTCGAAGTCCGCTTCGGTCGTGTCGAGGATGGAGGTGCGTGTCTCAATGCCGGCGTTGTTGATGATCACATCGAGCCTGCCGTAGGTGTCGACAGCCGTCGTGATCATCTTGTGGAGGTCGGAGGCCCGACTGACGTCCGCTTGCACACCGACGGCGTGGCCACCGGCCTTCTCGATGCGGTCGATGATGTCGGATGTTTCCTCTGGGTGGGTGAGGTAGTCGATCACGATGTTCGCCCCCTCGGCGGCCGCGGCGATCACGATCGCTTCTCCGATGCCGCTGTTGCCTCCCGTGACGACAATGGTTTTTCCCTCGAGTAGCACGCGCGCTCCGATCAGCAGATGTTCGAGAAAACATACACGGGCGCCTTCAGAAATGATGCCCCTGTCAAACTAGAACGTACGAGTGTATAAACATGAAGACGGGTGTGACCGGCCGCCGGAGGGGAATGTCATGACCACGCTCAGTGACCATGCCGATGTCGCTGTCAGCGCTTCGGCCCTGCGCAAAGGAAATGTGTTTGTGCGATGGGTCACATCGACCGATCACAAGATCATCGGGTACATGTACCTGATCGAATCGTTTCTCTACTTCTGTTTCGGTGGCGTGCTCGCTCTGGTGATCCGTGCTCAGCTCTTCGAACCCGGGGCGCAGCTCCTCGCGACGAAGGACCAATACAACCAGCTGTTCACGATGCATGGCACGATCATGCTGCTGATGTTCGCAACACCACTCTTCGCGGGGTTCGCGAACGTGCTGATGCCGTTACAGATCGGTGCCCCCGACGTCGCATTTCCGCGGCTGAACGGGCTCGCGTTCTGGCTGTACACGTTCGGAAGCGCAATTGTCGTCGGCGGGTTCCTCACCCCCCAGGGCGCCGCATCGTTCGGCTGGTTCGCGTACGCACCGCTCTCGAGCCAGACATTCACCCCGGGAGACGGCGGCAACCTCTGGGTGTTCGGACTCGTGCTCTCCGGGTTCGGCACCATCCTCGGCGCCGTGAACTTCATCACCACCATCATCACCATGCGGGCACCCGGTATGACGATGTTCCGTATGCCGTTGTTCAGCTGGACTACCCTGGTCACGGCCATCCTCATCCTGATGGCGTTCCCCGTGCTCGCAGCAGCACTGTCAGCGCTCGGTATCGACCGCGTCTTCGGTGCGCACATCTACGACCCAGCCAACGGCGGACCCCTGCTCTGGCAGCACATGTTCTGGTTCTTCGGGCATCCGGAGGTCTACATCATCGCGCTGCCGTTCTTCGGCATCATCAGCGAAGTACTCCCCGTCTTCAGCCGGAAACCCTTGTTCGGGTATAAGACGTTGATCTATGCGACCATAGCGATCGCGGCACTCTCGATCACCGTGTGGGCACATCACATGTACGTGACGGGCTCCGTTCTGCTTCCTTTCTTTTCCCTGATGACGATGCTGATCGCCGTTCCCACCGGGGTCAAGATCTTCAACTGGGTGGGCACGATGTGGCGAGGCTCGGTCACGTTCGAGACACCCATGGTGTGGGCGATCGGCTTTCTCATCACCTTCACGTTCGGCGGGCTCACGGGCGTCATCCTCGCCTCCCCGCCGCTTGACTTCCATGTCTCCGACAGCTACTTCGTCGTCGCCCACTTCCACTACGTGGTCTTCGGAACCGTGGTGTTCGCCATGTTCTCCGGCTTCTACTTCTGGTGGCCCAAATGGACCGGCAAGATGCTGAACGAGAAGCTGGGCCAGTGGCATTTCTGGCTGCTGTTCATCGGGTTCCACACCACGTTCCTCATCCAGCACTGGCTCGGAGTGGTGGGCATGCCCCGTCGCTACGCGTCGTATTCACCCGACGACGGTTTCACCTGGATGAACCAGATCTCCACCGTGGGCGCCTTCCTGCTGGCCTCGTCGATGATCCCGTTCTTCTTGAACGTGTACATCACGGCCCGAAACGCTCCGAAGGTCACCGTGAACGACCCGTGGGGCTACGGTCGCTCGCTCGAATGGGCTACCTCCTGTCCGCCTCCTCGGCACAATTTCACCACCATTCCGCGCATTCGTAGCGAGTCGCCAGCTTTCGACCTGAACCATCCTGAAGCGGGAATACCGGTGGGTGTCGGCCCGATGGAGGATGCCCCCGACGCCCCCCATCAGAAGATCACCTGAGTGGCTCCGGCGACCCCTCAGGGCTAGTGTCCTGCGTGATTGTGGACCGCGTGGTCGGCCCCCCCGTCGGGGTTGCCGCCCATCATCTTCAGCATGGGCCCGCTGCCGCTTCGGTAGAACACGACCAGCAGCAGAGCTCCGATCAGCAGGAAGACGATGTTGAGCCACGTGGTGTAGTTCCAGCTGGTTCCATCGTCGACGATCGTGAGGTTGCGATTCGTGGGGATGAGGCCGAGCGGGGTGAAGATCAGTTCGACGGCGTACCCAGCGAGCACCATGGCGCCGTAGAAGATGACAGTAATGCGGATGGCTGCCTTTGTGCCGTAGTACTTCCGGTAGATCAGGATGATCGGAATGATGATGAGGTCGGCGAAGATGAAGCTGATCACCCCGCCGAAACTGATGCCGCCGTTCCAGAGCACCGCGGCCAGTGGTACGTTGCCGACCGAGCAGACGAAGCTGATCATCGCGAGCAGCGGGCCGATGATCGGGCCGAGGAGGAACGCCACGGTCGGATCGTTGACGAAGAAAGCGGCTTGCAGCCAGGCTTTCGGAACCCACGCAGCGAACGCGCCGGCGATCAGTAGGCCGATGACGATGTCTTTGAGTACCGCGGCCCAGTCCATGACGAAGTACTGAGACACCGAGGTGATGCCGGGGCGGGAAAAGAGGCGCTGCCAGAACGTGCCGCCCTGCTGCACCGACATGTCCATGCCGGCGTGGCCCTCCATCGAGCCGGCCAGGCCCTTCTCTGCCTGCTCGCGGGCTTTGTCGATGATCTTGCCACGCATCCAGAGTCGGAAGCCGAGGGCTACCAGGATGATCATGATGGGGCCGCCGACGAACTCGGCGAGAGTGAACTGCCAGCCCATCACGAAGGCCAGAATCAGGCCGAGCTCGACCACCAGGTTGGTCGACGCGATCTCGAAGGCCATGGCAGCAGAGAAGCTGGCTCCCTTTCGAAAGAGGGCCCGCGCCAGTGCCACGGCGGCATACGAGCATGAAGAGGATGCCGCACCAAGGCCACTCGCGATGACCAGCGAGCGCGGCGAGTCGGTTCGCATCAGCCGAGTGATCTGCTCGCGCCTGATCAGTGCCTGGATGACGCCGGAGAGGGTGAAACCGAGTATCAGCGGCCAGAGAATCTGCCAGGCCATCGACCCGGCGGTGGCGAGAGCGTCGCCGACGGCCTGAATGATGAACATGATCAGAGCCCCGCGAGCAGAGTGTGAATGGTGGTGATCTCAGCCGTCTGCGAGGTCATGATGCTCTGGCTCATCATGCCGCTCATGTCCATGCCCGGCATGCGGCGGGAACTCGCGCCCCATTCGACGAGCCAGGCGTTCATCGTCGTGATCTCTGGGGTGAATCCTGCACTTCGAACATTCATCGTCAACTCCCCTATTGGATACCCCCCTAGGGTACGCTTGCGACCGTGGAATCACCAGCCGTCTCGGTCGTAGCGCTACCCAGTCATCTGTGGCATGTTTAGAGAGCACCTTGGTGCGACGGCGGTGGGGCTCACCGTAACCAACCTCGACCCAGGTCGACAACAGTCCCTATCTCAGCACTTTGGTGCGCCACGAGATAGGAGCCCACCGTGTCACAGTCACCCACCGCATCGTCACTGCCCGAACCTTTGGCGGTAGTGAGCACGCCAGTCATTGTCGTCGGCGTGTTCCCGGGCATGCCCGACGTCGTGGTCTCGCAGGCGGTCGTCTTCGCGGAACGGTTCGGCGCGCGGTTGGTGTTCGTGTACGTCGATACCGGCTGGCGACGCGGCCGCTGCTCTCGCGCAACTCGCGGGGGAGTGGGATGCGACGGCGATCGTGGTCGGAACCCGCCGCGCCAGCGGGCGTTCCACTGTCGGTGAGTTCTTGAACGGCTCCGTTGCCGCGCATCTGGCCCACCGTCAACACCGGCCGGTGATTGTCATCCCGGTGGCACCGGTCGCATCAGACGATGCCCTCCCGTGGGCGGTGACTTCATGACGGGCGACGCCGGAGTATCCCGGCTGGTGCTGCTGCGGCACGGCCAAAACACCGCAAACGCCGAGGGCCTCTTCACCGGGCTGCTCGACGTCGGTCTTTCGCAGACAGGCGTCGCCGAAGCGCACTGTGCTGCCGCGCAGCTTTCCGCCGCGCACATCGCGCCCGACGCCGTGTTCGCTTCGGAACTGAGGCGTGTGACGATCACGGCGCAGACGGTCGTCGATGACCTGCGCCTGTGGCCGGCTCGTGTCCTTCGCGACTGGCGCCTCGACGAACGCAATTACGGCTCCCTGACCGGCTTGTCGAAGGCCGAAGTTCGCGCCGAATACGGTGATGCACAGTTTCTGCGATGGCGACGATCGGTTTCCGATGCCCCACCACCGATGACAGATGCCCAATACGAAACGCTGGCAGGCAGCCGTCTGTTCGGCCGACTGCCCGCCGAGGCGCTGACCCGCTCGGAGTCCCTTACCGATGTGTAAGTCAGGGTGCGGGCCTTCTTCGCCGAGCACCGAGCTCGAACGGCTGAACATTCCCACCGGGCATCCGCTCGTGTATTCGTTCGACAAAACATTGCGGGTGCGCACCCGCACCGGCACCGGCACATACCTGAACACAGAAAGCGCCCACGCCGCCGCCGAGCTGCTGGCACACGAAGGAGGAACCTGATGAACGACTACACCGGACACCACAACCGCACTATTGCCTACGACGCGGGCGAATACGTCAGCCACCCGACAGGACACGCGCTCACCATCAGTACGGTCACCGCCGAGCAGATTCTCGACTCGCGCGGCAACCCGACCGTTCGTGTGTCGCTTCGTCTCGACGACGGTTTCGAGGCGGTCGCATCAGCACCCGCGGGAGCCTCGACGGGAGCGTTCGAGGCCGTCGAACTCCGCGACGGTGGCCCCGCATACGGAGGCCTCGGCGTGCAGGGCGCGGTCACCGCAGTACGAACCGAGATCGGCACGCTTCTGACACACCATTCGTACAACACGATCAGTGACCTCGACCGGGCACTCCGTGACCTCGACGGCACCCGGGCAGAGCTGCCGCTTCACCGCTGGTTGTCGCTCGTGACGGGTTCGGCAGAGCGGATGCCGGTGCCGCACTTCAACGTGCTGAACGGCGGCGCCCATGCGACGAACGCACTCGACTTCCAGGAATTCATGATCGCACCCGTGCAGGCGGCCACCGAAGCCGAGGCAGTACGGACGGGAGCGGAGATCTACCATGCTCTCGCCCGGCGCATCAGTACGAAGTATTCCGCCGCGGGCCTCGGTGACGAGGGAGGATTCGCGCCACCGATCGACTCCGCCGAGGAAGCGCTTGATCTGCTGGTGGCCGCGATCACCGATGCCGGCTACACGCCCGGAGTCGACAGTGTCGCGATCGCGATGGACCCTGCCGCCAACGGCTTCTCCCTCGGCGGCGGCCGCTACCGGCTGGCGGGCCGGGAACTGGCCCGCGACGAGCTCGTCGACTACTACGAGAACCTTGTCGACTCGTACCCGATCCGGAGCATCGAGGACGGCTTCGCCGAAGACGACCACGAAGGGTGGATCGCGCTCTCCGGGCGCCTCGCCGACCGGATCCAGCTCGTCGGTGACGACCTCTACGTCACCGACGCCGCCCGCATCCTCGACGGCGCGCACGAGCACTACTCGACGGCGGCTCTCATCAAACCGAACCAGATCGGAACCGTCAGCCAGACCCTCGACGCCATCACGGCCGCCCGCAGAGAACGCGTGGCGAAATACAACCGGCTCACCCAGATCGAAGCACAGAACCCCACGATCTCCTACGGACTCGCATGAGCGGCGATCAACTCCCGGTCGACAGCGACATCGAAACCGACCAGGCCAGAGGGGCGGCCCCTCGGCCGGTACACATCCGGCCCGCCTACCTCGCGCTGGTCGCAGTGGGCGGCGTGGTCGGCACCGCGATCCGGGAGCTGCTCGCGCTCGGCGCACCCCAGATCGATGACATCGCCGTCGTGATCATCGCGATCAACGTCATCGGCGCTCTCGCACTCGGCGTGCTGCTGGAAACCCTCGCGAGTGCCGGGCCTGACCACGGACGCCGACGCATCGTGCGTCTGCTGGTCGGCACCGGTGTGCTCGGGGGGTTCACGACCTACAGCACGCTTGCCACCGACACGGGCATCCTGCTCACCCACGGCCGCACCAGTGTCGCGATCGTCTACGCCGTCATGACAGTGCTGCTGGGCGCCGCAGCAACTTTCTGCGGTATCGCACTGGTGCGACCCTCAGCCATGCGGTCGCGGAGTCGTGGCACCTCATCATCGGAACCGGGCCGATGGGCGGCTTCACCACGTTCAGCACAGCCAGCTTCGAGACCGTTCGCCTGCTGCAGGAACGCCGATGGGGCGCCGCACTGATGAACGGGTTCGGGATGCTCGTGCTCGCCATTCTGGCAGCGCTCGCCGGCCTCACGATCGGCGGGTCACTGTGACCTGACCGCATCCACTCACTCACCGCCCACCCTGGAACCGACAGTCGACCCCGAAGCCACAAAGGCTCCCACTAGGTACACTCAATTCATATGCGCTAACGCATATGTCTGTGACTTATCACAGGATTGGCGGTGGTCAGCGGGTGGGTGAAATTGCCCTGGTCGACGCGACTTTGCTCGCATCGAGAGCGCTTCTGGGCGTTGTGGCCCGGTCGATGATCGAGGCGTTGACCGAGGTCACGCTGCCGCAGTTCCGGGTTCTGGTCGTCGTTTCAGGTGCCGGTCAGATCCGGATCGGTGATCTGGCCGCGCGGATGGGTGCGGTGCAGTCCACGTTCAGCCGCAGTGTTCAGCGCATGGTGTCGGCGGGGTGGCTGAATCGCACACCGAGCCCCGACAGCCGTCGGGAGATCGTCATCACCATCACAGCGAAGGGACAGGCGCTTGTCGACCAGGTCACGGCATCGCGGCGCACCGAACTGGCCCGGATCCTCTCGGCCCTCAGCGAAGAGGAGCAGGTCGCGTTGACCGTCGCGTTCGACACCTTCACGCACGCAGCCGGGGAGATTCCACTCCACGACCTTCTGACGATCGGGCTGTGACGGGATGACGGGTACTGCCCCGACTCTCGTTCCGGCAATCACTGCGCCCCCGATAGTGCAGCCCCTTCACGATGACCTGCAGCCCCTATCCGAAGGCCTGGTGCCCAGGCCTTCGGACCTCAGCCAGAGCAGCACCGAACAGCTGCAGAACGCCCAACACGCCATCGATTCGGTGCGAGACGACCTCGCCCAACTGAAATGAGCACTGTGCACGAAAGCATTCCCAGCCCCCCGATCAGCTCCTTCGATATCGGACCGTTCACGATCCATTTCTACGCCCTCTGCATCCTCACCGGCATCCTCATTGCAGTCGCGCTCACCCAACGCCGACTCAGCCGCCAAGGAGCAGAGAAGGGCATCGTGCTCGACGTCGCACTCTGGACCGTCCCGCTCGGAATCGTCGGAGGGCGGCTTTATCACGTCGTCACACACCCGAACGACTACTTCTTCCCCGGCGCCGACCTCTGGAAAGTACTGTTCGTCTGGGAAGGCGGGCTTGCGATCTTCGGCGCCATCATCGCGGGGAGCATCGGCGCATACATCGCCTGTCGAAGGAGGGGCCTTCGGTTCTGGGCGTTCACCGACGCCCTCGTCCCGGGTCTTCTCTTCGCCCAGGCGTTCGGCCGGTTCGGCAACTACTTCAACCACGAGCTCTACGGCGGGCCAACCACGCTGCCCTGGGGTCTTCAGATCGAGGCGACAAACGCCGCATTCCCCCCCGGCCTGCCACCGGGCACCCTGTTCCACCCCCTGTTCCTCTACGAGATGATCTGGAACATCGCCGGCGCGTTCCTGATCATCTATCTCGAACGCCGCCTCCGACTGCACTCCGGCCGAACCGTCGCGCTGTACTTCATCTGGTACGGAATCGGGCGAGCGTTCTTCGAATCCCTTCGCCTCGACCCGACCGAATTTGTCTTCGCCGGCCTGAAAGCCAACGTGATCGCCGCCCTCCTCTTGGCAGTGGTCGGTGTCGTGCTGTTCACTGTCCAGACCAGGCGGCACCTGCCGAACCCCGGAAGCCCCTACGTTTCAGGCAGGGCCTCGAAACTGTCGCAGCTTCTCTCCGGCAACGAGGCGAACGGTGACGCAGACCTGTCGATCAGGGAGTTGTCAGGGCGGCCGCCAGAGCGTCCAGGGCCCCAGGAATGATGGCGTAATAGGCCCACACGCCGCGTTTGTCGCGGCTGAGAATGCCCGCGTCGACGAGGACCTTCAGGTGATGCGATACGGTCGGCTGGCTGAGGCCGAGGGGTTCGATGAGGTCGCAGACGCAGGCTTCCTGACCATCGTGTGCGGCCACCATCGAGACCAGGCGGAGCCGGGCCGGATCGGCGAGAGCCTTCAGGGTCTTCGCGAGCGTTTCCGCGTCGTGGGCGCCGAGCGGTTCCCGGGTGATGGGCGCGCAGCAGGCCGTGACATCGGTAAGGGGGAGCAGTGTGGCGACGGGCATGGCACCAGTCTGACAAAGACATTGACAGTTGTCGATGTCTTGATCCAGAATCTAGGCATCGATGTTCGTCTATGTCTGGAGTGGTGATGGCCGAGAAGCCGACGGTGTTGTTCGTGTGTGTCCATAACGCTGGTAGGTCCCAGATGGCTGCGGGGTTCATGAAGGAGCTCTCCGGGGGGCGGGTCGAGGTGCTTTCCGGTGGCTCGGAACCGGGAGACCAGATCAATCCGGTCGCGGTTGCCGTGATGGCCGAGGAGGGCATCGATATCACGGGCAATGTGCCCCAGCTGCTGACGACGGGCCAGGTGCGCGAATCCGATGTCGTGATCACGATGGGCTGTGGTGATGTCTGCCCGATCTTCCCCGGCAAGCGCTATGAGGACTGGGAACTCACCGATCCGGCCGGGAAGAGCATCGATGAGGTACGGCCGATCCGTGACGACATCCGGGCCCGTATCGAAGCGCTCCTGTCGGAGTTGCTCCCCGCCGAGACCGAGGAGATGCTTTCGTGACGATGGCACTGACGGTGCCGGCGAGACGCGAAGCGTCCCGCCTCGCCGGACTCCCCGTGGTCGTGATCGGCGCGGGGCCGGTGGGCCTTGCTGCAGCCGCGCACCTGCTCGAGAGGGGCGTGGAGGTCCTGATTCTGGAAGCCGGCGAAGCCGCTGGTGCCGGAGTGTCGTCCTGGGGTCATGTGCGACTTTTTTCGCCGTGGTCTGAGGTGGTCGATCCGGCCGCCGCCCGGCTCCTCGATGCGGCAGGCTGGGATGCCCCCGAAGCGAGGAGGCTGCCGTTGGGGTCTGAGGTCGTGCGCGACTACCTGCTTCCCCTCGCCGGAACACCCGCGCTCTCCCCGGTGCTGCGATATTCATCGAGAGTGACAGCGGTGTCCCGGCAGGGTATGGACAAAACTCGCTCCATGGGCCGCGCCGATACTCCTTTCCTCCTTCGAATCTCCACGCCAACTGCTGACGAGACCCTTTTGGCGCGAGCGGTCATCGATACGTCGGGAACCCTCTCGAACGCGAATGGGCTCCTCGCCTCCGGCTGGAACCCCACCGCAGACGGGGCACTGTGGTTGGCGAACGCGATGCCTGATGTGCTCGGTACGGAACGGGCCAGGTTCGCGGGGCGCCGTGTCGTGGTCGTCGGCGCAGGGCATTCGGCCGCGAATACCCTCCTGGCTCTGGCGAAGTTGAAAGAAACGGAGCCAGAAACCGAGATCGTGTGGGTGATCCGAAATGCGACCCCCGTGCGGGTCTTCGGAGAGGCAACAGACGAATTGGCCGCCCGCGGGCAACTCGGTGACAACACTCATTCTCTTGTTCGTCGCGGCGTTGTTGAACTCGTCGATCTGTTCGAGATCGACGACGCCCACCCCGACGAGGAGGGTGTTCGGCTGACAGGGCGCCGATACGGGAACCCGTTCGAGCTTCGTGGCGACATCGTCGTAGCAGCGACCGGGTTCCGGCCGGACCTTTCGATCTTGCGCGAGATACGCCTGTCGCTGGATGACATCGTCGAAGCTCCTCGCCAGTTGGCGCCGTTGATCGACCCCAACCTTCATTCCTGTGGAACTGTTCCTCCGCACGGGGTCGCAGAGCTGACGCAACCGGAGCCGAACTTCTTCATTGCAGGGATGAAGTCGTACGGGCGCGCCCCGACTTTCTTGATGCTGACCGGCTACGAGCAGGTTCGATCCATTGCCGACGAACTCGCAGGCGACCCTGATGCGGCTCGTGTCGTGCAGCTCATCCTCCCCGAGACCGGTGTCTGCTCCTCCGGGCCCGGTGACGGAGGGTCCTGTTGCTCATGAGAAATGTCAGATCCGGATGTAGGCCCATCTGTTGAATTGTCGTTCGGCCAGGAATGCCACAGCAGACGGCACCGTTTCGATACCGGGTTGCAGTTCGTTTGGGCGAACGGGTGCGCTGGCCATGAAGAGGTGCTGGGGGGGATGGCGGCGTTGAGCTGGGCTGTGGTGGGCGCTGGATGGAAGCCCTCCGGCGTGTCTGTCGCTGTGAATGTTCAGATGCGGGGCATCCATCTATTTCGTCAGGAGTCGCCCGAAGAAGCCTTTCGATTTCGACGGTTCCTTCTCGTGCCCGGGGCACCGATCCGCTCGTGGAACAGCGCGCATAACCTGATCGACGTGTTGACCGCAGCCCGCCCAAGTCGTCTTCCCGCAGACACGGCACTTCACAGCTCTACACATGAACGCTCCTTCGATCTCAGGTCCACGGAGTGAACCTTTCAAAATAAATATACCCCAGGGGGTATTATGTCGTTATGAGAACAATCATTGTCGGGGGAGTCGCCGGAGGAATGTCCGCGGCGACCCGCCTCCGCCGGCTCGACGAGCAGCGACACATCATGGTGCTCGAGCGTGGCAGCTATGTGTCATTCGCCAACTGCGGCCTGCCCTACCACGTCGGCGGCGTCATCGAGGATCGCTCGGCACTTCTGTTACAGACACCAAAATCCCTCGCCGCGCGGTTCGCCCTCGACGTGCGGGTGCGTCACGAAGTCATCGCCATTGATCCTGCCACTCAGACCGTCACGATTCGCGATCTCGATGCGGGAATGGAGTTCGAGGCCAGTTACGACACGCTGGTTCTTGCCGGCGGGTCGTCAGCCGGTGTCGGTCCGACAGCGGGCATACTCCCCACGCACACCCTCCGAAGCGTCGACGACGTCGATCGTGTGCTTGAGATCCTAGGTTCCGTCGACGGGCCCGCGCGGGTCACGGTGATCGGTGCCGGCTACATCGGTCTTGAGGCGGTCGAAAATCTCCTTGCACGGGGAGCGCTCGTGACCCTCGTGCAACGCGGCCCCCAGATCCTGTCGCCCCTCGACCCCGAGATGGTGACACCCGTCGAACGGGTCCTCCGCGACCACGGCGTCGACCTCCGACTGAACACCACGGTGACGGGCGCCCGACCGGGCATCGCCGTGCTGTCCGACGGAACCGAGGTACCCACCGATCTGGTGATTGAGGCAAGCGGCGTTCATCCAGAGTCCGGCTTAGCCCGCGGTGCGGGGCTCACGATCGGGCCGACTGGTGGAATCTCAGTCGACGCACGCCAGCGCACGAGCGACGCATCGATCTACGCGGTGGGCGACGGCGTCGAGAAGATCGATGCTCTCGACCACACTCCCGCCCTGATCACCATGGCCGGGCTTGCGAACCGGCACGGCCGTGCGGCAGCCGACGCGATCGCCGGCGTCCTCGACGCAGAGGCGGCGTCGGCTCTCGGCACAGGGATCGTCGGTGTTCTCGGGTTGACGATCGCCACTGTCGGCTGGAGCGAGAAGCGTCTCCGCGCGGCCGGTCGAGAGCGCACAGTGATCCACACGCATCCCTCATCCCATGCCGGTTACTACCCGGGCGCGAAGCAGATGGCGGTTAAGCTCCTCGTCGACCCGGCAGACGACCGTATCCTCGGGGCCCAGATCGTCGGAGAAGACGGCGTCGACAAGAGAATCGACGTCATCGCGACCGCCATGACCGGCGGCATCACCGCCTCGGGGCTCTCGCGCCTCGAGTTGGCCTACGCACCCCAATACGGATCAGCGAAAGACCCCATCAATCTCGCCGGATACGTCGCTGACAACGTGCGTGCGGGCACCACCCGCACTACCCAATGGCACAAGCTCCGCGCACGCCAGGAATCCGGGGACACCCTGATCGACGTTCGGAGCGCAACCGAATTCGCGTCAGGAGCGATTCCGGGCGCCATCAACATTCCCCTCGACGAGCTCCGCGCCCGTCACGCCGAACTTCCTGACGGCCCGCTCATCGTGCACTGCCAGGTGGGCCAACGCGGCCACACCGCCTCTCGCCTCCTCACCCAGCTCGGTCACGACGTCACCAATCTCGATGGCGGATACCAGACCTGGAAAGCCGGAACCACCTCAACCAGCCCTGCTTGCCTCACGAAAGAAACACGATGAACCAGATCACCGTCGACCAACTCGCCAAACTAAGAGCCCCCATGCTCCTCGACGTTCGAGAGCCCGACGAATACGCGACCGGACACGCGCCGGGCGCCGTGAATATTCCCCTCTCGGAGCTCATCGACCACGTCGGCGACATCCCCGTCGGTAGACCCGTGCACGTCATCTGCCAATCCGGTCGGCGCAGCGCCCAAGCAACGGCGCTTCTCACTGACCTTGGCATCGATGCGATCAACGTCGAAGGCGGCACCACGGCATGGATTCAGAACGGCCACAACGTAGAAACGAACCAGTCGTGACCCCAGATCCGAAAGACACGAACGGCGGCCACCGCGACGACGTCGCCGTGCGGAAGATCGCCAACCGTCTCAAGCGGGCGCAGGGCCAACTCGCTGCCGTCATCACAGCCGTAGAAACTGGCGCAGACTGCCGCGACGTCGTCACCCAACTCGCCGCCGTTTCCAGCGCCCTCGACCGAGCCGGTTTCGCGATCGTCTCTACCGCGATGCGCCAGTGCATCACTGACGAACCCGCCGACCGGAAGGACGCCGCCCGCAGCTCGCTGACGGTAGAAGAACTCGAAAAGCTCTTTCTCACCCTCGCCTGACAGTCGCTGCGCGAGCTCGCCGATGGCGCCGAGTTCGTGAGTTGTGGTCGCGACGGGTTTGCCGGCTCAGACAAGCGTGACAGTACGCATTCGGAATTCCACAGGGAATGGTCGTGGCATGGATGAAGCCTCTCAGCGAAGGCTCGATCCTTACA
Source organism: Subtercola vilae (assembly GCF_004923255.1). GTDB lineage: Bacteria > Actinomycetota > Actinomycetes > Actinomycetales > Microbacteriaceae > Subtercola > Subtercola vilae. Next base: position 46,669 of record NZ_QYRT01000012.1, on the reverse strand, counting down.
CCAGTTCAGGCAACCAAACCGTGGGGCACGTCGCCCAGCCATCCACACCTTCAACAGTCCCATGTGGGCCGTGATCGAGGCGTGTTCGACTGGTCTTACCGAGCGGTTGCACGTGCGCACCAGTCCCGGCGGTGCATCCCGACTGCCCCGTGCGAAGCACCGGGTATGAGTATGCGTATGCATTCTGTTGCTGAGTGGGAAACGAGGGGAAAAAGTAAGGCTTTCCTTAGTGGCATGCATACGTATACGGTAAGCGCATGTCAACTTTCAGAAAGCGTGTTTTAGCCTTCATAGTAATGGGCACCGTTGGCGCACTCGCCATCACCGGATGCAGCGCGGGCAGCCGCACCGGCAATGCGAATGCGACCAAGGTCACTTGTGACTACACAGCACCCAGTTCGGCCACGACAGTCAACGTTCTGGCGTACAACTCGTCCGCTATCGACCCCTTCACGAACACCATGGTGTCCAGTTGCACCAAAGGCAATGTCACAGTGAAACACGATCCCATCGACTTCGGCGGCCAAGTCACCAAGACGACTGCGACCCTCGCGGGCGATTCGGGCTCCTATGACATCATCGAGACGTACGGCTTCGTGATTCCCAGCCTGGCGACCGACAAGAAACTCATGCCGCTCGACGATCTCTACAAGAAGTACGCGAGCGACTACGGTCTCGACAAGATCAGTGCGTCCCTGCAAAAAGGCATGTCCTTCGACGGAAAGCTCTATGCCCTCCCGATGCAGACACAGATGTATGTGATGGCCTACCGCAAAGACATCTTCGCGAAGCTCGGCCTGAAGATTCCGACAACGTTTGCCGAGATGATCACGGCAGCCGACGCGATCAAGGCCGCCGGCCTCATGCAGTATCCGATCGCTCTCCCGTGGCTCGCGACGGCAGACGTCTCGACGAGTTACGAAGCTGCCATGAACTCCCTGGGCTCCGACTTCGTCACCTCTGACGGAAAAGTCACCCTGAACACTCCTGAGGGCAAACAGGCTCTGGAGGCATTGAAGTCGCTTCAGCCATACATGGATCCGCAGGTGACCACCTTCGACCAGCCCAAGGTGCAGCAGCAGATGTACAACAACACTGCCGCGATGTCGATCATGTTCTCGGGTCGTATGAACGACCTCACCCTCGACAAGAACAGCACGTTGTCGACGTCGTTTGCCTTTGCGTCTCCGCCCAAGGTCACCGACAGTTCCAAATATGCCTACGACCGCCTGTCGATAGACGGATGGTCGATTCCTGCCAACACCAAACTCGACCCCGACATGCTCTTCGTGATGATGGCATCGTCCGTCAATGAGGATGCGTCGAAGGCGTCGGTACCGGCGGCCTACCCGGCGCGCGAAGGGATGGTGACGGCCGACAATTCTCCTTACGGTCAAGCCGCGAACGATTCGATTGCGGCCGCGATGCCGCCTGTCGTTGCGGCGGACCTGGCCGCGGTGACCACCAAGATCCGTCCGATCCTGGTGCAGGTGCTGACGGGCGCTATTTCCGTCGATGACGGTCTGACGCAGATGCAAGCCGCCGGCGAGTCTGCCGCCGGCTGAATTTCCGCAGCACTATCCAACAATCCATCGCCGCGGCCTGGACCCAGTCCAGGCCGCGGCCTGTCAGTGGAGATGAACAGATGAAGAGGCGTGAATTCTGGTTGCTCTTTGCACCGAGTTTCTTGGTGATGGGCGGGCTTCTCGTCATCCCGCTTATCCGCACGATCCAGTGGAGCGTCGAGAACGTGCGCTACGGCACACCCGGCACTTTTGTCGGGTTCGACAACTACGTCACGGCGCTCACCGACCCGAGGTTCGGCAGGGCAGTTCTCTTCACGGTCACGGTGACCGTGATTACGACAGCGATTCTGCTGGTGCTGGGCTACGTCATCGCGACCGGGATCGACAGGCTCACGAAGTCGCGCCCGATCGTACTGGGGCTGCTGCTCGTCTCGTACGTGCTACCCAACCTCGTGGGTGCCGTCGCCTTCTCCTGGCTGTTCGATGACAACTTCGGCGGTCTGGTCAACCGCTTCATCGGTCTGATGGGCGGAGGGGAGGTACTGTGGTTCACCGACCAGGTGCCCAACGCGATCCTCATCATCGCGAACACCGTGTGGCACATGCTTCCGTTCGCGATGCTCATCATTCTCGCCGGCCTACAGGGCGTGCCGCTTGAGCTGCGGGAGTCGGCGAACATCGATGGGGCGTCGCCCCTGCAGACTCACATCAGCGTGATCATCCCGACGATCCGAGGTGTGCTCGGTTTCGTGACGCTCATCTCGATCATGGACGTGCTGCGCATGTTCGACAACCTGATCCCCCTCTCGCCGCAGGCGGAAGCCATCGGAAACGAGTCGATCATGCTCTATGTCTACTCTGTGGCGTTCGCCAACGGCGCGCAGGAGCTCGGCCTGGGAAGCGCGATCAACGTACTCACCATCATCCTCATCCTCATCATGTTGATTCCCTTCATCAGGGGGATCTTCAAGGAAGCGAAGGCTCTACGATGACGCTCAACTCCAGAACACTCCCTGCACGAACGATTGCTCCCGCGCCCGGGAGAGGCGGAACGGGGATGCCGAAGAACCGGGCCAGGCGCAGGCCGCCGATCATCACGGGCACCTTGCTCGGCCTGTTCTGTCTGCTGACCCTGAGTCCGATCATCTGGATGACGCTCTCCGTCACGAAACCGACCAACGTTGCATTCGCGAACCCGCCCGTCTTCGGGGGCTATCAGCCCACCCTCCAAGCCTTCGTTGACCTGTGGGAGACCACCTACTTCGCCGACTACCTCACGAACACCCTTGTCGTGGCTGTCGTCTCGACGGTCATCGCTCTGGTGATCGGCATCCCTGCCGCCTACGCTCTGTCGCGGTTCCCGAACTACGTGTCAGCCTTGCTCCTCGTACTCGCACTCATTTTTCGGGCGCTGCCGCGCTTCGCCGTGGTGCTGCCGATGTACGACATCAGCCGGTCGCTTGGCATCTACGACACCACCTTCGCGTTGGCCATAGCGCTGGTCGCGATTAACCAGCCGTTCACGATCTGGCTTCTCCGAAACTTCTTCGCGGACATTCCGCGAGAGCTCGACGAGGCCGCGATGCTCGATGGTTGTACACGCATCGGAGTCCTGCGCCGCGTCATGATTCCGCTGATGGGCCCCGGCATCATCACGGCCGGTATCTTCGTGTTCCTCTTCGCCTTTCAGGAATACCTCACCGCCCTGGTGCTCACAGACACCTCCTCGAAGACCGTTCCCGTATTCATCGCTACGCAACTCGGGCAAACCCTCCCGATGCTTCAACAGTCGGGTGCGGCCGCACTACTGTTGACGATCCCGGTGATCTTCATCGCGCTCGTCGCCCAGAAATACCTCGTCGCTGGGCTCAGCGATGGTGCAGTCAAGGGGTGAGATGAGGCCGCTCGTTCTTCTGCCGGGCATGAACTGCACGGATGATCTCTGGGCTGATTGCGGGCTCGGTGATGTTCTGGCACCCGCGCTCGACGAGCGATCCGTCAGTGCACAAGTCGATCGACTGCTCGCCGAGCTTCCGCCGATTTTCGTCCTCTGCGGGTTGTCCCTGGGCGCCATCGTCGCCATGGCACTTGCTGCGGAGGCACCCGGGCGCGTCGAGCGTCTGTGCCTGATATCGACCAACGCGAAGGCTCCGACGCCAGCGCAACACGAGTCCTGGAGGGCCTGGGCAGAGAGAATCAGCGCTGGCGAGACTCCCGCAGAACTTCAGGATGAAATCTTGCCCGCGCTCCTGTCGGCCGATGCACTCGCCCATCGCCCCGACCTCGTTCGGAGGACTCGTCAGATGGGAGCGGCAACGAGTGCATCTACTCTCGATGCTCAGCTCGCGATGCAGGGCACGCGCGTCGACCTGCGGCCGACATTGCGAGGAATTCGGATCCCGACGCTCGTCATCTCAGGAATTCGCGACGCGATCTGTCCACCCGAATTCCATCATGAGATTGTGGCCGAGATGCCGAATGCACGGCTCGCGAACGTCGACGGTGGACACCTCCTGCCCCTCGAACGAGCGAATGTGATTGGCGAGGCCATACGGGCATGGCACACAAGCGAGCCCTGGCTCACGAACGCGCCGCGCCGCACCTAGTTTCTCGGAGTCAGCAGACCGATCAGATGCGTCATTAGCGAGGCCGCGAGGTTGTACACGACCAGCTGCGCTCCTTGCTCAAAAGCGGCATTCGCGGCCTCGACGCTGCTCACGATATCCATTCGGAGAACACCGCCTGATGAAATGGCCGTGTTCACGCATTTGATAGCCTCGGCGACGGGGAGGTCATGGGTACCGGATGATGCAGCCAGGTCTGCAGGGCCGATCATCACGCCGTCGAGTCCCGACGTTGCCACGATGGCGTCTGCCTCGGCTACCGCGGCGGGCGATTCGATCATGCCGATGACGAGTGTGTTCGCGTGGTACCAGTCACGGTGGCCGGTCGGGTCGGTTTCACCGAACCGACCGGCACGACTGTACGTCGCGAAGCCCCGCGTGCCGATCGGGGGGTAGTGGGCAGCAGCGACCAGCGCCTCAGCGTCCGCGGCAGTGTCGACATGGGGTCCGACGATGCCTTCGGCGCCCTGGTCGAGCGCGCGCAGAATCATGCCGGGATCGTTTTCGCCGACTCGGACCACAACGGGAACACGGTGAATCGCGGCCACAGCAATGTGTTGACGCAGCGCTACGACGTCGGCGGGCCCGTGCTCACAGTCGACGAGCACAAAGTCGAACCCGGCGACTGCTGCCATCTCGACGAGTTCCTCCGCGGGAATCCTCACCAGCACTCCGAGAAGACGCTCGCCCGACTCGGCTCGCGCTCGAAGAGACCCCGATGTCATGCGACCATTCCCGCTGAGAGGTCGATGTCAGCGCCGGACAGCCCGGGCATACCGAGCATGGCGACCACGGCGCGGCCGACTTCTTCCTCCGTTACCATCCGACCGAGCGCCGATCGCGAGACGAACGACGCTTCAGCCTCGGCGATCGACGTTCCGGCACGGTCGGCTTCGAGCCTGAAGTTGCGTTGCATGCGCGGCCCCTCCACGGGCCCGGGCGACAACGTATTCACGTTGACGCCGGCCGGTCCCATTTCAAAGGCGAGTGTGGATGTCAGCCCGATCACGGCCATCTTGGAGGCGCAGTAGGGAGTGCGGAACGGGAGAGGCCGCTTGCCCGAGACCGAGGCGAGATTGATGACGTCTCCGGCACCCCGTTCGACCATGGGAGGGAGGAACGCCTTGCAGAGCAAGAAGATCCCGCGCACATTGGCAGCGAAGACTGCGTCCCACTCTTCGACCGAGATGTCGATGAGTGAGGCCACGGGCCCGGGCACGCCAGCGTTGTTGACCAGGATCGACACGGGCGTGTCCGCAAGACTCATCGCCAGCCGGTCGACCGACTCGGAGTCCGTCACGTCACACGAGAGCGCTCGGGTGCGGTCTCCGAGCCGGTCGACGACGCTGACAAGCTTCGCGGTGTCACGGCCGACGACGACGACGTCAGCGCCAGCAGAGTGCAAGGCGGTGGCGATGGCTGCACCGAGGCCGCTTCCGCCTCCGGTCACAAGGGCTGTTCGGCCAGCGAGCGCGCTCACTGTACGCGCTCTCGTGAAGCGAGGTTCTCCTCGATCCAGGGGAAGGTCCGGCCGTTATGGATCCAGGCTCGTGCGTCTCCCGACCGGGCGTGGCCCTCGAACAGTTCAACCCGCGCGGCACGGCCGCACACTTCGCCGAGCATCCCTGACGAGGCGGGGTCGGTGATCTGCTGGTACGTGACCGTGCGAAGGTATTTGCCTACCCACAACCCGCCGGTGTAGCGGGCCGCGCCGAGGGTCGGCAGCACATGATTCGTGCCGATGACTTTGTCTCCGTATGACACACAGGTGTTCTCGCCGAGGAACAGAGCCCCGTAGTCATGCATCTTCGCCAAGGCGAGCCGCGGCTCCTCCGTGAAGATCTGCACGTGCTCGAAGGCGAACGAGTCAGCAAGAGCGTAGGCCTCGTCGATGTCGTCGACGACAATGACCTGGCCCCAATCGCGCCAGGCCGGCTCGGCATAGTCCCTCGTCGACATGCTTGGCAGCAACTGCTCGATGTGCGCCATCACCTGTTCGCCGAGAGTCTGTGACGTCGTGATCAGAACGGCCGGTGACTCCGGGCCATGCTCCGCTTGCGAAAGCAGGTCGACGGCGGTCAGGAAGGGATCCGCCTCACCGTCAGCCACGATCATGATCTCGGTCGGGCCGGCGAACAGATCGATGCCGACCTCACCGAACAACTGGCGCTTGGCCTCGGCCACGTACGCGTTCCCTGGGCCGGCGATCATATTGACGGGCTGCATCGTTTCGGTTCCGACGGCCATCGCCGTCACCGCTTGCACGCCGCCGAGTACGTAGATCTCGTCGGCACCGGCGAGCTTCATCGCGGCGACAGTGGCGGCGGGAATCTCCCCGCGGATGGGCGGAGTGCAAGCGACCACACGCGGCACGCCAGCGATCTTCGCCGTGATGATGGTCATGTGCGCAGAAGCAGTGAGCGGGTATTTGCCGCCGGGAATGTATGCGCCGACGGCCTGTACGGGCACGTGCTTCTGCCCGAGGAAGACGCCCGGGAGCGTCTCGACCTCGATGTCGACCAGCGAGTCGCGCTGAGCCTGCGCAAAGGCACTCACCTGCTTCTGAACGAATTCGATGTCGGCTATCACCTGGGGATCGAGACTGGCCATTATCGCCTCGATGTGAGCATCGTCGAGGCGGAACGCCTCTGGCGACCACGAGTCGAACTGTTGCGAGTACCGACGAACGGCGTCGTCGCCGTCTTCACGAATGGTGGCGATGATGGATTTCACCCGCTCAGCCACGTCGCTCTGGGCGCTGTCGGTGAACAATTTCGTCGGAGCGCTCTTCAGGTACACAACCATTGCTGATTTCCTTTCGCCATGCATACGTATGCTGCCATTATGCTTTCGTATGCACGGAGGGTCAACCCTCCATCGACTGTGAGGGAAAAGAAATGGCCATCACCAGCCGGGATGTTGCGCGACTAGCCGGCGTTTCGCAGCCCACGGTCTCCCGGGCTCTTCGTGACGACCCTCGTGTCTCCGAGGCGACGAAGGCCAAGGTACGGGCTGCGGCCGAACAGCTGGGCTATGTACCCAGCGAAGCGGGCCGAGCCCTCTCCTCCGGCCGTACCCGTCGCATCGGCCTTCTCATCACCGATATCGAGAATCAGTTCTACACTCACATCATTGCGCCGGTTCACCTCCAGCTGGAACGGCTCGGCTATCAGCTCATGCTTCACACGGAGACGGCAGATAACGACACGATCGTCGAGCGGCTGATCGCAAACGGCCTCGACGGGGTGATCCTCGCAACGACGACCGTGGATTCCGTCGTACCGCTGCGCCTGCGCGACCATGGTCTGCCGTTCGTCTATTTCAACCGGACGACATCCTTCGTCGACGCCGACGCGACCGTAGTGGAGCCAACGGCCGGGTTCGAAGCGGCCGTCTCTCGGGCTGTCGCTCTCGGGCACACTCGAATCGGTGCTGTACTCGGCCCGAGCAACACGAGCACGGCGCAGTCCCGTGAGGTGGCCCTTCGCGCGGCCCTGGCGACAAACGGCCTCAGTCTCAGTCCGGATGACATCAGGCGCGGGCCATTCGATACACGCACGGGAGACGAGGCGACAACCTCGCTGCTCAGCCAGCCGTCGCCCCCCACTCTCCTCTTCTGCGCCAACGATGTCGTGGCCTACGGGGCACTGAACGCTGCGAGCCGACGGGGCGTTTCGGTTCCCGGTGACCTGTCGATCGTCGGTTTCGATGATCTGCCAGCGGCCTCCTGGCCGATCATCGAGCTCTCGACAATCGCCTACGATCTCACCGCAATGGCTGGCGAGGCAGCTCGGCTGATCACCCGCCGCATCGAACAGCCCGATGCCTCCGTGCTCCATGTCGAATATGAGACGTCCTTTGTCGAACGTCGAACGCTCTCGTCGGCACCACTCTCGGACTGATCTCCGGTTGCCGAGCTGGGTCTCCTTGCATTCAATCGTGCATACGTATACGCTGCCAAATATCCACGGCCCGTGACGCATCAGTGCAACGGGCCACGACAAAGAAGGAGCGCAAGCGTGCCTCTCGATCCGGTCGCTTATCAACCGTATGCCGACCCCGACGATTTCATCCGCGAGGTCACAGACCTCATCTGGGTTGATCGCTCGATCAGCTTCATCCGTGAAAACTACGAACCCGACTCCATCGTGCATGGGGGCTATGGAACGATCGACAATCGCGCAGAGGTCATTCACGGCACTCTGATGCGCATCTCGGCCACGCCCGACCGAACGGGCCAAGCCGAAGATGTGATCTGGGAAGCCCGGGGCGACGATGCCTTTCTCAGCTCACATCTCGTTCTCTCCGGCCACCTGCAAGCTCCTGAAGTCAGCCGCACCATCGCGAACTGCCTCTATCGTCGAGGGCGCATGGTCGAGGAGTGGGTCGTGCGTGACACACTGGCCGGCGCCCTGGAACGGGGGGACGACCTCGACGCGCTCGCCCGCGCTCAGGCGTTCCGGGGTTACGCGGGATCCTGGCTGGAACCGGCCCCCATCGACCCGATCGTCTGTGGCGATTCCGGCCCTCGACCGGATGATTTCCGTTCCGAAGTGCAATCGGTACTCGAAATGATCCAGACTGTCTGGAACGAACGCGACCTTCAGAGGGTCGAGTCGTTCTTCAACCGCGACCTGGTGCTGCAGACCGTCGGCAACCGAACGATCATCCGCCCCGAAGGATACCGGCGCGCACTGCTTCGCTTCCTCGAGGCATTCCCAGCAGGAGAGTTCGAAGTCCGCGACATACAGACGAACTACGACGTGCGCTACGCCGGCCTCAGGGTCGCCGTCACCTGGAAGTTCGTCGGTGCCTACAACGGTCAGCCGAACTACGGGCCGACCACCAACAAACCCGTCGACGTTCTGGGCATGTCGCAGTTCACCTTCCACAAAGGCGCCCTCGCTAAAGAGGTGCGCCTCTGGGATGACATCGCACTGAGGGCCCAGATCGCTGGCATGCGCGGCGACGAGCCTACCGGGCCCACCAACATCTACTGACTACTCAGCACGGAAAGAAGCACACTCATGAGCATCGACGTAATCATCGATCAAGCAGAAGTGGAACGACGCACCATCCGCAAGAGCGACTGGGTTGCCTGCAACTCAGCGTTCATCGACTGCCGCACACCGGGGTCGGACCGAAAGGAGAATTACGCCTTCATCGGGGCCGGCGTCTCCCAGAACGCGAGTCAGGTCGTCAACCTGACCGAGAACCACGGCTTCAACACCGGCGCGGCCGGGATGCCCAACGGAATCTCCAACAACCTCCACCTCCACTTCACAGCAGAGGTCTTCATCAATCTGGGCGGCACGTTCCGTCTGCGCTGGGGTGTAGACGGCAAGCAGGGCGAGTATGTCAGCACTGACGGCGACATCGTCTCGATCCCCACCTGGATCTTTCGCGGTTTCACCAACGAGGGACCGGATGAGGCGATCCTCTATACCGTGCTCGGTCGCGATGCTCCCGGCGGCATCATCTGGGGCCCGTCTGTGCTCAAGGAGGCGGAGTCATATGGCCTGCACCTCACCGCCGACAACCGGCTGATCGATACCGTCGCCGGCGATGTCGTGCCTGAGAACGTTCCGCTGATCACGCCGATGCAGCAGCGTTACATCGACGAGCTGTCCACCTATTCAGTGGACGAACTGCGCACGCGCGTCGTGCAGCCGGGCGATCGCGTCTACAGCCGCAACGCCCTGCTGTGCGCGGCGCTTCCCGGCGGCGGTGCTGAACTCAGCCTGGCGATCGGCTACGGTATGACGCAAGACCGTCGCCAGGTGCCGCGCATTCACGAACCACACTCTTTCAACGTCGCTTGGATTCGCGCCGCCGCGGGCGAAGGGCTCCTGCGACACCGCCATGACAAGACCCAGGCGCTGCTCGTGAAATCGGGCCGGTGGGAGATCACGTTGAATGGCGACCCGACAACGACCGTGGAGCTCGGGTCGTCGGACTCGTTCTCGGTACCGGAAGGCAGCTGGCGCGAGTTCCGCTGCGTCGAAGGTGGCGATTCGGGCTTCGGCGAACTGCTCGTCATCAACGGCGGCGACGACCGCGTCTACCTGGACTGGGCACCGGAGGTCGTCGAGGCCGCCCGGCGCGCAGACTGGATGATCGATCCGAATGGATATCTCGCTCCGGTTGGAGTGATGGTGACCGCGACGGAAGACGACTGAGTCGAGAGGCTCTCACGCCTATTATGGTTTGGTCCCTCCGCGTTGCCGCGACCTCGCCCCAGATACGTCTGGGCGAGGTCGCGAGCAACGCTGAGAGTATCCGGGTCGCGTTGAAGGATGCCGTCGCCGCCGGCGCAGAACTCATCGTGCTCCCCGAACTTGCTACAAGCGGATACGTCTTCACCGATCGCGATGAGGCTGCCGAGGCCTCCATCACTCGAGACGATCCCCTCTGGTCCGAGCTCGCCGCGGTTCTGGCGCCGGGTGTCACTGCGGTCGTGGGCTATGCCGAACGCGCCGAACACCACCTCTACAACTCCGCCGCGGTGTTCACCAGCGATCAATGGATCGGTGACTACCGCAAATCGCACCTGTGGGGTGCGGAGGCCGGGCTTTTCGAGAAGGGAAGCAGTGCCGGGGCGCTCTTCGAGGTGCCCTTCGGTCGGTTGGGTGTTGCGATCTGCTACGACAATGAATTTCCGGAGGTGCCTCGCAGGCTCGCGTTGGGCGGGGCCGACGTGCTGGCGCTTCCGGTGAACTGGCCGCGAGTGCCGCGGCCGAACGGTGAGCGGCCTCCGGAGATCATCCAGGCGATGGCTGCCGCGCGTTCCTCGCGGCTCGCCACGGTCATCGCAGACAGGGTCGGTACGGAGCGCGGCGTGGAGTGGACTGAGGGAACTGCGGTCATTGACAGCGGAGGCTGGGTGTTCGCCGTACCCGACGCATCCGGCTGCGCTGTGCAGACGCTCGTTCTTGGTGTTCGAGGCGACAAGTCCCTCCCTCCTCATAACGATCTCTTTGGAGACCGTCGACCTCACTTGTACTGAGATGTTGGAGCCGAGCGGTCAGCCTGCTTGAGAGCGCCCCACATGTTCGCCCACCGCAGTAAGCAACGTCGATTCGGCGAGCTCGGCAAGACGCTGGGTCGCGGGGGAGAGGTAGGCCCCCTCGCGCTGGGCCAGAGCGATGGTGTCGAAAAGCGGATCTGTGAACGGCGTCACCAGGATGCCTGGCGGGAATGTCGACGACTCGGCGATCGTTCGCGACACGATGGTATCCGCCGCACCCGCTGCGACCAGGCTCAAGGCGGTCTCGACGTGCTCGACCTCGATGGCGGGATCGATCGTGATGCCCTGAAGTCGGGCACGCTCGAGCAGCTGCCGACGAGTGGGATCCCTCCACCCCGCGTACGCGTCGTAGAGAACGAGCTTGGCTCGGGCCAGCTCCGCTATGTGCACGGGGCCATCGTTCGGTGAGCGCAGTGTTGAGGCGTAGAGCACCTCGTCGCGAAACAGGGGAGTGATGCGCAGGCCTGCCTCGTCGACCGGCAGCACGATCAAGCCCGCCTCGATCTCGTTTGCCGCAATCGACTCGGCTACGAGCGCCGAGTTGAGACCGACGAGTCGCACCTTCACGTTCGGGTACAGGAGGTGGAACCGCTGCACCAGGTCGGCCAGATCGTAGTAGGCGGCGTTGCGCAACACTCCGAAGGTGCAAATGCCGCCTTCAAGGGAATTGATGGCAGCGATGGTCTCCACGCCGTTCGATATAGCGCTGAGGGCCAGCTCGGCGTGCGACTGCAGGGCAATCGCCGCATCGGTGGGGGTGAGTCGGCGTGCACCTCGGGTGAAAAGTCGAACTCCCAGCTCTCGCTCGAGGCGGGCTATGAGCTCCGATACCGACGCTTGAGTCGAGTCGAGTTCGAGGGCAGCGGCGGTGAACGAGCCACACCGAATGGCGGCAAGAAAGGCAGTGAGCTGCGCGATCGTCATAACCAATGGTAAACCCGATGGCAAACATCGGATCCACCAGGCTTGTGCTGTAGCAGCAACGAAGCTTAGCTATTGGTCATGCGATACAGCCCCGCCCTCCTGCAGAGCCTCGAAGGCTCCTTTCATCACCTGAAGACTCCCCTCATCGACGCACCTGCCGCGCAGCGCGACCCCGCTGTCATCGCCACCGTCTCGTCGATGTTGGCCGACATCCAGAACCGCGGCATCGACGCGATCCTCGACTATGCTCGCAAGCTCGACAACTATCACGGCACTGACATCGAGCTCACCGCCGCGCACATCGCGACGAGCGGAGACCGGCTGCCTGCAGACCTCCGCGATGCCATGGAGCTCGGATCCACGCGCACACAGGCCTTCGCGGCTGCACAACGATCTCATCTCTCCGATTTCGAGACCGAGCTCGTGCCGGGCCTAGTCACCGGCGCCCGCTACGTACCCGTCGCCCGAGTCGGCGCCTACCTTCCCGCCGGCCGCTTCCCCCTGACGGCCAGTGCCTTCATGACCGTCGGAGTCGCCAAGGCGGCTGGCGTGCCCACCGTGATCGCCTGTACGCCACCGCAACCGAACGGGGGCGCGAACGACGCTGTGGTGTACGCAGCGTACCTGTCGGGCGTCGACCGGGTGTTCGTGCTCGGCGGCGTCCAGGCACTGGCGGCCATGGCCTACGGTCTGCTCGGGGAACTGCCCGTCGACATGCTGGTGGGGGCAGGCAACGCTTTCGTCGCGGAGGCGAAACGTCAGCTCTTCGGGTCTGTTGCGATCGATCTGCTGGCGGGCCCCTCCGAGGTCGCCGTCATCTCGGACGAGACGGCCGATCCCGAGATTGTTGCTGCTGACCTCTTGGGTCAGGCTGAGCATGGCCCGAATTCGCCAGCTGCCCTGGTCACCACCTCTGACAGTCACGGCCGGGCCGTGATCGACGCCGTCGACCGCCAGCTCGCCACGCTCGCCACGGAGCCGATAGCCGGCCCGGCGTGGCGCGACTACGGCGTTGTCACCGTGGCAGACAACCGCGAAACTGCGGTCGCCCTGATGGATGATCTCGCCCCGGAACACCTCGAAGTCCTGACCGCTGAAGACGACTGGTACCACGATGCCCTCCGCAACTACGGGTCGCTCTTTCTGGGTCACTGGAGCACCGTCGCATATTCTGACAAAGGCATGGCGGGGACGAATCACGTGCTTCCCACCGCTGGCGGCGCCAAGCACAGCGCCGGACTGTCGGTAGGGCGCTTTCTGAAACCTCTCACCTACCAGCGCGTCTCACGGGGGGCCACGCCTGATCTCGCCAACGCGGTACAGATCATCTCGGATTCTGAGGGCATGGCGGCGCACAGTGCCACGGCCACCATGCGTCTTGCCACGTACGGTGTCGAGGCAGCGCATTAAGACGGGGTACTTGGGGTGACCGAGAACAACATGATCATCCGTGAGACGATCGAGCCCGGCGCTCCGTTCCGCCCGAACAGAGATGCCTGGTGGCGTCAGGCGGCGGTCTATCAGATCTATCCGCGCTCATTCGCCGATTCGAACGGTGACGGCATCGGTGACCTCGCCGGAGTAACCGAAAGGGTGCCCTATCTGAAGGCGCTGGGAATTGACGCCGTGTGGCTGAGCCCGTTCTACCCCTCGGCGCTCATCGATGGCGGATACGACGTCGACGATCACCGCACTGTCGACGCCAACCTCGGTACACTCAGCGACTTCGATGAGATGGTAGCTGCGCTGCGTTCGAGTGGCATCCGCATCATCATCGACATCGTGCCGAATCACACCTCGAACCGACACGAGTGGTTTCGAGAGGCACTGGATTCGCCCCCGGGCTCCGTCGCGCGAGAGCGATATCTGTTCCGTGACGGTCTCGGCGAGAACGGTCAGTTCCCTCCTGCTGACTGGACCTCGATTTTCGGCGGATCCGCGTGGACAGCCGCAGGTGATGGCCAATGGTACTTGCACTACTTCGCAGCGGAACAGCCCGACCTCAATTGGAAGAATCGTGAGGTTCGCGATGACTTCCTGCGCACTCTGAGGTTCTGGGCTGATCGGGGTGTCGATGGCTTTCGAATCGACGTCGCCCACGGCCTCGCGAAGGAACTGCCGTTAGAACTACCCTCTCAGGCCGAACTCGACGTCATGCCGAGGGACGGAACGCACCCCCTGTGGGATCGCGATGAAGTTCACGACATCTATGCAGAATGGCGCACAGTCTTCAACACGTACGACCCGCCGCGTACCGCTGTTGCGGAGGCATGGGTGGATCCATCGCGGCGTGTTCGTTACGCCCGTGCCGAGGGTCTCGGCCAAGCCTTCAACTTCGATCTTCTCGAGGCGGACTTCGAAGCCGAATCGTTCCGACGTATAGTGACATTCAATCTCGATCTTGCCGCCCAATCAGGTTCCTCTACGACCTGGGTGCTGTCGAACCACGACGTGGTGCGACACGCGACCCGTTATGGTCTCCCCCCGCTCGCGGGGCGGCCAGACAAACAGGGTCGCGAATGGCTGCTCAGCGGTGGGGAGGTGCCCATTCTCGATTCCGAATTGGGCCTGCGGCGGGCCCGCGCCGCCACATTGTTCGAGTTCGCTCTGCCGGGCTCGTCGTACCTCTTTCAAGGTGAAGAGCTTGGTCTGCACGAAGTCGCCAGCCTGCCACCCGCGAGTCGGCAGGACCCCGTCTTCTATCGCAATCCGGGTGTCGATATCGGTCGCGACGGATGTCGGATACCGATGCCCTGGACTGGGTCAGGCCCGTCCTTCGGATTCAGTAGCCAGGCGGCTCACCTGCCGCAACCGGCGTCGTTCGGTCGGCTTTCGGTCGAAGCGCAGGGGAGTGACGCGGGTTCTACTCTTTCGCTCTACCGAGGTGCGCTTGCGCTACGGCAGCGGTTGCAGTGTGACGAGTCCCTCGAATGGCTGCAGACGAGCGCCGACGCGGTTCTGACGTTCCGGAGACAGAACGGCTGGACATCAGTCACGAACTTCGGTTCGTCGCCTGTGGTTCTGCCGGCGGGGGAGCTGCTCCTTTCGAGCGCACCGCTCGAACAGGGCTTCCTCCCAGGCTCGACCACGGCCTGGCTGATCACGTCACTCTGACTGAACAATTAGGGGTGGGCCCCGTCGGGCTCGAACCGACGAAGGCCCCTGATTTCGATGGGTCTTTCCAGTGATGGTGCGGAAGTCGCGTCTTAGGTGATCACCTGAGATGTGCATCGTTCATGCACGTTTGCGGGCATTTCGTGGGCGCGCCTATTTACTCCCGTCATCTGGTATGAATGGTCATACTCTAAGTATGAAGACGGCGATATCAGTTCCCAACGGTGACTTCGAGCGTTTCGAGCGTGTGGCCGACAAGCATGGTATGAACCGGTCGGAGTTCTACCGACTTGCTGCGCAACGGCTCGCCGACGAGTTGGAGGGCGCGTCGGAACTCACTGCGATTGCGAATGCGGTCCTGGCTCGCACGGGGCAACCATCGGGTGACGGCTTGTTCCTGCGTGAGTCGCAGCGTGTGATGCGTGATGGAACCGAATGGTGACGGCGCGCGGCGATGTCGTCTGGGTCGACTTCGGCACGCCGAGGGGGTTGGAACCGGCGAAAGTTCGGCCGGCGGTCGTGATTCAGGAAGACTGGCTCTTGGCAACGAGCATCGCCACGGTGCAGGTCGTTCCACTGACCTCGAACATCGGACTTGAGGCGTTTCCCGGCAACGTTCTGCTTCCTGCAGAGGCGTCGGGGCTCGAGAAGGACTCCGTCGCCGTCGTCTCCCAGGTCGGGCCAGTCAGCCGCGAGTTCCTCGATCCCTATCCGGCGGGCCACGTTCCCTCGTATTTACTCTCCGAGATCAGTTCGGGAATTCGACTCGTTCTTGGACTGTAGACCGGGCAGCGAAGCAGGGGTCTAAAGGATGTCGATAGTTCTGGAACGGCCCTTCCCTGTCATCCCCAAGCTCCCACAGCCGTCCTGTCTTAGAAACCCCTAGAAACAGGAGGGAGACAGGCGTGATTGTAAGATGAGTTTTTGAGACAAGCCGCATCTGCGGATTCTCTGGACATTTCTCTACTGGTCACCGGCGGCGCAATATGCCTCGTTAAGGTTTAGGTTTTCGAGACGGCGAGGCGCAGTCCGCTGCTGTGGCGTCGCCGATAGACGAATCGTTAGGGTGTAAAGGAATTCCTGACAACGAAGTGTCAGGGAAGCTCCCCGAGTCATACACACAGAAGTAGTTAGATGGTTAACTTTCCTCGAAGGAGGCGGCTAGCAAGCGGATGACGGAGGTCGATATGTCTGCAGGTCTGTGGCTCACCGCTAGCACCTTACGAAGGCGGTCTGCGTATTCGTCTTCACTTCCTACGTAGGGGCGAGACGTTTTTAGCCGGCCAAGTGCAGCTTCCATCGTCGCGCTGTGCGCATGGACTGGAAAATTCGGCGGTTGCCATCCTTGGGTTGCTTCGGAGTTCAGGGCATTTGATATCACGGTTGCGGCTCCGCCGAAGCCGCCTGCCACAAGCAAGGTCTTGCCTGCCTCCGCCGTCAGTAGAGCCTCTTCAATTACGCCTGGCAATCGGCCTTGATAGTCCGTCAGCTTTCCTCCTACTACGACACGGGCGTCCGTATTAGTTGAGGTATACGCTCGCATAGCTGAAAGCGATTGAGATAGATCTACCCGTGTCGAGGATGTTGTGACCGCGTCTCGTATCTGCACCACGACAGAATCGGAACGGATGAGAACCAGTTTTCCGTGCTCCCCGAGGCGGCCGTCGATCTTATTTAGTTCAGAAACGGTATGTTTGGTGTATTCGGACTCGGGGATTGTCAGTTCGAGCAACTGACGAGATCCTCCGAAGCGTTGGGCCTCTTCGAGGAGTATGTCGGTGTACCCGTCGGCAGACAGGTTACCGCCGTAGACGACTGTGGCTCCGGCTAACATAAGCGCCCGCCCAACTTCAGCTATAACCAGTCGACAGTGGTATTCGCTCAGCCCAAGCCTGCCGAGATCAGCGCTTTCTGATGCTGAAAGCGCCACGCGTTTTTCGTTCAGTGTTCCGAGCGCGATGACCTCTGGGTCGTTCATTTCACTTCTCCGCCTCTAGCAGCGAATGTGCGTGGCGTATAAATGTTAACGTCGTCGGAGTATCCCGCGAGCTCGACCATCTGAATGAGCACATCGCGCTCCGCTTGCCCTAGCGGAGGGTCTGGATGCATGATCCAGATGTGTTGATCGTCGGGATGCTCAGCTTTGTGAGTGGTTAACCATGATGCGATCGTGGTTGGTTCAGGTGACCGAGCTGGCAACCAGTCAAAGCCATCAGCCTTCAGGTAGGACCGTTGCGCATTCCAAAGCGTGCTCTTGAGGGCTTCCGTTACGAGGGCATCGAGGGCGGCCTCTATGCCCGGTATGCGATTATCCAGGTCACACACAACCGTCGGCACATGGTCCATAAGGAATGAGCCTTGTTGCTCGCCAGACCGAATGGCGTACATGGTCACGACCGGAACTTCAGCGGTTTTGGCGGCCTTTACCTCACGCTGCGTCCACGGACGTTCCGCGTAACGGTCAGTTCGCACTATCAAGAGTGCGTGCTCGCTCGCATTCTGCTCAAGCTCCTCGACCCATCTGTCGCCTACCTGAATGTCGTGGGCATCAAAGAATTCTGCAAGCCGCGATTCGGCAATCCGCTCGCGGACCAATGAATAGATGGCGGGCGCCTCGTCGTCTTCGCTGAGCGACCGGTGCTTTGAATGGCTGACGAACACGGTGATTCGCGCCGCCTGGTCGTCCTCGCTGCGAATTTTCTGGGCGATCGCTTGATCCAATTCCCGGCCCAGCATTTTCGGGTTCTCCACAACGTCCTGTGGCAATACCTGGAAGGGGCCAAGGGCTACAGATAACGCGCCGCTTTGCAGGTCAACACCCGCTGAGGGGAGAGAGAATACGCCGACTCCCGGAAGGTCAGCGAGAGCTCCTATTTCGGCAATGAATTGTTTCCAGCCTCCACTTGCGGCAGCGCGCGCCATCTCTTTGCTGAGCACGGGGACGATTGCGTTGAATTGCGCAGCAGGTAGTTCGTCGGCGAGCGGGGTGCGGATACCGAACGGTCGTGGTGCCCCATCTGTCGACCAGGCTTCGCTTCTGGCGTAGACCTCGACCGCTCCGCCGACAAGCCCCGAGAACGCCGAACTGTGGAAATGGTCCTGCAGTTCTCTGAAGCGCTTCACACCCCCCTCGTCGTCGGGATGCCATACGACGAAGACGTCAAGAATTGGGGGTATGGGCATCCCAGCGGCCTTCCATGCGTTGCGTGTTGAGCAGTTGTCAGCGGTTCGTCGTATGTTATCTCTAACGAGGAGTACTGATGAGCGCGCACAACATCTTTGTAGCCCATAGGCATGAAGACGATCACCTGGTGGGGGAGCTGAAATCGATGCTCGCGAAAAGCGGGGCTGAGATTCGGGATTCGTCGATCACGACAGATAATCCTAACGACGCTCACAATGAGGAGTACATCAGGAGTCTGCTGAGGGCCCGAATTGACTGGGCGGGGAAGATGATCGTCATCGTATCCCCGGAAACCTACAACCACGACTGGGTGGATTGGGAAATCGAATACGCAAGAAAGTTCCCTGACAAGAAGATTATCGGCGTGTGGGCACCTGGGACTACTGCAGATAATCTCCCGGAAGAGCTCGAAGACTTTGCTGATTCGATAATCAATTGGGACGCCGAATTGATTATTGACGCCCTTGAAAACGAACACTGGACCGACCCAGACGGCGCTCCGACCGCGCCTCATTCCATTCCACGGGCCCCTTGCTGAATACGCATGAGACTTCATAGTTACGTCGTCGATCACGACATCGGCTTCGCGCCTAATCCGTTTCAAGGGTTTTGCACGCTGGCGACCTGCAAGCAAATAATTCGCCGAGGCGCCAGCGTCGGCGACTGGGTGATGGGGACTGGCGCTGCCAAGAACAGGCGAACCGGGTTCTTGGTGTATGCCATGCGGGTCACCGAAACGTTGTCGTTCGATGAGTATTGGTCCGATAAGCGATTCGAACGAAAGCGTCCAAATCTGCGCGGGAGCCGTCAGGTTCGGTTTGGTGACAATATTTATCATCACGATTCATCTGGAAACTGGATTCAAGAGGACTCAAGGCACAGCAAGGCGGACGGCACGCCGGAGCTGGTTCATCTCTCACGCGATACGGGGACCACCGAAAAAGTGCTTGTCAGCGATGACTTCGTTTACTTCGGAAGCAGCGGGCCGATTGTGCCGACCCTACTTCGCGAGTTCGGCATCGTCAGCGGTCGCGGTCACCGAAACAGATTTGAGGATGACGAGATTAGTCTGGCCCTAGAGTGGTTTGCGGAGTTACCTCGTGGCCCAATAGGAACGCCTTTTGATTGGCATCGGACCCGCAACATGCGCAGCACACGCACGGGAACTTCTTCGCTGGTGCAGACGTAACTATTCAGGTTTAGGGACCTTTCGAGCTAGGACCGGGTATCGTCCAGCTGCTCGTGCCCTCTAGGAAGGACGGGCTCACGTCAGCGTTGATCGTCGTAGGGCGCCTGGCCCACGAGCCTATGTCCGCAAGCAGTCGTCCGTCATCATCAACACAAGTTAGCTCTGTCAGCGACGTCTGCCCGACCGAACGAGAGGATGGTCTTTTGTTGAAAAGCACCCTCAGCGCGACTCGCATGAGCGGTCCGCGCTCGAGCGCGTAGCCCGGGACGAGCTAGAAGAGCGCGAGTTGTCGCATTTGCGGAAGGGCGGCGGGAAGAGACTCGTTGATACCCCATTTTGGCGGGAAGTACAGCGACACTGGCTCTGCTGACTCAACGAACTTGGCTTTGATGCGAGTTCGGGCGCTTGCAAGCTCCGGCAGGGCCTCCCTGCAGTATTTGTCCGTCTCGCAAAAAAGGTTCTGCGCATCGATGGCTTGGATAGGGCGACCCCAGAGGCCATCAAAATCGAGACCGAGCCGTTCGAACTCGGTGTCTTGGTTGTCGACCATCCACATGACTGTGTCACTGGGCGTCATTCCGCCGGTACTCGAAAACACTTTCTTGATGCCTCTCAAAGCTCCGGGCCCTGGCTGGGTGAAGTCGTTCTCGGAAAAGTGGATGAGTTCTGAGTAGTTGAGGTCGATCGCCACTTGGTAGGACATGAAGTCGCCCATCAGTGGGTACTTGTGAAGGAGCGCATATACCGCCGCTAGCGATGGTGCTTCGAGGATTTCTTCAGCCAGCGTGGTTTGAACGAACATGTGTCGAAAGAGTTCGACGTGATTGAGATGTTTTAGTCCGCGACCGTAGGCGTTCGTTGCACAGAGAATAAAGGCGCCCGTGTAGAGGCGTTTGTCGCTGTCACGGATGCTCGTAAGTGCCGCTTCTAGCCGGCCGTTGCGGATGTCTTCGACGACTGGAGCTTGGCCGAGCAACATGGTCAAGGAGTCCCAGGTCGCGATGTTGCTGAAGGTGCGGAAGGCGACGATTTGGAAGACTCTGTCTGCTTCGCTGATGTCGTTAGAGCTGTAGCAGACGTTCCGGATCATATATTGACTGACTCTGTCTGCTGCGCGGTAGACGTTGCAGAACTTGTAGGTCCGCAGGATGCGGTCGTCCGTCCATGGGCCAACCTGTTGGGTGAGGCGCGACTGAAAGATTCGGTGGCGTTCGTGGGCAAATTGCCAATAGATGTCGAAAGCGTGGGGGCGCGGGGTTGGGCTAGTCATGTGAGCTCCTTTGCCGTTGCCTCATCGTAGCTGCGGCGTGGGTTAGATATCCGTTTCGACGGGCGTGGACGCCGGCCCTTGGTCATTCCTCGAACGCCATGACGCGATAGGCAGCGGCAGGGTTTTTGTGGAGGTGAAATTGCAGAAGTTCGAGCGCCCGGGTGCCGAGGGTGTGCACGAGTTGGCGGCGGGATGCGGGACCAGTGTCTGGTGTGAACGTGCGCTCGAGCTGCTCGAATACTTCCATGACGTCAGCCGTCGCCTCCGCATGAGTCGCAGCCACTGCTTCGGCCTGCATTTGTTGCATCAGCAGATCAAAACCATCGGTTCCGTCGCTCCAGGCAGCCGCGTCGCGCCGGGGTTTGCCGTTCACGTCGTTGAGGTAGGTTTCGTACTTCACGGAATAGACCAGCAGGTCCGCAGCTGTATCGATGATATTTTCGCCATCTGATGGAATGTTGGGATCGTGAAGCGCAAGCCGATCGATTTTTCTTGCGATGTTGGCCATGATGGCCATCTGCTCTCCGCGCCGCTTCCAGCTGTCGCCATAGGCAAGAGATTTTGTGCGGTGAAGTTGACTCAGCCATCGGGTGATTTCTGCTTTGGAGATTCTTGGGGGCGCCGCAAGTACGACAGATCGGGACGGGGTCGCAGTCTTCCACGAGATGTAATCGGATCCCGCGGTAGCCAAGGCGCCGTCTTCGACGCCATCTAAAATCTTGGTCGCTGCAGCCGTGTCGCCTTCGACGAATGACCGGTACGCGGAAAGCATTCGAAGAAAATCTCGCAACATCGGATCTGGGAAGCTATCGATGCGATTGGTGACGTTTGCCCCGTCGCGGATGGCCGCTTCAAGCTCGAACCATCTGTCGAGAGTCTGCTCGAGGTCGCCGAATCGGGTGTCAAATCGGATGACCGCTGGGTGTTGTGTGTATGGCGACGGGACTGGCGGCTGCGAGACGACCTGAGTCGCCCGGTCGAAATGCCGTGCGTAAAGATGTAGCGACGAGATGAAATAGTTAGTTATCCCGACTTTCGCGCCAAGCCAGTAGGCCATCATTTCCTGAACAACGCTCCATTCGAACGTGTTGATACCCGAGAACCCCCAAATGATGTCGTTGCTGCGCACCGCGATGTTGAGGTCGAGGTGACCGTCTCGGACGGTGAAGTGCAACCAGTTAGTACAGGGAATGTCGAGGCTGTCGAGCAAATCGGCTGCGGGATCGAAGATCGACATCACGGCGCGGCGGCTGGATGGTGAGTCGGCGAGGGTGTTGAGGACGGACCCGAGTTGGTCGACGCCATGCCACTGTCGAAGGCGCGGTCCGTAGCCGGCTCGCCACGTCTTACCGTCGTCAGAGAAGTTGGCTGCCCTGGGCAGGTAGTTTGCGAGGTATGCGATGTCATTGCGGCCCGCTATCACCCACATTGTTTCTGCTATCGAGGCGAACACGTTGTTGTTTCGACTTGGAACAACAATGCAGCGCTCCAAAGGTTTGGTCAGAGAAACCAGCTGGTGCATCAACTCACGAGTTTCTGATCCACGAACGCTGACTTCAACACCGGTGAGAAGGAGTTGATCGAGCTTCGCGATCATCGCCGCGGAGGCATTCCTATACTTCATTGCGTCCCACCCTCAAAGTCAACTCATCTGGATCGTAGCTGTTAGCCGAAAGCCGTCAGCAGTCCCGATTTTGGGATCTCGGACGCGACCATTTATCTCTGGGTCAGACGCGAGGCCGTCAACGAGGACATTCTGCTCGCCGCAGGCGATAGCCGATGTCCATGTTTAACTGTCATGAATTGACCATATCGACGCTGGCCGCCGCGTTCAGTGATTTAGGACGTGTGAGTTCAGGTCGTCGGTAGGTGCAGCTCCGCGCATCTTCGTCTTCTTTTCAGGAGCGAGAAGACCCTGCGTGATCTCCGCGTACATGCCAAAAAGGAGCTCCAGCGTGCCAGCATCGGTTGCATTGGTCTTCAGCCCGTAAGCGTTCAGTACAGCTTTATCCAGAGCGTTGTGAGCGTTGCGGAGAGCCGAAGGCATTGAGTTGCGGTTATAGAGTACGGCGAGGGAGCTGGTGGGGAACTGCTCGCGTGTGAGAAGAACTGCATCAGCAGCGGACTGCACCTTCTTCATCGTCGCTTCATTGCTTAAATCGGGGAAGGGGAAATTGTTGTAGGTGACCTCAGCGGACAGCGAATAGTCAGACTTCAACCGACCAGAGATGGCCCGATTCCAGATGTTGAAGACGCTGCTCATCATGACTCCGAAGGTCTCGGAGGTGGCGTTCGGAATGTACAGCAGCTTGTCGTTCGGAACCACCTTTGCGGGCATTACCGCCATCGGGACATACTCCCGCTCCTGCGACGAAACACGAGGTACGGCTAGGTACTCAGTTGTGGGCTGGCGAAGAGCCTGCTGCCATTCCCAAGCACGTGTTGCTGACTTCTGGGTGTCCAGTTTTGTAGAAGCCAGACGCATTTCACGAACCTTGGCAATACGCTCTTTCAACACAGGGGACGCGAGCAGGTCGGAGGGGTCAGCGTCCTTGAGCCATAGACCGTAACGAAGAATGCCGCCGATGAGTTCAGCACTGCCAACCACACGCCTCAGGTACTTCGTAGCTATGGAGTCAGTCGCTTCGATCTCCTGAGCTTCGTCCACGGAAATGTTGGAGAGTAGTCCGCCATCAACGGGCTTGTTGCCGTTCGTCATCTTCTGGGTTCCGCCTTGAAGCGGATTGCTTCGGCTCGTAATTAGAGCGTCAGTGGCATCCAGCAAGTAGGCGTTTATATTCTTGACACGAACCAGAACAGGTTCGGCTTTCAGGCTGGGATAAGACCACAACGGGCGAAGAGAAGGTTTCCTGTTGGCAGAGAAGCCGATGATGACGCAGTGGACGGCTGCGTTCTTTCCACCGTCGTTGTTCCAGGCGAAAGTGCGGTGGGCGAAGTCGATGCCCATGCCGAGCTTATTCAATGCTCCCCATATGACGGGCGGCTGCTGACCTTGAGATATGGAGCTTGTGGAGACGAAGGCAGCTCGTGCGGTTGTGCCTTCGATGTTGCGGGCGGCGACGAGATACCAGCTCGCAACGTAATCCAGGATGCCCGCACTCTTCGTCTTGCCCCAGACGAGAGCCTGATCGTTCTTCTGATCTGCACTCAACCAGGAGGAGCCGTAGAACGGAGGGTTGCCCATGATAATCGTGTCGTTATTCATCGGGCAGACTTCGGCCCAGTCGATTCGCAAAGCGTTGCCTTGACGAATAGTTGCTGCGTGCGAGAGCGGGAAAATCGTTGGAGCTGCACCAGTCAGCTCATCCAGTTCCTGATTCGCCTGATGCTCAGCGAGGTACATCGCAACCGAAGCGATCTGCGAGCTCCACTGCTCGTATTCAATGGCGTGAAATTGCTCGAGGCTGACTGTAAGACCGATGGTTCCCAAGCCATCCAGACCGACTTGAAGCTCTTCACCGTCGTAACCTGTCGTTACTTTTCCTTCAAGCTCGATCAGTCGAGCGATAATCTTGTACTCTATGTCCCTTAGCCGTTTGTAGGTGACCAAAAGGAAGTTGCCGCTGCCTGCAGCGGGGTCGAGGTAGTTCTTGGTGCCGAGGTCCTTGCGAAGCTTCTTGAGTCCAGCACGGTCATCCCAGACTTTGCGAAGTCGATCCAAGTACTCGTCCAAGAAGAGCGGTCGGATGACCTTCAAAATGTTCTGCTGGCTCGTGTAGTGCTCGCCCAACGCCCGCCGATTCTCCTTGCTCTTGATGGTCTGGAACATTGCTCCGAAGATGGCAGGGCTGATTTTTGACCAGTCGTATGAGCTTGACGCAATAAGTGCTGTTCGCATCTCTGCGTTGAACGAGAAGACGGGAATGATTTCCTTGAACAACCCGCCATTCACATACGGAAAATTCGAGATGGACGCAGGAAGGTTGTGCGGACGTTTCTCTTTGGGGGTGTCCAGAACCTGAAAAAGTTCCTGAATACTTCCACCCAGACCCCCTCCCGATTCGGCACTCTCCGCCAAAAATTCAGCGAAGAGACCCTTCTTCCACATCCTCGTGTCATCACCGAAATTGAGGAAGAGGATGCGAACCATGAACACGCTGGCAGCGTGACCCTCGTAGCCGTTCTTTTCAAACTCGACATAGAGGTTCGCCATCAAATTGACGGCTTTGATGTCGGCGTCGATTTCCTCTGCTGTCGCCTTTGACCCGTACACCTTGAAGATCGAATCAAGGTGATCAAGGTGCTTCGGAAGGTCGGTGAGCAGGAACTGAATACTGGCTCCACGCAGCACGTCAATGATGCGGATATTGGCAAAGTCGGAAACGATAAGAATAGGCGGTCGCAGGTGTGGGCTGAGGCTCACCATGTATTGACGAGCCTGAACTTCGGCTTTGTCCAGCGACTTACCTGCGGACTTGTGCTCAATCAGAACTACGCCGCCCCACAGAACGTCAATGAAATTCGTGGTTCCGGTAGCAACATTCTTTATCGGGAATTCGAAGTCCACTCCCGTAGCAAGCAGGTCTTCCACGCCAATGACCTGGTGAAAGAAGTCGCTCCAGAAAGACTGGGCGAACTGCTTCTCATTAGTCACCGTTGCCCATTTGTCGGCAAAGATTCGAGCTTTCTGGCGTGAGAGTTCAACGCCTGTTTTTGCATCCCCGGAAGTCACCCGCTCAGTTTACGGACCGAGCGATGTTCACCACGGGAGCGTCGGTCGAGTCGGGAAGAATGACGGTATGAATGACGCCCGTAAGCAGCAAGTTGAGGAACGCCACATCGCTACTCTGTCGGCGTTCGTCTTGAGGGCAAGACGTGTGGAAGCACATTCACTGGCTGTCGACAAAGCCCTCCTCCAAAAGCTCTGGAGAATGGAGGTGACTTACCAGTTCGTCGCAGCTGAAAATCAGGGATACCTGATTCAGGTTCTCCCACCCGAAGAGCAGGTGGAGTCCGCCGCTGCACGTGTGCGACCCCTGATCCTTCAAGAAGATAGCGTTCACTACATCAAAGTTCTGAACGCTCTCGGGTATTTTGCGAAGGATAGCGGAGACGAAAAGCTTCGGAACGCCCTCGCTGCGATTCGCTCGGATTGGAATCGGATACAGCCGAAGGGGAAAAACATTCTCGGCGCCAGCACTCAGATTGAGGATGCTGACGGGAACAAGTCGGAATTCCTCAGCGATACAGAACTGGCGTTTGCCTACATCTACGGGGATATCGTGCACAACGATGTCGACCGCCTCGCGGCGACGAAGATGCATGGCGTGAAAGAGCGGTTCAAAGCCGCCGCACCGATTGTCGGCTTCATCATGGTGCTGACTATTGCGACTTTGAATGTCACCCGCAACATGAGGACGACCGGGCTGCTCGAACTGCCTGAAGAGCTTTTCACTGAAGATGTCGTCGTCAGCGAGACTGTCTTCCGAAATAAGGCAAGAGCTTGGTCAGCCCCTGTCGGTACACCGCTGCACGAAGAGTTCGGTGGAGAGCGCGAGAGCGTTGACAGCGCAACTTCTCCCAGCGACGCCTGGCAGGAGCAGAAGGCGAGCGGAGAGCCTACGCTTTAGCGAGTGCATGCGCAGGCTCAGTGTCCTTCGGCGCATTTAAAGCTTGTCAGTCCGGCGTCCAGCGGTCGCCGGGAGCCACGCGGTCGGGCATGACGCCCTGCCGTGGCACGCAGCTGAAATTTATGGAGAACATCGCACCACTACTGATCCGATGCATACGGCCGCAAGACGCAAACGCGCTGATAACGGACCATACGTCAGCTTTACGGGTTCATTCGAGCGACTGAACCTGCCCTAATCGAGGCTTAGGGCAGGTACAGGCGGCTCGACTGACAGCCTTACCGTCTGTATCGCGATGGGGCGCCTGGTCGTCATAGTTCTTTCGTGAACCCGCCGTCGATGCGGATGTCGGCGCCGGTGACGTTGCCGGCTCGGTTGCTGGTGAGGAGGAGGACGAGGTCGGCGACCTCGTCGGGTTGGGTGAAGCGTCCGGTGGCGAATCCACCGCCGGATTGGATGATTCGTTTGCGTGCTTCGTCTGCGGATACGCCCATGGCTTTGCCGACTGTCGCGGCGACACCAGTGTCACCTAACCAGAGTGGGGTGGAGACCGGGCCGGGGCTGATGGTGTTGAAGCGAAGGCCTTGGGGGCCGAATTCTTTGGAGAGGGATTTGGAGAGGTTCCAGACGGCGGCTTTCGCGGCGGAGTAGTCGATGACGCCGGGGTCGGGGAGAAACGCGTTCACGGAGCTGATTGTGACGACGGTCCCGCCGCCACGCTTTATCAGTAGTGGGATGGCGGCGCGGGTTGTGCGCACGACGGCCATCAGGTCAAGGTTCAGGGTGACGTCCCAGTCACTATCGGTGATGGCGAGAAATCCGGCTGTGCGGGGTACGAGCGCGCCGACGTTGTTGACGAGGATGTCGAGGCCGTCGCCGGCTTCTGCAACAAGCGCGGCGGGGCCGTCGGAGGTGGAAAGATCGACGGGGATGAACCGGACTGCGTCGCCGAGCGCTTCCAGTTCTGCCGACGACGAACGTGCGCCCGCAATCACGGTGACGCCCTCGTTCACGAGGGCGGTTGTGATGGCGAGGCCGATGCCTTTGCTGGCGCCGGTGACGATGGCCGTTTTGCCGGCTAGTTGGAGATCCATTTTTACTCCTTCGCCCGAGGGCTGACCGATAGGTGAGACGTTATGGGGTGCCCTGGTCGGGTTCGAGCCGGGCACCCCGGGGATGAGGAAGGTGACGCTACGCGTTTGCGGCAAACGATTTCAGGGGCGCATCGGTGGTGACTTTCTGGTCGAGCCAGGTGAGGACGTCGGCGGCGACATCGGCCCAGCCGGAGTCGAAGGCGAGGGAGTGGCCGCGGCCTTCGAACTCGTGGAAGTCAGTGACGGAGTCGGTGTGCTTGGTGTACAGCGCGAAGACCTCCCGGGTGACTTTCTCAGGCACGGTGTGATCCAGCGACCCTGAGGTCAGCAACAGGGGTCCTCGGGGGGTTTTGTAGGTATCGACGGCGGCGGGTGAGGTGCGGGAGAAGTTCGCGGCGGCGTCTTCGAACAGCGGCCGTCCCGGGCCGGGGATCGTGAAGCGGGTGTGCAGGGCGTCGGATTCGTCTTTGCTGAGGGCGTTGCCGAACGAGTACTGGAACTGCGCCCCGGTCAGGGAGACGGTGTGCTTCTTGCTGGATGGCTTGCCGAGGATGGGGAAGCCGGAGCGGAGCTGCGCGAAGGGCAGTGCTTTGACGCCTTTGATCGGGGCGGGGTCGATGGCGACCGCTGCGATGGCGAGGTCGTGGGCGAGGAGTTCTTGGGCGATGAGTCCGCCGAAGGAGTGGCCGATCACGATCGGTTTCTGCGGCATGGCTTCGATGATGTCGGCGTAGTGGTCGAAGATCGCTTCGATCCCGATACCGTCGAGGGCTTCGGGGTGTGCCCGGGTTGCTTCGACGGTGTCGCCGTCACCGGGCCAGCCGGGTGCGACGGCGGTGTAGCCGTGCTGGTCGAACAGGTCGATCCATGGGGTCCAGGAGTCGGAGTGGATCCAGAGGCCGTGGATGAAGACGACGGGCGGGTTGGTGGGTGTTGACATGACGGTGCTCCAATGCGAGAGATGCGGTTTGGGCGACCGGTTGGCTGCCTGAACTCAAGGTAGGTTCGCGGTACCGGTGGGCACGTGGCCCCGGCGCACCTAGGAACATGACAGTCAGTCAGCTGGCGAGGGTACAGTCAGCTGGCAAGGGCGGCGAGCTTCGCTGCAGATTCAGAGCCCGGCTCTGCGACGTACATGCCGAGTACCTGACCACCGGTCGCTGGAATCCGGAAGGTCAGTAGCCGTAGCGCTAGCATCCCCGCCGTCACGTGATACGCCGGGATGGGCATGCCGGAGGCGGCGAACGTGTCTTGTCGTTCCCAGTATTCGCTGAAGTAATCGAACTGATGCAGCTCGGCTAACAAGGTGAGTAGCTCGTGGCTATTGTCTAGAGGGTCGATTCCGGACCGGAACGCGGCAACGGCGCGGCTCGCGACGGACTGCCAGATCTCGTTTCGGGGCCTGTCGGCTTCGAAGATGATCTTCACGATGTTCTGGCCGACCTGAAGCCGTGGTTCCAGGCCGTCGAACAGGTCGTTCGCGTAGAGAATGTCGAGATACCGGGTGGCTACGTACACTGGCGTACTTCGCATCGATTCCACGAGCTCCATCGTGCTGGCGCTCAACAACGCGTCCGACTGTCGGGTAGCGCCAAGCGACGGGCGAGCGATCTCGTGCAGGTACAGTGCTGCATCGCCGTCAAGGCACAACGCTTTTATCAGCCCGTCAACGACCGTTGGTGAGGGGCTGAGTTCGCGGCCCTGCTCCATGCGGAGGTAGTAGTCGCTGCTGATGCCGGCGAGCATCGCGACTTCCTCCCGGCGCAGCCCGGGAACTCGGCGGTGCGTGGTGGGTGCGGGAAGGCCGACCTGTTCTGGGGTCACTAACTGGCGGCGCGCGGTGAGGTAGCCCGCTAGAAGACCATCACCGCTCATTCTCTGATCGTAGGGGCGAATGGTTCGCCGGGCGATAGCCTGTGCGCATGGACAACAACCCGGTGGGCGAGTTTCTCCGTGCCCGGCGAGAAACAGTCCAACCCGAAGACGTCGGTTTGTACGTC
Organism: Subtercola vilae; assembly: GCF_004923255.1. Classification (GTDB taxonomy): domain Bacteria; phylum Actinomycetota; class Actinomycetes; order Actinomycetales; family Microbacteriaceae; genus Subtercola; species Subtercola vilae. The sequence goes on along the minus strand of NZ_QYRT01000012.1, from coordinate 17,126 downwards.
GACGCCGGCCGGCGGGTCAGCGGCCTGCGCCGCGAAGAAGTCGCCCAACTCGCCGGCATCAGCAGCGACTACTACTTGCGCCTGGAGCAAGGCAAAGACGCCCACCCGTCGGATCAGGTCGTGAACGCCATCGCGAAAGCTCTGCTGCTGGATGATCAGGCCACGGCATATCTGCAACGGCTGGTCAGCCCAACCGCGACGCACCCGTTCGCCCCGACCCTCGCCGATGTCGACCCGGCAGACCTGGACTTCCTCACCTGGTGGGACCACTCAGCGGCGTACGTGACAAACGGCTGCCAAGACGTCCTCGCCGCGAACGCTCTCGCGGGTAGGCTCGCGCCCGGGGTGTACGAACCGGGCCGGAACCTGATGCTGGCGCTGTTCAGCGACACGGCCAAGGCGACCGTTTCGGACTGGGAGACGGTGGCGTCAGAGATGCTCGCGGCGACCCGGGAACGCACCGACGCGAACGACCCGCGCCTGCACGAGATCGTCGGCGAGCTTTCCCTGACCGACACGGATTTCCGGCGTATCTGGGCCCGCCACGACGTGAAAACCTGCACTCACGGCACAACCAGCTACCCGATCCACGGGTACGGCGTCGTCGAACTGCGCTGGCAGCAGCTGAGCATCCGAACCGACCCGCGACTCGCGCTGACCACCACCTTTGCGCTCCCCGGCAGCCAGGAAGAGACCGCGCTCAGATCACTTCTGCCCTAGACGTTAGACGGGCGACCCGCTATCGACGCTGACCAAGACGAGGGTTTGCCTGTCGGTGCCGGGCAGCCGCAACTGCTGAAACGACAACCGCAGCCGCCCCCGCTCCGGGTGGTCAAACACGATCGGCGTACCCGACGGCAGTACGGCCGGCTCTTCAGCCAACGCTTCGGAGAACCGGTCGCTCTTGGACGCGAGCTCACCGACAAGGCGACGGAGCTCCGGTTCCGGCGACATCAGGCCGGCCTCATTCAGCACCAACGCAACAACCTGACCGGTCGCGCCAGCCCAATCCGGTAACGCTTCCCGGGCGGCCGGGACAAAGAACGTCGCACGCAGCAAATTGGTACCAACCTCGAACACGGCACTGAGCTCCCGCGCCGACCGGTTCGATGCCACCACGTCGAAGTCATGACTTCGAACGAAAACAGGTACCGTCTGAACGGACTCGAGCCAAGCAAGGAGAAGAGGATCGATTCTGTGCATGGCCGCGAGCCTACGAGCCACGACCACGACAGGGCGTGACCCCGCCGCACCTACCGTCACCACGGACATGACCCCGCTCCTCCTAGGCGCACTGCCACCACGCGTAAGCAACAGCTCAGGCCTACGTTGATGACCACACGGCTGTCGCACCCGGCGACACCGGAACAAGGGGAGCCCCACCATGACGGAAACGAAAGCATCGCCGGCATTGATGAGCGCGCTCGTCACCGAGCATTTCGTTCTGCAATCCGCCGCGAGCTCAACAATCAGCGAATCCGGCAGCAGGGCCTCGATCTACCTGGCAGCGCTCTCAAGCGGCCTCGTCGCCGTCGGATTCTCCAGCAGCTCACCCGGAATTCTCGCAGCACTCTCCTTCACCGTCTTCCCAACCGTCTTCATCCTCGGCTGCTTCACCGTCGTCCGCCTCGTCGACACCAGCATCGCCAACGTCGTCGCGCAAAACCGGATCGAACTCATCCGGCGCTTCTACGCCGACATAGATCCCGCCGCAGCTACGTATTTTCAACCAGACAACACGGCAACGGTAGGAACAATGGGCGTGAAATACGGGCGCACCGCTGTGCTTTTCACCACAGCAAGCATGATCACCGTCGTCAATTCCGTTCTTGGCGGAGCCGGCATCGCCGTCGTCCTAACCATCGGAACCGGCGTGCCGCTCATCGCCGCCGTGATCACTGGAATCGCTTTCGGCCTGCTCGTGCTCGCCCTCCTCTTCGCCTATCAAGTCCAACGAATCCGATCAGCACGCCCGTAACCCTTCAAAAACACAACACCGGACGCCAGCGTGCAGGGCCTACGGCTCTATGGAACGAAAAGAGCCACATCCGCCGGGAGCTGACAAAGAGGAAGCCTGACGCTGTGCGCAAATTGAGGTACAAATACTTGAGGGGTATTTGCGCTGATAATGGATATTTCGTCAAGTAACCTAGGATCCACCCCGGCGTAACCGGGTCAACTGTTCTCTATGGTGCGCATAGCGTTTCGACCCAGAGCGAGAAGCCTGAAGGCGTTGGCCAGCGGCGCCCCCGAGTTTTCCTGCCGCTGTCGGCGGCTGGCTCAACTTGACCCAGAAGCAGAACGCTCTGGTTCGTATCTTTCAGTTGTAGACAGACTGTGGTCGAATAACATCGAGTTTGAATCAACTTCACAAAAAACTGCCACTGACCAGCCATTTGGGGTGGGCCCCGTCGGGCTCGAACCGACGACCCACGGATTAAAAGTCCGATGCTCTACCAACTGAGCTAGAGGCCCTTGTGAACTAACTTACCGGTTTATTCGCCGAGGCCGAAATTGTGGCTCACGGCTGACGCACCTTTTTATGTCGTACCTTTGTGGAGGAAAAACCACGAGAACAGGAGTAGCCCGGGTGAGCGACGATTTTCACAAGCCGACACTGTTCGCCAGCTCGACGTTCGAGGCGTTCAAGGGCGGCGAAGACCCGGCGCACATCAGCCGGTTGGCGCACGACACCGCTGCAGCGCTGCTGAGCCGGGTACGCGAAGACCGAGATCCAGAGGTCATCGACCGGCTCATCGCGTACACCGACGTCAACGGTATCGATGCCATCGCCGAGCTCTGGTCACGGGCATCCGCTCGCAGTCTGCCGGGTGCCCTCTGGCGCATCTACCTGCTGCGCGCGCTGACGCGGCAAGACCCTGAGCAGTCGAGTTTCGTCTTTCAACGGGGGGCCGACATGTCGTCGACCATCGACCCGGTGGTTGCGGGCGCGTCGACGCCCACCGGGCCCGAAGAGATCACCGAGCTGGCCGACCAGATTCTGCGCGGGCTGTTCGAGGGTGACTTCGCCGTTGCGCTCGACCGGGCGGCCGCGTTCTGTCGCCTGATGTCGGCGGGATGCGCGAGCCTGGCCGATGACGCCGAGGTGGTTTCGCCGGCGAGAGCGAGCGAACTGACCACCCGTGCGCTGCGGTTCCACTCCATTGCAGCCGAACTGACGGCGTGCGCAACCCTCTGGCGACGTCAGAGCCTCGATTGAACGACCGGGCCGATCGTTTGATAAACTGTGATGGTCGGGCCGTGGTAACCCCGGGCTCCAAATTTAGCCGCTCCGAGCGGCCTCGCGCCGAGAGGCGTTTCCACGGCCCGACATCTCTTATGCCACGAGCTGCGTACACGGAGCCCGTCGCGTACGCACCGCATGGGCGTGTGGCCGCATGAGACCGTTCCGGTTTGCAGCCGTGCTCTGGACCGTGGTGGCCCTCGGCCTGAACGCGTACATCCATTTCACGCTCGCCCCCTCCGTCGAGACGTTTCCGGGTTCTGCGCTGCCCAGCAGTGGCATAAACCTCGGCACCCTCTACTACGTCGAGGCCGGCGTCAATGCGCTCGCCGCGGTTCTGGTGCTCATCCGCCCGCGTGTCTGGAGTTCGCTCTTCGCCGTGCTGGTCGCCCTGACTGGCCTGGCGACCCTCGTCGTCTCGGTGTGGATGCCCATCCACCTGCCGCTCGGCCTCCCAGGAGTGCCCATGGGCTCGTGGACGACGGAGAAAGCCATCTCGGCCGGCGCCCAGGCTTTTGTCGTGGTCAGCGGCATGATTGTCGCCGCTACGACCCGCCGGCGATAGCCGAAAACGCCGTTCACGGCGCCTCGGGCAATCCGTTTGAGCCGGTGCGCCGAATATCCGTTGTCACCCAAGACACTGATGACCAACCGAGGGAGGGCAAGACCTGCGATGCTTAAGCTTGTGACCCATCAAAGCGAACGTGATGACCCTCTGCAGGAGTCGAGTCTTGACTCTCTGCTGCAGCGCATCGCCACCTCAGATCAGCGGGCATTCTCCGAGTTGTACGACAGGGTCGCCCCTCGAGTGCTCGGTCTGATCAAACGCCTGCTCGTCGACCACGCGCAATCTGAAGAGGTGGCGCAAGAGGTCTTCCTCGAGATTTGGAAGACCGCAGCGAAGTTCGACACCAACAAAGGCGCCGCGATGTCGTGGATCCTCACGATGTCTCACCGCCGAGCCGTCGACCGGGTGCGTGCCTCGCAGTCGGGCCACGACCGCGACATCAAGATCGGCATCCGCGACCTGCCGCAAGAGTATGACCACGTCGCCGAGAGCGTCGAGATTCGCATCGAACACGAGAGGGTGAAGAAGGCGATGGGCCAACTGACCGAGCTTCAACGCCAGGCCGTCTCGCTCGCGTACTACGGCGGGTACAGCCACAGCGAGGTGGCAGAAATGCTTCACGTGCCCATTGGCACGGTGAAAACACGATTACGCGATGGAATGATTCGCCTGAGAGATGAGATGGGGGTTACCTCATGACGAAAGATGTTGACTACCTCTCGTCTGGTGCCTACGCCCTGAATGCGCTGACCCCCGACGAGGCTCGTGCGTTCGAACAGGCGATGCGTGAGTCGCCCGACCTCGCAACCGAGAGCGACGATCTGCTCGAGACGGCCGTGCTTCTGGCACTGGCGGCTACGCCGGTCGAACCGAGCGCAGGCTTGAAGTCGTCGATCATGGCGAAGCTGGCAGAGACGGCTCAGGATGCCCCGCTCACCCCGAGCCTGCATTCGATGCCGAACGTGGCCGCCGTGCCCCTGGCCGAAGGCCTTCAAGCTGGCCAGCTCGAAACCGCCCCGGCGTCGCCCGACGCTGCCCAGGCCGAACCCCTCACCGCCGCTACAGCAAAGGCCCACTCGCGGTGGTTCAGCCGCCCGGTCGGAGCCCTCGTGGCAGCCGCAGCCGCTGTCGCCCTGTTCGTCGGTGGTGGCGTGGTCGGGTCTGCGTTCATGCAGAACACCTCGTCGACGTCGCAGCAGGCAGCAGCCAGCTCGCTGGCCGAGATCTACGCGGCCTCTGATGTCGAGAGCACGCACAGCACCGTGAATGGCGGTGGTGAGGCCACCGTTCTCTGGTCGAGCAAGCTCGGCAAGTCGGCGGTCGTCGCAACCGGGCTGCCGTCGCTGCCGTCGAACAAGACGTACGAGGCCTGGTACATCAACGGGTCGAACGTGAGCCCGGCTGGTACCTTCACGCCGGGTGGCGACACCACCACCTGGCACGTTCTGACGGGCACCATGACCGCGGGCGACACCGTGGGTGTCACCGTCGAGCCGGCCGGTGGCTCGCAGAAGCCCACGACGAACCCCATCCTGGCGGTTCCGAGCGTCATCTGATCCACCTGCAATACAGCAACCTGAAACACAGCAGCACCTGAAACACAGCAGCACCTGAAACACAGCCACAGCAGAGAAATGCCCCGCCGGTCATCCGGCGGGGCATTTCTCGTGGTGCAGAGCGAGTACGGCGAGCAGCTACCCGAAGCGACCCGACACGTAGTCTTCGGTCTCTTTCATCGAGGGGCTGCCGAAGATGGTGGTGGTGTCGTTGTACTCGATGAGCTTGCCGGGCTTGCCCGTGCCCGCGATGTTGAAGAACGCCGTCTTGTCTGAGACGCGACTGGCCTGCTGCATGTTGTGCGTCACAATGACGATCGTGTACTGCTCTTTGAGCTCGGTGATGAGGTCTTCGATGGCGAGCGTCGAGATGGGGTCGAGCGCCGAGCACGGCTCATCCATCAGCAGCACGTCGGGCTCGACGGTGATGGCGCGTGCGATGCACAGACGCTGCTGCTGGCCGCCGGAGAGGCCGCCGCCGGGCAGGCTCAGCCGGTCTTTGACCTCGTTCCAGAGGTTGGCGCCGCGCAGGCCCTTCTCAACGAGTTCGTCACCGTCGCCCTTGCTGAGACGCTTGTTGTTGAGCTTCAGGCCGGCCAGAACGTTGTCGCGAATCGACATGGTCGGAAACGGGTTTGCGCGCTGGAAGACCATACCCACCTGGCGACGAACCATCACGGGGTCGACCCCGGAGTCGTAGAGGTTGTTGCCGTCGATGAGCACCTCGCCTTTGACGTGTGCGCCAGGAATCACCTCGTGCATGCGGTTCAGCGTGCGAAGGAAGGTCGACTTGCCGCAGCCCGACGGGCCGATGAACGCCGTGACCGTGCGCGGTTCGATGGTGATCGTGACGCCTTCGACGGCAAGAAAGTCGGTGTAGTAGACGTTGAGGTCGTTGACTTCGATTCGCTTTGACACGGGGTTCCTAACAAATGTTCGGGTGAGAGCAGAAGAACGGCGGACGAGTGTGGGAGGGGCGTTAGCGCGAGCCCTTGGGGGCGAAGATGCGCGCAATCAGACGGGCGATCAGGTTCAGAATCACCACGAGAATGACGAGCAGCAGCGCGGCACCCCACGCCGAGCTGTTCGATGCGGCGATGTCTTTGCCTGGGAAGGCAAAGCCGGTATAGGCCAGCACGGGCAGTGTCTGCATGGGGCCGTCGAACGGATTGGCGTTGAAGTTGTCGGTGAAGCTCGCGGCCAGGAAGATGGGCGCGGTCTCACCGATGACGCGGGCCACCGCGAGCATGATGCCCGTGATGAGGCCGGCGATGGCGGTGGGCAGCACGATCTTCACGATTGTTGCGAACTTCGACACACCGAGGGCGTACGACGCCTCCCGCAGGTCACCGGGCACGAGGCGCAGCATCTCTTCGCAGGCACGTACGACGGTGGGAATCATCAGAACAGACAGGGCCACCGAAGCAGAGAACCCGCTGAAGGCTTTCGGGCCCACGATGATCGAGAACAGCGAGAAGGCGAACAGGCCGGCGACGATCGACGGTATGCCCGTCATCACATCGACCAGAAACGTCACCGTTCGGGCGAGCCACTGTTTCGGCAGCGCGTATTCCACCAGGTAGATCGAGGTGAACAGCCCGATGGGTATCGAGATGAGAGCCGCAATGCCGGTGATGATCAGCGTGCCGACGATGGCCTGCAGCGCGCCGGGCGTCTGCGTCACCTCGAGTGTGTTGGGGTCGAAGGTCGAGGCACCGGTCTGGGTGATGAAACTCCAGCTCAGTTCGCTGGCACCCTTGGCGACAACCGTGGCGAGCGTTGAGATGAGGGGGATGAGCGCCAGCAGAAAGGCAACGGTGACCAGGCCGCGAACGATACGGTCAGTGGCCTTTCGACGGTTCTCTACGACGACCGAGAGAAGCCCGAGGGCGATGAGGTAGACCACGGCGGTGAGCACGAGCCAGCCCACCACGTTGAAGCCGATGAGCAGAAGCAGCAGCGCGCTGACAACTGCGGCACCGATGATCACGTACAGTTCGGCGAAGCGCGGCAGCTGGCCGGTGGTCAGCGAGTTGCCGACCGGCCCGGTGGGCTTCACGCGCGGGCTGAGGGCGGTCAATATCTCGCTCCTTCGATGTCTTCTTCAGGGGTGGGGCCTTCGTCGTCGGCAATGCCGGCGCTGCTGCGACCCGATACCACGTCGAGTGCGGTGGCCGAAGCGAAGTCACCGGCGGGAACGCGGCTGAGTGGCCCGGGGCTCTTGGGCGAGACCTTCGACTTCGTGCGCTTGCCTTTGCGGCCGCCGACAATGACACGGGCGATCGAGTTCACGGCGAGCGAGATGACGAACAGCATCAGGCCCGTACCGATGAGCGCGTCGCGCTGCAGCGTGGTGGCGATAGGAAAGTTGAGGGCGATGTTCGCCGCGATGGTCTGCGAGTTCTTACCCTCGGTGATGAGGTTCACCGACACGAGGATGGCCGGCGAGATGATGAGCGCAATGGCCATCGTCTCACCCAGCGCCCGGCCGAGGCCGAGCAGTGTGGCGCTCACGATTCCCGACTTGGCGTACGGGAACACAGCCATGCGAATCATTTCCCAGCGCGTCGCGCCGAGGGCGAGGGCCGCCTCTTCGTGCAGGCGCGGGGTCTGCAGGAAGATCTCGCGGGAGATCGAGGTGATGATGGGCAGAATCATCACGGCCAGCACGAGGGCGCCAGCGAGAATCGTGGAGCCTGTGGTTGACACGGGGCCGCCGAACAGCGGGATCCAGCCCAGGTTCGCGGCCAGCCAGTCTGACAGTGGGAGCAGGAACGGGCGGATGACGATGATGCCCCAGAGACCGAACACGATCGAGGGTACGGCGGCCAGCAGGTCTACGAGGTAGCCCAGAATGCTGGCGAGGCGACGCGGCGCGTAGTGCGAGATGAACAGGGCGATGCCGATGCCGATCGGTGCGCCGAACAGCAGCGCGATGGCAGCCGACCAGAGTGTGCCCCAGATGAGCGGGCCGACATAGGCCCAGAAGTTGGGAAAGCCCGCGGTGGGGCCGGTGTTGAGCTGACTCTCGGTCGACCAGTCGGCCGTGATGGCGGGAATGGCCGAGATGATCAGAAAGAGCGCAACGCCCGCGAGGATGATCATGATGAGCATCGCAGAGCCCGTGCTCAACGATTTGAAGATGAAATCGCCTGGGCGAGCCCGGGTCGATCGCCGGGGGAGGGTCGCGTCTTCGCGCGATCCCTTCCCGGCGCCGGTCGTGCCCGGCGTCTGGCCTGACCCGCCCGCCGAACTCGGGGTTGCAGATCGAACTGTTGTTTTGTCGCTCACAGCGTTCTTTCTCGAGAGTTCAGCAGGCAGATCAAACAGAAACCGGATGTTTCAAACTACTACTTGACGGAGGCGAGGGCCGTCTGAACCTTGGTCAGCATCTCATCCGGGATGGGAGCCGAGCCGGCGTTCTTCGCGGCGACCTGCTGGCCGACCGACGAGGCTACGAAGCCGATGAACGACTTGGTGAGCGTGGCCTGGGCGGCGGTCTTGAACGTGGTGCAGACGATCTGGTACGAGATCAGCGGGATCGGGTACACCGTGGTGCCGGTCAGCTTCGAGTAGTCGAACTTCTGCGACAGATCGCCGGTAGCGGTGGGTACCGTGGTGGCGGCTGCGGCGAACGCTGCGGTTGCGCCCTCCTGCGAGAAGGCGACCTTGTTGACCGTTGCCGCAGTGGCTGTGCCGATCGCGCTGTGGTCGGCGTAACCGATGGTGCCGGAGCCCGCGGTGACGGCCTGAACGACGCCAGAGCCACCCTTCTGCGACGAGACATTGCCCTTGATGGGCCACGCGTTGCTGGCCGGGTTGGTCCAGATGGTCGGCGACGCCGCGCTGAGGAAGTTCGTGAAGTTCTGCGTGGTGCCAGAACCGTCTGAACGAGCGACCGTGGTGATGGCCGTTGCGGGCAGCGTGACGCCGGGGTTGTCGGCGACGATGGCCGGGTCGTTCCACGTGGTGATGGCGAGCGAGAAGATCTTGGCAATCGTGTCGGTCGACAGGTTCAGCGTGGTGACGCCCGGGAGGTTGTAGATGAGCGCGACGCCGTCGAGGTAGACGGGCAGGTTGAGCGCGCCGCCGGTGCCGCAGATGGCCTGCGAGCTGGTCTGCTGGTCGGCCTTGAGCGGCGCGTCAGAGCCAGCGAAGTCGTAGCTGCCGGCGAGCCAGTTGGTGACGCCACCGCCCGAGCCCTGCGACTTGTCGTAGTTCACGGTGACGCCCGCGACCTGGGCCTTGTACGCCGTGATCCAGGCGTTCTCGGCGTTGGCCTGGGCGCTGGATCCGCCCGCAGTGATGGTACCGGTGAGTGATGCGTCGAGCGGAGTCGAGGTGACGGCTGTGCTCGCGGCGCCGGTTGAAGCTGAGGTGCTCGAGCCGCTGGTGCTGCTACTGCTGCAGGCGGAGAGCGCGATGGCTACCGTTACGAAAACGGCTCCGGTCGCAGCCACATTTTTGAACTTCACTGTGTTCCCTTCAATTCGAGGCCGGTGCAGGCCCTCACTGAAGATATGCACGGCGCCTGACCACGCTCCCCCTGAGAGGTGAACAGAAGGTTAACGACGGTCGACGAATCGGGGTTTCAGCCGAACCCGATGTCAGACGAGTTGCGGAACGTGGGTCTCGATCGCAATGATGCCGGAGCCGGGCCGATCGTGCGAGAGGTGCAGCACCGAGAAGCCCGCCACCGGCAGATCTCCAGCGCGGCTGAGCGAGGGCTGCCGAGAACCGCCCGCGGCGAGACCGATCTCCCGAACGATCTCGGGCAGCACAGGCCCGTGTGAGCACAGGATGCTCGACCGCAGCTTGCGCACCCGCTTCGCCACCACGTGCCGCACGTCGCTCGTGCCGTCTTCGAAGGCGTCTTGGCTGATGCGATCGGTTGCCCGTACGCGAATGGATGTGGCTTCGGCGAACGGTGCCACGGTCTCGAGGCAGCGGCGGGCGGTGCTCGACACGATGACCTCGGCGCCGAATGCGCGGAGCGAGGGCACGATCACGTTCGCGTCGGTGCGCCCGCGGTGGGTGAGCGTTCGCAGGGCATCCGGGCCGTCGAATTCAGTGCCGGGGATGGTTTTGGCGTGCCGCAGCGCGATCAGGGCGAAGGTGCGGGAGACGCCCTGGTCGACGAGCAGTTGGAAGCGTTCGAGCACTTCGACGTCGCGTTCGTACGTGAGTGACTTCTTGGCCCGGCGTAGCGACATCCATTCGCACCCCGCCACCTCTTCACCCGGTTCGAAGGTCGACGACGACAGCGCTGCGGTGGTGACCTCGGCGGCCCAGTAGTACACGACCTTGTCGCGATTGTTGGGCATGGTGTAGCTCGTCAACCCGAGAGGTACCCCGAGGTCGATCGCGAGGCCGGTCTCTTCGAGCGTCTCGCGCACGGCCGTCTCCGGCAGCGTCTCGCCCGGCTCGACCTTGCCCTTGGGCAGAGAGATGTCGGCCCGTTGCTCCCGGTGAATGACGAGAACGCGCACCTTGTCGCCGTCGAGGCGCCAGCACACCGCGCCGGCGGCGTAGACGGTCACCGTGCAATGCCCGTTCGTTTGCGGCGCGAGGTGAGATACATGAGGCGGTCTTGCAGATCGATGAGCGTTTCGCCGGCATCGTTGGTGGTGTGCCTGGCCCACTCGCCTTCGCCGTCGAGCCACCAGGCGGTGACGGTGTCAGACATGGCCAACTCGAACATCGACGCGATCTCTTTGAGGTGATCGGGTGCTGTGAGGCGAACCAGCGCCTCGACCCGGCGGTCGAGGTTGCGGTGCATCATGTCTGAGCTGCCGATGAACACCTGCGGGTCGCCGTTGTTCACGAACGAGAAGATACGCGAGTGTTCGAGGTAGCGACCGAGAATCGAACGCACCCGAATAGTTTCGCTGAGCCCGGGCACACCCGGTTTGATGGCGCAGATGCCGCGCACCCACACATCGATGGGCACGCCGGCCTGGCTCGCGCGGTAGAGACCGTCGATGATGGCCTCGTCGACGATGGAGTTCAGCTTGATGCTGATGCCAGAGGGCAAGCCGAGTGACGCGTTCGTGGCCTCCTGCGCAATGCGTTTGAGCAGCCCTTTTCGAAGATGCAGCGGCGCCACCAGCAGTCGCTTGAACTTCTTCTCGATGGCGTACCCCGAGAGCTCGTTGAACAGCCGGGTGAGGTCTTTGCCCACCTGGTCGTCTGCAGTGAACAACCCGAAGTCTTCGTAGACACGCGAGGTCTTCGGGTTGTAGTTGCCGGTGCCGATGTGGCTGTAATGCCTGAGGTGGCCTTTTTCGCGGCGCACCACGAGGGCCAGCTTGCAGTGCGTCTTCAGGCCCACGAGGCCGTACACCACGTGCACGCCGGCCTTCTCGAGCTTGCGTGCCCACGAGATGTTCGCCTGCTCGTCGAAGCGCGCTTTGATCTCGACGAGAGCGAGCACTTGCTTGCCCGCCTCGGCCGCGTCGATCAGGGCCTCGACGATGGGGCTGTCACCGCTGGTGCGGTAGAGCGTCTGCTTGATGGCCAGCACGTCGGGGTCGGCCGCGGCCTGCTCGAGAAACGCCTGCACGCTGGTGGCGAACGACTCGTAGGGGTGGTGCACCAGGATGTCTTGTCGCGCGATGGCCTTGAAGATGTCGGGGCGCGCGTTCGGCTCGGGCGGCAGCAGGTGCACGTTCGTGGTGGGCACGTGCTTGGGGTACTTCAGGTCTGGCCGGTCGATCTTGCCGAGCTCGAACAGGCCGCCGAGGTCGAGCGGGCCGGGCAGACGGTAGACCTCCTGCTCGGTGACGTCGAGCTCCCGAACGATGAGGCCGAGGGTCACGTCATCCATGTCTTCGGTGATCTCGAGCCGGATGGGCGGGCCGAAGCGGCGCTTCAGAAGCTCTTTCTCGAGCGCCTGAATCAGGTTCTCGGTGTCGTCTTCTTCGATTTCGACGTCTTCGTTGCGGGTGACCCTGAACACGTGGTGCTCGAGCACCTCCATGCCGGGAAACAGGTGGCCGAGGTGATTGGCCATCAGGTCTTCGAGACTGATGAAGCGCACGTCTCTGGTGCGTTCACGCGGGTCGACCCGCACGAAGCGGGGCAGCACCTGCGGCACCTTGAGGCGGGCGAATTCCTGGCGGTCTGATTTCGGGTTGCGCACGCGTACCGAGAGATTCAGCGACAGCCCGGAGATATAAGGGAATGGATGCGCGGGGTCGACGGCCAGAGGCATTAACACCGGGAAGATCTCTTCGCTGAACACCTCGGTGAGGCGGTCTTTCTCGTTCTGTTCGAGCGACTGCCATTCGACGATGTGGATGCCCGCGCCATCGAGCGCCGGCTTCACCAGGTTCTGGTACGCCGCCGCGTGTCTGGCCTGCAGTTCGTGCACGGCGAGCGAGATGTCGTCGAGCACCTCCTGCGGCCCGCGCCCCACGTTGGTGGGCACGGCCAGCCCGGTCACGATACGGCGCTTCAGACCGGCGACCCGCACCATGAAGAACTCGTCGAGGTTGCTGGCGAAGATGGCCAGGAAGTTCGCCCGCTCGATGACCGGCAGCGAGGCGTCTTCGGCGAGCTCGAGCACGCGGCGGTTGAAGGCCAGCCAGCTCAGCTCGCGGTCGAGGTAGCGGCCTTCGGGCAACGCCGGGTCGTTGGGGTCTTCTACCATCTCGAAATCGTCGTCGAGATAGTCGGAGCCCACGCCCGCGTCGAGAGTGATGTTGTCGCCGTCCATCCCATCATCATGTCACCCCCGGGTGATCTCCGAGAGTAAACGGGAGGTGAACGAGGGGGAGGCGGCTAACGCCTACGGTACTGCACGTCGATCGTGTGGTCGGTGAACCCCAGCGAGCGGTAGAGAGGTACGGCCGGGGTGTTGTCTTCTTCTACATAGAGGGCTGCGGTGCGGCAGCCGCGGCCGAGTAGATGAGCGAGCCCACGCAGCATCAGTTCACGCCCGAGACCCTGGCCCGAGTGGCTGGCATCGACGCCGATGACGTAGATCTCGCCGACGGTGTCGCCGGGTTCGACCTTCAGCCAGTTGTAGCCGATCATCTCGCCGTCGGGCGAGCGGGCGATGAGAAAGTCGTTCGCATCGAACCAGTCGTCTGCCATGCGGGCGTGCAGGTCGTCGACGGTGAGTCTGCCCTGTTCCGGATGCCCGTGGAACACCCGCGCGTTCAACTCGACCCACGATTCATCGTCCTGCCCCGGCACGAACGCTTCGACGCGGGTCACACCGGGCGGCGGCGGCATTTCGGCAGTCAACGGCATGCGCAACTGCAGCAGGGTGCGTACCGGTTCGAAGTCGTGCCGTGCGGCGAGGGCGCGGGCACCAGGGTGGTCGCCGTGGGCCCAGGCCAGGGTGGGCGCGGGATGAGCTGCGACGAACGGTTCGAGTAGTCGAACCAGCAGCGGTCCGGTGCGGCTGGTGAGCATGTGCGCCGTGAGTGCTTCGCCGTGGCCGCGCCGCCGGGCATCCGGAGCGATGACCAGCTCGAGGGTGTCGTCGGTGACAGCCGCGGCGCCGACCAGGCTGTCGCTGTCGAGGCGGTCGCCCTCGAAAGCCAGAACCACGAAGTTCGTTCCGGCACGGGCGTCGGCGAGCGTCTGGTCGTTGAACGGCGGCTGGCCGTCTGACAGGGTGGCGCGCGAGAGCAGAGCGGTCAGCGCGGCAACGTGCGCCGCGCCTTCCGGGTCAAACTCCGCGAGCCCCAGCGAGGCGGTCATTCTCGTCTTCGAAGAAGTTGAACCGGTAGCCGACGTTTCGCACGGTGCCGATGAGCGACTCGAGGTCACCGAGTTTCGCTCGCAGGCGCCTCACGTGCACGTCGACCGTGCGGGTGCCACCGAAGTAGTCGTAGCCCCACACTTCGCTGAGCAGTTGCTCGCGGGTGAAGACGCGTGAGGGGTTGAGGGCGAAGAAGCGCAGCAGTTCGAACTCTTTGAACGTGAGGTCGAGCGGGCGGCCGTGCACCCGGGCCGAATAGCTCGCTTCGTCGATGACCACGCCAGAGGCCTGGATCTTCGACGACGACTGCTCTTGAACCTGACGGCCGATGGCGAGACGGATGCGTGTGTCGACTTCGGCGGGCCCGGCGCTCTCGAGCACCACGTCTGCCGCGCCCCACTCGGCGCTGACGGCGGTGAGCCCGCCCTCGGTGAGGATGAGCACAATGGGCACGCCGATACCCGTGGTCTTCAGAATCTTGCAGAGCGAACGAGCGCTGGCGAGGTCGCGCCGCGCGTCGATGAAGATGAGATCGCAGTTGGGGGTGTTCACCAGCTGTGATGCCTCTGCGGGAATCTGACGGGTGCGGTGACTCAACAGAGAGAGCGCAGGAAGTACCTCTTTGTCGACCGCAGAGGTCAGGATCAACAACTGCGCCACAGAGATCCTCCAGAAATTACCTTCCACAATCCTAGCGGTTTGACCTCGGTACTCGCCGCATCGGGCAGAATGGGCAGGTGAACATGCTGCTGCTGAAGACGGTCGTGCCCATCTGGCTGCTCACTGCGGTGGGAGCTGTTCTCATCGCCGTTGCGTCGGCCCCCAGCGAGTACCTGCTCTACCTGCCGGTCGCGCTCGGTTCGGCCACCGTCGTCACGCTCATCGCGCAGCTGGCGTTGACACGGCCGGAGGGCTTCGTCGATCGGGTCGCGGCGAGCATCGCCGGCTCGTTCGTCATACTCGCTGTGACGACGCTCGTGCTTGTGCCCCTCACATTCGCCTAGAATTGACGCATGTCATACGTGCCTCTTGAACTCTTCTACCTCGGGCTCCTCGGTCTTGCGGGGGTCGGCATCGCCTTCACGTCGATTGTGGTCATCCTGAGGCTGTTCCGCGGCCAGCGCTAACCGCTGCTGCAACCGACATCTCCTCGTGGTGATTGAAATCCCCTCTGGGCTGCCGCCCGAGATCGTTCCACTTTCCTGGCTCCTCGGCGTGTGGGAGGGAACCGGTGTCATCGACTACACCGTCGGCGACGAGAAGAAGACGTATGAGTTCGGCCAGCGTGTGAGTTTCAGCCACGACGGTCTGCCCTACCTGAACTACAGCTCGTACAGCTGGCTGCTCGACGAGAAGACCACGCCGCTGGTCACCGAGATGGGGTACTGGCGGCTCAGCCGCCCCGCGGTCGACGGCGACCCGGGCCCCGGCATGCTGCCCGGCGCCGACCCGCGGCCGTACGCCAGCACCGAGGCTGTCGAGGGTCTTCGCAATGCCGGCGACGGCTTCGACATCGAGGTCTCGCTGCTGCACCCGGGCGGCGTCGACGAGCTCTACATCGGCCAGGTGAAGGCCGCCCGCATCGACCTCGCCACTGACGCCGTGATGCGCTCGCACTCGGCGAAGGAATATTCTGCGGCCACTCGCATTTATGGCTTAGTGGCGGGGCACCTGCTCTGGGCGTGGGACATCGCGGCGCTCGGCCAAGACCTGCGCACCCATGCGTCGGCACGGCTCGCCAAAACAGACTGAGAAGGTTCTCGTGACCGCATCCCCATTCCTCGCCCTGCCCGGCGCTGTCAACGGCAGCGGTGACACACTCGGGGTCGCGGCGCACTACGGCAACCCGCTGCGCGAACAGCGTCTTCTCGTCGGCGGAGCGGTGGTCGACCTCTCGCACCGCGGGGTCATCTCGGTGACCGGCCCCGACCGGCTGAGCTGGCTCGACTCCGTCACCAGCCAGAGCCTGAAGCAGCTGGCCGCCGGCTCGTCGGCCGAGACTCTTCTGCTCGACCCGAGTGGGCGCGTAGAACACGCCATCCGCGTCTTCGACGACGGCGTCACCGCGTGGTTGCTCGTCGACGGCGGCGAGGTCGAGGCGCTGACCGCGTGGTTGTTGCGGATGCGCTTCATGCTGCGGGTCGAGATCGCCGACCGGTCGGTCGAGTTCGCCACGGTGGGCTGGATGCCGGGCTCCGACGAGCAGGGTGCGTCGGGCGCCGGGGTCGAGGCCGGAATCGAAGAGTTCGCCGCCGCGGAGAACGGCGTTGCCGTGACGTGGGCCGACCCGTGGGCCGAAGTCGTCGCCGGGGGGCACCAGTACGCAGAGATCGACGAGCATCCGGGAGCCGAATGGCGCTGGCGAGAGACTCTGGTACCGCGAGACTCACTCGGCGCGCTCGCCGATGCAGTTCGCCGCGGCGAACTCGAGGTCGCCGGCGCGCTGGCCGCCGAAGCGCTGCGCATTGCTGCCTGGCGGCCGCGGCTCAGCACAGAGGCCGATGAGAAGCTGATTCCGCACGAGGTCGACTGGATCCGCTCGGCGGTGCACCTGAACAAGGGCTGTTACCGCGGGCAAGAGACGGTGGCGAAGGTACACAATCTCGGGCATCCGCCGCGCCGGCTGGTCATGCTGCACCTCGACGGGTCTGACGCTGTGCTGCCCGCGCCCGGCGACGAGGTGCTGGTGCCTGCGTCGGCGACGGTGCTCGCGACGACACCGGATGCCCCCGACACCGTGGTGGGTCTCATCACGTCGAGCGCACTGCACTTCGAGCTCGGCCCCATCGCCCTCGCGCTGGTCAAGCGCACTACCCCCGTCGAGGCCGTTCTCGCGGTGTCGAGCGAGTCGATCAGGGTGGCGGCGAACCAGGAGATCATCGTTCCGCCCGAGGCCGGTGCTGCCGTGGGGCGCATTCCGCGGCTGCCCCGGCTCGGAGCCCAGCGCCGCTGAGCACGCCGCAGGCGAGGGGCCTCGACGTGTGCTGTCCATGCCCGTCTGAGAGCACTTTGCGTCTTCTCGATGGGGCCGGGTGAGACGGCGGG
>NZ_QYRT01000011.1 GCF_004923255.1 Subtercola vilae | reverse complement strand
GTGCCGTCGCCACCAGAGTCCGGTGGCGACGGCACCCCGGTGGTGCCGTACGCCGAACTGCACGCGCACTCGAACTTCAGCTTTCTCGACGGAGCTTCATCTCCCGAAGAGTTGCTCGAAGAGGCGGCACGGCTCCGGATGCACGGCATCGCCCTCACCGATCACGACGGCTTCTACGGGGTGGTGCACCTGGCCGAGGCGGCCGAGGCATACCCGAGCGTTGCCACCGTGTTCGGCGCGGAACTGTCGCTCGGGCTCAGCAAACCGCAGAACGGATTTGCCGACCCCGAAGGCACCCATCTCGTGATTCTGGCGCGCAGACAGGAGGGCTACCACCGACTCTCGGCGGCGATCACCACCGCGCAGCTGGCGGGTGGGGCTGAGAAGGGGCGCCCGCTGTACGACCTCGAGCTGCTCGCAGACCAGGCCCGGGGTGGCAGCGGGGCCGACGGCAGCGAGGTGCAGGCGGGCTGGGCAGGCGCTGGCACAGGCTCGGGTGCGGGCTCACCCCGGGCATCCGGAAGCGTCGCATGGACCGTGCTGACCGGCTGCCGCAAAGGTGCCGTGCGGCAGGCGCTCGAGGCAGAGGGGCTGCCCGGTGCGTCGCGCGAACTCGACCGACTCGTGGCTCTGTTCGGGCGCGACAACGTACTGGTCGAACTGTTCGACCACGGTAATCCGCTCGACAGCGACGCGAACGATGCGCTCTATGAGTTGGCTCTCAAACACAAGGTCAACGCGGTGGCGACCGGCAATGTGCATTACGCGACGCCAAAACAGTTTCCGCTTGCGCAGGCACTGGCGGCCGTACGGGCCCGCCGCAGCCTCGATGACCTCGAGGGGTGGCTGCCGGCTTCGGCCGGGTCGCACCTGCGCTCGGGCGCCGAGATGGCGGCGCGCTTCGGCCGTTACCCGGGGGTTGTCGAACGAACGGTCGAGGTGGCCGATGACCTGTCGTTTCAGCTGCGCACGGCGAAACCACGGCTGCCTCGGCAGGAGGTTCCCGAGGGGCACACGCCCATGTCGTACCTGCGTCACCTGGTCGACGAGAACATGGCGAGCCATTACCCGCACGCAACCGCCGCCGACCGCCAGCGAATCGAGAGCGAGCTGGCAGTCATCGAGCAAAAAGACTTTCCCGGCTACTTTCTGATCGTATGGGACATCGTGCGCCACGCCCGGGAGCAGGGAATTCTCTGCCAGGGCCGGGGCTCGGCGGCCAACTCTGCGGTGTGCTTCATTCTCGACATCACCGCGGTCGACTCCATTTTCTTCAAGCTGCCATTCGAGCGGTTTCTGTCGAGCCTGCGTGACGAAGAGCCCGACATCGATGTGGATTTCGATTCGGGCAGACGGGAGGAGGTCATCCAGTACGTCTATACGAAGTACGGTCGCCGCAATGCTGCCCAGGTGGCGAACGTCATCACCTACCGGCCCAAGTTCGCGGTGCGCGACATGGCGAAGGCGCTGGGGCACAGCCCCGGGCAGCAAGACGCGTGGTCGAAGCAGATCGAGCGCTGGGGCCCTGCGATCGCCACGCAAGACCACGATATTCCTCCGGCGGTCGTGGGGCTGGCCGAGCAGGTGCTGAAGTTTCCACGCCACATGGGCATTCATTCGGGAGGAATGGTGCTCACCGACCGACCCGTGGGTGAGGTCTGCCCTATCGAGAACGGGCGAATGGATGGCCGAACCGTTCTGCAGTGGGACAAAGACGACTGCGCCTGGATGGGCCTCGTGAAGTTCGACCTGCTGGGCCTCGGCATGCTCTCGGCCCTGC
The DNA here is from genome assembly GCF_004923255.1 of Subtercola vilae. Lineage (GTDB taxonomy): Bacteria > Actinomycetota > Actinomycetes > Actinomycetales > Microbacteriaceae > Subtercola > Subtercola vilae. Next base: position 103,197 of record NZ_QYRT01000011.1, on the reverse strand, counting down.
AGCACTCGTTCGACCTCGTGCGCGAGAACCTCGGCGAAGACTGGAACCTCAAGAACATTCCCAAAGAAGAAGAGGGCGTGTACGACATGCTCTGCCGGGCCGACTCCATCGGCGTCTTCCAGGTCGAGAGCCGGGCGCAGATGGGCACGCTGCCGAGACTGCAGCCGCGCCGGTTCTACGACCTCGTGGTGGAGATCGCGCTGATTCGCCCGGGGCCGATTCAGGGCGGAGCCGTGCATCCGTACATCCGGCGCAAACTGGGCCTCGAACCCGTTACCTACCTGCACCCGTCGATGCAAGAATCTCTCGAACGAACGCTAGGGGTGCCGCTGTTTCAAGAGCAGCTCATGCAGGTCGCGCAGGCGGTGGGTAACTGCACACCCGAAGACGCCGACCTGCTGCGCCGGGCCATGGGGTCGAAGCGCGGTATCGAGAAGATCTCGTCGCTGAAGGAGAAACTCTTCGCCGGAATGGCCGAGAACGGCATCGAACCCGATGTGGCCGAAGAGATCTACCAGAAGATCGAGGCCTTCGCGAACTTCGGGTTCGCCGAAAGCCATTCGAACAGCTTCGCCCTGCTCGTCTATGCGAGCTCGTGGTTCAAGCTGCACTACCCCGCCGCGTTTCTGGCGTCACTGCTGCGCGCCCAACCCATGGGCTTCTACTCGCCGCAGACCCTGGTGGCGGATGCTCGTCGGCACGGCGTTGTGGTGCACCGACCCGACATTCAGCGCTCCGGCGTTCAGGCGGGGCTCGAGCCGCGGCAGGCACCGGACTCCGCCACCAATCTCGTTACCCCCACCGGTATGCCCGCCTGCGCCGTGTTCGAGCAGCCTCCGGTCAGCGGGAAGTTCGACCGCGATGCCGTTGCCGCCGCCGACGTCGCAGTTCACACCGCTCGGCACCGACGCGACGGCACCCTCGATGTGCGGCTGGGCCTCGCCGATATCACCTCCATCGGCGAGAAGGTGGGCCAGCGTATCGTCGCCGAACGCGACCGCGGCGGCCCCTACCGCAGCATGGCCGACGTGGCCCGGCGCAACGATCTGAACACCACGCAGATGGAGGCCCTCGCGTCGGCGGGGGCGTTCACCAGCCTCAACCTCACCCGGCGCGAGGCGCTGTGGGAGGCGGGCAACGCCGCGCAAGACAAGTCCGAATACCTGCCGGGCACGTTCGTCAGCGTTCAGCCGCCGCTGCTGCCGATGTTGAGCCCCACCGAGCAGGTGATCTACGACCTCTGGAGCACAGGCATCTCGCCCGACGATCATCCGGTGTCGCATTCGAGAGAACTGTTGAGCGATCGGGGTGCCCTGCCGATCTCTGCGCTGATGACCACCGAAAATGGGCGGCGCATCGAGGTGGGCGGTGTGGTGACGCACCGGCAGCGGCCGGCAACGGCGAGCGGAATGACCTTCGTGAACCTCGAAGACGAGACGGGCATCCTGAACGTGATCTGCAGCGTGGGAGTGTGGGATCGCTACCGCCGGGTAGCGCGGGAGGCGCCGGCGATGATCGTGCGCGGCATCATCGAGCGCTCGCCCGAAGGCATCCTGAACCTCATCGCTGACCGCTTCGAGCTGCTGCCGCTCGGCGCCCCCACTCGCTCCCGCGACTTTCGCTGACCGGCCGAGCCGCACGTCGCACGTCGCCCTTCGCCCTTCGCTCGACTGATCGTTGAGGTACGGGTTTTGCGCACCTGCACCGTCGCAAACCGGGCAAAACCCGTACCTCAACGGCAGCGGAGAGCGCGGCGACAACGCGGCGGCGGAACCTAGTGCGCCGCCTCGTTCCAGTTCTGCCCGCGACCGAGCTGCACGTCGAGCGGAACCTTCAGTTCGGCCGCGGTCGACATGCGGGCGGTCACGATGGCGGCCAGTTCGTTCCACTCGCCGGGGTACACGTCGAAGACCAGCTCGTCGTGCACCTGCAGCAGCATGCGCGACTTCAGCTGGTGCACCTGCAGGTCGGCCGCGATGTTCACCATGGCGATCTTCAGGATGTCGGCGGCCGTGCCCTGGATGGGCGCGTTCAGCGCCGCCCGTTCGGCGTTGTCTCGCAGCACCCGGTTGGGGCTGTTCAGGTCGGGGAACATACGGCGACGCCCGAAGATGGTCTCGGTGTAACCGTCTTCGCGCGCCTGAACCACTACGTTCCGGAGGTAGTCGCGCACTGCGCCGAAACGTTCGAAGTAGTCGCTCATCAGCTGTTTGGCTTCGGAGGTGGGAATGCGCAGCTGTTTCGACAGGCCGAACGCCGAGAGGCCATAGGCAAGACCGTACGACATGGCCTTCACCTTCGATCGCATCGCCGAGCTGACATCGGCCGGCTCGACACCGAAGATGCGCGCGCCGACGAACCGGTGCAGGTCTTCGCCCGACTGGAACGCGGCGATGAGCCCCTCGTCTTCGGAGAGGTGCGCCATGATGCGCATCTCGATCTGCGAGTAGTCGGTCGTGAGCAGGGTCTCGAAGCTCTCGCCCACCATGAAGGCCTCGCGGATGCGGCGGCCCTCCTCGGTGCGAACCGGGATGTTCTGCAGGTTCGGGTCGGTCGAGGAGATACGACCGGTGGAGCTGCCGGTCTGCACGTAGGTCGTGTGGATGCGCCGATCGGACGCGATCGACTTGTCGAGTGTCTCGACGATCTGGTTGAGCTTCGTGGCGTCGCGGTGTGACAACAGCAGGTCGAGAAACGGATGCGGCGAGCTCGCCTGCAGATCGGCCAGCGACACGGCATCGGTCGAGTACCCCGTCTTCGTGGCCCGGGTCTTGGGCATACCGAGCTGCTCGAAGAGCACCTCCTGGATCTGCTTGGGCGACCCGAGGTTGATCTCCCGCTCGATGATGGCGAACGCTTCGGCAGCGAGGGCGTTGGCGCGTGTGCTCAGCTCGCCCGAGAGTTCGGAGAGCTGCGCATGGCTGACGGCGACGCCGTCGAGCTCCATCTGCGCGAGTACCGCGAGCACGGGCATCTCGATGTCGACGAGTACCGATCGTGAGCCCTCGTCGAGCCGCTCGTTCAGGGCGCGGGCGACGCGGCCGATGTACCAGGCCTGTACGGCCGGACCGATGACCGAGTCGTCGTCGGGTACGAGCTGGTTGGGGTCAGGGGTCGGCAGGGTCTCGCCGAGCTGCCGGTCGACGAGGTCGGCCAAAGTGGGCGGGGTACCGTCGGATTTCAGCAGCCACGCAGCGATCGACGTGTCGAAAGTGATGCCCGTGGTCGGGAGCCCTGCCGAGATCATCGCTTTGATCTGGTGTTTCGCGCCGTGCATGATCTTCGGCGAATCGCTGGCCAGCCAGTTCTCGAACGGCAGGTAGTCGCGGCTGTCGGGCGACCAGGGCACAAACACGGCCGCGTCGGAGGCGGCGACTCCGAAGCCGATGGGCCGGCCATCCAGTATCTCGGCCGACAAGGCGAGCCCGAACGGCTCGGCGGCGCTGTGCCGGGTGAGCCACGCGCCGAGCTCTTCGTCGAGCTCGTTGCTCGGCACCGGTACGACGACGGCCTGCTCGTCGATGAGTGAGCCAGCAGAGCCAGCCCCGCCGCCACCGGATGCCCCACCCCCGTCGACCGTGATGCCGTCGAGTTTGAACACCCGCTCGAGCAGCGTGCGAAACTCAAGGCGCGCGAACAGATCGCGCACGGCCTGCTCGTTGACGGGCTTGCGGTCGAAGTCGGCGGGGCCTGCGCCCAGCTCGACATCGGTGAGCAGCCGGTTCAGCCGGCGGTTGCGCACCGCATTCTCCTGGAATTCGCGGAGGCTCTCGCCCACCTTGCCGCCGATCTCGTCGGAGCGGCGAAGAATCTCGTCGAGACTGCCGAACTGGTTCAGCCACTTGACGGCGGTCTTCTCGCCGACCTTCGGAATGCCGGGCAGGTTGTCGCTCGTCTCGCCCACCAGCGCGGCGATCTCGGGGTACTGGTGCGGCTCGATACCGTAGCGCTCGAAGACCTTGTCACGGTCGTACCGGGTGAGGTCTGTCACGCCCTGGCGTGACGGGTACAGCAGGGTGACGTCATCGGTCACGAGCTGAATGGCGTCGCGGTCGCCCGAGACGACCAACACGCGAAAGCCCTGCTCAGAGCCCTGTCGGGCGAGGGTTGCGAGAATGTCGTCGGCCTCGAAGTCTTCTTTTTCGAGGGTTTCGATGTTCATGGCATGCAGTACATCTTTGAGCAGGGGAATCTGGCCGATGAACTCGGCCGGGGTCTCACCGCGGGTGCCCTTGTACTCGGGGTATTCACGCGTACGAAAGGAGAACCGAGAGATATCGAACGCAACTGCCAGGTGTGTGGGCTTCTCGTTTTTCAGCAGGTTGAGCAGCATGGAGATGAAGCCGTGAATGGCGTTGGTGTGCTGCCCGTCGCGGGTCTGAAAACTGTCGACCGGCAGAGCGTAGAAGGCACGGAACGCCAGCGAATGACCGTCGATGAGCAGAAGAGTGGGGGGAACGTTGTCAGGCACAGCCCCAGCCTACTAGCGGGCTCCGACACCCCGTGGGGCTCTCGACCTACGGAAGGTCGCGCAGAAAATTCGTGATGCGAACGGTTGAAAGCCGCCGCCCGGCCTCGTCGGAGACGACGATTTCGTGCACCGTGAGGTTTCGCCCGAGCTTGATGGCCGTGCACACTCCGGTGACGACACCGGCCGACGCCGAGCCCGTGTGGCTCGCGTTGATCTCGATGCCCATGGCCAGTCGGCCCTCGCCCGCGAAGATGTTCGCAGCGAACGACCCGAGGCTCTCGGCGAGCACCACGTACGCACCCCCGTGCACCACGCCGAACGGCTGTGTGTTGCCCTCGACCGGCATGGTCGCGACCGAGCGTTCAGGGCTCAGCTCGAGAAACTCGATGCCCATCTTCTCGGCCAGGGCGCCACTGCCGCGCCCGAACAGTTCGGTCATGTCGAGGGGGGTCAGGGCATCCGGATGCCCGGTGCCGGGTGGTGTCGTCATGAGGCTCTGAAGCGTGCGGCCGTTGCCGGTGCCTCTGCGGCTACTTCTTGACCGACAGCTGCTCGATGATGGCCTGGGCCACATCGTGCATGGTGAGCCGGCGATCCATGGAGGCCTTCTGGATCCACCGGAACGCCTCAGGCTCGGTGAGCCCCATCTTCTCGTTGAGCAGGCCCTTGGCCCGGTCGACGAGCTTGCGGGTCTCGAAGCGCTCGACCAGGTCGGCGACCTCGGCCTCGAGCGTGATGATCTGGGTGTAACGCGAGAGCGCGATCTCGATGGCCGGCAGCAGGTCGCTCGGCGTGAACGGCTTCACCACGTAGGCGAGGGCGCCGGCTTCGGTTGCCCGCTCGACCAGTTCTTTCTGGCTGAAGGCGGTGAGCAGCACGACGGGGGCGATGTGACCCTTGCTGAGCCTCTCGGCTGCCGAGATGCCATCGAGAAGCGGCATCTTGACATCCATGATGACGAGGTCGGGGCGAAGTTCGGTCGCAAGCGCGACAGCGGTCTCGCCGTCGCCCGCTTCTCCTACAACTTCAAAACCGTTGTCACGGAGAATCTCGACGATGTCGAGGCGGATAAGGGATTCGTCTTCTGCAACAACCACACGACGGGGTGCGGGAGTCGACGCGGGTTGGTCAGTCACAAACACAACCCTACGGTATTCTTGTGAATGTTGACGCGAGCCGGTGTGGCGGAATGGTAGACGCGGCGCACTCAAAATGCGTTGTTGCAAAACGTGTGGGTTCGAGTCCCACCACCGGTACTCAACGTCACGGAGCACAGCTCTGGTCTACGAAGGTGGCCGAACCGGGCGCCGTGAGGCTGTGGTCTCGCACCATTGTGCTGCGGGGCCTCGGCGAAGTTGCACAGACGTGAGCAATGGCCGCGGTGAGATCTGTGCTTGAGGCCGCGCCAGCGCCGCCGGAGCCCCCGAGATTCTCGGCGTATTCGATGTCGATGACATTCTCTCCGTAGACAGCAGCGTACGCCTCGCACTCGGCGAAGCGGATGCACTCCTCTGCTACAGCGAAGTCGAACCCGGCAGCGCTGTGGGCGCGGGCGGCGAGATCGGGGGCGTTCTTCTGCCCCGCAGCCAGGTTGTTCGTGTGGGCGAGGGTCACGAGCTGCGTGGCGAACGCCAGGGCGTCGTCGACGGTGAGGGCACCGTTCGAGCGGGTGTACGAGTCGAGGTTGTCGAACTCCACGGCGCGGTAGCCGGCGGCCGAGCATCCGGAAACCGTGGCGGTGAGACGCGCAAGCAGTTCGGTGCGATTGGCGGCAGTCGAGGTGTCGAAGATCGACTCGTCGGGCCAGCCGGGGTCGCGAAGGGGGGCTCCAGATGCGTCGTGCAGCACCAGCGCGCTCGGCCAGTCGACGCCGGGCTGGCTCTGAAAGGCGTTGACGTAGCAGATCGAATAGAGGCCCGGAGCCGGCGGCGCAGTGCTATCGCGGGTGACGACCATCACAGCGGAAGCCGGAGGGAATGCCCCGCCCAGCTGGTAGTCGGCCGGTGCCCCGGCAGGCGGGAGTGCAATGCCTGCTGCGGGGCTCGAGCTCGCCGGCGACGTAGCCGACGTAGATGCCGATGTAGATGTAGATGTAGATGCTGACGCAGACGCCGACGTACTGCCTGACACCGGTTCTCCCCCGGCGCACCCGGTCAGCGCCACCACAACCACCCCGCAGCAAACCATGAAGGAGCCCAACGCTTTCACGCCGGACTCCTTCATGGTGCGACTCGAATCGCCGATGTGCAGACCTAGTGGTCGAGCGCGTCGGGGTCGGGCTTCTGCGGGTTGTGGCCTTCACCGATGATGTGCACGCGCATGTCGTTGGTGGTGCCGGCTTTTCCGGGAGGCGAACCGGAGATGACGACCACGCGGTCACCGAGCTCGGCCAGTTTCTCTCCGAGCAGAACGTCATCGACCTGAACCATGAGCTGGTCTGTGTGGTTGACGCGAGCGACCAGGTACGACTCGACACCCCACGAGAGTGCCATGCGGTTGCGGATGCCCGCCTCAGGCGTGAGCCCGATGATGGGGATGCTCGACCGAAGCCGGGTCATGCGGCGAACCGAGTCGCCCGACTCGGTGAACACCACGAGGAACTTCGCGCCGACGAAGTCGGCGACCTCGGCTGCGGCGAGCGTGATGGCGCCGGCCTGGGTGCGCGGCTTGGTGCCGAGCGCGGGGATGCGCTCGAGGCCGTGGATCTCGGTCGACTCGACGATGCGTGCCATGGTCTGCACCGTGATGATGGGGTACTCCCCCACGCTGGTCTCGCCCGAGAGCATGACCGCGTCGGCGCCGTCGAGCACCGCGTTCGCGACGTCAGACGTCTCGGCACGGGTCGGGATGGGGCTCGAGATCATCGATTCGAGCATCTGCGTTGCAACGATGACGGGCTTCGCCATGCGGCGTGACAGCTCGATGGCGCGCTTCTGCACGATGGGTACGGCTTCAAGCGGAAGCTCGACACCGAGGTCACCGCGGGCGACCATGATGCTGTCGAACGCATCGATGATCTCTTCGAGGTTGTCGACGGCCTGCGGCTTCTCGATCTTCGCGCAGACGGGAACCTTGCGGCCCTCCTCTGCCATGATCTCGTGCACGCGGGTGATGTCTGCTGCGTCGCGAACGAAGGAGAGGGCGATGAGGTCGGCGCCGAGGCGGAGGCCCCAGCGGAGGTCTGCTTCGTCTTTCTCCGACAGGGCAGGCACGTTCACGGCGACGCCGGGAAGGTTGATGCCCTTGTTGTTCGACACGTTGCCGGCCACGATGACCTCGGTCGTGACGACGGTACCGTCGGTCTCGAGAACCTTGACCTTCACCTTGCCATCGTCGATCAGCAGGAAGTCGCCGGGGGCGACGTCTTGCGGCAGGCCCTTGAACGTGGTGCCCGAGAGCTCACGGGTACCGATAACGTCGTCGGTGGTGATCTTGAAGATGTCGCCCTGGGCCAGGTAGTACGGGCCGCCCTCGAACTTGCCGAGGCGGATCTTGGGGCCCTGCAGGTCGACCAGCACCGCGACGGCGCGACCCGAGTCTGCGGCCGCCTTGCGCACGGTGGCGTAGATGCCTTCGTGTACGTCGTACGAACCGTGGCTGAGGTTCATGCGGCAGACATCAACTCCGGCGTCAATGATGGCCCGGATGTTCTCGTATGACGAGGTCGCCGGCCCGAGGGTGGCGACGATCTTTGCGCGTCTCATTCTGTGTGGTACTCCATGCTTCTGCGCGGTGTGCGCATCGGTTTGGTTCTATTAGATCGCGATTGCGCGGTCGGTTGGGGAAACGGGGAAAGGCAGTTCGGTGTCGCCTTCAAGGTACCGGTCGACACTCGAGGCCGCAGCGCGACCCTCGGCGATGGCCCAGACGATGAGCGACTGGCCGCGACCGGCGTCACCGGCAACATACAGGCCCGGGATGCTCGTGGAGTAGTCGGCACCGCGCTCGACGTTTCCGCGGGTGTCGAACACCGCCCCGACCTGGTGCGTGAGGTCATGGGTTTCGGGCCCGGTGAAGCCGAGCGCCAGCAGTACGAGGTCGGCGGGGATCTCACGTTCGGTGCCCGCTTTGGGTACGCGGCGGCCATCCAGATACTCGGTCTCGGCCACGCGGATGGCGCGAACCTCGCCCGACTCGTTGGAGAGGAACTCGACGGTGGAGGCCAGGAAGACCCGCTCGCCGCCCTCTTCGTGGGCACTCGAGACCTCGAAGAGGTTCGGAACCATGGGCCAGGGCTGGCTCTCGGCACGCTCGGTCGGTGGCTGCTGGCCGATGGCAAGGTTGGTCACAGAGAGGGCCTGCTGGCGGTGCGCGGTGCCGATGCAGTCTGCTCCGGTGTCGCCGCCGCCGAGAACGACGACGTGCTTGCCTTCAGCAGTGATCTGATCGGTGACGGTGTCGCCAGCGCCCACCTTGTTACCCTGAACGAGGAACTCCATGGCGTGGTGCACGCCCTCGAGATCGCGGCCGGGGATGACGAGGTCGCGTGGAACGGTCGCACCCGTGCAGACGATGACCGCGTCATAACGCGAACGGAGGTCGGCCCAGGTGATGTCGACGCCGATGTTGATGCCGGCGCGAAAGCGGGTGCCCTCAGCCATCATCTGCGTGAGACGCGACTCGAGGTGCTTCTTCTCCATTTTGAAGTCGGGGATGCCGTACCGCAGCAGCCCGCCGATGCGGTCGTCACGCTCGTACACGGCCACCGTGTGGCCGGCGCGGGTGAGCTGCTGTGCCGCGGCGAGACCGGCCGGGCCGGATCCGACGACGGCGACCGTCTTGCCGGTGAGACGCTCTGGCGGGTGCGGGGTGACCCAACCGTTGGCGAAGGCCTGGTCGATGATCGACACCTCGACCTGCTTGATGGTGACAGCAGGCTGGTTGATGCCGAGCACACACGAGCTCTCGCACGGTGCCGGGCAGAGCCGACCCGTGAACTCGGGGAAGTTGTTCGTGGCGTGCAGGCGCTCGATGGCCTGCCGGCCCTCGCCGCGCCACGTGAGGTCGTTCCACTCGGGAATCAGGTTGCCGAGCGGGCAGCCGTGGTGGCAGAACGGAATACCGCAGTCCATGCAGCGACCGGCCTGGCGGCGGGTCTCCGACGGGTCGGCGGCCTCGTAGACCTCTTTCCAGTCCATCAGTCGAATCGGAACGGGCCGCCGCTTGGGCACCTCACGCTCAGTGACCTTCAAGAACCCCTTGGGATCAGCCACCGGTTACCTCCAGAATTCTCTCCCAGACAACATCGCCGTCGGGGTCGAGACCCTCGTCGAGCGCCGTCTGGCGGGTTGCAAGCACAGCCGCGTAGTCACGCGGCAGCACCTTCACAAAATCACGAGCGGTCTCGTCGAAGTTCTGAAGCATCGAGGCGGCCACGGCCGAACCGGTCTCCGACTCGTGTTCGGTGAGAAGCGAACGCAGCAGGTCGTTGTCGGCCGCATCGAGCGGCAGCAGCTGCAGTTCGCCGCTGGCCACCGAGTCGGCGTTCATGAGCTCGGGGCGAAGCTTGTAGACGTAAGCAGTACCACCTGACATGCCCGCACCGAGGTTTCGCCCGGTCTCGCCGAGAATCAGCGCAATGCCACCGGTCATGTATTCGAGGGCGTGGTCGCCCACTCCCTCGGCCACGGCGATCGCACCCGAGTTGCGCACGAGAAAACGCTCACCGACGATGCCCCGGATGAACATGCTGCCGCTCGTCGCGCCGTAGCCGATCACGTTGCCGGCGATCACATTGTCTTCGGCGGCGAAGGTCGACGCACGGTTCGGCCGCACGATGACGCGGCCGCCGGAGAGGCCCTTGCCCACGTAGTCGTTGGAGTCGCCTTCAAGGCGCAGCGTGATGCCCGAGGGCAGGAACGCACCGAGCGACTGGCCGGCCGAGCCGAGCAGCGTGATCTGGATGGTGTCGTCGGGCAGGCCGTTCTCACCGTGCCGGACCGTCACCTCGTGGCCGAGCATGGTGCCGACGGCGCGCTCGGTGTTGCGGATGGGCAGGGTGATGACGACGGGCTCGCCGAACTCCAGCGCCTCTGCCGCGTCACGGATGAGGCGGTTGTCGAAGTGCTTCTCGAGCTCGTGCTCCTGCTGACGACGGTTGACGCGCGGCTCGGAGTCGGAGAACGTCGGGCCGACCAGAATGGGGCTGAGGTCGAGGCCGTCGGCCTTCCAGTGTGTGAGGGCGTTGTCGACATTCAGCAGTTCGTGGTGGCCGATGGCCTCTTCGAGCGTGCGGAACCCGAGCTCGGCCAGGTACTCGCGTACCTCCTGGGCGAGAAACTCGAAGAAGTTGACGATGTACTCTGGCTTGCCGCTGAAGCGCGCACGAAGCTCGGGGTTCTGCGTCGCGACGCCCACGGGGCAGGTGTCGAGGTGGCAGACCCGCATCATGACGCAGCCGGAGACGACGAGCGGTGCGGTGGCGAAACCGAACTCCTCCGCCCCCAACAGCGCGCCCACGATGACGTCGCGGCCGGTCTTCATCTGGCCGTCGACCTGAACCACGACGCGGTCGCGCATGCCGTTCAGCATGAGCGTCTGCTGGGTCTCTGCGAGGCCCAGCTCCCACGGGGTGCCGGCATGCTTCAAGGAGTTGAGCGGGCTCGCACCCGTTCCGCCGTCGTGGCCGGAGACCAGTACGACGTCGGCCAGGGCCTTCGTGACACCGGCCGCAACCGCGCCGATGCCGTTCTGGCTCACGAGCTTGACATGTACACGAGCTTCGGGGTTGGCGCGCTTGAGATCGAAGATGAGCTGCTTGAGGTCTTCGATGGAATAGATGTCGTGGTGTGGGGGCGGCGAGATGAGACCCACACCGGCGGTGGCGTGGCGCGTACGCGCGATCCACGGGTAGACCTTCATGGGCGGCAGCTGGCCGCCTTCGCCGGGTTTGGCACCCTGCGCCATCTTGATCTGGATGTCTGTAGCGTGCGTCAGGTACATGCTGGTCACACCGAAGCGGCCGGATGCAACCTGCTTGATCGAGCTGCGGCGTTCGGGGTCGAGAAGGCGGGCGACGTCTTCTCCGCCCTCACCGGTATTCGACTTCGCGCCGAGCCTGTTCATGGCGATGGCGAGCGTCTCGTGCGCCTCCTGCGAGATGGAGCCGTAGCTCATAGCGCCGGTGGAGAACCGCTTGACGATGGATGCGACCGATTCGACCTCGTCGAGAGCGACGGGGGGCCGGGCATCCGTGCGCAGCGTGAACAGGCCGCGGAGGGTCATCAGCTCTGCAGCCTGGTCGTCGACCAGCTTGGTGTACTCGCGAAAGATGTCGTATCGGCGCGCGCGGGTGGAGTGCTGCAGGCGGAAGACGGTGTCGGGGTTGAAGAGGTGCGGCGGGCCTTCGCGGCGCCACTGGTACTCGCCGCCGACGGCGAGCGGTTCGTGAACCGTGACGCTGCCGTCTTCGGGGTACGCGGCCGCGTGCCGGTTGGCGCTCTCGGCCGCGATGACGTCGATGCCGATGCCGCCGAGCTTCGATGAGGTGCCGGTGAAGTACTCGGAGACGAACGCCTTGTCGAGACCGACGGCCTCGAACGCCTGGGCGCCTGCGTACGACGACACCGTGGAGATGCCCATCTTCGACATGATCTTCAGAACGCCCTTGCCGAGCGCCTTGATCACGTTCTTCACGGCCTTCTCGGGCGTGATACCGGTGATCATTCCCGAGCGCACGAGGTTCTCGCACGTTTCCATGGCGAGGTACGGGTTGATCGCAGACGCACCGAAACCGATGAGGAGCGCGACGTGGTGCACCTCGCGAACGTCGCCGGCCTCGACGATCAGGCCCACCTTCATGCGATTCTGGGTGCGGATGAGGTGGTGGTGAACGCCAGAGAGCATCAGCAGCGAGGGAACAGGTGCGTGGTCTTTGTTCGAGTCACGGTCGCTCAGCACGATGAACTTGGCGCCGCGCGCGATGGCCTCGTCTGCCTCGGCGCACATCTCGGTGATGCGCTCCTGCATGGCCGACGGGCCGTTCTCCACCCGGTAGAGACCCTTGATGGTCGTGGTGGTCGAGCTGCCGGAGACGCCGTCGATGTGCTGGATCTTCGCGAGTTCGTCGTTGTCGATGACGGGAAAGTCGAGCACGACCTGGCCGGTGTGGCCGGGCGTCGCGTCGAGCAGGTTGCGCTCGGGGCCGAGGCCGAGGCGAAGAGAGGTGACGACTTCTTCACGAATGGAGTCGAGCGGCGGGTTCGTCACCTGGGCGAACTGCTGCGTGAAGTAGTCGAAGAGCAGCCGCGGGCGCTTCGAGAGCACCGCGATGGGAGTGTCGGAGCCCATGGCCCCGAGCGGCTCTGCGCCGTTCTTGGCCATCGGGGTGAGCAGAATGCGGATCTCTTCTTCGGTGAACCCGAACGTGCGCTGACGACGGGTGACCGAGGCCGGCGTGTGCACGATGTGCTCGCGCTCGGGCAGGTCGCGCAGATTGATGCGCCCCTCGTCAAGCCACTGGGCCCATGGCTCGCTTGCTGCGAGAGAGTCTTTGATCTCGTCGTCTTCGATGAGGCGACCGGCCTCGGTGTCGACGAGGAACATCTTTCCGGGGCGGAGCCGCCCCTTGCGAACGACCTTCGAGGGGTCGACGTCGAGCACGCCGATCTCGCTGGCGAGCACAACCAGGCCGTCGTCGGTGACCAGGTAGCGACCGGGGCGCAGGCCGTTGCGGTCGAGCGTGGCACCGACGAGCGTGCCGTCGGTGAAGACCAGCGCAGCCGGGCCGTCCCACGGCTCCATCAGGGTGGAGTGGAACTCGTAGAAGGCGCGCCGCTGCGGGTCGAAGGCAGCGTTGTTCTCCCACGCCTCGGGAACCATCATCATGATGGCGTGCGGCAGCGGTCGGCCAGCCAGGGTCAGCAGTTCGACGACCTCATCGAACGAGGCCGAGTCGCTGGCACCGGGCGTGACGATCGGCAGCAGGGGGGCCATGTCGCCGAGAGCAGCGCTCTTCAGCTGCGACTGGCGCGCGCGCATCCAGTTGCGGTTGCCCTGCACGGTGTTGATCTCACCGTTGTGCGCCATCATGCGAAGCGGCTGCGCGAGCGGCCACGACGGGAACGTGTTGGTGGAGTAGCGCGAGTGAACGAGCGCCAGCTTCGAGGCGAACCGTTCGTCAGAGAGGTCGGGGTAGAACGGCTCGAGCTGCAGGGTGGTGACCATGCCCTTGTACGTCAGCGTGCGCGCCGACAGCGACATGAAGTACACCTCGTGCTCGTGCTCGATGCGCTTGCGCAGGCGATAGGTGAGCCTGTCGAGCTGGATGCCCGAAGCCTTGGCCCCGTTCGCATCGTGGTGTTTCGCCTCGACGTACAGCTGCCAGATGGCAGGCATCGCTTCACGTGCCAGGCGGCCGAGCTCGTCGGGGTGCACCGGAACCTCGCGCCAGCCCAGAACCGCCAGGCCCTCTTCTTCGGCGACCTCGGTGAGCCGCTCGAGAACGGTGTCTCGTTCGGCCTTGTCAAGCGGCAGAAAAGCGTTGCCCACGGCGTAGAAGCCGACCTCGGGCAGGTCGAAGCCCGCCACAGCGCGCAGAAATTCGTCGGGAATCTGGGTGAGGATGCCCGCACCGTCGCCGGTGCCCGCATCGGAGCCGACCGCGCCGCGGTGTTCGAGGTTTCGAAGCGCGGTGAGCGCGGTCACGATGATGTCGTGACCGGCTGTTCCACGCAGCGTTGCGACCATGGCCAGGCCACAGGCGTCTTTCTCATTGCTCGGGTCGTACAGACCCTGCGACGACGGAAGCGCACTGAAGCTGAAAGCGCTGGTGGAGGAAGAGGTAGTGCTCTCAACCATAAGAATCCATCCCCCCGGAGAACTGCAACCGGGTAGCTGTGATTGGGACGCCGGCGGCCCGAGGTGAAAGGGTGGTACGAAGTGTCTACTGCTGTCGACTGGTCGTGTTGTTGTCTACAGCGTGCGTTTCGCCCCGGCCGTGCTTGTGGCACTCGGTTCGCGATCGTGAGGAAGCGGGTTGACTTCGGGGGTGTTGTCTTCAGAACTGTTGTCTTCGGAGTCTGACTCATTCGAAGCGTCGTCGCCCCGGAGATCTTCGTCTGAATACGTCTCTTTGGAGTCTACTGCAGCCGTTGCCGCCGACCACACAGTGCCGGAGGTGTACGGGCCGCGCTCGACACCGGGGTGGCGGCGCGTCTGAACGATGATGATGATGAGGCCCACCGCGATGGCGGCCCACGCGGCCCAGACGTTCGTGCGAACGCCGAAGAAGATCTCGCTCGGGTCGATGCGGATGGTCTCCCAGACGCTGCGGCCGGCGCCGTACCAGATGAGGTACGCGCCGAACAGCTTGCCCCACTGCAGGCTCAGCTTCTTGCCGATGAAGAGCAGGAACAGCACGCCCAGAACGTTCCAGATGACCTCGTATGCAAACGTGGGCTGAAAGAGGGTGCCCGGCGCGAGGCCGATCGGAATAGCAGTGTTGGGAGACGCGATCTCGAGGCCCCACCAGCCATCGGTGGGAAAACCGAAGAGTTCCTGGTTGAAATAGTTGCCGAACCTGCCGAAGGCCTGCGCGAGCAGCAGCCCGGGTGCGAGGGCGTCGGCAAAGGTCCAGAATCGGATGCCCGACAACCGGCACCCGATCATTGCGCCGATGCCACCGCCGATCAGCCCGCCGAAGATGGCGATGCCGCCCTCCCAGATGTACAGCGTCTTCGCCAGGTCTGCGCCGGGGTAGAAGTAGTCGCCAGGGTGCGTGAGTACGTGAAAGACGCGTGCCCCGATGATGCCGAGCGGCACGGCCCACAGAATGATGTCGAGAACGATGCCCGGCTCGGCCCCGCGCTTGGTGAGGCGGCGAGACGTCATGATGGTGGCGATGATGATGCCGAACAGAATGCAGAGCGCATAGATGCGGATGTTCAGCGTGAACGGCAGGTCGATACCCAGGGTCTGGAGCCAACCCGTGATGTCAAGCGAGTTGATCGACGGGCTGGGAATGCTTTGAGGCAGAAACACCGGGGTTGAAACCTTCCGTACGGGAGCAGGCGGCGAGGCGCGCGGCCAGCATCGCCAAGTGTATTCGAGTTCGCTACCTGCGCGTACCGGCAGCCAGCTCGGCGGCCACACGGGCAACTCCGGCAACGCCGTGCTCGGAGAGCGCCCGAACGAGTGCTGAGCCGACGATCGCCCCATCGGCGTACGCCAAAACCTCAGCAACCTGGTCGCCCGTCGAGATGCCGATGCCCACGCAGGCGCTGGCGGTCGAGGTGGATGCCCCGACCTCCCGCAGTCGATCGACCAGTGTTCGCGCTGCCGAGTCGACGTCGCCCCGAGCACCCGTGACGCCCATGGTCGATACGACGTAGACGAACCCGCGACTGTGGTCGACGGCGAGCTTCAGGCGCTCACTCGTGGAGGTGGGTGCGGTGAGAAACACGCGGTCGAGCCCCGTGCGGTCGCTTGTGGCGAGCCATTCTGCGCCGGAGTCGACGGTGAGGTCGGGCGTGATGAGCCCCGCGCCGCCGGCCGATACGAGGTCGTCGGCAAAACGGTCGATACCGTACTGCACGATGGGGTTGTAGTACGTCATGAGCAGAATGGGGGCATCCACTCGCGCCCTGATGGCCTCGACCGCCGTGAACGCGTCTCGCAGGCGAAACCCATTCTCGAGGGCGGTCTGGGTGGCGCGCTGGATGACCGGGCCATCCATCACCGGGTCGGTGTACGGCAACCCGAGTTCGAGTACATCGACACCGTTCTCGACCAGGGCCACGGCCGCATCGATGCTGCCGGCGAGGGTGGGGAATCCCACGGGCAGGTAGCCGATGAGCGCCCCCGCACGGTCGGAGTTGGCGCGAGCGATAGTGCGGCCGACGGGCGAGGCTGCTGCTGAGGCGGAGCCAGCGGTTGGGCCTGCTGCACTCGTGACGGCGGTCATCGCTGAACCCCTTCGGCTTCGTCGGCCTCGATGGCATCGAGTTCGGTGGCGACCAGCGCAGCTTCGTCGAGCACACCGAAGTAGCGCCCGGCGGTCTCCACGTCTTTGTCGCCGCGGCCACTGAGGTTGATGAGAATGGTGGCACCCGGGCCGAGCCTCTTGCCGAGGTCGAGCGCACCCGCCAGAGCATGGGCCGACTCGATGGCCGGAATGATGCCCTCGGTCACGCAGAGCAGCCGGAACGCGTTCATAGCCTCGGCGTCGGTGATGGGCAGGTACGTGGCCCGGCCGATCGAGGAGAGCCACGCGTGTTCTGGACCAACCCCAGGGTAGTCGAGGCCGGCCGAGATGGAGTGCGAGTCGCTGGTCTGGCCGTCAGCGTCTTGCAACATCAGGCTTCGCGAGCCGTGCAGCACGCCGGGGCGGCCGCGCGAGATGGTGGCGGCGTGCCGATCGGTGTCGACACCGTCACCCGCTGCTTCGTAGCCGTAGAGCTCGACATCGGGGTCGTCGAGAAAGGCGTGGAAGATGCCGATGGCGTTCGAGCCACCGCCCACGCAGGCGACCACGGCGGTGGGCAGGGCGCCCGTGAGGGCGAGCACCTGCTCGCGGGCCTCTTCACCGATGACCTTGTGAAAGTCGCGCACCATCACCGGAAACGGGTGCGGGCCGGCCACGGTTCCGAGCAGGTAGTGGGTGTCTTCGACGTTCGCCACCCAGTCGCGGAAGGCCTCGTTCAGGGCGTCTTTCAGCGTGCGCGTGCCGGTGGTGACCGAGACGACCTCGGCGCCGAGCAGGCGCATGCGGGCCACGTTCAGCGCCTGGCGCTCAGTGTCGACCTCGCCCATGTAGACCACGCAGCTCATCCCGAACAGGGCGGCGGCCGTGGCCGTGGCGACGCCGTGCTGGCCGGCACCGGTCTCGGCGATCAGTCGGGTCTTGCCGAGCCGCTGTGCGAGCAGGGCCTGGCCGAGCACGTTGTTGATCTTGTGCGAACCGGTGTGGTTCAGGTCTTCGCGCTTCAAAATGATGCGCGCGCCGCCGGCGTGTTCGGCGAACCGGGGAGCCTCGGTGATGATCGAGGGGCGACCGGTGTACGTGCGGTGAAGTGCTGCCAGCTCAGCAGCGAACGACGGGTCGTTCTTCGCCTCGTCGTAGGCGGCCGAGATCTCGTCGAGAGCGGCGATGAGCGATTCGGGCATGAACCGCCCGCCGAACTCGCCGAAGAAGGGGCCCTGTTCGTCGCGCAGGTGGGTGGTCATCGAACTCCAGTCATGAAATACCGAGAAATTCTTCGAGCGTGCGTGCCGGGTCGCCCGTGACGAGGGCTTCGCCCACGAGTACCACGTCGGCTCCGCTCGAGCGGTAGTGGCTGACATCGGCCGCGGTCTTCACGGCAGACTCGGCCACGCGGATGATGCCGGCAGGAATGCGGTCGGCGAGTCGCCCGAACAGGTCTTGATCGAGCTCGAAGGTGCTGAGGTTGCGTGCGTTGACACCGATCAGCGAGGCGCCGAGGTCGAGCGCACGCTCTACCTCGTCGGCGGAGTGCGTCTCGACGAGCGCGGTCATGCCGAGCGACGTGATCAGCTCGTGCAGGTGCACCAGCTCGGGCTGCTCGAGAGCAGCCACGATCAGCAGAACGAGGTCGGCGCCGGCGGCACGGGCCTCGAAGACCTGGTAGTCGAGCGTGATGAAATCTTTTCGCAGCACCGGAATCGACACCGCATCGCGCACGAGTTCGAGATCTTCGAGGGAACCCTTGAACTTGCGGCCCTCGGTGAGCACGCTGACCGTGCTCGCGCCCGCCGACTGGTACGTCGAGGCGAGGGCTGCCGGGTCGGTGATCGTGGCCAGGGCCCCGCGGCTCGGGCTCGAGCGCTTGACTTCGGCGATGATCTTGACGCGTTCAGCGGGAGCAAGGAAGGCCAGGGCATCCAGGGCCGGCGTCTGCTCGTGGGCGCGCTGTTCTATGTCGTCGAAAGAGACGAGCTGCTGCCGGGCTGCTGCATCTTCAGCGGCACCGGCGGTGAGATCTCGAAGCACCGGCGTCAGTGACTCTTCGAGACGGTTTTCGAGCCGCCCACGCCATAGCCGGCCTTCGCCAGCACGATGCCGGTGAGCAGGCCGAGGATGAGAAGACCAGCCGAAGCCCAGACGAGCCACACGATGCTGAAGAAGAAAGCGGTGGTGCCGATGGCGAAGGCCACCAGCATGATGACCACCGCCGTCCACGAGGCAGTGGAGCTGCCGTGGCCCGGTTCTGCTGACTCAATACTCATTGTGCGTGATGCTCCTCGGTGCTGTGCGCGCGGCTGCGCTGGTCGAATTCAAGTGTATCTGGTGACGGCAGCGTTGTTTGGGGCTGGCGTCGTTGTTTGGGGCTGGCGTCAGCTGGTGGGGTCGGTGCCGCGTGTGAGGCTGTCCCAATTGTCGACGGCCGCATTCTTGCTGCTGATGGCGACTTCGTCGGGGTCGACCGGGTTCGCGGGCTCAGTCTCGTCATCGGCCTTATCGTCATCGGGCTCGAGCAGGTCTGCCGGGTTCGACGAGGTGCGGCCGTCGGCGGCGGCGAACTGAACCGGCTGGTAGCGGCGGCCCGACACGGGCCAGCGGCGCAGTGACACCATGATCAGGATGCCCGTGAGGGCCATCAGCACGCCGACCACCACAGCGAGGTAGGGCCAGAGCGTGGGGCTCGCTGCCGACACGATCGCCTTGATCGAGCCCGACCCTGCCACGCCCGTAGCCGTCGTCACGGCGGCCTGGCTAGCGCCGGCAGGATCAGCAAGGGCGCTGATCGATGAGAACGCAATGGAGGCGCCCAGCACGAGTTCGAGAAAGCCGAGCACGGCGCGTACGACGGTTCCGGCGATGGCGAGGGCAGCTGACAGGGCGAGGCCGGCCAGAGCCAGGGCCGAGAGTGCGGGCCCTGCGATGCTGCCCTGCACGCTGATGGTGAGGCTGTCACCGGCCCGCCCGCTGGCGGTCAGGCTGAACCAGGGCTGCGACCAGGCCAAGAAGACGAGGGCACTCCAGAGCACCACAGCCAGAATCGTGAACGACTTCAAGCGGCGGGCCTTGGCGGCCATTGCATCCGGGGTCTCGCGTGCGTCGCTCATACGACCCGCTTCATGGCGTTGGCGATGGCGACGGCCCGCAGCGGGGCGGCCGCCTTGTTCTGCGACTCGATGAACTCGGAGTCGGGGTCGGAGTCGGCCACGATTCCGCCGCCCGCCTGCACACGAGCCGTGCCCCCTGCGATCACCGCGGTGCGGATGGCGATGGCGAGGTCGGCGTCGCCGGCGAAGTCGAAGTAGCCCACGACTCCCCCGTAGACGCCGCGCTGGGCGGGTTCGAGCTCGTCGATGATCTGCAGCGCGCGCGGTTTCGGCGCACCCGAGAGCGTGCCGGCAGGGAAGGTGGCGCGGAACACATCGACCGCGGTGACGTCGGGTGAGAGCATCCCCTCGACCGACGACACGATGTGCATGATGTGGCTGAACCGCTCGATGCGCATGAACTCGGTCACCTCGACCGACCCGGCGCGGCAGACCTTCAGCAGGTCGTTGCGGGCGAGGTCGACGAGCATCAGGTGCTCTGCGCGCTCTTTGGGGTCTGCCAGCAGGTCGGTCTCATAGGCCAGGTCTTCGTCGGTCGTGCGACCCCTGGGGCGGGAGCCAGCAATGGGGTGGGTGAAGGCCCGCGAACCTTCGACCTTGACCAGAGCCTCAGGGCTTGAACCGACAATGGCGTACGGCTCGCCGCCCGGGGTCTCGAGGTTCAGCAGGTACAGGTAGGGGCTCGGGTTCAGCGTGCGCAGCACACGGTACACCTCGATGGGCTCCGCCTCGCACGCCAGGTCGAACCGCTGCGAGACGACCACCTGAAAGATGTCGCCCTCGCGAATGTGTTCTTTGGCCACCTCGATCGACTCAAGGAACGCGCTGCGGTCGGTGCGTGCCACCGGCGCGGCACTGAGCGAGAAGTCGGCATCGGCGAGCCACGCCTCGGCGGGCTGGGCGAGCCGCAGTTGCATGGCGTCGAGCCGCGCGACGGCATCGGCCCAGAGCTCGTCGGGATCGGCACTGTGCCCACCGGCATCGCCCGACCCGCCCGCGAGGTCACCGTCGGCCAGTACGGCTGAGATGAGGGTGACCGTGCCGAGAAGATGATCGACGGCCACGAGATCGGCGACGAACGTCAGCGCCTGGCTCGGAACCTCGATGTCGGCGGCCGGCTGGTCGGGCAGGCGCTCGATCTGGCGAACGGTCTCCCAGCCGATGAAGCCGACGAGGCCCCCGGTCAGCGGCGGGTGGCCGTCGACGGCTGGGGTCTTCCACTCTTCGTAGAGTTCGGCCAGGGCCTCGAGCGGTGTGCCCGGCATACCGTGCGGAAACGCTCGCGCGGCACTGAGCCCGGAATCGAGCCACACCGAACGGTCATCCTGAGCGCTGAGCACACCGTAGCTCGACACGCCGATGAACGAGAACCGCGACCACACCCCACCCTGGCTGGCCGACTCGAGCAGAAAGGTGCCCGGCCGGTTGTCGCTCAGCTTGCGGTAGATGCCCACGGGCGTCTCGCCGTCGGCGAAGAGGGTGCGGATGACCGGGATCACCCGGTGCGTGCCGAGCAGTTCGTCGAACTGCTCACGCGTGGTGCTGTGCACTGCGGTCTGGGGCATCAGATGTCTCGTTCTGCTGGTTCTGCTGGTTCTGTGTGTGTTGGCGCTGGTGCTTCCGGCCTCGGTGCTGCGGGAGCATTGCCCACGACGGGGTGCAGGTGGTCGGCGTCGAAGCACGTGCGGTCACCGGTGTGGCACGCGGCGCCCACTTGGTCGACCTCTACAAGAAGCGTATCCCCGTCACAGTCGAGGGCGGCAGACTTCACGAACTGCGCGTGGCCGGAAGTGTCGCCCTTTCGCCAGTACTCCTGGCGGGAGCGCGACCAGAACGTCACCCGGCCGCTGGTGTACGTGCGGCGTAGGGCTTCGGCGTCCATCCAGCCGAGCATCAGCACCTCGCGGGTGTCGAACTGCTGGATGACGGCGGGCAGCAGGCCCTTGCCGTTGAAGCTCGCGCGGCTGATGATGGCGTCGAGGGCACTGTCGGCGCTCGTGTCATCACTCACGCTC
Organism: Subtercola vilae; assembly: GCF_004923255.1. Lineage (GTDB taxonomy): Bacteria > Actinomycetota > Actinomycetes > Actinomycetales > Microbacteriaceae > Subtercola > Subtercola vilae. The sequence continues at coordinate 81,687 of NZ_QYRT01000011.1, read as the reverse complement.
GTGTCGTTGCCCGTACTGTTGCCCGTGCTGCTGCTCATCGCACCACCACCCCGCTCTCGGTGAGGGCCGACTTGACGTCGGCGATGGTGAGCTCGCGGTTGTGGAACACCGATGCGGCGAGAACGGCGTCGGCCCCCGCGGCGATGGCGTCGGGAAAGTCGCTCACGCGCCCGGCGCCGCCCGACGCGATCACGGGCACGGAGCTGATGGCCCGCATCAACCGGATCAGTTCGAGGTCATAGCCGTCTTTCGTGCCGTCGGCGTCGATGGAGTTCACGAGCAGTTCGCCCGCCCCCAGCTCGATAGCGCGGGTGGCCCAGGCCAGGGCATCCAGTTCGGTCTCGCGGCGACCGCCGTGCGTGGTCACGACGAAACCCGAGCCGCGGCGCGCAGCCTCGCTCGTCGAGCGTTTGATGTCGAGCGACAGCACCAGAACCTGTGCGCCGAACCGGTCGGCGATCTCGCCGATGAGCTCGGGGCGGGCGATGGCGGCGCTATTCACGCCCACCTTGTCGGCCCCGCTGGCGAGCAGGCGGGCCACGTCGTCGGTGCTTCGCACTCCCCCGCCGACGGTGAGCGGAATGAAGACCTGCTCGGCGGTCTGGCGCACGATGTCGTACATCGTGGCGCGCTCGTCGACGGTGGCGGTCACGTCGAGAAAGGTGATCTCGTCGGCGCCCTGTGCGGCGTACAGGCCGGCCAGTTCGACAGGGTCACCGGCATCACGCAGGTTCTCGAAGTTGACGCCCTTCACCACGCGACCGGCGGCCACATCGAGACACGGAATCACCCGCACTGCAAGTGTCATGACTAGATTCTCGCAGCGTGAATGGGGCTGACCAGAATGGCGCGCGCGCCGACCTCCCACAGGGCGTCCATGACGAGGTTCATGTCGTGGCGCGGAACCATCGCGCGCACCGCAACCCAGTCGGGGTCGGCAAGGGGCGAGATGGTGGGCGATTCGATGCCGGGCGTGAGTGCGGCGGCGGCATCGAGGTGGGCGCGGGGCACGTCGTAGTCCATCAGCACATACTGGCGGGCCACGAGAACGCCCTGCAGCCGGCGCAGCAGAGTGTCGGCGCCCGGGTTCTGGATGCCCGAACTGATGAGTACTGCCGTCGACTCGAGAATGACGGGGCCGAAGATCTCGAGACCAGCCTTTCGCAGGGTGCTGCCCGTCGAGACCACGTCGGCAACGGCATCCGCCACCCCGAGCCGCACGGCAGACTCGACGGCCCCGTCGAGCTTCACCAGCGTGGCGGTGACGTTCGACTTCGCGAGGAATGCCGCGACGAGGCCCGGGTAGCTCGTGGCGACCCGGCGGCCCTGCAACTGCTCGAGCGTGCTGAACTCGCCGGCCGGGCTCGCGAAACGAAAGGTCGAGCCGCCGAAGTTCAGTTCGGCAACCTCGGTGGCGGGCGACTCGGAGTCGAGCAGCAGGTCGCGGCCGGTGATACCCACATCGAGGGCGCCCGAGCCGACGTACGTGGCGATGTCGCGAGGCCGCAGGTAGAAGAATTCGACGCCGTTCGCCGGGTCGGCGGTGACCAGTTCGCGGGGGTCGCGGCGGCCGTGGTAACCGGCCTCGGCGAGCATCTGGGCAGCGGTTTCAGACAGGGAGCCCTTGTTGGGCACCGCGATTTTCAGCATGGCAAGATCTTTCAGAAGAAGTGTGGTGGCTACGGTCTGCAGTGAGGTGGGCGTTCGAGGCCCGCCGCTGTTCGTTTGACGCGGCAGTGTGTGTCGAACGGTTGGCGTCCGTGTGATGCGGCAGTACGTGTCGAACGGTTGGCGTCCGTCTGATGCGGCGGGGACGCATCACACAATCAACTACAGATGTCGGTAGATGTCGGCCGGAGTGAGGCCTTTTGCGAGCATCATCACCTGCACGTGGTAGATCAGCTGGGACATCTCTTCGGCGGCTTCGGCATCGCTCTGAAACTCGGCGGCCATCCACACCTCGGCGGCCTCTTCGACGATCTTCTTGCCGATGGCGTGCACGCCGGCATCGAGTTCACGAACGGTGCCCGACCCTTCGGGGCGCGACGCCTGCTTCTCGCTCAGCTCGGCAAACAGTTCGTCGAAGGTTTTCACGCTTCTAGGTTAGCCGGTCTGCAGTGGGCGGGGTGCCGGTCGGTGCGGGTGTGCTGCTTGGTGCGGGTGTGCTGCTTGGTGCGGGTGTGCTGCTTGGTGCGGATGCGCGGCTCAGTGCGTGTGCGCGCCGGCGGCCGAGCGAGCGAGCTCGCGCAGCAGCGCTATCTGCTCTGCAGCGTTCTCGGCACCGAACACGCTCGATCCGGCGACGAATGTGTTCGCCCCCGCGGCCGACGCCAGCTCGATCGTCTTCTCGCTGATGCCGCCGTCGACCTGCAGCCACACATCGAGCCCGCTTGCCGCGACGGCTTCGGATGCCCGGCTGAGCTTGGGCATGGTGCTCTGCATGAACGACTGCCCACCGAACCCCGGCTCAACCGTCATGATGAGCAGCATGTCGAACTCGGGCAACAACTCGAGGTACGGGGCGATATCGGTGTCGGGCTTCACCGCGAGCCCGGCACGGGCACCGATCTGGCGGAGCCGCCGGGCCGTGGCCACCACATCGGCCGCCGCCTCGGCGTGGAACGTGACCGAGTACGCCCCGGTCTCGGCGTACACCGGGGCCCAGCGGTCGGCGTCGGAGATCATCAGGTGCAGGTCGAGCGGCAGCGGCGACACTCGCTGCAGGCTCTCGACCACCGGCAGCCCGAGGGTCAGGTTCGGCACGAAATGGTTGTCCATCACATCGACGTGAATGAGGTCGGCCGTCGCCACCCGGGCGATCTCCGCCTCCAGGTTCGCAAAATCGGCGGCCAGAATACTCGGATCGATGCGCACAGCCATACCTCCAACCCTAGACGAGCCCGGCGCCCGGCCCGGTCTGCTCCGGGCCCGGGCTGTATCGGCCCTGGTGCTGCTGATGCGGTGCAGGGAGCTCGCTCAGCACCCCGTCTGCGGTGCGTTCCCACGTGATGTTCGCTCGGTCGGTGAAGGTCATGCTCTGCACCCGCCACGTTTCGCTCATCCAGATCGGTCTGCACTCAGACTCCACCGATTCGGGGAAGGCCCACTTGTACTTCGCTTCGCACGTGGCATCACTCTTCTTCTCGCTCTGTAAAGATGCTTCTCCGTCGGTTGCCCTGCGGTTTCTCCTCGCACCCTGCGCTGCGAAGTAGTGGCCGGGCGGCAGCACGCGAAGTGCGAGCGGGGCATACGCGGTGCCGTCGAGCATGCGCACATAGATTGTCACGTCTGTCACGTCTGTCACCGGCGAGGTCGAGCCGTTCAGTATCTCGACGCCGTACTGCTTGGCCCTCGTCTGACCTGTCGCAGTCGGACGCTCTGATACCCACGACGAGATGTGCAGCGCCTGAGAGCGCGCGTCTCTCCGTCGTTCGATTTCGACCACTCTCCAGGCGGCAATACCGGCCGCCACAGCGGCGGCCAAAGCCCCGGCGGAGATGATCGAGGTGAACACGCCGAGAAGATCTGACATCGCCACAACGTACCAGTTACCTGACGAATGCTCACATGCACTGTGACAATCATGTGCGGAGCAGTGTTCGGCGGATACGAGACGAATGGGTGGGCATCCAGTGCCGGTGGGCTGTGGACAGCCAGGGTGGGGCCTTGATGTGAGGGACTCCAGCGAGCATGGCGACCTCCCAGCCCGAGGATTCGATGCTGCGGTGGTGGAACCAGCAGAGCAGAACCCCGTTGTCGGTGTGGGTGGCGCCGCCGTCGGCGTGGGCGGTGACGTGGTGGATCTCGCACCAGGCGGCCGGAATCTGACAGCCGGGGATGACGCAGCCGCCATCGCGGAGAGTGATAGCGCGTCGCTGCCAGCCCGTGAAGCAGCGTTCGGGTGAGCCCAGGGAGAGTACCCGGCCCGTCTCGCCGAGAACCACCTTCTGCGTGCCGCCCGAACAGGCGAGCTGTCTGACGGCGTGGATCGACAGGGGTACGTCGATGCCTTCGGCCCAGCCCACCCCGTGACCGGACTCGAGTTCGGTGGACTGAATGCTGACCAGCACGGTGGGTGCTGCTCCCCCGATGGTCGGCGTCTCGGCGCTGCGGGCGGCGGTTTCGAGGATGGCCGCCAAGACATCGTGGCGCTGTTGGTCGCGGGATCTCGTCTCGGGCATGTCGTCGACCTCCGCATGGCTCGCGGCGGCGGCGTTGTCGATGGTAGCCCGGGCGGAAACCCGATCGCAGCTGACTGAATCGTGGCTGATCGATTCGCGAGGGAACGCAACAGGACCGGAAGCGGGTGAGAGGTAGGTGTCGAAGAGGCGCTGGAGGCGAGCGGCGGTTTCGGGGAGCAGGTCGCCGGAGACGGGGATGACCCCGCGCCGCTCGGTGCCGAGCCGGAAGCCGCGCAGCTTCATGGCGCGTTCTTCAGCGGGAAGTGTGCCATCGGGGTCGAGGAGGGTGCACCACACTGCAGCCTGCAGGCGCAACTCTTCTGCGGTTGCGGGAACGGGGCTCTCGGGGCTTTCGCCACGCGCGGCCGAGACCAGCTCCCTTTCGGCGGCGGTGACGCCGTCACTACAGCTGAAGCTGTCAGAGCCGCTGAAGCTGTCAATACTGTCGGCGCCATCAGAACCAGCGGGGCCAGCGGGGTTATCGGAACCGGACGGGCCAGCGGGGTTATCAGGGTCATGGGGGCTGTTGGAGTCGCCGGAGCGTGAGCCGTCGAAGTTCACGGCGGAAGGGAAGCCGAACACCCTCACCGCCGGCCCGAGCCCGCGCACGATTGCGGTGGCGGCGTCGGCAGACAAGGCGCCCTCCCGGAGGGCCTGGGCGACACGAGGAAAGCGCGGTGGAAGGGGCTCGCCGGTGAAGGAAGTCGAGGGGCGGGTGGCAGCGCCGACGGCGAGAAACTGAGTGGCAGCGGCGCCCGAGAGTGAGGTGAGTCGTTGGAGGAGTTCGGATGGAGTTCGGCAGCCACGCCGGGCAGAGAGCCGGGCTTCGCCGAGTTCTGCACGCGAACGCTCGCCGATCTCGCCTGCGACAGCGATCTGCAGTGCATCGATACGCGCCGAAACACGGCCGACGGCCGATGCGACACCCAGAAGTTCGTCGTCGCTCACCATTGCGGCGAAAGCACTCGCGCCCGCACCCCGTGCACCGTCGCCGCTCGCGGTCGCACCGTTGTCGCCCGCTTCGCTCGCGATGGCGCCCGCTTGGCTCGCGATGGCGCCGATGGCGCTGATGCGCATCGCGAGAGCGTCGAGCTCAGCGATGGTGCGCGCAGTTTCGGTGGTCGTTTGCATAATGCAATTCTCTCACGCACCACTGACATTCACTCAGTTATTGGCCTAACTGAGCGAATGTGTGGAGAACCGCGTTGTGCACAGGCCTGAGTGGGAGAGCCCGAGACGGAGCACACTCCGGCGAACACGAACACGAACCCGAACCGGGCCGCCCCCAGGCCGCCCCCGACCCGCCCCCATCCCTACTCCGCGACCTTCTGCAGCAGCGCGATGAACATGGCATCGGTACGGTGCCGATGCGGCCAGAGCTGCACCTGGGTGGGGTCGCTGCCGAGCACCAGCGGCTGCCCCGCGAACGACTGCAGCACCGACTGGGTCGACTGCGGCAGGGCGACGAGTGTGCCGGTGTGGCGCCGCAGAGCATCCGCAACCTGACCGCGCGTCTCGGCGACATGCGGCGAGCAGGTCACGTACGCCAGAATGCCTCCGGGCTTCAGCGCCGCGACTGCTGCATCGATGAGTTTCGCCTGCAGCAGCACGAGCTCGGCGACATCGCGTGGTGACTTGCGCCAGCGCGCCTCTGGCCGGCGGCGCAGTGCCCCGAGACCGGTGCACGGCGCGTCGACGAGAATGCGGTCGAAGTGGGCAGGAAAGGCGTCGCCCAGGGAGGTTCCGTCGAGCTCCCACACCTCGGGTGGTTCGGGTAGCGCGGCGACCGCATTGCGCACGAGCTCGGCCCGCGCCGCGATCGGCTCGTTCGCGATGACCGTAGCCCCGGCAAGCCCGGCCGACGCCGCGAGCACGGCCGTCTTGCCTCCGGGCCCGGCGCACATGTCGAGCCACAGCTCGCCCGCGGTCACGGGGGCAGCGTTCACGAGAGCCAGCGCAGCGAGCTGCGACCCCTCGTCTTGCACACGAACAGTGCCCTCACCCACCTGTGGAATGTCACGGGGGTCACCTGAATCGGTGATGAATCCGTACGGCGAATACGGTGCCGGATGCCCGTCTGCCCTGATCTCGCCCCGATCGGCCAGCCCGGGCAGGGCGATGAGCCCGAGCCGCGCGGCTTCGTTGTCGGCTTCGAGTAGTTCGATCAGGTCGACCTCCGCCTCGTCGGCTGTGGCGCCGTCGCTCAGCAGTGCGCGGCGGAACGCGCGGATGATCCAGGCCGGATGCGAGTACAGCACCTCGAGGCGCTCGTCGTCGTTCCGGGCCGACTCCAGCACCAGGTCTTGCCACTGCTCGGGCGTCGACCGGGTGAGGGTGCGCAGAACGCCGTTGACGAAGCCGGTGGATGATCGGGTGCCGACGGTTCGCGCCAGCTCGACGGCCTCGTTCACGGCCGCGTGACTGGCTACGCGCAGCGACAGCAGCTGGTGTGCCGCAAGTTCGAGCACGTCGACGATCACTCCATCGATCTCGGTGATGGGGCGCCGCGCCGCGAGTTCGATGACGCGGTCGTAGTACCCGCGCATGCGCAGGGTGCCGTAGGTGAGCTCGGTGGCGAGACCCGCGTCGGCGGTGTTCAGCTTCGCGCGGCTGAGCTTCGTGGGAAGCAACAGGTTGGCGTAGGCGTCGTCTTCGCGCACGGCACGGATGACCTCGAACGCGATGCGGCGGGCGGGCTGTACGGCGGTGGCGCTCTGTGTGCGCTCGCGGGGGCCGGGAGCGGTGCCCGAGCGGTCGCGAGGGGCGCCGCCGCCCTGACGGCCGCGGTCGCGGGTCGCGTTGCTACTGCCGGAGCCGGAACCAGACCGCGAGCCCGAACTCGCATTCGTGCCGTCGCGTCGCGGGCTCGACCCGTTGCGGCCCTGGTTCGAGCCTGCTCGGCCGTGCTTGGGGCGATCGCCGTGGCTGCTCGAGCCGCCAGAGCTGCCCGAACCACCCGAACCACCCGAGCTGCCAGAACTACCCGAGCCACCAGAACCACCCGAGCCGCCCGAACCCGCCGCGCGCCCTTCGGCGCCGTTCTGCTCGTTCGACTCGCTCACTCTGCCACCACTTTCTCTGTCTCGCCGTTCTCCGTGTCGCCGCTGCCGTTGCCGTTGCCGCTACTGCTGATCCCGCGCCACCAGTCCTCGGCCCGCATGGGTTTCTTGCCGGCGGGCTGTACGCTCAGCAGCCGCAGTGGATGATCGCCGGTACCCACAACGACGGCCCCGCCCTGCAGCCCGAACTCGCCCGGCGGCAGCTGCACCGCATCACGCGCGGGCTCGGCTTCGAGAATCTTGAACCGCTGGCCGCTGAGGAAGGTGAACGCGCCGGGTTCTGGCGTGACGCCGCGGAGACGTTGGTAGAGGAGGGCCGAAGGCTCGTTCCAGTGCAGCCGGGCGTCGTCGAGCGAGAGCTTCGGTGCCAGGGTGGCCTCGCCCGTCTGCTCGCGCGCCACGGCAACTCCGCTGGCGAGTTCGTCGACCACGCGAGCCGTGAGCGCGGCGCCATCATCAGCGAGGGAGGTGAGGAGGTTGCCCGCGGTCTGGTGCGCCCCGATGGTCTGGGTGATGGTGCCGAACACGGCCCCAGCATCCATCGCCGGCACCAGCTGGAAGACGGCGGCACCCGTGACCGCGTCGCCCGCGATCACGGCGTGCTGCACGGGCGCCGCACCGCGCCAGCGTGGCAGCAGGGAGAAGTGCAGGTTCACCCAGCCGAGGCGCGGGATGCTCAGCAGCGGCTCGCGCACGAACCCGCCGTAGGCCACGATGACCCCGAGCTCCGGTTTGAGCGCGGCGATCTGTGCGGTGACGTCATCGTCGAGGCGATTCGCTTTGATCACGGGCAGGCCGAGCGAAACGGCGACATCAGCGATGGGTGACGGGGTGAGAATGCGGCGGCGGCCCTGCGGCGCGTCGAGCCGGGTGATGACGGCGACGATCTCGTGCTCGGCGGCGAGTCGGCGAAGCGTGGGTTCTGCCACGCTCGGGGTACCGGCGAAGACAATTTTCAATCGAGGATCTCCGTGTCGTCGAAACGAACCCGCAGGCTGGGTGGCGGGCGGAAGTTGGCGGGGCGGCCGGGTATTTTGCGCCTGCTGGTGGCGTTTCTGATGACAGCAGCCCGAAGGGTGGCGGCCACGACCTGGCCGACCGAGTAGTCGAACCGCACGATGGATCGCACGAAATCGTCTTCGTCGGGTACGGGGCCCAACACGTCTATCTTCGCGCTATCTTCACCGTGAACCGAATCGTGGAGTTCTTTCACAGCGCCGGCCACGGCCTCGGGTGTTCCCTTCACTGTGGCGACGCGCACGGCCGGTGGAAACCTCAGCCGGCGGCGGTCGGCGAGCTCGTCGCTGGCGAAGCGGTTCTGCTGCCAGGTGACGAGGGTGCGGGCGAGTTCTCCGCCCACGCCCACGATGATGGCGGGAGCTCGCGGAGCGGCAAGGGCGATGGCGTTCGACCACCACCGCAGGCAGTCTTCGGCGACGGTGAGCGACTCGCGGGCGAGCATCCGTTCGCCGTCGAGAAGCAGAACTGCATGGTAGCCGCCGGCTGCGACGGGCTCGGCCCCGCGGGTGGCGATGACGAGTGCGGGGGCTTCTGAGACATCGGTGAGCGAGCGGGTACCGTCGGAGACGATGATGCGGGTGGCCGGAAACGCACGGCCCAGTTCTTCGGCGGTTCGTGCGCTGCCCTGGCCGATGAGCCGAAACGTGGTGCCCTCACAGTGCCGACACTGCCACTGGGCGGCGATGGCGCCGCACAAGACGCAGGAGGGAGGCGAGTTCTTCGACTGTGTGCGCAGCGGCCCGTCGCAGACCAGGCAGTGCGCCGGGTTGGTACAGCTCGCGCAGGCCAGAACCGGGGCGTACCCGGGGCGGGCGACCTGAATCAGCACGGGGCCCGTCTCGAGCGCTTTGCGGGCGGCCATCCACGCAGACGATGGGATGCGCGCCGACTGGGCGAACGCGTCGCCAGACACCTGCGCCGAGGTGGGGATGACGTTCGGCAGGAACTTCGGGTTCTGTGGCACGTCGTCGACGAAGCCGAGTTCGACGAGTCGCTGCACCTCGCTGCTGCGCGAGTGCGACACGAATGCGAGCGCCGAGCCCGACTGCGCCTGGCGGATGAGAGCGACATCGCGCGACGAGACGTACGGACTGAGGGGTTCGTCGTGCAGGGGGTCGCCGTCGTCCCACAGTGCGATGAGCCCGAGCTCGAACGCCGGCGCGTACACAACAGAGCGGTTGCCGATGATGATGCGTGGCCGCTCTTCGAGGCACGACAGAAAGTGGGCGTAGCGTTCGGGGTTGGTCTGGCGGGCATCGAGCCGGGCGATGTCGGCGTCGTCGACGTGGGCGCGGAGGGCCGTCTCGAGCTGGTCTTGGTCGCGGTAGTCGGGAACGACGAGAATGGATGACCGGCCGAGCCCGAGGGTGAACGCAGCCATGGCTGCCATGGTCTCGGCCCAGGCGCCCACCCATTCGCCGGCCGAGGTCTGCCGCACGGTCGGTATCGCGGTGATCGACAGACGCGCCCGGCGGTACAGCGCGGTCTCGATCACGTTGTCGCCGTAGCCCGCGATGGGGGTGCGGTTGGGAGTGTCTCCAGAGGGATCTGCGCTTTCGGGCGACTCTGTGTTTCCAGCAGCAGCAACAACCGCCGCAGTAGCAGCCGCCTCCGCGGCCTTCGCCCGACGCGCCACGAACGCCTTCTCGACCCGAACCTGTCGCGGCGGAACCGCGAGCCGCACCACGTCGCTCGCGTTGCCGGCGGCACGGTCGGCCACACTGCGGGCGAGCGCCCACACCTCGGGGGTGAGCACGGGCACCGCGGAGACGACCTCTTCGAGCTCGCTGAGGGTTCCGCTGAAGTCGGCGTGCGCCGTGACCTCGACGATGTAGCCCGAGGTCATGCGGCCGGCGGAACGGAGGGGTACTTTGACCCGAACGCCCGGCCGGGCATCCGGTGCCAGACGCTCGGGGATCCGGTAGTCGAACAACCGGTCGAGCTGGGGCAGCAGCGATTCGAGCATCACCCGGGCGATGAGGGTGATGCCGCCGTCACTCACAACTTCGCGGCGACCTGCAGGGCTTCGACGCGGTCGAGACGCTCCCACGTGAAGTCGGGCAGCTCGCGCCCGAAGTGACCGTACGTCGAGGTCTGCGCGTAGATGGGCCGCAGCAGGTCGAGGTCGCGGATGATGGCGGCCGGCCGCAGGTCGAACACCTCGCCGATGGCCGCGATGATGTCGTCGTCGGGCAGGTGGCCCGTGCCGAATGTCTCGACGTAGAGACCGACCGGAGCCGACTTGCCGATGGCGTACGCCACCTGAATCTCGAGCTTGTCGGCGAAACCGGCCGCGACGGCGTTCTTTGCCACCCAGCGCATGGCGTATGCGGCAGAACGGTCGACCTTCGACGGGTCTTTGCCGCTGAAGGCGCCGCCGCCATGACGGCTCGCGCCGCCGTAGGTGTCGACGATGATCTTGCGGCCGGTGACCCCGGCGTCGCCCTGGGGGCCGCCGATCTCGAACCGACCGGTGGGGTTGATGAGCAGCTGAGCGCCCGACACGTCAAGCGGGGCGTCGGCGAGCACGGGCCGGATGATCAGCTCGGCGACATCGCGCTGCAACTGTTCGGTCGACACCCGCGGCGTGTGCTGGGTCGACAGCACGACAGTTTCGACCGTGCGCGGGATGTGGCCCTCGTAGCCGATGGTGACCTGCGTCTTGCCGTCGGGGCGGAGGTACTCGAGCTGGCCGGTCTTTCGCACCTCGGCGAGCTTCTCGCTGAGCCGATGCGCGAGCCAGATGGGAATCGGCATGAGCTGGGGGGTCTCGGTGGTGGCGAAGCCGAACATGATGCCCTGGTCGCCCGCGCCCTGGCGGTCGAGCGGGTCGCCGTCGCCGCCGTCGGCCGTCTGCCGGGTCTCCCACGCGTTGTTCACGCCCTGCGCGATGTCGGGTGACTGGGCCCCGATGGAGACGGAAACACCACAGCTGCTGCCGTCGAACCCGATGTCGGAGGACGTGTAGCCGATGGCGTTCACGCGGTCGCGAACGATGGTGGGGATGTCGACGTACCCCTTCGTCGTTACCTCACCGGCGACGTGCACGAGCCCGGTGGTGACCATGGTCTCGACGGCGACCCGGCTCGCCGGGTCGACCTCGAGCAACGCGTCGAGGATGCTGTCGGAGATCTGGTCGCAGATCTTGTCTGGGTGGCCTTCGGTGACCGATTCTGAGGTGAAAAGACGAAGTTTAGACATTCTTCTCCTGGTGGTTCGGGTGCGCGTGCGTGCGGCTGGGAACAGCCAACGCACTGAGTATGCTGTGGGCCACTGACAGCTTGCTGCCCGCGGCCTCGATCACTATATGCCCGGTGCGATCGAGCAGAACGACCGTGTTGTGGTCTGTGGTGAAACCTTCGCTCCAGCCCACCCTGTTGAGGACAAGATAGTCGCAGCCCTTGCGCGCGATCTTGGCCTGACCGAGTTCGAGCAGTTCGTCGCGCGTGGCGGCGGTCTCGGCGGCGAAGCCCACGATCACCTGGTCGTCAGCACGCTGCGACGACAACTCGGCAAGAATGTCGGCGTTCTTCACCAGCTCGAGCGTCAGCACGTCTCCCGCGACGTCTTTTTTGATTTTGCCTTCGGCCACCTCGCTTGGGCGGTAGTCGGCCACGGCGGCAGCCATGATGATGATGTCGGCTCCGCCCTGGAGCGCCAGCATTTCGACACGCAGTTCTTCGGCCGTCTCGACGGAGTGCAGTTCGGCTCCGCGCGGTGGTGGCACTTCGAGGTGGGCGCCGACGAACGTGACCCGCGCCCCCTCTGCAATGGCAGCATCGGCGAGGGCGACACCCTGCTTGCCGCTTGACCGGTTGCCGATGAAGCGCACGGGGTCGAGGGGCTCGCGGGTTCCGCCGGCCGAGATGAGGATGCGGAGGCCTGCGAGGCTGGAACCCGCAGCGGCAACACCCGAACCCGCAGAACTGGCGTCTGCCGGCTCGCGCCCGTCGACGACAGTCGCCACCAATGCGAGCCCCGCCGCCACGATCGCGTCGGGCTCCGAGAGCCGCCCCGGCCCCGAGTCGGCGCCGGTCAGCTGCCCGCTGTCAGGCCCGATGAAGTGAAACCCGCGCGAGCGGAGGGTGGCGACATTCGCGACCGTCGCCGGGTTCTGCCACATCTCGGTGTGCATGGCAGGGGCCAGAAGAATGGGCGCGCGACTGGCCAGTATGGTGTTGCCGAGCAGATCATCCGCAATGCCGGCCGCGAGTTTGGCCAGGCTGTTCGCCGTGGTCGGTGCGATCACGATGAGGTCGGCGGCCTGGCCGATCGCCACGTGCCGCACCTCGGCGACACCCTCGTAGAGGTCGGTGTGAACCGTATTGCGCGAGATGGCTTCGAGCGTCGGCTTGCCCACGAAACGCAGCGCGTGCTCGGTGGCGATGACCTGAACCGAGTGACCGGCCAGCACAAAACCGCGAATCACGCTCACCGCCTTGTACGCAGCGATGCCCCCGGTGATGCCGACGACGATATTCATGTACCTACTCTGGCAGATCGGCGGGGGCGACGGCCCGGCCGGGATGGGGTTGCCCCCGCGGTGAAAAAGATGAAGCCCGCCACAACCAAGCGACGGGCTCCACGAAAGAAAATATAAACGCTACTCAGGGATGGGCGCGTTGGCCTTGACCGTGAGCTTGTCTTCGTTGATCTCGTGCAGGGCGATCGACAGGGGCTTGTCGTCGATGCCGGAGTCGACCAGCGGGCCGACATTGTCGAACAGGCTGCCTTCGTGCAGGTCGGCGTAGTAGTCGTTGATCTGGCGCGCGCGCTTCGAGGCAAAGATGACCAGGGCGTACTTCGAATCGACTTTCGACAGCAGTTCGTCGATGGGCGGGTCGATGATGCCGAGTGGCTTGGCTGGCATGGTGATGCTCCTTGGTTCGGGATAGGGGGAGAATTGCAAAGACGGGAGGCGAACGTCAGCCTACGAAATATTCATCAAGTCTACGACCTCGCGGGCCGCCTCGTCGACTTTGTTGTTCACGACCCGAAAATCGAACTCATCCTGGGCTGCGAGTTCGACCTTCGCGGTGGCCAGTCGGCGGGCCTGTTCTTCGGGCGATTCTGTGCCGCGCCCGATGAGCCGGCGCACCAGCTCATCCCACGTGGGCGGCAGCAGAAACACCAGAACCGCTTCAGGCATGGATGCCCGTACCTGCCGTGCACCCTGGATGTCGATCTCCAGCAGTACGCTCTTGCCTTCGCGCAGCGCCCTCCGCACGGGGCTTCGCGGCGTACCGTACCGGGACTGGTTGTGCACCACAGCCCACTCCAGAAACTCGCCTGACTCGACCATGCGGTCGAACTCGTCGTCGGTGACGAAGTAGTAGCTCACCCCGTCGACCTCGCCGGGCCGCGGCGCGCGAGTGGTGGCCGACACCGACAGCTGTACGTCGGGGTAGTTCTCGCGAATGTAGGTCGACACCGTGCCCTTGCCCACCGCGGTGGGGCCGGCCAGAACGACCAGCTTCGTCGACACCTCCGTCGGCGGCAGAGCATACCCCGTGCCCGGGGCGCGCACAGCGAGGTAGTCGAGCAGCTTCACCTGCTGGTGCCGGCCGAGCCCGCCGATGCGTTTCGAGGGCGAGATGGCGAGTTTCTCGAGTGCCTTGTCGCCCCGAACGGGCCCGAGGCCCGGGATGCACAACAGCAGCTCTCGTACCCGCAACCCCGCTTCGGGCGTGTCTTTGTCGGCGAGCCCCACGGTCACGACGCTGCTCGCGCTCCGTTCACCGGAGACAACGGCGTTCTTCACGCTTGCCCGCGCTCGGCGGGCGGCAACGGCTGCCCGTGACGCCGCGACGCGGTCGACCTCGGGGGGCTTCACGAACGGGCTCCGGCCAGCGCGTCGGCGAGTTCGCCGCTCTGCCGGGTGATCGCGTCGGCCATGCCGGCGGTACCCGAGCCACTGGCTGAACCTGCGGCGAGCACCGAACGCGAGACGGCCACCACCGTGCCGGGCGTCAGCGGCCCGAACACCGAGTGCACGTCACTGAAGCGCGCACCCTGAAAACCGAACCCGGGTGCAAGCACCGGGGTCATCGGGTTGGCCGCGAGGGCGTCGCGGTCGATCGAGTAGTCGAGAAGATTTTTTGTCGCACCTAGCACCAGACCGATGTTACCGAGGTGCGAGCCGCCGCCCGACCGCGCGCGGTTGTGTGTGCTCACGTCGTGCGCAACCAGCCCGGCAACGGAGTAGTCAGCTGCTGCCGCTGCTGCCTTCGCAGCCGGTGTCGACGTCGCAGCCGTCGCGGCCGGTGTCGACGTCGCTCCTGATATCGTCGGCGCCCCGACCGTACGCGCTGACTGCAGCGTGAACGACTCGGGGTTCGACGTGGCGCTCAGCACGAACGCACCCTTGCCCGTACTCTCGGCCAGGTCGAACACGGCCTGCAGCGAGCCGACACCGGCGTACGCCGTCAGCGTCACGGCGTCGGCCTCGAGCGGTGACCCCGGTTGGAGCCACGCGCGCCCGTAGGCTTCGGCGCTGGTGCCGATATCTCCGCGTTTGGCGTCGGCGATCACCAGCAGGCCGGCCGCGCGGGCCGCGGCCATGACCTCTTCGAGCGCCGCCACCCCGGCCGAGCCGAACAGTTCGAAGAAGGCCACCTGCGGCTTGACGATGCCCACGCGGCCCGCGGCGGCATCCACCACGCGGAGCCCGAACTCACGAACCCCCGCGGCCGTTCGGGGCAGCTCCCACGCGTCGAGCAGGTAGTCGTGCGGATCGATGCCCACACAGAGCTGCCCGAGCGTCGCGAACGTGATCGCAAGCCGCTCACCGAACGGAACGGGAGTGGTCACTGCCCGGCGCCCGCCCGCACGAGCTCTTCGGCCCGCTCGAGCGATTCGGCGCGTTCCCACGCGTACTCCTGCATGCTGGTCACGGTGAAGCCGTCTTTCATGCCGTCGAACGACGCCACGGCCGCGCCGAGTTGCGCAATGGTGGTGAACAGCGGCTTGTCGGCCGCCACCGCCGCTGCTCGAATCTCGTAGCCGTCGGCCCGCGCCGAGCGACCGGAGGGCGTGTTGATGACGATGTCGACCTCGTTGCGATTGATGAGATCGACAATGGTCGGCTCATCGTTCGCCAGGTCGACGCCCTCACTGTACTTGCGAACGATTCGTGTGCGAATACCGTTGCGATTCAGCACCTCTGCGGTGCCGATGGTGGCCAGAATCTCGAAGCCGAGCTGCTGCAGCCGCAGCACCGGCAGCACGATCGCGCGCTTGTCGCGGTCGCTGACCGAGACGAACACGGCTCCGCTCAGCGGCAGCCCGCCGTACGCGGCCTCCTGGCTCTTCGCGAACGCCCGCGGGAAGTCGCGGTCGATGCCCATGACCTCACCGGTTGAGCGCATCTCCGGCCCGAGCACCGAGTCGACGACCAGACCCTCTTTCGTGCGAAAGCGTTTGAACGGCAGAACCGCTTCTTTGACCGAGACCGGCGCGTCGAACGGCACAATCGAGCCGTCGAGCTTCGGCAGCATGCCTTCGGCCTTCAACGCGGCGATCGAGTCGCCCACCATGATGCGCGAGGCCGCCTTGGCCAGCGGAATACCGAGTGCCTTCGACACGAACGGCACGGTTCTGGATGCCCGGGGGTTCGCCTCGAGCACATAGAGAACTCCCGCACCCACCGCGAACTGCACGTTCAGCAGCCCGCGCACACCCACGCCCTCTGCGATGCCGAGCGTGGCCTTCTTGACTCGGGCGATGACATCCTGACCCAGCGTCACGGGCGGAAGCGTGCAGCTCGAGTCACCCGAGTGAATACCGGCCTCTTCGATGTGCTCCATGATGCCGCCGATGTAGAGCTCGGTGCCGTCGTAGAGCGCGTCGACGTCGATCTCGATGGCGTCGTCGAGAAAACGGTCGACGAGCAGCGGATGCGTCGGCCCGACGATGCCCTGGCCGGCCACGCGCACAAAATAGTCTTCGAGCGAGGGGCTGTCGTAGACGATCTCCATGCCGCGACCGCCGAGCACGTACGACGGGCGCACGAGCACGGGGTAGCCGATCTCCTCGGCCACGACGACGGCCGAGTCGTAGTCGTGGGCGACGCCGTTCTTCGGTGCGAGCAGGCCCGCGGCATCGAGGATGCCCGCGAACAACCCGCGCTCTTCTGCAAGGTCGATCGCCTCAGGCGTGGTGCCGAGGATGGGCACGCCGGCCGCTTTGAGACCCTTTGCAAGCCCGAGCGCCGTCTGGCCGCCGAGCTGAACCACAACGCCGACCAGCTCGCCGCTCTGGCTCTCGGCGTTGATGACTTCGAGCACGTCTTCGAGCGTCAGCGGCTCGAAGTACAGCCGGTCGCTGGTGTCGTAGTCGGTCGAGACCGTTTCGGGGTTGCAGTTGATCATGATCGTCTCGTACCCGGCATCAGACAGGGCGAACGAGGCGTGCACACACGAGTAGTCGAATTCGACGCCCTGGCCGATGCGGTTCGGGCCCGAGCCCAGGATGACCACCTTGCGGCGTTCGCTCGGCATCACCTCGGTCTCTGAGTCGTACGACGAGTAGTGGTACGGCGTGAGCGCGGGGAACTCCCCCGCGCAGGTGTCGACCGTCTTGTAGACCGGGCGAACGCCGAGGCCGTAGCGAATCGCGCGGATCTCGTTTTCGGTCGTGCCGCGGAGCGCCGCGATCTGCACGTCGCTGAAGCCGTGGTCTTTCGCGAGCCGCAGCGTGTCTTCGTCGGTCAGGGGTGAGGCGGCGACCGCGTCGGCCACCTCGTTGATCAGCACGATCTGGTCGATGAACCAGGGGTCGATCTTGGTGGCTTCGAAGACCTCGTCGATGCTCGCACCGGCACGCAGGGCCTGCTGAACCGTCACGATGCGGCCGTCGGTCGGCACGGCGGCAACGGCGAGCAGCTCGTCTTTCGACAGTTCAGAGGCCGGCCCGTCCCAGTGGAACGACGATCCGCGCTTCTCGAGCGAACGCAGTGCCTTCTGCAGGGCGGTGGTGTAGTTGCGGCCGATGGCCATCGCCTCGCCGACCGACTTCATGGTGGTCGTGAGCGTCGCATCCGCTGCCGGGAACTTCTCGAACGCGAAACGCGGAACCTTCACGACCACGTAGTCAAGCGTGGGCTCGAACGACGCCGGAGTCACCTTCGTGATGTCGTTGGGAATCTCGTCGAGGCGGTAGCCGATGGCCAGCTTCGCCGCGATCTTGGCGATGGGAAAGCCGGTGGCCTTCGAGGCCAGGGCGGATGACCGGGAGACGCGCGGGTTCATCTCGATGACGATCACCCGGCCGTTCGAGGGGTCGATGGCGAACTGGATGTTGCAGCCGCCGGTGTCGACGCCCACCGCGCGGATGATGTCGATGCCGATGTTTCGGAGGTTCTGGTACTCACGGTCGGTCAGGGTCAGCGCGGGCGCAACCGTGATCGAGTCGCCCGTGTGCACACCCACCGGGTCGACGTTCTCGATCGAGCACACCACCACCGTGTTGTCGGCCGTGTCGCGCATGAGCTCTAGCTCGTACTCCTTCCAGCCGAGGATGCTCTCTTCGAGAAGCACCTCGGTGGTGGGGCTCTGGTGCAGGCCGTCGCCGACGATGCGGCGGAGCTCGGCCTCGGTGTACGCGAACCCCGAACCGAGCCCGCCCATGGTGAACGACGGGCGCACAACGAGCGGGTAGCCGAGGTCTTCGGCGAAGCCGACGGCCTCCTCCACGGTGTGCGCGATGTGCGAGCGGGCTACGTCGGCACCGCACTGCAGCACGAGTTCCTTGAAGATCTGGCGGTCTTCACCCTTGTTGATGGCCTCGAAGTTCGCGCCGATCAGCTCGACGTTGTACTTCTCGAGAATGCCGTGCTTGTGCAGGTCGATGGCCGCGTTCAGCGCGGTCTGGCCACCCAGGGTCGGCAGAATGGCATCCGGCTTCTCTTTGGCGATGATGCTCTCGATGACCCGCCAGGTGATGGGCTCGATGTACGTCGCATCGGCGAAGTCGGGGTCGGTCATGATCGTGGCCGGGTTCGAGTTCACCAGAATGACGCGTACGCCCTCTTCGCGAAGCACGCGGCAGGCCTGCGTGCCCGAGTAGTCGAACTCGCACGCCTGGCCGATCACAATGGGGCCGGAGCCGATGACCAGAACGCTCTTGATGTCTTCTCTCTTGGGCATTACTTGCTTTCCGTTTCGAGAGTTGCGGTTGAAATATCGAGTCTGCCCGTCAGCACCATTTCGCGAAAACGGTCGAACAGGTACATCGAGTCGTGCGGCCCCGCGGCCGCCTCGGGGTGGTACTGAACCGAGAACGCATTGATGTCGAGGCACCGGATGCCCTCCACCACGTCATCGTTCAGACTCACATGGCTCACCTCGACCCGGCCGAAACCGGCGGGCGACTCGGTGACGCCCTCGCGCGGCGCATCGACGGCGAAACCGTGGTTCTGGCTGGTGATCTCCACGCGGCCGGTCGTGCGGTCGAGCACGGGCTGGTTGATGCCGCGGTGGCCGAACGGCAGCTTGTAGGTGCCGAAGCCGAGCGCGCGGCCGAGCAGCTGGTTGCCGAAGCAGATGCCGAAGTACGGCACCCCGGCGCGCAGAACGTCTTGCAGAACCTGAACATGGCCTTCGGATGCCTCCGGGTCGCCGGGCCCGTTCGAGTAGAACAGCGCGCTCGGCTCGAGGGCGAGCACCTCGGCGGTGGTCGACGACTCGGGCAGCACCTCGACGTCGAATCCGCGGTCGGCGAGATAGTTGAGGGTCGACTTCTTCACGCCGAGGTCGAGCACGGCCACAGATCCGATGCGCTCGCCCACGGCGGGAACGGTGTACCGCACGGCCGTCGAGACGGTGCTCGAGAGGTTCAGGCCGGTCATCTCGGCTCCCTGGCGCACGAGGTCGAGCTGGGCATCCGGTGACAGAGCGAAGTCAGCACCGGAGAAGATGCCGGCGCGCATGGCCCCGGCCGAGCGGATGTGACGGGTCACGGCCCGCGTGTCGATGCCGCTGATGCCCACGACCTCGCCCTCAACCAGGTCGTCGTCGAGCGAACGGATGGCACGGTGGTTCGAGACGACGCGCGAGGGGTCGCGAACGACGAAGCCCGCCACCCAGATCTTGGCCGACTCGAGGTCTTCGTCGTTCGTACCGGTATTGCCGATGTGCGGGGCCGTCATCATGACGATCTGGCCGGCGTACGACGGGTCGGTGAGGGTCTCTTGGTAGCCGGTCATTCCAGTGGCGAAGACGGCCTCGCCGAACGTGCGGCCACGGGCGCCATACGCCTTGCCGACGTAGCGGTGGCCGTCTTCGAGAACGAATACGGCGGGTTCAGTTACGATCACGCGATCGAGCCTTCCTGCATCGGGAGTTGAGGTTTCTGAAGAAGCGACTGCACGGTGCTGAGCACGCGGATGCTGTCGCCTGAGTCGAGAATGCGGGCGTACGATTCGACATCGGCGGTGGTGGCGTCGCCTGTCGTTGTGATCTCTGAAATCCAGTCGAGGCGCACAAGGCCGCCGGACTCGACCACGCGGTCGATCGTGTACGTCGAGGTGCCGATCGAACGGATGCGCGCGAGAGGTACGAACACGTCGCGTTCGCCGTCGAGCGAGAGGGTGATGCCCTTCTCCCAGACGATGAACGTTCCGCGGGCGCGAAAGGCGAGGCCCGGGATGGTGAGGCGTTCGAGCGGCTGGTTCGCGGGGGTCGTCGCCACGTAGAGCATGGGGGCTTCGAGCAGCAGCTGCCCAGCATCCTGAGGCGTCTCGGGCGCGGCGCTGTACCCGGCCTGGCGGCGCTTGCGGGCACGCCAGCCGAGCGCCATGCCCGCGTACAACAGAAGCAGAATGGCGAGAACGATGAGGGCGGGGCCGAGTCTATCCATGGGTTCTGCCTGCTTTCCAGGCCGCGGCGCTGGCCGCGACGGTCGTGCTGTCAACAACGGTGCCGCCGAGAACCGTAGGGTAGCCGTGGTGGAAGGTGTACTGAACCCGGCCGGGGAGCGTCAGCCCGAGGTAGGGCGAATTCGTGCTCTTACCAGCGAGCCGGTCGAGGTCGAATGTGCTCGAGCTCGACGGGTCGTAGAGGGTGAAGTTCGCCGGGGCACCGGGTTCGAATGCATGCGAGTGGTCTGCCAGGCGGCCGATCTCGGCCGGTTTCTGCGAGAGCACGCGGGCGATGTCGGCCCACTGCAGCAGGCCCGTGTCGACCAGGGCAGTCTGAGCCACCGAGAGAGCCGACTCGAGACCCACCATGCCGAACGACGCGGCATCCCACTCCGACTCCTTCGACTCGGTCGGGTGCGGGGCGTGGTCGGTGGCGATGATGTCGATCGTGCCGTCGGCGAGGCCCGCCCGCAGCGCCTCGACGTCTTCGTCGCGTCGCAGCGGCGGGTTCACCTTGTAGCGCGCGTCGTAGCTTCGCACGAGATCTTCGGTGAGCAGCAGGTGGTGCGGAGTGGCCTCGGCCGTCACGACGATGCCGCGGCTCTTGGCCCACCGGATGACCTCGACCGAGCCGGCCGTCGAGACATGACACACGTGCAGGCGTGCGCCCACGTGTTCGGCGAGCAGCACGTCGCGGGCGATGATCGACTCCTCGGCCACGGCGGGCCAACCCTTCAGCCCGAGCTCGCTCGAGAGCGCACCCTCGTTCATCTGCGCGTTCTCGGTGAGGCGCGGGTCTTGGGCGTGCTGCGCGACCACACCGTCGAACGTCTTCACGTATTCGAGGGCGCGGCGCATCAGCAACGAGTCGTGGATGCACTTGCCATCGTCGGAGAAGACCCGAACCTGGGCGCGCGAGTGTGCCATCGCACCGATCTCGCTCAGTCGTTCGCCGGCGAGGCCCACGGTGACAGCCCCGATGGGCCGAACGGTGGCGAACCCCGCGTCGTCGCCCAGGGCCATGACCTGCTCGACGACGCCGGCGGTGTCGGAGACCGGCATGGTGTTCGCCATGGCGAAGACGCTCGTGAAACCGCCGGCTGCGGCGGCGCGCGAACCGGTCAGCACGGTCTCGCTCTGCTCGAATCCGGGTTCGCGAAGGTGGGTGTGCAGGTCGACGAGGCCGGGCAGCGCCACGAGGCCCTCAGCGTCGATGCGGATGGCGCCCGCCGTGTTGCTGTTCGACGTGTTCGGGGCGACGGGGGTGAGCCGGGCATCCTGAACCAGAAGATCAGTACGCTCGCCGGAGACAAGCGTGGCCCCGACTATGAGATAACTCGGGTTGCTCACGGTTGTACCTCTCGATCGCCAGACATGAGCAGGTAGAGAACTGCCATGCGTATTGACACCCCGTTCGTGACCTGCTCGAGTACCGTCGACTGGGCTGAGTCGGCGGCACCCGCCGAGATCTCGAGGCCGCGGTTCATCGGGCCGGGATGCATGACAATCGTATCGGGGCGAAGCGACGCGAGGCGTGCGTCGTCGAGGCCCCACTCGCGCGAATACTCGCGGGCGTTGGGAAAGAAGGCCGCGTTCATGCGTTCGCTCTGAATGCGCAGCATCATCACGACATCGGGGCGGGTGTCTCGAATGGTCTGGTCGAAGTCGTAGCTGATGCCCACGGGCCAGTCGGTTTCGGCGCCGAACGGTACCAGTGTGGCAGGAGCGACGAACGTGACGTGGGCGCCGAGCGTCTGCAGCAGCCAGAGGTTCGAGCGGGCGACCCGCGAGTGCATCACGTCGCCCACGATCACCACGCTGACGCCGTCGAGGTCGCGGCCACGACTTCTGTCGCCGAAGAGCCGGCGGCGAATGGTGAAGGCGTCGAGCAGGGCCTGGGTCGGATGCTCGTGGGTGCCGTCACCCGCGTTCACGATGGGTGCGTCGATCCAGTTGCTCTCGGCCAGAACGTGCGGAGCGCCGCTCGCATGGTGCCGAATGACCACGCCGTCGGCCCCCATTGCTGCCAGGGTCTGGGCGGTGTCTTTGAGGCTCTCTCCCTTCGAGACGCTCGAGCCTTTGGCACTGAAGTTGATCACGTCGGCGCTCAGCCGTTTAGCGGCCGCCTCGAACGAGATGCGGGTGCGGGTGGAGTCTTCGAAGAAGAGGTTGACCACAGTCTTCCCGCGGAGCGCGGGCAGCTTCTTGACCTCGCGCGTCGAGACGGCGGCCATGTCTTCGGCAACATCGAGAATCTGCAGCGCTTCGCCCTGGCTGAGGGTCTTGGTCGAGAGCAGGTGCCTCATCGGGTTCCCCCGTCGGGCTCGTCGCTGCCGTTGCCTGGTTCGGTGGGCTGCTCGGTGGGTTGTGCGGTGGGCTGCTCGGGCATCGTGCGGCTCTCGATGCTCACCTCTTCGACCTCGTCGACCTCGCTGAGGCGCACGTTGATACGTTCGTCGGTCGAGGTGGGCAGGTTCTTGCCCACGAAGTCGGCGCGAATCGGCAGCTCGCGATGCCCGCGGTCGACCAGCACAGCCAGTCGTACAACGCGGGGGCGCCCGATGTCGCTCAGCGCATCGAGCGCGGCACGAATGGTGCGGCCCGAGTAGAGCACATCGTCGACCAGCACGACGGTCTTGCCGTCGACTCCCCCGGCCGGAATCTGCGTCGGCTGCGGGGTACGCGTGACGTTGCGGCCCAGGTCGTCGCGGTACATCGTGGCGTCGAGGGCCCCCACGAGAGACGCCGGTGCGCCCGGTTCGATGCGCTGGATGATCGCAGCGATGCGCTGGGCCAGAAACACCCCGCGGGTCGGTACACCGAGGATGACAAGATCGCCGGCCCCCCGGTTCCACTCGAGGATCTCGTGCGAGATACGCGTCAACGCCCGGTTGATGTCAGCCTGAGACAGCACTACTCGTGCCATGACCGACTCCCTTCTCCGACTCACAGGCCGACTCTTAAAGGTTGTCTACGTCTTCCACACTATCGCACCGAATCGGTGCAACGAAGTTCTACTGCGTGACGCCCTTGGTCTGCGAGATCTTGGCCAGGATTCCATTGATGAAACCCGACGAGTCGTCTGTCGACATGAGCTGGGCAGCTTCGACGGCCTCGGAGATGGCCACAACATCCGGAACCCCGTCGTTGTAGAGAATCTCCCAGATACCGATGCGAAGAAGTGCACGGTCGATGTGCGGCATGCGGCCGAGGGTCCACCCCACGGCGTACGTCTCGATGAGCTCATCGATCTCGTAGCCGTGCTCGACCACGCCACCGACGATCTCGCGCGCGTACTCCCACGACGCCTCGCGGGCAGGCTCGGTGAGGGCGCGGGCAGCTTCGGCGGCCAGTGACTCGTTGATCGAGATCTGGCGCACGTCGGCGGCGTACAGAACGTCGAGGGCCCGCTTACGGGCCTTGGTTCGGGAACTCATCGGTGTTCGTCAGTCCCTAGTCGCTGACGCGGCCGAGGTAGTCGCCGGTACGCGTGTCGACCTTGACCTTCGTGCCCTGCTCGAGAAACAGCGGAACCTGGATCTCGTGGCCGGTCTCGACCGTGGCGGGCTTGGTGCCGCCGGTGGAGCGGTCGCCCTGCAGGCCCGGCTCGGTGTAGGTGATCTCGAGGATGACCGAGGCCGGCAGCTCGACGTAGAGCGGCGCGTCTTCGTGCAGAGCGATGGTGACGGGCTGGTTCTCGAGCATGTAGTTCTTGGCGTCGCCGACGACGGCGTCGGTCACGCTGAGCTGCTCGTAGGTCTCGGTGTCCATGAAGACGAAGTCTTGACCGTCGTTGTACGAGTAGGTGTAGTCGCGGCGGTCGACGTTGGCCGTCTCGATCTTCGCGCCCGCGTTGAACGTGCGGTCGACGACCTTGCCCGAGAGCACGTTCTTGATCTTGGTACGAACGAACGCACCACCCTTGCCGGGCTTGACGTGCTGAAACTCGATGACAGCCCACAGCTGGCCGTCGATCTTCATCACTACGCCGTTACGGATGTCGCTTGTCGAAGCCATAAAAAGGTGGTTCCATTCGGTTGAGAAAGTTCGGTCGTGCGGGTTTTCACCCGACAGTAGAGTGTAGTCGCTTTCGGCTACGAACCGATCTCCTGGTACGCGGCGAACAGCAGGGCGGTCTCCGGCCCCTGCAGAACGGTGGGCTTGGCGATGTCGTCGAGCACGATGAAACGCAGCATGCTGCCGCGCGCCTTCTTGTCACGTTGCATCGCTGCGAGCAGGGTGTTCCAGCGGCCCACGGGGTAGCTCGTGGGCAGGGTGAGCGATTCGAGCACGCTGCGGTGCCGGTCGACCGCGGCGTCTGACAGGCTGCCCGTCAATCGGCCGAGCTCTGCGGCGAACACCATGCCCACCGCCACGGCCGCACCGTGCCGCCACTGGTAGCGCTCGGTGTGCTCGATGGCGTGGCCGAGGGTGTGGCCGTAGTTGAGAATCTCCCGCAGGCCGGCTTCTTTGAAGTCTTCGCCCACGACGCGGGCCTTAAGGCCGATCGAGAGTTCGACCAGGCGCCGAAACTCGGGGCTGGTGGGGTCGGTTGCCTTCGTCACGTCAGCCTCGATGATGTCGAGGATCTCGGGTTCGGCGATGAAGCCCGCCTTCACCACTTCGGCGAAGCCGGCCAGCAGGTCATTACGCGGCAGGCTCACCAGGGTGTCGAGGTCGGCGATGACCTTGGTGGGCGCGTAGAAGGCGCCCACCAGGTTCTTGCCCTCGGCGGTGTTGATGCCGGTCTTGCCGCCGATGGCGGCGTCGACCATGCCGAGCAGCGTGGTGGGCATCTGGATGAGCTGCACCCCGCGAAGCCACGTGGCCGCGACGAAACCGGCGACGTCGGTGGTCGCTCCCCCGCCGAAGCCCACGATGGCATCGGAACGGGTGAAGTCGGCCTGACCGAGAATCTGCCAGAGGAATGACGCCACTTCGATGCGTTTGGCACCCTCGCCGTCGGGAATCTCGGCGAGCAGCACCTCGTAGTCGGCCTTGAGCTCAGTTCTGATCGAACTGGCCCAGTCGGCGAGCTGCGGGGCGTGTACGAGCAGTACCTTGCGAACGCCCGGAGCGAACGAGGACGCCAGGGTGTCGAGCACACCGCGGCCGACCACCACGTCGTATGGGTCGACACCCGAGACGCGGATGACCGTGGGGGTGCTGGGGGTGCTGGCAGTGCTGGCAGTGCTGGCTGCTGAGTCGGTGGTGCCCTCGGTGGTCATACGTTCTCCTTCGTGAGCTGCGCTCGCACCCAGGCGGCGACCTCTTCGGCGATGTCGTCGGCTTTGCGGTGTGAAGTGTCGATGGTGAAGTCGGCCAGGTCGGCGTAGAGGTCGCGCCGGGCATCCACCACCCGCTGCCAGGCCTCGACGTCGGGTACGAGCGGTCGTTTCGAATTGCCGAGCCTGGCCTTGACCGCGTCGCTCGTGACAGTGAAGAGCACAACAAGGCAGGTCTCGAGGTCGAACTGGGTCGCCACGTTCAGTACGGCGCCGCCGCCGAACGACACCACTCCCCCAGCCGAGAGAGCGTGCACGACTTCGGCCCGTTCGAGCTGACGAAAATACGGTTCACCGTGTGTCTCGAAGATCTCGGGAATGGCGCCGTGCAGCGCGACGATCTGCTTGTCGGTATCGGTGAAGCTCTGCCCGAGCAGCTTGGCCACGCGACGGCCGATGCGGGTCTTGCCGGCGGCGGGCGGCCCGATGATGACGACGGTCATGACCTCGAACGAAGCGCTGGTGGGATGTTCGCGAGGTACGACTCGAGGTTGCGGCGCGTCTCGGCGATGGCGTCGCCGCCGAACTTCTCCTGAACAGCGTTGGCCAGCACGAGAGCGACCATCGCCTCGGCCACCACTCCCGCGGCGGGAACGGCGCAGACGTCAGAGCGCTGGTGATGAGCCGAGGCAGCCTCTCCCGTGGCGATGTCGACCGTGCGGAGGGCGTGCGGAATCGTGGCGATGGGCTTCATGCCCGCGCGAACGCGCAGCACGGTGCCCGTACTCATGCCGCCCTCGGTGCCGCCGGCCTTGTCGCTCGAGCGCTCGATCTCGCCGTCGACCTGAAAGAGTTCGTCGTGTGCATCGGAGCCGCGGCGAGTGGTGGTCAGAAAACCGTCGCCCACCTCGACACCCTTGATGGCCTGGATGCCCATCAGCGCAGCCGCGAGCTGCGAGTCAAGCCGCCTGTCCCAGTGCACGTGCGAACCGAGGCCCGGCGGCAGGCCGTACGCGAGCACCTCGACGACGCCGCCGAGCGTGTCGCCGTCTTTGTGGGCCTGGTCGACTTCGGCCACCATGAGCGCCGAGGTCGCCGGGTCGAAGCAGCGCAGCGGGTCTGCATCGAGGCGGTCGACATCGGTGGACAGGGGCAGGGGTGAGTTTTCGGGAACACGCACCGGGCCGATGGAAAGAGTGTGGCTCACGAGGGTGATTCCGAGTTCGCCCAGAAAGTTTCGGGCCACGGCGCCGAGTGCGACGCGCGCTGCCGTCTCACGGGCACTGGCGCGCTCGAGAATCGGGCGGGCCTCGTCGAAGCCGTACTTCTGCATTCCCACCAGATCGGCGTGGCCCGGGCGAGGCCGGGTGAGGGGTGCACCGCGGCCGGAGGTGGGCGTGGCCGGGCCGCCCGACTCGAAGTGCTCTTCGGGGGTCTGCTCGGGGCCGGTGACCGGCTCAGAGCCCATCACGTCGACCCACTTCGGCCACTCGGTGTTGCCGATGCGGATGGCCACCGGGCTGCCGAGCGTGAAACCGTGCACCACGCCGCCCGACACCGTCACCTCGTCTTGCTCGAACTTCATGCGGGCGCCGCGCCCGTAGCCCAGCTTTCGTCGAGCGAGGTCGGTGCGGATATGAGCGAGAGTGACCGGGACACCCGACGGCAGACCTTCAATGATGGCAATGAGTTCTGGGCCGTGCGATTCTCCGGCTGTGAGCCAACGAAGCATGACTAAAATCCTCCCACAGTCTCAGCGCCCAGGCCGACCGCTGAGGCCCACTGCGTCGGCCATGGCCTCGAGAACAGCAGGTTCGTCGTCGAGCACGAGCTCGGGATCGCCCAGCGTGAAGACGCGAACCTGCAGCAGTGCCTGGTGCAGCAGCATCGACAGCCCCGAGACGACGGTGCCGCCGGCACCCTGCCAGCGCGCAGCGAGGGTGCTCGGCCACGGGTGGTACGCCACATCGAGGAGGGCTGAGCCCGGGCTGACGCGCAGGCCGCCGATGTCGTCGGCGGTGAGGGCTTCCCCGGGCAGGGTGCTGATTGTGAGGTCGCCCGACGTGCCGGCGAGTGCTGCGCTGAGCGGAACAAGCTCGACGATGACGCCCACCTGGGCACCGAGCGAAATGAGCTCGGCTGCCTTCGAAGGCGTACGTGCGGCCACGGTGACCAGTTGGGCGCCGAGTTGCGCGGCCGCGACAAGAGCCGACTTCGCGGTGGCGCCGGCGCCCAGAATGAGCACGTGCCGGGCCTGATGGATGCCCGCCGCTTCGACGGCGCGAACGATACCGGCCACATCGGTGTTGAATCCGAGGAGGGTCGGCCGCCCATCCGGTGCCGACGACGAGGCCGAAGCGAGCGCGGCACGCTGCTGCATGTCACCCTGCTGCATGTCACGCTGCGGCACCGCCGGGCCGAACAGCACGGTGTTGGCCGCGCCGGTGAGGCCCGCCAGGCGATCGACAGACGCGAGCAGGGGCAGAACTTCTTCTTTGAGCGGCATTGTGAGCGAGAGGCCACGCCACGAAGCGTCACGGCCGCCGACAAAGTCGGCCAGCTCGCCAGAGCCCACCTCGATCGCCGAGTACTCGGCATCGAAGCCGAGCACCCGGTAGGCGGCTGCGTGCAGCAGCGGCGATTTCGAATGTGCGATGGGAGACCCGAGCACAGCGAGTCGGAGCCGCGGCGGCATCAGACCTACCCGCCCGAACCGGGGTTCGCCGCCGACCAGGCCTGGTACTGCGCGACGGCCTTGTTGTGGTCGTCGAGGTTGCTCGAGAAGACCGTCTCGCCCGTGTCGAGGTTCACCGTCACGAAGTAGATCCAGTCGCCGGCGACAGGGTGCAGCGCCGCGTCGATGGCGGTGTCGCCCGGGTTCGAGATGGGGCCGACGGGCAGGCCCTTGTACACATAGGTGTTGTATTTGTTCGACTCGTCGTTGCGTTCGGCGTCGGTTGTGTCGACGCGCTTCGCACCGGTGCCGTACGCGACGGTAGCGTCACTCTGCAGCGGCATACCGTCGGCAATTCGGTTGACGAACACCCGGGAGACCTTGTAGAAGTCGGGTGTCTGCGCGGCCTCCTTCTGGATGACCGAGGCCAGCGTCAGCGTCTTCTCGCGGTCGGCGGGTGCGACCCCTGCGGCATCGAGCGACTGGAACGCGCGGTCGACCATGGTCTTGATCAGGTCGTGCGCGCTGGTGTTCGGTTCGAACGTGTACGTCGCCGGAAAGAGGTAGCCCTCGATGTTGGGCGCCGAAGCGTCGATTCCGAACTGCGTGAAGTTGGCGGCCTGGGCCTGCAGATCGGTGAGAGCCACCCCGGTGGCGTCGGCGACTTTGGTCAGCACATCGGCGGCGACGGTTCCCTCGGGAATCACCACACTGATCGTGACATGGTTCGTCGGGTTCTCGAGGGCGGTGAGCGCCGACTGCGAGCTCATCTGCTTCGCCAGCGTGTAGGTGCCGGGCTGGAATACCACTGCCGTGGGTTGTTTCAGCAGCAGTGCGTAGAAAGTTGCCGACGACTTGACCACGTCGGCCTTCTGCAGGTTGGTGCCGATCACGTCGCCGGTGTCGCCGCTGGCGATCACGAAACTGACCTTGTCGGCCGTCCCGTCGCCAGAGTAGTCCTCGACGGTCTTAGCGCCGAAGATCTTGTTGATCTGGGGCTCGTACGAGAAGTAGATCGACGTACCGATGGCGCCGAGACCACCCACCAGCACAATCGCCACGATGAGGGTGATGATTCCCCGCAGCGGCCGTCGACGCCGGGGCTCACGGGGGTGGCGGCCAGGATTCGCCGCCTCGCGGGCAGCCCGTCTGCCGTGGTGCTGTGAGCCTTCGGGGGCTTCACGAAAGAATTCGGCAAACGGGTGAGAGTCGGGTGGCTGCGGGTCAGTCACTATGAAATCCTTGAGGTCTTGTCGACGACGACGCCGGGCGGTCTGCCCGAGGCGCGCTCGACATCGAGGGCGTGCTGCAAAAGTATAACGGCGGCAACTTGATCGATCACTGAGCGTGAGTTCTTCGTGGTGCGACCGGTCTTGTGCAATGCGGACTGCGCCGAAACAGTGGTCAACCGCTCATCGATCATGCGCACCGGATGCTCGAATACCTGCGCACATCGGGCCGCGAACTCTTCGGCGTCGGCCGTCGAGGCCGTCGAACCGCCCGACATCGACAGCGGCAGCCCCACGATGAACTCGATCGCGTCGATCTCCCGGGCGATGCTGAGGATGCGCGCGATGTCGGCACCGCCGCTCGCGGCCCGGGCGACGGTCTCGACGGGGGTGGCGAGAATGCCGTGGAAGTCGGAGCGGGCGATGCCCACCCGAGCCTTCCCGACATCGATGCCCAGCCGAACGCCCGAGCGCATGGCTGGGCGTTCGGGCGAGCGTTCGGCTGCCGTGCTGTTGTCGCTAATGCGTCGAACCCACGGCCTGGCGAATGCCCGCGAGAGCATCGTCGAGAGCGTCGACGTTCGTGCCGCCGCCCTGGGCGAGGTCGTCTTTGCCGCCCCCGCCACCGCCCAGAATCGAGGCGGCGAGCTTGGCCAGCGCGCCCGCCTTGAGCGAGGCGCTGCGTGCTTCTGCCGTGGTGGCCACGATGACGACAGGCTTGCCGGCAACGGCGGCGGCCAGCGCGACGACTGCCGCGTCGGAGCCGAGGCGTTCGCGAACACCGGTGACGAGCATCCGGAGGTCATCGCTCGAGCGAAGCTCCCCCACGTTCTCTGCGACCAGGCTGACGTCGCCGACGCGCACGACGTTCGCGACAAGTGCAGGCACTCGGGAAGAGAGCGCGCTCGCTTCGTAGGCGGCGATCTTCTTCTCAGCGGCCTTGAGGTTCGCGGCCAGGTCTGCAATGCGCGCGGTGAGTTCGTCACGCGGGGCCTTCAGCGACGACGAGAGCTGCGAGACGATGGCACGCTCGGTGGCGAAGTCCCTGAACGCGTCGGCGCCGACAAGCGACTCGATGCGGCGGTTGGTCGACCCGACAGACGATTCGCCCAGCAGGTTGATCAGACCGATCTCTGACGTGTGCACCACGTGAGTGCCGCCGCAGAGCTCGCGCGACCAGGGGCCGCCGATCTCTACCATGCGCACGACATCGCCGTACTTCTCACCGAACAACGCCATCGCGCCGAGCTTCTTGGCGTCGTCGACGGCCATTTCGCGGGTGATGACCTCGAAGTCGTTGCGCACGGCCGTGTTGGAGATCTCTTCGATCTCCGACTTGGTCTCTGCCGATAGCGGCTGGCTCCAGGTGAAGTCGAGTCGCAGGTAGCCGGCCTTGTTGTACGAACCCGACTGGTGCGCGGTCGAACCGAGAATCTCGCGAAGCGCGGCATGCACAATGTGGGTTCCCGAGTGCGACTGGGTCGCGCCCTTTCGCCACTCGTGGTCGACCACGCTGCGCGCGGGGTCGCCCACGGCGACCTGGCCGCTCACCACGCGGGAACGGTGGCTGATGAGCCCCTTAACCGGCTTCTGCACGTCGAGCACCTCGAGCTCGAACCCGTTGCCGACGATGGAACCGGAGTCGGCCTCCTGGCCCCCCGACTCGGCGTAGAGGCTCGTCTCGGCGAGAATGACCTCGACGAGCTCACCGGTCACGGCCGTGGCCACCGACTGGCCGTCGATGATGAGGCCGAGCACGCGCGACTCTGTCTCGAGCTCGGTGTAGCCGGTGAAGACGGTCTCACCCACAGCGCGGAACTCGGCGAAAGCCGACAGATCGTTCGCGCCGAGCTTCTTGGTCTTCGCGTCGGCCTTTGCACGCTGCTTCTGTTCGGTCATCAGACGCTCGAACGCAACGCGGTCAACCGCGAGGCCGGCCTCTTCTGCGATCTCGACCGTGAGGTCGATGGGAAAACCGAAGGTGTCGTGCAGCTGAAAAGCGGTGTCTCCGGCCAGAGCCGTGGTGCCCTCTGACTTCGTCTTGAGCACGGCGAGATCGAGGATGCTCGTGCCACCCGTGAGCGTGCGGAGGAACGCCTCCTCTTCGGCGTACGCCGTGCGGGAGATGCGCTCGTAGTCGGCCTCGACCTCGGGGTACGCGGCCGACATCGCGTCACGCGACGCAGGGAAGAGTTCGGGAAAGGTCGAACGGTCGACACCGAGCAGTCGCATGCTGCGCACGGTGCGGCGCATCAGGCGGCGAAGTACGTAGCCGCGCCCCTCATTCGACGGAGTCACACCGTCTGACATGAGCATGAGCGCCGAGCGAACGTGATCAGCAACCACGCGCATCCGTACGTCGTCGTCGTGGTCGGCGCCGTAACGGCGACCAGAGAGGTCGGCCGCGAGGTCGAGCACGGGCCGCACCTGGTCGATCTCGTACAGATTCTCGACCTTCTGCTTGATGAAAGCCACCCGCTCGAGACCCATTCCGGTGTCGATGTTCTTGCGCGGCAACTCACCGAGGATGTCGAAGTCGACTTTCGACTTCACATTGCCGATGAGGTACTGCATGAACACGAGGTTCCAGATCTCGATGTAGCGGTTCTCGTCGGCCGCAGGGCCGCCTTCGGCGCCGTACTCGGGGCCGCGGTCGAAGTAGATCTCCGAGCAGGGGCCAGCGGGGCCGGGCTGGCCGGTCGACCAGTAGTTGTCTTCTTTGCCGAGGCGCTGGATGCGGTGGTCGGGCAGGCCCGCCGTCTTCTTCCACATCGCGATGGCTTCGTCGTCGTCTTCGTAGACGGTGACCCAGAGATCTTTTTCGGCAAAACCGAGCCCGCCGTCGGCTTCGGGCGTTGTCAGAAGCTCCCACGCGAACTCGATGGCCTGCTCTTTGAAGTAGTCACCGAACGAGAAGTTGCCGTTCATCTGAAAGAACGTGCCGTGGCGGGTGGTCTTGCCCACCTCTTCGATGTCGAGGGTGCGGATGCACTTCTGCACGCTGGTGGCACGTTTGAACGGCGCGGGTACCAACCCCGACATGTACGGGATGAACGGCACCATTCCGGCGACCGTGAAGAGCAGTGTGGGGTCTTCGCTGACCAGCGATGCAGACGGAACGACCGTGTGCCCGCGATCGGCGAAGAACGTCAGCCAGCGCTGGCGGATGTCGGCGGTGAGCACTACTTCGCAGCTGCCTTCTTCACGGTGTCTTTCACCGTGTCGCCGGCGTCGCCGATGGCGGCGCGCAGTTCGGATTCACGCTCGTGATAACCGTCGACCAGTGCGTCGGAGAAGTCTTTGATCTTCGAGTCGAGCTCGGCGAAGATCTTCTTGCCCTGGGCGGTCTGGTTGAACTGGTGTGCGGCCAAGACGCCGACCGTAATACCGGCGGCAAACCACAGAACTTTCTTCACGACGCGCTCCTTGTGTTTCATGTGTGTATCAGTGTGAAATCGATGACCAGTTTAGTGCGTGTCAATAGTCTGACCGCGGGGCCTTCGGCTTCTTTGTGGATGCCCGGGCCGCGCGTCGCCCTGTGGAGGAGTTGCCTCCCGTATTGGTGTTCTCCTCAGCAAGGTCTCGGCCGCCGCGGATGGCCGCGCGCACCGCTGCGCTGAAGCCCGCGATCTTGATCAAGGGGCCGCCGACACTCGCTGCGAACAGCGCCACAAGCGAGTTCACGTTGCCGGTGACCTCTGCCACGTTCGACGTGATCGCGTCGACCCGGGCGAGCTGCTTGTTCGCCTCCTGAATCGTGACGGTGCTCTCTTCGAGGATGGGCGTGATGCCCTTGCTCACATCACGGATGGCGAGGGTGGTCTCATCGAACACCTTGCCGAGTTTGACCAGTGGGAGCGCCAGGATGGCGACCAGAATCGCGAACACTCCGGCGGCAATCAGACCTGCGATGTCTCCACCCGACATGGGGCACTCCTCTTCGGTTCGATGATTCAGGGTTTGTGATGCACGAGTGATGAAAAAAGGGCGGGCCACCCGAAGGTGACCCGCCCTAAGCGTAGCTGGCACGAACTGCCAGAACGACGTCGCCGGTCAGGCGAAGACGAAAACTAGCGAGCCGCGTAGTACTCGACGACGAGCTGAACTTCACAGGTCACGGGAACCTCGGCGCGCTTGGGGCGACGCTCGAGACGGGCCTGAAGCTTGTCGATCTCGACCGAGAGGTAACCGGGAACCTTGGGCAGAACGTCGACGTGGCCACCGGCTGCGGCAACCTGGAACGGAGGCAGCGCCTCTGAACGAGCGTGAACGTGAATCATCTGGCCGGGCTTGACGCGGAACGACGGGCGGTCGACGCGCGCACCATCGACGAGGATGTGACGGTGAACGATCAGCTGGCGAGCCTGGGCCGTGGTGCGGGCGAACCCGGCACGCAGAACCAGTGCGTCGAGACGCATCTCGAGCAGCTCGACCAGGTTCTCACCGGTCAGTCCGCCGCCGCGACGAGCCTCTTCGAACGCGATCTTCAGCTGGGCCTCGCGAATGCCGTACTGGGCACGCAGACGCTGCTTCTCGCGGAGGCGCACCGCGTAGTCGGAGTCGGTCTTGCGCTTCGTGCGGCCGTGCTCACCCGGAGCGTAGGGACGCTTCTCGAGGTACTTGGCCGCCTTGGGGGTCAGCGCAATGCCGAGGGCCCTCGAAAGGCGGGTCTTGCTGCGGGTACGTGACTTGGTAGACACAAACATCCTTCAAAAGTAGAGATCTGAATAAGAAATGAGACGTGCACTCGTTCGCCCACTGGGCTGTCGAGTTTCATACGCGTTCGCCGGCCGAGGGCAGGCGAAGCAATATATTCAGAGGGATGGGTCAGGCGGTTCGGCTAAAGAACTCGCTCTTCCTTGTCTGGGGTCTCTCGCAGCCGCGCTAAAGACGCCCAAAAGTAGGCCTTGAGAAGATTATCACAGTCACGGAGCCGAAACAGGCTCAACCACGCGTGATCTTACGGATCTTCTCCAGCCGCGCCGCCACATCCCGCTCGTTGCCGTGCTCGGTGGGCCGGTAGTACTCGGTTCCGGTCAGTTCGTCGGGCAGGTACTGCTGCGCTAGCACCCCGAGCTCGGCATCGTGCGGGTATTTGTAGCCCTTGCCGTGCCCGAGTCGTTTCGCGCCCGGATAGTGCGCATCGCGCAAGTGTTTGGGCACGCGCCCGGCCTTTCCCGCGCGCACATCGGCGATAGCCCTATCGATCGCCAGGTACGACGCGTTCGACTTCGGCGCCGTCGCGAGGTACACGACGGCCTCGGCCAGCGGGATGCGCCCCTCCGGCATTCCGATGAACGCCACTGCGTCGGCCGCGGCAGTTGCAATGACCAGCGCCTGCGGATCGGCCAGCCCGATGTCTTCGGCCGCCGAGATGATGATGCGCCGGGCGATGAAGCGTGGGTCTTCGCCCGCCTCGATCATGCGTGCGAGGTAGTGGATGGCCGCATCCACGTCAGACCCGCGCACCGACTTGATGAAGGCGCTGATGACGTCGTAGTGCTCATCACCGTTGCGGTCGTAGCGCAGCAGCGCCCGGTCGACGGCCTGAGCCACGATCTCCGCGGTGATCTCCGGCGTGACGTCGGAGTCGAGAGACACTCCGGCGAGCACCGCTGTCGACGCGGCTTCGAGGGCGGTGAGGGCTCGCCGGGCATCGCCTGATGCGAGCCGGATGATCGTGGCCCTCGCCTCGTCATTCAGGCTCACCCGCCCGGCGAGCCCCCGGGCATCCAGAACCGCCCTGTCGACGAGAAGACCGAGGTCGTCGTCGCTCAGCGGCTCGAGGGTGAGCAGTAGGGAACGCGAGAGCAGCGGTGAGATGACCGAGAACGAAGGGTTCTCGGTGGTGGCCGCCACCAGGATGACCCAGCCGTTCTCGACCCCGGGAAGCAGAGCGTCTTGCTGCGCCTTCGAGAAGCGGTGGATCTCGTCGAGAAAGAGAACCGTCGACACGCCGTAGAGGTCACGGCTTCGAAAAGCCTCTTCCATGACTTGGCGCACGTCTTTCACGCCGGCGGTCACGGCCGACAGCTCGACGAACTTGCGGTTCGAACTGTGCGCGATGGCCTGCGCCAGCGTGGTCTTGCCGGTACCCGGCGGGCCCCACAGGATGATCGACACCGACCCCTGCGCACCACTCTCGTCGGTCGCCAGATTCACCAGCGGTGAGCCGGGCCGCAACAGGTGTTTCTGGCCCGCGACCTCATCGAGGCTCTTCGGGCGCATGCGTACCGCCAGCGGAACGGCTCCCGCGTGGAGCCCGGGCTGCGAGGTGACCATGCTCTTATTGTAAAGTTCTCGGGGGCCTGCGCGTTTTTCGCGCCGGACGCAACACAACGTTCTGCCGGTCGACCCGGTGGTGGAGGATTCGTGGCACCGACCAATTCCGAGCGCGAGGCACGCGAAGCCAAGCAGAGGCTCCGTAACTACCAGGCGCGCCAGAGCGTGCATGCCAGCCAGGTCACCCGTCGAAAGCGCGACAACATCGTCTCGGTGATCGTGGTGCTCGTCGTCGTGGCCGTGGCCATCGTGGTGCAGACCCTCTACTTCACGGGTGGCCCGGGCGCGCCGGTGCCGTCGCCCTCGGCCACGGCGTCTGTGGCCCCCACTCCCTCGGCCACGCCGAACGCCTCGGCAAACAGCGGAACCGTGCCCGCAGCCACCATCGCCGCCGGTCGCGACTGGACGGGTACGCTCACCCTGAACCAGATCGCTCTCGGCTTCACCCTGAACGGTGCCGCAGCGCCCCAGGCCGTGTCGTCGACCATCTCGCTCATCCAGGCGGGCTTCTACACCGGCGTCACGTGCCACCGCCTCACCGTCACGGGTATTTTCGTACTGCAGTGCGGCGACCCCACCGGCACGGGCAACGGTGGCCCCGGCTACTATTACGGCCCCGTCGAGAACGCTCCGACCGACAACGTCTACAAGGCGGGCACCATCGCCATGGCTCGTGTCGGAGACCAGGCCTACAGCGAAGGCAGCCAGTTCTTCATCGTCTACGCCGACAGCACGATTCCGGCAGACACGGTAGGGGGCTACACCGTCATCGGCCAGGTCACCAGTGGCCTCGACCAGCTGCAGAGTGGGGTGATTGCCGCCGGTGTGACCTCAGGAACCGAGACTCCGGCTGTTCCCACCACAATCACCAGCGTCACTGTGCAGTAGGGTGAATTTCGTGACCAGTACTGACCAGCATCCATGGGGACGCGTTGACGAGACCGGAACGGTCTACCTACGCGAAGCCTCTGGCGAGCGTGTGGTGGGCCAGTTTCCCGACGGCACACCCGAAGAAGCTCTCGCCTATTTCGAACGCAAGTACACCGACCTTGCCGGCCAGGTGACTCTCCTCGAACAGCGTGTCAAACGCGGCGCCTCGGCGTCTGACGTGAGCAAGGCCGTTTCGACGCTCTCGAGTGCCATCACGACTGCGAACGCCATCGGCGACCTCGAGTCGCTGAAGAAGCGGGTCGATGCACTCTCCGAGGCCGTTTCGTCGCTGACAGAGAAGCAGCAGGGTGAAGCCAAGGCGTTGCTCACCGACGCCATCGCTGAGCGCACGGCCATCGTCGAAGAAGTCGAAGCCCTGTCACTCGAAGACCCGGCCAAGGCCCAGTGGAAGCAGGTGACCGCCCGCCTCGACGAGATGTTCGCGCGCTGGCAGAAGCACCAGCAAGACGGCCCGCGCCTGCCTCGCACCGAAGCCGGCGAGCTGTGGAAGCGTTTTCGCGACGCCCGCACGATCATCGAAGGCCACCGCAAAGCATTCTTCGCCGAGCTCGACACGGCTCACCGTGACGCCCGTTCGAAGAAGCAGCAACTCGTCGAACGCGCTGAGGCGCTGCTGCCGAAGGGCGCCGACGGCGTCAACGCCTACCGTGACCTGCTCACGGAGTGGAAGAATGCGGGCCGCGCAGGCAAGCGTGTCGACGACACTCTGTGGGACAAGTTCAAGGCCGCCGGCGACCTGCTCTACGCCGCCCGCGGTGAGGTCGTGGCCAAAGACGACGAAGAGTTCTCCGAGAACCTCGCAGCCAAGCTCGCGCTGCTGACCGAAGCCGACCCTCTGCTCACCGAGACCGACCGAACCATCGCTCGCGACAAGCTGAGCTCCATTCAGCGCCGCTGGGACGAGATCGGCAAGGTTCCTCGCGACCAGGTGAAGGTCGTCGACGAGCGGCTCCGCAAAATCGAAGCCGCCGTTCGCAAGCTCGACGAAGACTTCTGGCAGAAGAACAATCCCGAGAAGAAGGCGCGTGCAGAGGGCCTCGCCGGCCAGCTCACCGATGCCATCGCCAAGCTGCAAGGCGAGATCGACGCGGCCAAGGCCGCCGGAAACACCTCGAAGGTGGCCGAGCTTCAAGAGGCTCTGGATGCCCGCAAGGTGTGGCTCGACGCACTGAACTAGCGCGGGCGGGGGTTATCCCCCGTCTGTCGTGGCGGAGTAGTTCTCCACAGATGGCTCTGTGACGCGTCGGAGCTGGGCGACAGAGGCTCATGCTGGGCCCATGTCATCAGTCGTTGCTGTGTCTTCTTCTCTGTACTCGTCTCGGTCTTTGTCTAGGTCTTCGTCTTCGTCTTCGTCTTCGTCGTTCGCTCGTTCTTCCTCGTCACTGGGCCTTGCCAGCGCGTTCAGCGTTGCCGAGCTCTCTGCGCTCCGACTCGACGGCGAGGTGTTCGCGGTCGACGAAGAGTACGCGAGTGTGGCCGAACCCGAGACCGTGTTGCTGCGGGCGCAGGCGGCCCTCCGCAGTACACCTCGGTGGGGCATCCTCGAGCGCCGCAGTGCGCTGTGGTTGTACGGGGCCCTCGGTCGGGCGCCGACTCCTCACCAGGTCTGCGTCGAGGCACAGAGCTCGCGTCGGGCTTCGTCGTCACACGACTTCGAGATTCGTGAGGTCGTACTGGGTGCGGGTGACGTGGTTCTGGTGGGTGGGGTTGCCGTAACCTCGCTCATTCGAACGGTCATCGACATTGCCCGAACAGCGCAGACGTTCGAGAGCACGACGGTGGCCGCCCTAGCGGCTCTCCTTGTCACGTCGGGGGTCAGCTTCGACGACATTGCCAGCCGTCTGCGGCCCGCCCGCGGTCTTCCGCACAAGCTCGTGGCGCTGCATCGCCTGAGACGTGTGTTCGACCTGATCGAGGCCGAAGAGCCCGAGGCCCAAGAGCCCGAGGCCGAAGCGACCGGTCGCCTATCCCCCGCTGACGCGGTAGACGTCGTAGACGGCGTCGATGCGCCGCACCGCGTTCAGTACGCGGTCGAGGTGGGTGGTGTCACCCATTTCGAAGACGAACCGGCTGATGGCCAGGCGGTCGCGTGACGTACTGACCGTAGCCGACAGAATGTTCACGTGGTGCTCAGACAAGACGCGGGTGACGTCGGAGAGAAGACCCGAGCGGTCGAGTGCCTCGACCTGGATCTGCACCAGGAAGACACTCTTCGACGATGGAGCCCAATCGACCTCGATCATGCGTTCGGGTTCGAGCAGCAGCGACTTCACGTTGTGGCAGTCCGACTGGTGAACCGAGACACCGGTGCCGCGGGTCACGAAGCCCACGATGTCGTCGCCCGGCACCGGAGTGCAGCACTTCGCGAGCTTCACCAGAATGTCGGGGGCGCCACGAACCAGCACACCAGACTCGCTGTGTGATGAGCGTGGGCGTCGGCCCACACCGACGTCGATCTCGCTGTCGTCGCTCTCGACCTCGGTCTGCAGCGACTGCAGCACCTTCTCGATGACCGACTGCGTCGAGACGTGGCCCTCGCCGATGGCCGCGTACAGAGCCTCGACGTTGTCGTAGTTCAGCTGGGCGGCCACCTCGGTGAACGAATCCTGGCTCATCAGTTTCTGCAGGGGCAGATTCTGCTTGCGCATGGCCCGTGCAATGGAGTCGCGACCCTGCTCGATGGCCTCGTCGCGGCGCTCCTTGGTGAACCATTGGCGAATCTTGTTGCGCGCCCGAGGGCTCTGAACGAACGTGAGCCAGTCTTGGCTCGGGCCCGAGTCGGGGTTCTTCGAGGTGAAGACCTCGACAACATCGCCCGTCGTGAGTGAGCTCTCTAGCGGAACTAGGCGACCATTGACCTTGGCGCCCATGGTGCGATGGCCTACTTCGGTGTGCACCGCGTAGGCGAAGTCGACCGGGGTGGCACCGGCAGGCAGGCCGATGACCCGGCCCTTCGGAGTGAAGACGTAGACCTCTTTGGCACCGATCTCGAATCGCAGCGAGTCGAGAAACTCGCCCGGGTCGACCGTTTCGGCCTGCCAGTCGGAGATGCGGGCGAGCCACGCCATGTCGGCGTCTCCCCGGTCGTCAGCCGTGGCGGTCTTACCGGAGTTGACGCGCTCTTTGTACTTCCAGTGCGCGGCGACACCGAACTCGGCCCGCTGATGCATCTCGTTGGTGCGAATCTGAATCTCGACCGCCCGGCCGCCGGGGCCGACAACCGTGGTGTGAAGAGACTGGTAGAGGTTGAACTTGGGTGTCGCTATGTAATCTTTGAACCGGCCGGGCATCGGTGTCCAGCGGGCGTGAATCGCGCCGAGAACGGCGTAACAGTCGCGAACCGAGTTCACGAGTACGCGAATACCGACGAGGTCGTAGATCTCATCGAACTCCCGCCCCCGCACGATCATCTTCTGGTAGATCGAGTAGTACTGCTTAGGTCGGCCCGCGACCTTGCCGCGAATCTTCGACGTCTTCAGGTCGTCGGTGACCATGTCGATGACCTGCTGCACGTACTCTTCACGCTGAGGCGTTCGCTGTCGCACGAGATTCTCGATCTCGACGTAGAGCTTCGGTGACAGAACGGCGAACGAGAGGTCTTCGAGCTCCCATTTGATGGCCTGGATGCCCAACCGATGAGCGAGCGGCGCATAGATCTCGAGGGTCTCCTGCGCCTTGCGGGTCGACGACTCGGGTGACACGAAGCCCCAGGTGCGGGCGTTGTGCAGCCGGTCGGCCAGCTTGATGATCAGTACCCTGATGTCTTTCGACATCGCCACGATCATCTTTCGAACGGTCTCGGCCTGCGCGCTCTCGCCATACTTGACCTTGTCGAGCTTGGTCACGCCGTCAACCAGCATGGCGACCTCGTCACCGAACTCGGCCCGCAGTGAGTCGAGGGAGTAGTCGGTGTCTTCGACCGTGTCGTGCAGCAGTGCCGCAGCGATGGTCTTGGTACCGATTCCGAGCTCCGCGAGAATTTGCGCGACGGCGACCGGATGCGTGATGTACGGCTCGCCGCTGCGTCGCTTCTGGCCGTCGTGGGCACGTTCGGCAACCGTGTAGGCCCGCTCGATGATGCTGAGATCGGCCTTGGGGTGATTCGACCGAACGGTGCGAATGAGCGTGTCGACCGCGCCGGCAGGTTGCGCACGGGAGAACAGACGCGGTACGAGACGCCTCAACGACGCGTTGGTCGAAGCCGTGGTTTCGGTCATGTCATCGCCTCCGGTCTAATTATCGCTCGCCCGGAGACGCCCCGTGAACCTCACGCCGAAATGCTCTCGCTCTCAACCTGCTCGGCCCGTTGTGTGCGTTGCGCGATGACCCTCTGGTTGATCTTTCTGATCTTCGGTTCGCGGTCACGCAGCTGAGCGTAGATGGGCGAGGCGATGAAAATCGTCGAGTACGTGCCTACAAAGATGCCGATGAGCAGAGCCAGTGAGATGTCGCGGAGGGTTCCCGCCCCGAGCACAAACGCGCCGATCACGAGAATCGAGGCGACGGGCAGCATGGCCACCACCGACGTGTTGATCGAACGAACGAGGGTCTGGTTCACCGCCAGGTTCACTGTCTCGCTGAAGGTACGGGTTGGTTTTTCGCCCATCTCCGTGGTGTTCTCGCGGATCTTGTCGAACACCACCACCGTGTCGTAGAGCGAATAGCCGAGAATCGTGAGAAAGCCGATGACCGCTGCAGGGGTGATCTCAAAACCGGTGATGCCGTAGATGCCCGCTGTGATGACGAGGTCGTGCAGCAGAGCAATCATCGCCGACAGCGCTATCTTCCAGGTACGGAAGTAGATGGCCATGAAGATGGCCGCGAGAGCGATGAAGATCAACAGACCGCGGATGGCCTGACCGGTGATATCGGCGCCCCAGGTCGGCCCGATGAAGTTGATCGTGACGTCAGACGGCTGCACCTTGTAGGCCGCGGCCACGGCGTCGCGAACCTTGCCCTGTTCGGCGTCGTTGAGCTGATCGGTCTGGATTCGAATTCCGCTCGCGCCCAGTGTCGTGACGAGAGGTACGACACCGGGGTCGACTGACTTGACCGCATCGATTCCGACCTGCTGGTTGGTGTCGGAGACCTGCGAGATGGAGAACTGCGAGCCACCGCGAAACTCGATACCGAAGACGAACCCGCCCCGAAGGAACGGCCCGACGATCGAGATCAGAATGAGCGCACCCGCGATGGCGTACCAGAGCTTGCGCCGCCCGATGATGTTGAACGAACGCTTGCCGGTGTAGAGGTCGTTGCCCAAATCGCTGAACTTGGCCATCAGGACTTCTTTCCCTTGTTCTTCGCATCGGCGCTGTTGGTGTCTGTGCTGTTCGTGTCTGCTGCCGGAGCATCGATCACGAGTGTTGACGAACCGGCCGCCTTGCGCTCGGCGATGGTCTGGCGACGGGCTGCCTCGCGGCTTGCAGACTCCTGCTTGCCGCGGGGTGTGTTCGATGCAGGCGTCTTGAACTGTGCACGGCCACGGTAGACAGCACCGAGCTGTCTCGGGTCGAGCCCGCTCGTCTTGTGACCGTCTCTGAAGTAGGGAAGCTCGGCGAGCAACGTCATGATCGGATGCGTGAACATCATCACGACGACGAGGTCGATGATCGTGGTGAGGCCGAGAGTGAGGGCGAAGCCCTTCACGCTGCCCACCGCGACGATGTAGAGCACAACTGCGGCCATCAGGTTGATGAGGTCCGAGGCGAAGATGGTGCGGATGG
The DNA here is from genome assembly GCF_004923255.1 of Subtercola vilae. Taxonomy (GTDB): domain Bacteria; phylum Actinomycetota; class Actinomycetes; order Actinomycetales; family Microbacteriaceae; genus Subtercola; species Subtercola vilae. The sequence goes on along the minus strand of NZ_QYRT01000011.1, from coordinate 39,483 downwards.
CCCGCTTCCACCCGGCCTGAACCGATGACTCGAGCCCTCGGCCGTCACGCAGCTCGTCACGTATTCGTTCGAAGTACACGATGAATGAGTCGGCTGTGATACCGATGGCCACGATGAGACCGGCCACCCCGGCGAGCGACAACCTGTATCCGGCTCGCCACGAGAGAATATCGACGACCAGGAAGGTCAGCGTTCCTGCCACCACCAGTGAGGCGATGGTCACAGCACCCAGCACGCGGTACTGGGCGATCGAATAGAGAACCACGAGGATGAGCCCGATGAGCCCGGCGATGAGGCCGCTGAGCAGCTGGGTCGAACCGAGTGTGGCCGAGATGGTGTTCTGGCTCTGCACCGTGAAGCTGATGGGCAGGGCACCGAACTTCAGCTGGTCGGCCAGGGTCTTCGAGCTGTTGGCGTCGAAGTTGCCCGAGATCTGAGGTTCGCCGTTGGTGATGACGGCGAGCGTGCGCGGAGCAGAGATGACCTTGCCGTCGAGCACGATGGCGAACTGGTTCTGAGCGCCGGTGAGACCCGATAGGCGGGTGGTCACGGCGGCGAAGGCGCTGGTGCCTTTGTCATTGAAGAAGATGTTCACGACGAACTGGCCGGTCGACGAGCCGGAGCTCGTTGTCGCGACGCCGCTCGTGGCATTGCTGATGGTGTCACCCGCCACCTCGACCGGGCCGAGGATGTACTTTGCGCCGTCGGCACCACAGGCGACCAGAGGCTGGGCCGCTGGAGCCTGGCCCGCATCGGTGGCCGCGGTTGAGCTGCAGTCGATGTTCAGGAACTGGTCTTCGAGCGCCGGGGTCACCCACGCGAGGTCGCTGGCATTCGTCGGCGATGCCGTAGGGGTGCTGTCGAGGCCGGCAGTGGGCGTCGTGGTCGGCACCGTTGCAGTGTCGGAGACGAGCACCGCGCGAAAATCGAGCTTCGCAGACGCTTCGATGCGCTGCAACGTGGCGTCGTCGGGCGTTCCCGGGATCGACACGACGATGTTCTGGCCACCCTGTGTGGAGATCTGCGCCTCAGACACTCCACTCGCGTCGACACGCTGCCGGATGATCGACACCGCCTGTGACACCTGCTGGTCTGACACTGTCTCGCCGCTGGCGAGCTTCGGCGCGAGGATGATCTCGGTGCCACCCTCGAGGTCGAGAGCGAGCTTCGGAGCCCACGAACCACCGCCCCACAGTGCCCCTGCAGCATTGACGCCGGCGAGGGCGATGAAGATGACAAGGAGCCAGACGAGCGTGCGTCTGGCTCTCTTGACGGCGGTTGATTTTGCCACCTGCGAACTCAGCTTTCTTTAACGACCCCGTGACACAGTACTGCCCCCGAAGGGCAGAGGTGTGCCGCGGCGCCGCGAAGGGTACGTGGAACTACTCGGCCGACTTGTGGTCGGTGCGGGGTTTGCCGTTCTCATCGAGCGGAACACCGTTGAGTACCGTACCCGATTCTGCCTTCGTGTCGCTCACGCGTGCCTCGTGGATGCGCTCACCGAACTCGGGCTCGGTGCCGTCGTCGATCATCGCGGGCTCGTCGATGGAGACAGCCTCTTCGGTGGGAACAACACGGGTCACCGTCTGGCGGTGCACCTTGAGCACGGTGCCGGGGGTGGTCTCGAGCAGAATCTGGTTGTTCTCGACGTCGATCGTCAGAATGGTGCCGTACACGCCGAAGTTGGTCATGACGTAGGCGCCTTCGGTGATCTTCTGCGACAGCTCTTCTGTCTCGCGCTTGCGCTTGCGGCTGTTGCGCACCATGAAGATGATGAGGACGGCCAGAACGGCCAGCATGACGAGGGTTAACGGATCCATTGCGGGTGAGAGCCTTCCAAAGTTTTGGGGGGAGATGACGGCCCTAGTGTACTGATCGGGGCTGAGCGCCAGCTTGAATTATAGTTCATCTCCGAAGAGCGTCTCGTTCTGCGGGCTCATGCCGAGGTGCTGCCAGCCGGCTCGGGTCGCCACCCGCCCTCGGGGGGTGCGAATGATGAGACCGATGCGCACCAGAAAAGGTTCGACGACCGACTCGATCGTCTCCGACTCTTCACCCACCGACACGGCGAGTGTGTTGAGCCCCACCGGCCCTCCGTTGAAGCGAGTGAGCAGAATCTGCATGACCGCACGGTCGAGCCGGTCTAGCCCCCGCTCGTCGACGTCGTACAGTTCGAGCGCCGCCCGCACCACATCTCGACTCGCTGCTCCCCCGTGCACGAGGGCGTAGTCGCGCACACGACGCAGCAGCCGGTTGGCGATACGCGGTGTTCCCCGTGAACGCCCCGCGATCTCGATCAGCGCCGACTCCTCAATACTCAGCTCGAGCATCACTGCGGCCCGGCGGAGCACGTGCACCAGCTCTTCTGGGTCGTAGAACTCGAGGTGCGCGGTGAACCCGAATCGGTCACGAAGTGGGTTCGGCAGGAGGCCGGAGCGAGTGGTTGCCCCCACCAGGGTGAACGGCGCGAGGTCGAGCGGAATCGACGTCGCACCCGCCCCCTTGCCCACCATGATGTCGATGCGGAAGTCTTCCATCGCAAGGTACAGCAGCTCTTCGGCCGATCGCGCCATGCGGTGGATCTCGTCGACGAACAGCACCTCACCCGGCACGAGCGACGACAGCACTGCGGCAAGGTCGCCGGCATGCTGAATGGCTGGTCCGCTCGACATGCGCAGGGGGCGACCGCTTTCGTGCGCGACGATCATCGCGAGCGTGGTCTTGCCAAGCCCTGGAGGCCCGGCGAGCAGAATGTGGTCGGGAGTACGGTTCTGGATGGTCGCGGCATCCAGCAGCAATTGAAGCTGCCCACGAACCCGCTGTTGCCCCACGAACTCGGCGAGGCTCTTCGGGCGAAGGGCGCCCTCGAAGGCGATCTCGGCCTCAGTGCCCATCATCTCGGGCTGCAGCAGTTCGTCGCTCATCGGGGGCCCGCCGAGCTCTGACGCGGGCCGAGTTCGGTGAGCGAGCGTCGCAGCAGCACCTGCACACTCTGCTGATCGGTGTCGCTGGCCGCCCCGAGAACGGCGTCGAGGGCGTCGGATGCACTGCGTTCGTTCCAGCCGAGACCCACCAGTGCCACCAGTACGTCATCGCGCACCGACGGCGCCGCGGCGAACGAGGGCCGGCCTGCGTGCCCGGCGCCGAACGCAGCGACCTTGCCCGCGAGCGACAGCACGATGAGCTTCGCGGTCTTCGGGCCGATGCCAGACACCCGCCGGAACACGGCGTCGTCGTCAGTGTTCACGGCGCGGGCAATCTCGGCTGCACTGAGCTCGGCGAGCACGCCCATCGCCGACTTCGGACCGACGCCGGTGACGCCGACCAGCAGCGCAAAGATCTCGAGCGATTCGGTATCGACGAACCCGAACAGCGACAGCGCGTCTTCGCGCACGATGAGATTCGTCAGCACGAACGCCTCCACGCCGACGCGCAGCGAGAGGGCGTGCGGAGGCGTCAGTTGCACGGCATACCCCACGCCGCCGACCTCGATCACGGCCCCTGTGCCGACCACTCCCAGCACTGTTCCGCGCAGACTCGCTATCATCCCACCACTGTATTACTCGTACACCTGTTCGAACGCCCCTCCCTCGGCGCGCCGCCTTCCTCAGCTCTCCAATGCTCACGTTGAGGTACGGCCTTTCTACACTTTCGACGCCCCCAGCCGAGCAAAACCCGTACCTCAACCAACGCGAGCGGCGCGGAGGGGCGGAAGGAGGGTGGCGAGGGTGGCGAGGAGGCGAGGAGGCGAGGAGGGAGGTCAGCGGCGGAGGCCGCGCCGCTCGGGGCTGGCGGCCTTGGCGGCCTGTTCGGCGGCGAGCCACGCCGCCTGGGCGTTGGTGAGGGCTGCGGTGGGGCGATCGCGCGAGGCGGCTCCCCCGTGCAGATCGGCGGTGCCGCGGCCGGCGAGGGCGCCGAGCGGGGTTCGCCAGGCGTGGCAGATGGCCAGCGCGAGGGCGTCAGCGGCGTCGGCCGGCTTCGGGATGGCGTCGAGGCCCAGAATCTTGGCCACCATGGTGCCGACCTGCTTCTTGTCGGCCTGGCCGTAGCCGGTCACGGCCGCCTTGACCTCGGTGGGGGTATGCATAGCGACCGGCAGTGAACGCCGGGCCGCAGCGAGCATGGCGATGCCGCTCACCTGGGCTGTGCCCATGACGGTGCTGACGTTGGTGTCGGCGAACACGCGCTCGAGAGCCACGCGGGCCGGCTTGAACTCATCGAGCAGCTGGTCGAGGGCGTTGCCAATGGTGAGCAGACGGTTCTCGTGCTGCTCACCGGCGGGGGTGCGGATGACCGTGACATGCACGAGCGTGGCCCGGCGGTCGTGCGACACATCGACAATGCCCACGCCGCACCGGGTCAGCCCGGGGTCGATGCCGAGAATCCTCACGTGCTCACGTGCTCACGTGCTCACGTGCTCACGTGCTCACGGTGCACCGCGCCGCTGCGAAGCTCGCCAGCACGAACCCCGCCAGCTTGAAGCGTGCCGCTGCGAACCGCGTCGGCGCGTAGCTCGTCGGTGCGGGACGTGCCAGTGCGAACCCTGCCACCGCGATCCCCGCCCCCGTCGCCATGGTGTTAGTCGGCCTCGAGCTCGGCCTGAACCTCGGGAGTCAGGTCGAAGTTGCTGTAGATGTTCTGCACGTCGTCGTTGTCTTCGAGGGCATCGATGAGGCGGAATACCTTGCGGGCCGTCTCGGCGTCGATCTCTACCTTGAGGGCGGGCACGAACTCGATGTCGGCGGAGTCGTAGTCGATTCCGGCGGCCTGCAGCGCCGTGCGGTTCGCAACGAGGTCTGAGACCTCGGTGACGATCTCGAACGAGTCGCCGTGGTCGGTGACCTCTTCGGCGCCCGAGTCGAGAACGGCCATCAGCACGTCGTCTTCAGCGAGCGTTGGGGTGTGCTCGACTTTGATGACACCCTTGCGGTGAAAGTTGTACGCGACGCTGCCCGGGTCGCCCATGGTGCCGCCGTTGCGAGAGACGATGGCACGCACGTCGGCCGCCGCGCGGTTCTTGTTGTCGGTGAGGCACTCGATGAGCATGGCGACGCCGTTGGCCGCGTAGCCCTCGTAGATGATGGTCTGGTAGTCGACGGCGTCGGCGCCCACACCCGCACCGCGCTTGACGGCACGGTCGATCAAGTCTTTGGGAACAGAGGTCTTCTTCGCCTTCTGAATGGCGTCGACCAGGGTGGGGTTGCCCGTGAGGTCGGGGCCGCCGAGCTTTGCCGCGACCTCGATGTTCTTGATGAGCTTCGCAAACGACTTCGCACGACGTGAGTCAGTGACAGCCTTCTGGTGTTTGGTGGTGGCCCATTTGGAATGACCTGACATTGGTGTTCTCCTAAAAAATTCTCACCCAGTCTAAAACACTGGGAACACGGCCCGCAGTGAAAACGGTCAACTGTGAAATGCGGTGGCGAGAACGCGGTTGTAGAAACGGCGGTGAAAACGGTAGTCGTCGGTCATCTCGGGGTGAAACGACGTGCCGAGCAGGTTGCCCTGTTCGACCGCGATGACCCGGCCGTCGTCGAGGGCGGCGAGAATGGATGCCCTCTCCCCCACTTCTTCGACAACGGGAGCCCTGATGAACACGGCGTGCACGGCCGGGTCGCCGAGTTCGGGCACATCGAGGTCGACCTCGAACGATTCGCGCTGATTGCCGAAGGCGTTGCGTCTGACGACGATGTCGAGGCCGCCGAAACTCTGCTGTCCGGCGATCGCATCACGAACAGTGTCGGCCAGCATGATGAGGCCGGCACAGGTGCCGTACACCGGGAGGCCAGCAGCGATGGCGGCTTTCAGCGGTTCGGCCAGCCCGAACATACGCGAGAGCTTGTCGATGACACTCGATTCGCCGCCGGGGATGACCAGCCCCGAGACCAAGGCTAGTTCGGAGGGCCGACGCACCGTGATGACGTCGGCTCCGAACGAGCTCAGAACCCGGGCGTGCTCCCGAAAGTCGCCCTGGAGCGCCAGCACACCGACCGGGCCAACACCGCGTGAAGCGTTACCAGCCACGCTCGGAGAGGCGGTGGGGAGCCGGCAGGTCGGAGACGTTGATACCGACCATGGCCTCACCGAGCCCGCGCGACGCCTCGGCAATGACCTTCGGGTCATCGTAGAACGTGGTGGCCTTCACGATGGCCGCCGCACGTGCTGCCGGGTCGCCCGACTTGAAGACACCCGAACCGACGAACACGCCGTCGGCGCCGAGCTGCATCATCATGGCCGCATCGGCCGGGGTGGCCACGCCACCGGCGGTGAACAGCACAACGGGGAGCTTGCCGGTCTGGGCGATCTCTGCGACCACGTCATACGGCGCCTGCAGCTCTTTTGCCGCGACGTAGAGCTCGTCGGGCGCCATCGCGCTGAGCGCCCGGATCTCGCCGAGGATCTTGCGGATGTGCTTGGTGGCCTCAGACACATCGCCGGTGCCGGCCTCGCCCTTCGAGCGGATCATGGCTGCGCCCTCGTTGATGCGGCGAAGCGCCTCACCGAGGTTGGTGGCACCACAGACGAACGGAACCGTGTAGTTCCACTTGTCGATGTGGTTGACGTAGTCGGCAGGGCTCAGCACCTCTGACTCGTCGATGTAGTCGACGTCGAGCGCCTGCAGAATCTGGGCCTCGACGAAGTGACCGATGCGGGCCTTCGCCATGACCGGAATCGACACGGCTTTCTGGATGCCCTCAATGAGGTCGGGGTCGCTCATGCGTGCCACCCCACCCTGTGACCGGATGTCGGCGGGAACGCGCTCGAGCGCCATCACGGCGACCGCGCCGGCGTCTTCGGCGATGCGGGCTTGATCGGCGTTCACCACATCCATGATAACACCGCCCTTCAGCATTTCTGCGAGACCGCGCTTGACGCGATTGCTGCCGACGGAAGACGAGGTGGAGGAGTCAGTCATAATGTTCCTATTCTAGCTTTGCTGCGCTGCAGGCCACGCCGCCGCGACAGAGGCGCGAACGTCTCCCAGAAGCTGCGGCAGGGCCTTTGTCTTGGCGATGATGGGGAAGAAGTTCGAATCGGTGGCCCAGCGCGGCACGATGTGCTGGTGCAGATGGTCGGCGATGCCGGCACCAGCGATGCGGCCCTGGTTCATGCCCAGGTTGAAGCCGTCACAATTCGAAACTTCCCGCAGAACCCGCATAGCGGTCTGCGTGAGCGAAGCAATCTCGGCCGTCTCTTCGGGTGTCGCCTGGTCGTAGAGCGGTACATGCCGATACGGGCATACGAGCAGGTGACCGCTGTTGTACGGAAACAGGTTGAGCAGCACGTACGCGTGCCGACCTCGCGCAACGATCAGCGAACTCTCATCGTCCATCGAGGGCGCAACGCAGAACGGGCACAGGTCTTCACCCGGCTGCTGGCCGTGCTGGATGTACACCATGCGGTGCGGAGTCCAGAGGCGCTGAAACTCGTCGGGCACGCCGGCGAGCCCGCGCGAACCCGAGATGTCGACACCCTCGAGCTCGTCAGCGCCGAAACCAGCATCGCCGAAACCTGCATCGCCGATGCCACCGCCGAACCCCTCACCGCCGAACCCCTCGCCTGCCCCGAACTGCTCGGCCATCAGATCTGGCCCACCGTGGTGACCTGCGCCTTTGTCTCGATCGACGCGATGATGCGGTCGACCGCGTCGTCGATGGCGACACCGTTCTCCTGCGTGCCGTCGCGGAAGCGGAAGCTCACGGTACCCGCGGTGCGGTCTTCGTCGCCGGCGATCAGCAGAAACGGCACCTTCTCTTTGGTGTGTGTGCGAATCTTCTTCTGCATACGGTCGTCAGAGTAGTCGAGCTGCGCACGAACACCCCGGGCCTTCAGCCGGTCGATGATGGGCTGCAGATAGTCGACGTACTGCTCGGCGATCGGGATGCCGACCACCTGTACCGGCGACAGCCACACCGGGAACGCGCCCGCGTAGTGCTCGGTCAGCACGGCGAAGAATCGTTCGATCGACCCGAACAGTGCCCGGTGGATCATCACCGGCCGGTGCTTCTCGCCGTCGGGGCCCGTGTACTCCAGCTCGAAACGCTCGGGCTGGTTGAAGTCGAGCTGAATCGTCGACATCTGCCACGTGCGGCCGAGAGCGTCGCGCGCCTGCACCGAGATCTTCGGGCCGTAGAAGGCCGCTCCCCCGGGGTCGGCGACGAGCTTCAGCCCCGATTCTTCGGCGACCTGGCGCAGCGTTTCGGTTGCCGACTCCCACAGGTCGTCTGGCCCGAGAAACTTGGGGTTCGTGGCGTCGCGGGTTGACAGCTCGAGGTAGAAGTCGTCGAGTCCGTAGTCTTTCAGCAGGTCGAGCACGAACTTCAGGGTGGAGGTCAGCTCAGGCTTCACCTGCTCCTGCGTGGTGTAGATGTGTGCGTCGTCTTGCGTCATGCCGCGCACGCGGGTGAGGCCCTGCAGCGTACCGCTCTTCTCGTAGCGGTACACCGAGCCGAACTCGAACAGGCGCATCGGCAGCTCGCGGTAGCTGCGGCCCCGAGCCCGGAAGATGAGGTTGTGGTACGGGCAGTTCATCGGCTTGAGGTAATAATCTTGCCCCTGCCTGGTGATGTTGCCCTCGGCGTCGCGCTCCTCGTCGAGGTGCATGGGCGGAAACATGCCGTCGGCGTACCACTGCAGGTGGCCGCTGGTCATGAACAGGTTCGCTTTGGTGATGTGCGGGGTGTTCACGAAGTCGTAGCCGGCCGCGGTGTGACGCTGACGGGAGTAGTTCTCGAGCTCCTGGCGAATGATTCCGCCCTTGGGGTGGAACACCGCGAGCCCCGACCCGATCTCTTCGGGAAACGAGAAGAGGTCGAGCTCTGCGCCCAGCCGACGGTGGTCGCGCTTCGCGGCCTCCTCCTGGCGGGCCTGGTAGGCACGCAGCTCGTCTTTGGTGGGCCACGCGGTGCCGTAGATGCGCTGCAGCTGCGGGTTCTTCTCCGACCCGCGCCAGTATGCGGCGGCGAGGCGGGTGAGCGCGAAGCCGTTGCCGATCATGCGCGTGTTCGGAAGGTGTGGGCCTCGGCAAAGGTCTTTCCAGACAGTTTCGCCGGTCTTCGGGTCGACGTTGTCGTAGATGGTCAGCTCGGTGCCGCCCACCTCGACCGACTCGTCTTCGGCAGCCGAGCCGCCCTTGATGCCGATCAGTTCGAGCTTGTACGGCTCGTCTGCCAGTTCGATGCGGGCTTCGTCGTCGGTCACGACACGGCGAACGAAGCGCTGGCCCGAGCGGATGATGCGCTCCATGGCCTTCTCGAGAACCTTGAGGTCGTCGGGGGTGAAGGCAGTGGTCACGTCGAAGTCGTAGTAGAAACCGTCGGTGACGGGCGGGCCGATGCCGAGCTTCGCCTCGGGGTTGATCGACTGCACGGCCTGCGCCATGACGTGGGTCGCCGAGTGACGCAGAATGTTCAGGCCGTCAGGCGAGTCGATGGTGACGGGCTCGACATAGTCGCCGGCCATAGCGGTCGCCGCGAGGTCGCGCAGCTCGCCGTTCACCTTCATGGCGACAATCGTTCGGTCGGAGAACAGTTCGAACCCGGTGTTGTTCTTCTCGATCTGAATGATGTCGCTCACGTGCCGTTGGCTCCCTGCCGTTGAATTCTGTGTGCCTACAACTTTAGCGCCGGTGTACCGTGCCGGTTTCCGTGCAGCGCGCTCACGGCCTGAGCCGCGAAGATAGACGCATGACCACAGTCTCCGGTGCTCCGGATGCCCGCGCTGCTGCCGCTCACACTGCAGCCCGCCCGACCGGCCTTTATCTACCCCCGCTCGCCCACCCCGTACGAACCGTCGGGCAGCGCACCTTCGACTTCTCGCGCCAGATCGCCGTCATGGCCATCGTGAACCGCACCCCTGACTCGTTCTACGACCGCGGGGCCACCTTCGCCCTCGATAAGGCGATCGAGGCCGGCATCTCGGCCGCGAACGAGGGCGCCGACTGGGTCGACGTGGGCGGCGTTCCCTTCGCGCCGGGGCCCGAGCTGGCGATGGAAGCCGAGCGCGACCGGGTGATTCCGGTCATCGAGGGGCTCTCGGCGGCAAGCGATGTCGTGATCTCGGTCGACACTTTTCGTGCGGAGGTGGCGGCGGCGGCGATTCGGGCGGGGGCGTCGGTGATCAACGACACCACGGGCATCCGGGAGCCCCGCCTGGCCGACGTGGTGGCCGACAGCGAGGCGACACTCGTGATCACCCACAGCCTTGCCACACCCCGGCAGTCGCACCCGCGGCCGCAGTATGCCGATGTGGCGGGCGAGGTGGCCGAGTTTCTGCAGCGCCGGGTCGACTTCGCCCTCTCGCGCGGGGTGCGCGAAGACCGTATCGTGGTCGACCCCGGCCACGACCTGAACAAGAACACCCGGCAGACACTCGAGCTGACCCGGCGGCTGGGCGAGGTGGCGGCGCTCGGATTCCCGACGCTGGCCGCGGTGTCGAACAAAGACTTCGTGGGCGAGAGCCTCGGGCGCGACAAGCCCGATCGGCTCGAGGGGTCGCTGGCCGCGGCGACGGTGAGCGTCATGCTCGGAGCCCGCATCGTGCGCATGCACCAGGTGCGGGCATCGGTCGACGCCATGCGCATGGTCGAAGCGATTCTGGGCTGGCGGCAGCCGGTTTCTGCGGTGCACAATGTCTGAACTGCCGAGCGACATCACCCAGCTTCTGCCCGTACGTTCGGTCGGGGTTCCGGATGCCCTGACCGACGCCGAGCTGCTGACGCTGTATTCGACGGCCGACCCCTCGCTGACGCTCGTGCGCGCCAACTTCATCGCCAGCGTCGACGGATCGGCCACGGCGGCCGGGCTCTCAGGCCGGCTGGGCGCCCCGGCCGACAAGCGCGTATTCGACCTGCTGCGCCAGCTCGCCGACGTGGTGGTGGTCGGTGCGGGAACAGTGCGCGGTGAGGGCTACGGAGCCATGCTGCTGGGTGACGCTGCCGCCGCGTGGCGGGTTGCCCGGCACCGCCCGGCGCATCCTGTCTTCGCCGTCGTGAGCGCGAGCCTCAGCCTCGACCCGGCGAGTGACGTCTTCACGAAAGCCCCCGTACGGCCGCTGGTGCTCACTTCGTCGAGCGCTGACCCGGCGCGACGGCAGGCGCTCGAAGCCGTCGCCGACGTGGTCTCGTGCGGTGAGCAGAGAGTCGAGCCGTTACGACTGGTGGCCGAACTCAGGCGTCGCGGACTCACTCAGATTCACTGCGAGGGCGGCCCGAGCCTGCTCGGCGACCTCATCGCCGCCGACGTGCTCGACGAGCTCTGCCTCACGGTGAGCCCGACGCTTGAGGGCGGTGCAGGCCCGCGCATCACGCGGGCGCCGGCCGGGCCGCCCCTCGATCTGCGGGCTCTCACCCTCGACCACCTGCTGCTCTCGGGCAGCATGCTTCTGTCGAAGTATTCGCGCGCCCGCTGAGGTTCGGCGAAGTCAGGCCGCAGCGCCTCGACCATATGTGTCGGCACTCACGAAGCTCTGGAGCGTGAAAGCCGACTTCGGAACGTGCTTCTCGGTACTGGACTTCGAAGGCCGCCTGATTTCCAAAACGGTCTCGTCTTTCGAAACGATTGCCACCGTACTAGTGGCCAAGACGGACTGAGGTTGGCACGCCCGGTCGCGGGCGTTCAGGCTCGCGGCCGCTCGACCTCCGCGTTCGCCTCGGCCTCGTGGATCATCTCTTTGAGCTCGTGCCACGAGCGGCGGAGAGCGGGGTGAAGGTCGAGCTTGTCGACATCATCGAGGGCGACCCACTGAAACTCGATCGATTCCCAGTTGAGCCGCGGCACGAACGCCCGCTTCAGTCGCGCCACGACAGTGGAATAGTGCCAGTAACCGAGATCGAACAAGTGCACCCGCCCGATCGTCACGTCGTCGGGTGACAACCCGCACTCCTCTTCGGCCTCCCGCATCGCCCCGTCGACGGCCGTCTCGAGGTGCTTCAGGGCGCCGCCCGGAGTGCTCCAGATACCGCCGTGCTCTGTCGCGTCTGAGCGCTTCTGCAAGAGCACACCGAGGGTGGCATCGGCGACAAGGATGCCTGCAGCGCCGAACACGCCCCAGTGCCTAGAACCGTCAGGGCCGTAGACGAAGTCTTCGCCGTCTCTCATACTGAACGATTGCATTGGAGAACAGACGCTAGCAGCCTTTTCTGGGGGTGGGTGGCCTGGCGCCTGTGGATCACGGCCCGACTCGGGCGGAGGCGAGCTTCGATCGCGCGAGCACCAGCGTTTTCGCGCTGCTCCTCTCCTGCGGCACCGCCGCCAGCGCGAACTCGCTGATGGCTCCGTGGCGAAAAATGAGGCACTCGGTCGACCCGCCGAACTGGAAGTACCCCAGCTCGTCACCCTTGGCGAGGCGGTGACCGGCCTGAATGTCGGCGCCGATCCTGCACGAAGACACCTCGAGCATGCCCACGGCGATGAAGGCGACGGTGCCGATGACCGGGTTGTCAGCTTCGATCACAATGATGGCGCGAGTAGCGACGTGGGCGAGGTAGCCCTGCGAATTTCCCGGCTCAACTGCCTCCGGCCCTTCTGAGTCGGCTTCGGAGTAGTACGTACCGGGCTCGACGAACGCACGCACGACGGTGCCGGCCACGGGGCTGTGCCACCGATGGTAGTTCGTCGCGCTCAGGAAGCCCTGGTACACCGTGCCTCCCACGAACGCGTCGACTGAGCTGTCGCCCGCCAGCATCTCTTCAAGCGAGTAGGGCTGGCTCTTGATCCAGAACCGGTCGCGGCGCTGCACGTTCGTGCTGATCGCGTAGGGGGTTGATTCGCAGGCGCTGACGATGACCGACGGGTCATCGGGCGAGGCCACGGGTCGCTCACCGGCCTTGAACCGGCGGGTGAAGAAGTCGTTCCACGAGGTGAACCCCCCGTAGGGGTCGGCGGGGTCGTACTCGTACTGCTCCATTCCGACGGCCAGTTGGGCTTCAGCGCTCTTCCAGCCGGCGTCAGAGTCATTGAGAACGTAGCGCGAGTCGGGGCCGCTCAGAAACTCGCACCACACATCGAGGATCTTTTTCAGCATCGCATTGATGCGCGTATCGCGGTAGGCCGCGAAACCTGCCGGGGTTCCCATCGTCCAGTCGAGAATAGCGGTGAGGGGCGTCATAACCATCGTGTCGCGACCGAACTCAGGTGCCAGGGTGAGTACCTCGTTCATGAGCTTCAGCAGCTGATCGACGCTCGTCAGGTGCCGCTTCTTGTATGCCCTGGCCGTCGGCACCTGAGCGATCATCTCATTCATGTACAGGCGCACGACGGCATCGGTGTCGATCAACCGCTGAAATTCGACGATGACCGGGTGCAGCACGATGTCGTCGCCCAGGGCATCCACCCGCTCTGCGTGCCCGGCGAGCCACGATTCGAGATCGTCTTGGTTGGCAGGCAACCAGCCGGCCCGACGACGCACGTCTGTTTCAGCCGGTGCACTCATGGTCTCTTCTCCTGACACGTCATGACAGAAGCTTGCTCGCGTTGCTGCCGCCGCGGCATCCCTTGCTCGCAGGCCGACCCGCTGCTACAAGGGCGTCTCGCGGGCCAGCACGATGGTTCGGTCGCGGGGCAGCTCGATGAGGTCGAGCGGGTCGGGCGCGAGGCGGTCGAGCGCCAGGAACAGAACCTGGGCCCACCGAAACATTTTGCTGGTGTTGTTGAACCGGGGCACCGGCGTCGAGATGAAGAACGTCGCCCGGGAAGCGGCAAAGTCATCCAACGCGTTCTTGTCGACCGCGCGCGCCTCTGTGAGCAGCGTCGTCATGCGTGGATGCTCGCGGAAGCCCACCTTGGCCACCACCCTCACGATTCCGGAGGGGAACGTCTCGACCGTGATGCGCTTGTTCATACCGAGCGTGGTCGGCACATCGACCGTCGACCAGCTGAGCAGAATGGCGCGTTTCTGCAGAGCGTGGTTTCGAGTGACCATTGTTCGAAGTGCCACGGGCACGATGGTGGGGTTGCGCGTGATGAAGACCGCGTCACCCGAGACCCGGTACAGGTCTGCCTTGTGGCTGGCGATGAAACTCTGAAGCTCGTCGATCGGCATCTCACCGAGGCGACGGGCAGCGCGGATGCGCTGTTGGCCGGCCCACCACACCGTCATGATCGTGAACACAATTGCGCCGATGGCCAGCGGAAGCCACCCGCCAGAAGCCGCCTTCGGCAGGTTGGCCACCAGAAACGACACAGTGACGACAAGGATGCCGCTCGCAACGACGATTCTCACGGTGATGCGCCGCGAGTGCGCCCAGCTCCAGGCGATGTAGACGACAGTTGTGATCGAGATGGTGGTGGTGACGGCGATTCCGTACGCAGATGCGAGGGCGGCCGAGCCTTGGAAACCGATGGTGACCGAGAGAACGGCGACAGCGAGCAGTGCGTTGATCGCCGGAACGTAGATCTGGCCCTCACTCTTGGCCGAGGTGTGGATGACCCTCAGCGGCGGGAAGAACCCGAGCCGCCAGGCCTGGTGGATCACCGAATACGTTCCCGAGATGACAGCCTGCGAGGCGATGATCGTGGCGATCGTGGCGAGGATCACCATGGGAATCTGGCCCCAGCCGGGCACGAGGCCGAAGAAAGACGCTGCCGCGCGGTGCGGATCCCTGATCGCCAGGCTGGCCTGGCCCAAGTAGTTCAGTACGAGTGCAGGGAATACGACGAAGACCCATGCCTGAGTGATGGACTTTCGGCCGAAGTGCCCGAGGTCTGCGTACAGCGCTTCGGCTCCCGTGACAGCCAGAACGATCGCGCCGAGCGCGAGAAACGCCGTTCCCGGCTGTTCGGCGAAGAACATGATCACCCAGTGCGGAGAAAGAGCCTGAAGCACGGCCGGGTGCTGCAGGATCGACGCACCACCGGTGACGGCGAGGGTCACGAACCAGAGCAGCATGATAGGGCCGAAGAGACGCCCGATGGTTCGGGTACCGAACTGTTGAATCGCGAAGACGCCGACAAGGATCACAACGGCAATCGGCACCACGAGAGACGCGAGCTCCGGCTGAACGAGTTCGAGCCCCTCGACGGCCGACAACACGGAGATCGCCGGTGTGATGACGCTGTCACCGAGGAACATCGCCGCGCCGACCATCGCGACGACGGTGAAGACCGCGACAGTGCGCGCCTTGAGACTGCTACGACGCAAGAGACCGAACAGCGCGAGCAGCCCGCCCTCACCCCGGTTGTCGGCGCGCATCAGGAAGCGCACGTACAAGACGGTAACGATCAGTGCGAGGGCGTACAGGATGGTCGCTGTAGAACCGTAGATGTAGTCGGTGGTCGGCCCGGCAGTGCCAGAACTGCCGACGCCGAAAGTTGTGGATGCGGCGTACAGCGGGCTGGTGCCGATGTCGCCGAACACCACACCCATTGCGGCGATGACGGGCCCCGCCGCCAACGCGGGTTTGCGGGCGTTGAACTTACCGAACGTCACTTGCGATCCTCCAGGCCGACACGAACACCAGCGCAGCTTATCCTCCTGGGCGGGCACTCCAGCGCCGAACGCCTCGATGGCGTGAGGGGGCAATCGCAGTCTGCATCTGCAGCCCGTTCAGAGGTACGGTTGAGGATGCCCGTTTCGCCAGAAGTATCGACTCAGCTCCAGCGGAGGTAGTTCAGCTCTGATGGCCCAAAGTTTCGTAGTGACAGCGAATGCGCTGACTCTGACGGAAGCGCATGAGTCGGCACTTTCCGGCCCGTTTCTGCGGTTTCTCGACATAGATGGTGCGGCTGTCTCGACCATCGGCGCCGTGCTCGGCTCTGAGACGATCTCGGCGAGTGATGCGCTGGCTGCCCGACTCGACGAGATTCAGTTCGACCTGGGCGAGGGTCCCTGCTGGGATGCGCTCAGCACCGCGAACCCTGTGCTCGAGCCTGACTGGATCCATCACGAGCGCTCATGGCCTGGGTTCGAGGCCGCTCTCGGCGTCAGCAGCGTCGGTGCGCTGTTCGCGTTTCCTCTCATGATCGGGCCGCTTCGGCTGGGAGCCATCGATCTGTACACGGTTCGCCCCAAGATGCTGAGTGACGAGCAGGTCTCGCAGACGCAGTTGCTGGCAAAAATCGTCAGTCGAATGGTGCTCAGGCGCGCATTGCGGCTGAGTGAAGACGAGTGGGTCGACCCACCCGACACAAAGTATTCCCGACGGGTTGTTCATCAGGCAACGGGTGTCGTTCTTGCGCAGCTTCGCATTGCACCCGATGACGCACTTCTCCTCATCAAAGGGCACGCTTTCTCCGCTGGTCGCAGCGTGATCGACATCTCGACCAGCATCGTCGACGGGCGGCTGAAGATTACGAACGACCTCATTGAGACGAAGGACTCAGATTGACGAACACGACGAGAGAGAATCTTCTCTTCGAAACTTTCACGACGGTTTCTGACACGTTGGTCGACGAATACGATGTCGTCGAACTGCTGCAGACCCTCGTCGACAGCTGCACCGAGATCTTCGACATCGCCGCCGCGGGTATTCTGCTCGCTGACAAAGACGGCAGCTTAGAACTGATCGCATCGACAAGCGAGGCGAGCCGACTGGTCGAACTGATGCAGCTCTCTGCCGTCGCTGGGCCGTGCATCGAATGCTTCGCGACCGGCCAGACCGTGTCGGTTCCCGATATCGGTGCCAGTCCAGACGAGTGGAGCGAGTTTCGCGACAGCGCACTCGATCAGGGCTTCTCCTCACTGCTCGGCATTCCGCTCCGGCTTCGCGACGAAGTCATCGGCGCGCTGAACCTCATGCGGGTTGAGACCGGCGAACTTGCCGAAAGAGACGTGCGCGCAGCCACGGCCCTCGCGAACGTGGCGACGATCGGCATTCTGCAGGAACGAAACGTACGAGAAGTCGGCCTCGTGAGCGCGCAACTCGAATACGCTCTGAGCTCGAGGGTGATCATCGAGCAGGCAAAGGGTGTTCTGTCACACACGCACACGATTTCGACTGATGAAGCCTTCAACCGCCTGCGCGGCTACGCTCGCGGTCACCACCTGAAATTGGCTGACGTGGCCCATCAGGTCGTGGCGCTCGAACTGCACGTCTGACGCCACCGCCTGCATGCCGTCATGGGGGTAGACCCAGCAGCGTTGCCTGTTCTACCCTTCTACTACCCGTTAGTCGCGCGCGCACCAAGACCCTGTCTGTTCTTGACCCGGCGGATTTCGACGGGGAGACCGTGCCTGAAACTGGTGCATCGTGGTACGGCCCACGCGTGGCGGCTTTCTGGTCGCGGGTACTGGGCGACCGTTCGTCGACAACGGAGCGCCGAACGCCCAGCGGGCGCAATCGCTCAGGAGAGTGGCTGTCGGCCTCTGCGGGGCACGCCCCAGACAACGACGAAGTCGAGACAGAGCATCCGGAAGGCGAACGGTGGTTCACCGCCATTCTCGAGTACCCGGGGCAACAACGGCCGTTCGTACTGCACGAAGTTCAGTTCTTCGGCAGCGCGCCTCCCGAGGAGATCAGCCGGCTATGCGAAGTCGACAGAATTACCGAGTTCTTTGTGCTCATCGACGCCCGGGCCTGGCCCACGGTCGCTCGGTACGCTCGCGATTTCACGCGCCCCGCTTCGGGCCATCAGTAGGCTGGCCGGGTGAGCGCCCCATGCGATGGTCGACGTCGTTGCCCGGGGTCTGCGTACCTGCTTCGAATTCGGCGATGACGGCCGCGCGAATCTCTTTCGTCAGCGCGTGAATGAGCTTGGTCACATCAGTGTTCTCGACCAGCATCTGCTCTGTGGTCGAGTAGTCCCGGTCGGCTTTCGCCTGCTGGAACGCCGCCTGGCGGTTCTGGCCGATCATCACGAAGGTCGACAGGAAGATCGCCTCGAGCGACACGATCAGGGTCAGTGTCGGCCACGGGCTTGCCTCGAAGAACAGCATCCACGCTGCGAACAGCACGACGTGCAGATAGACGAAGTTCATCGAGCCGGCAAACGCCGTAATGGCGTCGGCGATACGGAGCTGGATGCTCGCGGCCCTGATCTCCGCCTGGTGAAGCACGGCCGGGTGCGTCGTCTGCGGGTTGCTGTCTTCGACGATCTTCGACGGCCGAAGGCTCCGGCGGCGACGCGCGGTGGGCTGTGGCGGGGCGGTGGTTGTGGGCATACGGCGTCATTCTCCTTGGTGGCGGCCATGGTGGCTTCTCCTGCACGGCCATCTTGAAATGTACTGCGTCAGCGCCCGCGCCAGGGGCGATTTCAGGTGAGAGAAAAATCAGAGAGCTCGGCCTCATCGCGAGTCGGCAGAAGGGGCAACGCTTCGCACGAGGCGGTCGGCGATGAGGGCGTCAGAGGCGGCCCAGAGTCGCGCCGCTTCTGCCGGATCGAGGGCGTAGTCAGCGAAGCCGCGTCGCACTCCTGGTACGAGCGCGACTGCTTCGTTGCAGTCTTCGAAGTAGCGACCGCCGATGCCGTCGAGGAGGGGCGACGACGCGAGAAAGACCGTCGTCGCAGCGCCCTGCTCGATGGTCTTCATCGAGACACCGGTGCTGCTGGCAATGCCGGGGGCAACAGAGGGGGGTGTGCTCGGCAGGTGCCGCATCAGACCTGTGGTCGGGATGCGGCCGGGGTTGAGGGCATTCGCGGTGATTCCGTCTGCGGCCCACCGTTTGCTGGCTTCGACTGCGAAAAGGATGTTTGCGGTCTTCGATTGCCCGTACGCGGCCCACTCGTTGTATGGGCGGCGTTCGAACATGAGGTCGTCGAAGTCGATCTTGCCGTCGATGTGCCCAACGGAACTCACCGACACGACTCGGGCGTTGCCGGCCGCAGCGAGGCCACGGTGAAGGCCCGACGCGAGGGCGAAGTGGCCGAGGTGGTTCGTGGCGAACTGCATCTCCCATCTGTCAGCGCTCTGCCGGAGTTCGGGCAAGGCCATCACACCGGCATTGTTGACCAGAATGTCGAGCGGCCCCACCCAGCCCGCCACGAAACGGCTGACAGAATGCTGGTCAGACAAGTCGAGCTCGCGCACCTCGACCTGGGTGCCGGTGCTGGCGCTTACCGAGTCGGCCACCGCCCGTGCCGCTTCGACATTCCTCACCGCCAGAGTCACGAGTGCCCCCGCAGAGGCGAGAGCTCGGGAAGTTTCTCTGCCGAGCCCTGACGAACCGCCGGTGACGATGACTCGCTTGCCCGTCAGGTCGATTCCTGCGATCACGTCAGAGGCAGTCGATTCTGCGCCGAACGGTGTGATGATGCGATCTGTCATGACTCCCCCACGTTGTGCCTGTCGTTCTCCACGGTCGAACTGACCGCTGTGAGCTATCGTCGCACTCTCACCGGCACAGCCCGGTCTAAAATTCGAGAGTGAGCTATATCGTCGACGACACCCGTGACCGAATCGACATCGACGTGGTCTGGGGCGCACTGCGCGAGGCATACTGGGGCAAATGGCGAAGCCGCGACGACGTCGCCACTCAGATTCGGCAGGCGTGGCGAGTGATCGGTGCCTACGACGAGCAAACCGGTGAGCAAGTCGGCTTCGCACGCGCCGTCTCAGATGGCCTCGGCTTCGCATATCTCGCCGATGTCATCGTGCTCGAGCAGCACCGCTCACACGGCCTGGGCAAGCGAATCGTCAAGGCCATGATCGACGATGGCCCCGGGGCGAGCTTTCGGTGGACCCTGTTCACCAGCAACGCCCACGGCCTCTATGAGCAGTTCGGATTCGCAGCGCCCGGGCCAACTGCCCTCGTTCGCCCGGCGGCCGCGCTCCCCGCGCACCCGACGCAGTCGGCACTGCTCGCCTGAGTCGCCGGCTGGCGTCGGCTGAACCCGCAAGGGGCGGTCCGCGCCGGATGTCTGGTCAGCTAGCATTTCGGGATGACGCACCCGACTCCAATCGAAGACGTGACGATCGGCGGCGACGTCATTCGTCTCGGGCAGTTCCTCAAGTTCGCAGGGTTTCTCGACTCGGGTGGTCAGGTGAAAGACGCCATTGCCGAGGGCCATGTGATGGTGAACGGGGAAGTCGATCTCCGCCGCGGGCGGCAGCTGCAGCTCGGCGACATCGTCACGTTGGAGGGGCGCAGGGTGCGCGTCTGCCCCTGACCATATGATCAGTGGCATGGCCATTCCCGACATGCGCAACAACGAGACCGGGCTGATTGGCGATTGTGAAGTTCTGGCTCGTCATTCAGAGCTGAGAGATTGGGCCGGGCCCGCATGACAGGCCAATGCCCAAGGCGTCTCCGAAGCCGTGCTCGAAGGCGTCAGCCGGGCCCGACAGCAGTTCATTCATTCGATGACAACTGAGGCGGGGCTCCGATGATGTTCTCTGCGGGTGAGTGGGTCAGAAACCATTTCTTTCTCGCCTGCCTCGGCTTCGTCGCACTTCTTCTGGTGGGCATCTCCGTCAGTTCGGTTTTCGCCACGCACTCGGGTAATTCGTGGAATCAGCAGTTCCTCTCCTCGGTGCGCAGTGGGTCGAACGGCGAAGACGCGGGCCGAACTGACGCCGACCTCATTGCTCTCGGCAATTCCGGATGCACAGAACTGAAGTCTGGGCGCGCCACGCTGTCGTCCCTGACGAACGAACTCATCGCCAAGGGCTACGGAGCCGACCTGTCGAACGCCGTAGTGGAGGCGGCCGAGCACCAGTTCTGCCCGCGCTGGACGGGCAGGTGACCACTCTTCCGCGACGGAGTGCGCCGCCCCGCCCGCCGCCCAGCTAGCCTTGATTCATGGATCTTCAGCTCAGTGGTCGAGTGGTGCTCGTCGTCGGCGGTGCCGGGTACATCGGCGCAGCGATTGTGGCGCGGGCGCGCGAAGAGCAGGCCGTGGTTGTAGTGGCGTCGCGCCGCGCGGTTGACGGCATTGTGATGGATGCCCGTGACGACGAGTCGGTGGCCGCGGGCGTCAAAGCCGTGATCGAGCAGCACGGCCGGCTCGACGCCGTTGTGGTGACGGCCGCCCCCAGCGCCCGTACACTCGACGCGTCGAAGAACGGTGACCCCGGGCAGGTGGCTGAGGCGTTCGATGCGAAAGCGATCGCGTTTCTGAGGGTCGCGAACGCCGTGGCGCCGGTGATGCGAGCGGCCGGGTACGGCCGCATCGTGGGCATCAGCGGCCAGAACGCCTTCGTCACGGGCAACATGGCGGGATCGATTCGCAACGCAGCGCTCATCATCGCGGCGAAGAACCTGGCAGACGACCTCGCCGGCACCGGTGTGAGCGTCACGACGGTGAGCCCCGGCGTGGTGGCCGACAATCCGGCGACGGCGGTCGAGCCGGGTGCGGCCGGGCAGTCGTCTCCCGCCCAGATCGCCGACCTGGTTACGTTTCTGGTTTCACCGCGCGCCGCGGTCTCGGGTGAATCGATCGCAGTGGGGCATCGGGTTCGCGGGGCGATCAGCTTCTAGCCAGAGATATCGAACGGCGCGCTCGTCGTCGCGGCGCACGCGCAGCGCGTTCACTAATTCTCGTCGGTCGCCGGCTCGATCCGGCTTAAACAGATATGGCCCCGAACGAATTCAGGACCATATCTTCAGTGGGCGGTACTGGGATCGAACCAGGACGAGAATTTCAGAGTGAACGCAGCGCGTTCACTAATTCTCGTCGGTCGCCGGCTCGATCCGGCTTAAACAGATATGGCCCCGAACGAATTCAGGACCATATCTTCAGTGGGCGGTACTGGGATCGAACCAGCGACCTCTTCCGTGTCAGGGAAGCGCGCTACCGCTGCGCCAACCGCCCATTGCTTTGTGTTGTTCTTCTTGTACGGTTCTTCTTATACGGTTTTATTTGTCTTGAGCGAGGTGGCGACGGGATTTGAACCCGTGTGGACGGCTTTGCAGGCCGCTGCCTCGCCTCTCGGCCACGCCACCATTTAGAGGGTTGCCCCAAAGGTACTACTACACTCGAGCGGATGACGAGATTCGAACTCGCGACCCCAACCTTGGCAAGGTTGTGCGCTACCACTGCGCCACATCCGCAAAACTGCTGCTGTTTTTCTTTTTTGCTCGCATTCCTGCGTGCTTGGAAGACTCTACCTGAACCCCGATCACAAAACCAAACCGAGCGGATCGCGTGTCGTAATGAACCGGTCTGACCGGCCGGTCGAAGCGCTGGTGTGATTCGGCCGCCCAGTTTCGAGTAGTATCGATTCGCACGAGTTTGAACGTGAACTCGGGCGATTGGCGCAGTTGGTAGCGCGCTTCGTTCACACCGAAGAGGTCATCGGTTCGAGTCCGGTATCGCCCACACAGGCATTGTGTGACACAGGCATTGTGTGACACAGGCAGTTCGTAACGCAGGCAGTTTGCAACACAGGTTCTGCGAGGTTTCGTGGGAAGCATGTCATGAGGTTCAACGAACTCGTCGCCAGGCCCGAGCTGGGCATCCAGGTCATCGTCGCCGCTGAGAACGCGTCAGAACGCATGGTATCCGGGGCGTACATCACCGATCTGCCCGATCCGTCACGCTTTCTGACTCAGGATGATCTGGTGCTCACGAGTGGGTTGTGGAGCCAGCGCCCGGGAGGTTCCCGTCAGTTTCTGGGCGCCCTCGCCTCGCAGAAGGTGTCGGCGGTCGTTATCGGTCTCATCGAGATCGGGCAGCTACCCCCCGAGGTGATCGACCTCTGCCGGGAACTCGGCCTGACCCTCGCGACGCTGGCCGAGAAGGTGTCGTTCAAATCGGTGAGCGACGCCATCGAGCAGGGTCAGCAGGGCTCCCCCGGTGCAGTCGCCGCACGGCAGGCCGAACTCGCGAGCAGCCTGGCCGACGTTCTGGCGCGCGGCGACGGAGCCCGAGCCGCCCTTAGAGTGTTCGCCGATCGTTTCGCCGAACAGTTCGCCGTGTCGGCGTGGGTCATCGACGATCGAGGAACCCCGATTGCCGCGGTAGGCGGCTCCCCCAGCCGTGCGCATATCGCCGGTGTCTGGAACCATGCACTGGAGGGTGGCACGTCACGCGTGACCTCCGTGACGACGGCGGGGGTCACCTCGTCGATCTGGCCGCTGGTGGCCTCGCAGAACCGCCCCGCCGGTTCGCTGGTGTTCGACGGCGACTACCGCGAGTTGCCCGCAGAGGTTCGCGGCGGGTTCGACACCCTGGTGGGTGCGCTCCGCGTGGAATTCGAGTTCTCGCTTCGCTGGCGGGATGCCCGGCGCAGCAGGGTCAGCGAGCTCGTACAGTTGCTCGTCGATGACGCCGTCTCGCCCACTGAGCTGGCGACACGGCTGCGGCTCGAGGGGCTCGACCCACAGTTGCCTACGAGTGTGGTGGTGGGTGAGGTTCACGGCCACGGGTTTCCGGCCGAGGCGGCGCTCGAGGTGATGAACCGGCTGTTCTCGTCGCAGACCACGCAGGTGATCGGGTGTGTTCTCGCCGATCAGCCGGTGCTGCTCGTCAACGGCGAGGGAGCCACGACCGCGGGCGAGCCCAGCCGGTTCGACGCGGCCGTGCGGGCACTGGCTGAAACGTACCTGCCGCTGCTCGCCGGTCGCCAGCTGCGGGTGGGCCTCAGCGACGCGATGGCCGGGGTGAGCGCCCTGGGGGCGGGTTACGCTGTGGCGCGGGAGCGCTTGTCGGGGGTCACGGGTGACGAAGCGGTGCTGCTCGGCACGGCATCGAGCATCCAGAGCCATCGGGCCCTTCTGGGCATGCTCGGCGAACGCACGCGCACGTCGTTCGGTGCCCTGGTACTGCGGCCGTTGGTCGAGTACGACGCCAAACACGGCGCGGCGTTCGTCGAGACGTTGCGCGTTTTTCTGAACACGGGCGGCGCCTGGCAGGAGGCGGCCCGGTCGCTGCACCTTCACCCCAATACCCTGCGCTATCGCATCGCGCGAATCGAAGAGCTAACGGGGCGCGATGTGAGCTCGATGGATGACCGGGTCGACCTCTACCTGGCCCTGGCCTGCCTTTCGACCTGAGCTCAGGGGCCCGGCCTGAACACGAGATTCTCGAGTCCGAAGGCCTGCTCGTCGGCCACACGAACCATCGTGGGAGCCAACACCTCGTCGATGACCAGCTCAGCCGTGTAGTGCGTGACGGCGCCGAGCAGGTGCCCGGCGTAGGCCAGTCCGCCCTCGTCTTTGACGCCGAGGGCCACGTGCAGATGTACGCGGGGTTCGCCGGCGTCGGCGTTCCAGACGATCGAACCGCTGCCGGTGCCCTCGGTGTACGCGACGGTCACTTCGGCGCCGAGGGGAGGCTCGGGATCGGTGGCCGGATTCGTAGTGGCAATGAGGCGAGCCGAGCGAAACGCGCCCAGAAACATCGCAATGTAGCCCTGCCTGATGCGGTGCAGGATGCACGCGTCGACGATCGACCGAATCACGTCGTCGCCCGGCTGCAGCACGACCGCCACGCGACGGCCGCAGACCAGCTCAGCGCTGAGCACGGGTGCTGGGGGTCGTGCTGACGGCTACGGCTGTGGTGACGGCTACGGCTGTGGTGACGGCTACGGCTGTGGTGACGGCTGCCGGGAAGAGAAGCATCACGTGGCGTCGGGCTGCGTGGGGAGAGGGCGGCATGGCGGTTTTCCTTGACTGTCGGCGGATCGCGTCGCTCACGCGATCTGTTCCTCCTAAGCAGAGCACGCGGGTGCGCCTGGTCTCTTCGGAGCATCGCCCGAGATGTCGACGTCGTCGCCCGCTGGCGTTTGGTGGATTCGACAGGCCACAGCGGAACGCCGCGCAGGGCAGGGCGATACCGTTGTTCGTGTGAATCCTGTGACTGATCTGCCTGATGTGTGGCCGACGACCGGCTGGCCGACGACCGCGTGGCCCCCGGCCGCCGTGAGAACCGCGATGGGCGGCGATCTGCCACGCATGGTGCTGAAGAATTCGGCGCTGGTACACAATGTCGACCTGATGAGCCGGTTCTGCGCCGAGGCGGGCGTCGAACTCGCGCCTCACGCGAAGACGCATCTCTCAGAGGAATTGTGCCGGCGTCAGCTCGCGGCGGGAGCATGGGCGATGACTGCGGCGACCACGGCGCAGGTGCGCCAGCTCGTGACGTTCGGTGTGCCGCGTATCCTGCACGCCAACGTGCTGGTCGACAGCGCCGCGATCGAGTTCGTGGCAGAGACATTTCTAGCAGAGCATCCGGTAGCAGAGTACCTCTGCTACATCGACTCGGTCGAGGGTGCTGAGTTGCTCGAACGCGAACTCGGACGGCTGCAGCCCGCCCGGCGGCTGAGGGTGCTGCTCGAGGTGGGGTTCACGGGCGGCCGCACCGGAACCCGCAGCGCGGCAGATGCGCTCGCCCTCGGCCGCCGCGTGGCGAAGTCGGGTCTGCTCGAACTCGCGGGCGTGGCCGGGTTCGAGGGACTGATTCCACTGGCGGGTGGAGCGTTTCCGCCCGGCGCCCGGGAACTGCTGGTGGCGATGCGCGAACTGGTGGTCACGCTTCACGACGAGGGTCTCTTCATGTGCATCCCGATTGTCACGGCCGGAGGCAGCTCGTACTTCGACCTTGTGGTGACCGAGCTCGGGCCCGGCGCGGTCGACTTTGAGACCATCTGCGTTCTGCGCAGTGGCTGCTACATCACCCACGACCACGGCGTCTACGAACGAACCTCGCCCTTCGGCCTGGCGCGCGACGACAACCCCGCAACCCGCTTCGAGCCGGCCTTCGAACTGTGGGCGAGTGTGCTCTCAGAACCCGAGCCCGGGCTCGTGATCGTGGGGTTCGGGCGCCGCGAAGCCCCCACTGACGACCGGCTTCCCGTGCTGCTGGGGGTACTGGATGCCCTCTCCCCCGATGCCACCACCGAAACCACCACTGCTACCACCACCGACACCACCAGCTGGGTCATCACCGGCGTCAACGACCACCACGCCTTCCTGCGCGTTCCCACCGAGACCCGGCTCTCCCCCGGTACCGTTCTGCGGTTCGGAATCAGCCACCCGTGCGGCGCGTTCGACCGCTGGCGCACTATCGCTCTGCTCGACGACTACGGCTGCACCATCGGCGCCATCACGCCGGCACTGTAGCCGTTTCGGCTTATGCTGGGCGCATGACGTCGAGTATCAACGCCCGGGGCCTGCGGTGACGGGCGTTTTTCCGAGCATCCCGACACCTCGGCGAACGACCGACGAAGAAGACCGGGTGCGCGCCGGAGTGCTTCGCTACGTTCGGGAGGCCGCCGAGCGCCACGCCCCGCTGCCCGGCGAAATGGAGTTGAGCGTCACGCTGGGCTGTTCGCGCCAGCAGTTGCGGCACTCTCTGCTCGAGCTCGAACGAAGTGGGGTGTTGCGCCGCCGCCAGGGCGCCGCGACGACGGTCGACCCCATGGCGCTGCGCATGAGCGTGCGCATGGAGGAGCAGTTCGAACACGCAGAACTGCTCAGCCGCATGGGCTACACAGGCACGGTCGAGGTCGTCTCGACGGCTATCGAGGCGCTGCCGAAAGCGATCGCGGCCCTGCTCGAGACGGGGGTCAGTACCCAGTGCAGCTTCACGGTGAAGCGCTGGTTCGCCGATGGTGTGCCTGCAATGGTCGCCGAAGACCGCCTCGCGCTGCCGACCGGATTCGACGGCGAAGTTCAGCCCTCGGTGTTCGCTGCGGCGGCGGCGCTGTGGGGCGAGCCTGTCATCTGGGAGATCGCGACGCCGGGTGTGGTGGCTCTGGATGCCCGCATGAGCGCTCTTCTCGACCTGCCTCTCGGCTCCCCCGTTCTGACCCTCGAGCAGATCGGCGTGAGCGCAAGCGGACGCCGTCTCTTCCACACCCTCGAGTACCACCGCCCGGGCCTCGTGAGCTACTCGTTGGTGCGAACCGTGCGGCCGCCCTGGAGCACGGTCTGACCCGACGGTCTTCGCTGGGCCAACTTGTTTACAAGTTCGTCATCTGCTCGCAAAACAGGGCGTGAACCCCGAGCGCAGGATAGAAGGGTGACCCTCCCCTTTCATCTCGGATTCTTCACCTCATTCGCCCCCGACGAGTGGAACGGCCCGCTGTCGTCGGGTGGCGGAGCCTTCGCCGACGGCCGTTTCTACATCGACATCGCACGCGACCTCGAGCGCGCCTGCTTCGACTTCATCCTCTTCGAAGACTCGCTTGCCATTCCGGATGCCTTCGGCGGGTCGACCGACGAGTACCTCCGCGAAGCGCTCGTCGCCCCGAAACACGACCCCGTGCCGCTGTCGGTGGCCGTGGGGGCGAACACCACCCGCATCGGGGTCGCCGCGACCATGTCGACCACGTACTACGCCCCGTTCACGCTGGCGCGGGTGTCATCGACCGTCGACAGTCTGCTCGGCGGGCGTTTCGGCTGGAACATGGTGACCACGAGCGGAGACGCCGTGGCGGCCAACTTCGGCAGCAAACCATTGCCTCCGCACGACGAACGGTACGACCGTGCCGACGAGTTCGTGGCGGCCGCTTCGGCGCTCTGGAACTCGTGGGAGCCAGACGCTGTGATACTCGACCACGAGAGCGGCGTCTATGCCGACCCTTCGAAAGTGCATCCGGTCGACTTCAAGGGCAGATGGCACCAGACCAAGGGGCCGCTGAACACGGTGCGCTCGCCGCAGGGCCGCCCGGTGTTCATTCAGGCCGGCGCGTCAGACCGCGGCCGCCAGTTTGCTGCTGATCACGCCGAAGTGGTGGTGGCCACCGCCCGCGGAATCGAGGGGATGAAGGCCTACCGCACCGACATTCGCCGCCGTATGGAGCTCGCGGGCCGCGACCCCGACAGCTGCAAAGTGCTCTTTCTGGTGACGCCGATCGTCGGTCGAACCGACGAAGAGGCACAGGCGGCGTACACGGCCTTCATGCAGACCCACCGCTTTCAGATCGACGTGCTCGCGCGGCTCTCGGCGTACACCGGGCACGACTTATCGGTGTACGACCTCGACGAACCCCTGCCGGTGATCGAGACCGAGGGCAGTGCGGGGCTGCTCGCCCGGCTCGCGCAGTGGGGCACGGGCAAAACGCTGCGGCAGTGTGTGATCGAGATGGGGTTCGCGTCGGACTGCATCGACCTGGTAGGCACCGCCGAGACCATCGCCGACACCATGGTGGCTGCCATCGACGAGATCGGCGGTGACGGATTCCTTTTCGGCGCCCCCGGTTTTCAGCCGAGCCGCGCGCACATCGCGGGGTTGACCGAAGCGTTGGTACCGGCATTGCAGCGGAGGGGCGTCGTGCGAACGTCGTACGAGTTCCCGACTTTTCGCGAGAACCTGCTGGCGTTCTGACGTGCGCCCGAAACCTCCCGAAACGTGCCCGAAACGATTTCGCCTCTCGCACCGGAGCACCCCCAGCAGCCGCTCGGCCTTTGGTGCGATTCTCCATTGTGTCGCTACATTTCAACTTGTTGACTAGATGAATCTGGCAGCCGTTATCGTCGGATTGTTCGAGTTCTCACAGCTGCGTGAGCAGTGCACATAATTCGCACACAAACCGCACACAACCCGCTCACAACCCGCTCACAACCCGCACACCGCGTACGCCGCAGCACGACCCGCTCGCACACACCCCGCCCGCATCCATCAGAAGCCACAGAGGACACACCGTGAAACTTTCCCGCACCGGTCGACTCGCGTCGATCGCCGCACTCGGCGTCGCCGCCGCCATTGCTCTCTCCGCCTGCTCGAGTGGCGCCTCGACCTCGCCCAGCACCTCGGGTGCCGCCGCCAGCTACGGCGACATCGACATTCAGCTCTCCTACCTGAAGAACACCGAGTTCGCCGGTGAGTTCTTCGCCGACAAGAACGGCTACTTCACCTCTGCCGGCTTCAACTCGGTGAGCCTGACGGCGGGTGGCTCGTCGGCCGTGTCGGCCGAAGCCCAGGTCGCGACCGGCAAGTCGCTGATCGGAATCAGCTCGCCGCTCATCACGGCGCCCGCCGTGGTCAAGGGTGCGGCGATCAAGATCATCGCCGCCGACTACCAGAAGAACCCGTTCAACGTGGTGTCGCTCGCCAGCTCACCGCTGAAGACGGCCGCCTCGCTGAAGGGCAAGACCATCGCGGTCTCCGACTTCAACACGCTCGCGTGGCAGGCCTTCCTGGCGGCTAACAACCTGACCAGCGACGACGTCAAGACGGTGCCGCAGACCAACGGCCCCGACCAGCTCGCCAGCGGCCAGGTCGACGGATACAACGGGTACACGACCTCGTTCACCGGTACCGTCGGCACGGCCAAGACCCCGTCCGTTCAGTTCTTACTGGCCGACCAGGGCCTGCCGCTCGTCGGCGAGACCCTCGTGGCGTCGCAAGACACCATCGACAACCACCGCGACGAGCTCAAGGCGGCGCTGAAAGCCATCATCAAGGGCTGGAAAGACGCCGTGGCAGACCCCGCCACCGCAACGAAGATCACGGTCGAGACCTACGGAAAAGACCAGAACTTCAACTACGACTCACAGCTCGCGGCGATCACGATTCAGAACACCCTGATGGTGACCGACGACACCAAGGCCAACGGTCTGCTGACGATCACGCCGGCCCTGGTCGACCAGTCGATCACCGCTTTGAAGCTGGCGAAGATCGACATCACCGCTGACCAGCTGTTCGACACGTCGGTCATCAACGACGTCTACAAGGAGAACCCGGATCTCAAATGATGATGGAGACAACGCCCACAACCGTGTCGGCTGACGCCATCGGTGTCGCCGTAACCGACCTGTCAAAGACATTTCGGCTCGGCCGCACAAGCGTCACCGCGCTCGACGGCATCAACCTGACGACACCGCGTGGGTCGTTTGTCTCTCTTCTCGGGCCGTCAGGATGCGGAAAATCGACGATTCTCCGCATCCTGGCTGGCCTTGAGACCCCCTCAGAGGGCACCGCGAGCGTGAACGGCGAGGTGGCACGCCGCGGCCGCAGTCGCGAACGCGGAAACCTCGGCATCGCCTTTCAGGATTCGGCGCTGCTGCCATGGCGCTCGGTTCGCACGAACATCCGTCTCCCCCTCGAAATCATCGGCAGACGCGATGACACGGCTGTGCAGGAGCTCATCGACCTGGTCGGGCTCACCGGCTTCGAGAACGCCCGGCCCTCGCAGCTCTCCGGCGGGATGCGCCAGCGCGTCTCCATCGCCCGGTCACTGGTGGTGCGCCCCGACTTCCTGCTGCTCGACGAACCGTTCGGTGCGCTCGACGACATGACCCGCCAGCGCCTCAACCTCGAGTTGCAGCGCATCTGGAGCGAGCGGCCCGTCACCACCCTGATGGTGACCCACGGCATCGCCGAGGCCGTGTTGCTGTCAGACTACGTCGCCGTGATGTCGGCTCGCCCGGGCCGCATTGTCGAGATGGTGCCCATCAACCTGCCGCGCCCGCGTTCGGCCGACACGCTTCGAAGCCCCGAGTTCCACGAGATCGTCGACCACCTCAGCGAGCTTCTGTTCGACGCCCACGCGCCGCGCGGCACCGGCAGCACCGGCAGCACCGGCAGTTCCGACACTTCCGGCATCGCAGAGGCCTCGGCGTGAGTCGCGACACCAGCCCCGCCCTGGTGCGGGCGCTGGCCCGGCCGTGGCTCGGCGGCACGGTGGGTATCGTGCTGCTGCTGCTCATCTGGACACTGTTCTCGACCGTGTTGCCCAGCAGTTCGATCATTCCCACACCCTGGGTCACGGCCGACAGTGTCTTTCGCGACTTCGGCTCGTTCTACTTGCCTAACCTCCGCTCGACCCTCGAACGTGCCGGCTGGGGATACCTCTGGGGCAACCTGGCCGGGCTGCTGGTCGCTTCGATCGTGTTGATCATTCCGAAGCTCGAAGAGGTCGTCACGCAGCTGGGTGTCGTGAGCCAGTGCCTGCCCATCACTGCGGTGGGGCCGATCATCATCCTGATCTTCGGCGGTCGCACGGCCGCCATCTTCCTGGCTGCACTGCTGGTGTTCTTCACCACGATGATCGGCGCCATTCTGGGCATGCGGTCGGCGTCACGCACGGCGCTTGATCTCGTGAGCGCGTATGGCGGCAGCCGTTTCACGCAGATTCGAAAGGTACAGCTGATCGCCGCGATACCCGCTGTGATCACGGCACTGAAGATCGCCGTTCCGGGAGCGCTTCTCGGCGCCGTGGTCGGGGAATACCTCGGCGGCATCGACAGCGGAATCGGCGTGGCATTGAACGCGGCCCAGCGTGCGGCCACTCCCGACCGGGTGTGGGGCATGAGCATCCTCGCCGGCCTGATCGCGCTGCTGGGCTATGCCCTGGTGGGGCTCATCGGCCGGTATGTGACGCCCTGGGTGCGCCGGGAAGGGGGCAACTGATGCCCACCATTTCACGACTCGTCGTCAACCGTGTGGCCTTGGTTCTGCTCGCTGCCGTCATTGCCACGATCATCTGGATTCTCTTTCTGCAGGTGTTTCACATCAGCCCGCTCATCGGCAAGAGCCCGAGCGACGTGTGGTCGTACCTGTTCACCGGCAAGAAAGCCGACGCGAACCGCATCGAGATCTCGGGCTACCTGCTCGCGACCATCCGGGACTTCGCGGTGGGGTATCTCGTGGGGCTCGCGGTTGCGTTCGTCGCTGCGGTGTTCTTCAGCCTTTCTGTGACGCTCGAGAACGTGTTCATGCCGACGGCTACGATTCTGCGCTCGATTCCGGTCATCGTCATCACGCCGCTCATCACGCTGCTGTTCGGTGTGGGTATCGGTGGTGTGACGGCGATCGTCACGCTCGTGGTGTTCCTTCCCGCGCTGGCCAACGTGCTGTTCGGTCTGCGGCAGGCGCAGGCCCAGCACGGCGATCTGGTCTACGCATACGGTGGCAGCAACTTCGATCTGCTGTGGAAGGTGGCCCTGCCGGGGTCTCTTCCGGCCGTGATGGCGTCGGCACGCATCTCGATTCCGGCGGCGGTCACGGGCGCCATGATCGGCGAGTGGCTGGCCACCGGTGAAGGCCTCGGCGGGTTCATCTCGCGCTCGGCCGGCAGTTTCGGGTACGACGCCATGTGGGCATCCGCGGTTCTGATCACCGGGTTCACGATGCTCGCATACACCGTGGTGAGCATTCTCGACGCCCTGGTTCAACGCCGATTCGGGGCGTTGTGATGGGCGCTGGGATGGGCGCTGTGCCAGACGAGGCTGCAGCCGCCGTCGCCGTCGACGTGCTCGTGCGAGGCGGCACCGTGTACGACGGCCTCGGCTCTGCCGGGGTCGTCGCCGACGTGGCCATTGTGGGCGACCGGGTCGTGGACATCGGCCCCGCGCTCGAAGTGACAGCCGTGCGGGTGATCGACGCGACCGGACTCGCCGTGGCGCCCGGGTTCATCGACCCGCACACGCACTCCGATGTTGTTCCGCTGATGGCCGAGCCGCAGCCGTTCAAGTTGTATCAGGGCGTGACGACCGAGATCGTGGGCAACTGCGGCAACTCTGCCGCCCCGCTCGTCGACGAGGTCGCGGTTGAGCACCACCGGCCCATCTCCTCGACGACGAAAGCCGGGGTCGTGTCGCACCCGCGCACCTTCGGTGAGTATCTCGACGAGATCGAGGCGGCGGGGCCGACGAACCACATCGCGTCACTGGTCGGCCACCACACCCTGCGCATGAGTGCGAACGGCATGGCGGTCGGTCTCGAACCGGGCGCCATCGAGCGCATGGCCGAGCTGGCCGACGAGGCCTTCGCCGACGGCGCGATCGGGTTCTCGACCGGGCTGATCTACGCACCGGGCTCGTACGCGAACGTCGATGAGGTGACTGCGATCGCGCGGGTGGCGTCGCGGTGGCAGCGTGCGTACGCGACACACTTGCGCGACGAAGGCAGCCACTTGGCCGAGGGTATGGCCGAAGCCATCGAGGTGGCGCGACGTGCGCGCGTGAAACTGCAGATCTCGCACTGCAAGGTCGCGGGCATCCAGAACCACGGCACGGCCTCGTTTCTGCTCGAGACGATTCGAGCCGCACGGGCCGAGGGCATCGAGGTGTTCGGCGATCAGTACCCGTACACGACCGGTGAAACGTTTCTGGCGGCCCTCTTTCCCAGCGCCATTCAGGAAGGCAGCCGCGACCGGATGCTCGACCGATTGAGTGACCCCGACGAACGTGAACGCTGGCACGCCATCGCCCTCGAGGCCGCGACACCGCCCGAGGGAGGGTCGCCCGGATCGTGGCACCAGACCACCCCCGCCGGCGTGACGATCAGTATGCACAACGACCCGGCCCGGCAGGGGCGTACGCTCGCCGAACTGGCCTCCTCGGCCGGTATCACGCCGTGGCAGGCGCTCTGCGACGCGGTGCTCGACGACCCTGCGTCGATGATGGTCTACGAGCTGATGGCCGAGAGTGATGTGCGGGAGATTCTCGCCGACCCGCTGATCATGATCGGGTCTGACAACTCGATTCCGGTGGGGCTCGCTCACCAGCGGGCCTGGGGATGCTTTCCCACGGTTCTCGGCACATACAGTCGTGATCTCGGTGTGCTGGCGCTGCCGGAGGCGATTCGCAAGATGACCTCGGCCACCGCGTCGCAGTTCGGGCTCGTCGGGCGGGGAACGCTGCTGCCGGGGTCGATCGCTGACGTGGTGGTGTTCGACCCGGCGACGGTGGGGCACGCCGGTGGGTCGCCGGCGACTCCGTCGGCTCGGCCCGAGGGGATTTCGTACGTCGTGCTCGCGGGCCACGTGGTGGTTGACGGGGGCGAGTTCACGGGTGAGCGGTTGGGGCGAGTGCTGCGGGCCGGGCATCCGGAGCCGTCAGCTCAGGGCGGCAGCGAACAGAACAACACTGAACAGAAGGCAACAGTATGAGCACGACGACCATCACCAGCACCAGCAGCAGCAGCAGCAGCACCGAGGGAACCCTCACCGGCATCACCGTGTGGAACGGCGAGACACTCGTGGGGCCGAGCACGGTGACGTGGAGCGGAGACCGGCTGACCGACGTGACGCCGGCATCAGCAGGTTCGGCAGCATCAGCAGGTTCCGCAACGTCAGCCGACGCGGCAGCAGCAGACCGCTACCCCGGCCTCTCGCTGATTCCGGGGCTCGTCGACACGCACGTTCACCTCGACACCAGCGTCATCGACGGTGCGGGCCCCGGTGACGCGTGGCCCCTGGTCACGCCGCCCGAGGAGCAGGCCATGCACGTGGCCGCGCACGCACAACGTTTTGCGGCATTCGGCGTGACCACTCTGCGCGACCTCGCGGCGTCGTCGATTCAGATCTCGGTCGGCCGCGCGTTCGACCAGGGTGTGCTGGCGGGGCCGCGGCTGTTGTCGAACGGGCCGGTGGGCATGACGGCCGGTCACGGCGACCTGTTCACTCCCCCGCGTTTTCGCACTCGCCCGCCGGTCGCCGATTCGCCCGACGAGTGCCGCAGACTCGTGCGGGAGTGGGCTCGCGAAGGCGCGACGGGCATCAAGATCTACACCAGCGGCGGAATCCTCTCAATGGGTGACCAGGTGGGTTGGCGCAACCAGACCCGTGCCGAACTCGCCGCGACCATCGACGAGGCGCACGCGCTCGGCATGCTCGTCGCTGCACACTCGCACTCGGCCGAGGGCATCGACATCGCGTTGGCCGAGGGTGTCGACTCCATCGAGCACGGTACGGGAATGACGGATGCCCAGCTCGAGCAGCTCGTCACGGCCAACATTCCTGTGGCGCCCACCCTCATCATCAACGACATCGTTGCGGCAGGCGGCGGCACCATTCGTGCTGATTCGAGTGCGAAAGCGCGCGGAGTGATCGCCGACCGCGACCCCATGTTTCTGAAGGCAGGTCGTGCCGGCGTGCGGTTCGTGCTCGGTACCGATGCCAACGGGCGGTTCGTTCGCCACGGCGGCCAGCTCGATGAGATGCGGCTCATGCAGCAGGCGTTCGACTGGAGCGCCGAGCGCACCCTCGTGGCCTCGACCTCTGATGCGGCGGCCAGCATCGGGCTCGGCGCGACGGTCGGTCTCATCAGGCAGGGCTTCGTGCCCGACTTCATCGTGGTGCGCGGGCAGCCGTGGAACGACCTCGGCGATCTGGTTCCCGAGAACATCGTTGCAGTGGTCAGTCGCGGGCGGGTCATCGCGGGCGCCCTGCCGTCGGCTACCGCCTGACGCGCAAATCGCTCCGCATCCGCGCCCCCGAGACCCGACCCGACCCCAACCGACCCGTACCGAACCAGGACACCATGTACATCGACGAAAACGCCATCCGCGCCCTGCCCAAGGCAGAGGTGCACGTGCATCTCGAAGGCTCGTTCGACCTCGCCGACCTCATCGAACTCGCCAAGACGGCCGGTGTTGCGCTGCCCGGCCCGGCAGCGACACTGTTCGACATCAGCACGCACAGCAACCCCGAGGCGTTCACTCTCGGTACGGGCGGCGGCGCTGCGAACGGCATCGGGGTGACGGGGCTCAGCGGGTTTCTGCAGTTTCTCGACTGGCAGGGCGGGCTGGTGGTGACTCGCGAGCAGGCGGCGCGGTTGGCGTACCGGTTCGCTGCGCGGCAGAGTGCCTCGGGCATCCGGTACACCGACGCGATCATCAATCCGACCCACTGGCACGCGTGGGCGGGCAACGTGGCCGGGCTGCTCGATGCGTTCGCTGAGGGGTTGGCCGAGGCCGAGGCCGACGGGCTCTGCGTGGTGAACCTCTGTTACTCGCTGCTCCGCACCCAGAGCGCGGCCGAAGGCGTTGCCGCAGTGACGTGGCTGGCCGAAGCGCGGCCCTCCCGCGTAGTCGCGCTGTCGATCGATGGTGACGAGCGGGTGGCCGGCCGCACGGGTCCGAAATTCGCCGAGGCCTTCGACATCGCCCGCCGGGTTGGCCTTCACCGCACGGTTCACGCCGGCGAATCTAGCGGGCCAGAGGGGGTGTGGGATGCGATTCGCCTGCTGCACGCCGAACGCATCGACCACGGTGTGCGGGCCATCGAAGACCCGGCTCTCGTCGACTACCTCGCCGAGCACCAGATTCCGCTCGGCATCTGCCCCCGCTCGAACCTCACCCTCGGCATCTACCCCGACCTCGAGCAACACCCGCTGGCCGAGCTGCAGCGCCGGGGAGTTCTCGTCACCGTTAACACCGACGACCCGGCGCCCATCGGCACTCGCCTCGAAAGCGAGTGGAGCCTGGTAGCCGGCGCCTACGGTTGGGGAATGAACGAACTCGTCACGCTGGCCCACGCGTCTGTGACGGCGAGTTTTGCTCCGGATGCCCTGAAACAGTCTCTGCACGCCGAAATCGCCGTCGCCGCCTCGTCGCTCGTGCCCGCGCCGGCCTAACCCTCACGATGCGCCGACGCCCCCTCCGCCTGTTCGCCCCACCTGGCCCCAACGCCACCCGGCTCGCCCCACCTGGCCCCAGCGCCACCCGGCTCGCCACCCCCGGCCCGCACCACCTCGTTCATCGCATTGAGAGACGCACCCATGACTGACCCGGCCATCCCCGACACCCCCGCCAGCGCCCACGCGGCCCCGCCCAGCAGCCCGTTCGCCGTTGCCGCCTGGGAGCAAGACCTCATCGACACAGCGACCGAACTCGCCCTCGGTTTCGCCGAGACGGCCGCGTACTACGACGACAAGGCGGAGATCGCTGTCGGCAACCTCGAGGCCCTGCACGACGCCGGGCTCGACGAAGCCGCGCTGCCCGCCGACGTGGGTGGCCGCGGGCTGAGCTACCAGGCCTACGGCGAGATCGTGCGAACCATCGCCCAGGGCGATCCGTCGACCGCCACCATCTGGACCATGCACACCGGTGCCGGCATCAGCCTCGCCCAGACCACCCGAGGCACCCTCGGTTCGTTCTACGCCGACGAGTTTCTGGCCGGCAAGAGGTTCTCGAACGCCCTCTCTGAGCCCACCAGCGGCAACCGTTTTCTGAACCCGCAACAGGCCGCGCTGCCGGTCGAGGGCGGCTGGGCGCTCGACGGTGCCAAACGGTTCGTCTCGGGCAGCGAGATCGCCGACTACCTCTTCGTGAACGCCCTCGTCGACGACGCCCCCACTTTCTTCGGCGTGCCGACCGCCGACCCGACGCTCAGCATCATTCCCATCTGGGACACGTTGGGCCTGCGTGCCACCCGCAGCCAGCTGCTCGCGTTCAACAACACCGTTCTCCGAGCCGACCAGCGTGCCCGCACCCCCGAATTCGCCGACTTCGCTGCCATTCCGGCCGGCTTGCCGATGATCTCGCTCGGCGTCGCCGACGCGGCGCTGGCTGCCATCGTCAAACACGCCCAGTCGCGCGTGATCATGGGCGCACCCCTCAGTCACCAGCAATGGCTGCAGTTCGAGGTTGCGGATGTTCAGAGCCGGCTCGAGGCCGCCCGAGCGTTCATCAAGCAGACCTTCTGGCAGGCAGACAACGGTGTGCCCACTTTCTTCACCAACCTCTCTCGGTCGAAGTACCTTGCGAACAAGATCGCTGTCGAGGTGGCTCAGCTCGGCGGAAGGGTGGGTGGGGCATCCGGATTCCTGAAGTCGTCACCCATTCAGCGGCACCTTCGAGACGCGCAGGCCGGGCAACTCATGGCCTACTCGACCGAGGTGCTGGCCGGCGAAATAGGCAAAGACGTGTTCGGTATTGTGCCCGTTCAGACACCAGCACCGACAGAAGGCAAGTGACCCATGGCTGACCGCCCCAGAATGCTCTTCAACGCGTTCAACATCTTTTCGGCCTCGCACCACGATCAGGGCATGTGGGCCTGGCCCGGCAGTCGCCAGCTCGAGTACAACGATCTCGACTACTGGGTCGACATCGCCCAACTGCTTGAACGCGGCAACTTCGACACGCTGTTCTTCGCCGACGTGCTCGCACCCTACGACACATTCGGCTCCTCGCGCGAGGCGTCGGTATTCAGCGGCATGCAGTTTCCGATCAACGACCCAGGCGAGCTGATTCCGGCACTGGCATATGCCACGAAGAACCTGGGGTTCGTGCTCACGCAGAACATTCTGCAAGAGCCGCCGTACTCATTCGCCCGCAAGATGTCGACGCTCGACCACCTCACCAAGGGCCGCATCTCGTGGAACATCGTGACCACCTTTCTCCCCGGAGCGGGCCGCAACCTGGGGTTTGGCGGCCTACCCGACCACGGCGACCGGTACGCCCGGGCCGACGATTACATCGACGTCGTCTACAAGCTGTGGGAGGCGAGTTGGGAAGACGACGCGGTCGTTCGCAACAAGGCGCTGCGTCAGTACAACGAGCCCTCGAAGATTCACGAAATCAACCACGTTGGGCCGTTCTACGACGTGGTGGGGCCGCACCTCAGCGAGCCATCGCCGCAGCGCACCCCGTTTCTCATGCAGGCCGGGGTGTCGCCGCGCGGGCGTGACTACGCCGGGCGCAACGCCGAAGGTCTTTTCATCAATGCGCTGACTCCCGAGGAGGCCGGGCCGGTGGTTTCGGATGTTCGTGCCGCCGCCATTCGGCACGGACGCAGCCCGCACAACGTGAAGCTCTTCGGCATCCTCGGTTTCGTCGTCGGCTCGACTGAGGCTGAAGCCAAGCGTATGCACGAAGAGATCACCGACTTTCAGAGCATCGAGGCGAACCTCGCCAAGCAGAGCGTCTTTCTGAACTACGACTTCAGCCAGCTCGACCCGAAAGAGCCCATCTTCGAGATCGGCAAGCGGCCCGAAGGCCAGACCGGAATCGTGGCCGACCTCATTGCCATGTCGCCGAACCCTTCGTACACGATCGGCGAGTTGGTGCGGTGGTACGGCAACCTGCGCGTGGTGGGAACGCCCGAGCAGATCGCTGACCACCTCGAAAAATGGCAGGATGCCGGTGTCGACGGCATGAACGTGCAGTACGTCGTCTCGCCCGGTACCTTCGAAGACTTCGTCAACCACGTCAGCCCCGAGCTGCGTCGTCGCGGAATGATGCAGAGCGGATACGCCCCCGGCACATTGCGGGAGAAGATCTTCCCCGGCAACGGACCCTTCTTGCCCGACGAGCACCCCGCCCGGGCCATCCGTCGCGCCGCCTTCGGCAGCTGACACGGCTGAGGCGGCATAGGCAACTGAGGCGCGATGCCGGATAGGCCGAACGGCGCGATCGAGCACTGGCGGTGGCGGTGGCGGTGGCGGTCAGGTTGTGTATGGTCGTGGTTGTCTGACCCATGGTGGTAATGGTGCGGTGGGGAGGGGGCCGCGTCTTCGTGATCTGATCTGACTGCATGGTCTGGGGGTTTGTTCCCAGTCGATGCTTTTCGGTGGGATCAGCACGGGTACGCCGTTCTGCATGGCGAGTTTCCACTCAGAAGAATGCACATGTGTGTGGTGGAAGTGACACAGCAGGGCCCCGTTGTCGATGTCTGTTCGCCCGGGTGCGTAGGTTTGGTGTTTCCAGTCATCGACGTGGTGGCTTTCGCACCACGACGGGCCCCGGTCGCAGCCCGGCCACACACACCCACCATCCCGTGCCGCCATAGCGGCCTTTTGCGCGGTCGTGAACAGGCGTTTCGTTTTCCCGTGCTGGAGTACTTCCCCATGGGTACCGAAGACGGTGGTCGTGATGTCGCCGTGGCAGAGGAGCTGTTCCACACTCGACATCGGGACCGGGTCAACAATCCCATCAACCCAACCCACACCATGCCCGGCAGTGAGATCATCAAGCTCGACCCGGATGTTCAGCACCG
>NZ_QYRT01000103.1 GCF_004923255.1 Subtercola vilae | reverse complement strand
GGGGAGGGCGCCGCGCGAGGGCGGTCAGCGCACCGGGGGGAGGGGACGGGAAGCGAGAGCTACGCGAAGCCGTGCGACTGTCGAAGCGGCATCGACGGAGAGCCCGCGCATCCGAACCCTGATCTGACGAATGCCCGTGTCGCGAATGTTCTCGGCGCGAATCTGGTCTTTCTCGTAGGTGGAGGTACTCGTGCGGTGATGGTCGCCGTCATACTCGACCATCACCCGCTCGCGGGGATAGTACAGGTCACCCCACGCAATAAACCGCCCCGTCCGGTCGCGAATCTCCGCGTCGAGCGTCGGCTCGGGCAGACCGCTCCGAACGATGAGCAGTCGCAGTGCGGTTTCGGTAGGGGAAGCCGCACCAACCCGAACGAGCCCCAGGGCCTCCCGTAGCCGTGTCTTGCCCGGCCCCCGAAACCTGTCGACCTTCTGGGTGAGGAGGGAGAGCGTCGAGTAGGGCCTGGGCGCCGGAGCGGTCTCGTCGAAGTATCGCGGAACATGCACAAGTGCGTCACCCGCGACAATCAACGCGTCAATGCTCAGGATGCCCGCCAGCTGGCACCACGTGCTCTCGGGGTCGCTCACCCGAAACGCCCCCACGCGCCCCGCCGCATGCAGTCGCCCGTCGAGCTGATGTGCAACGACACCCCGGCACCGCACCCTTTGCCCGGGCCGGACAGTCGCCACGTGAATCGCTTCATCGGTGTGAAAGCGCGTGGGCAGTGGAAGGTTCCAGAGCCGGGCAGCGGTCAGATGGCTGAAGAACTGACCCGGCAGCAGGCGTTCGGAGTAGGCCGCGCACTGCTGCTCCACGGTCGTGAACGTTTGCAGGGGAGTTCGCACACCCCGGTACGGCTGCCTCAGGTCGCTGGATCTGAGCCTCTCGGGGCCTACGCCAGACTGGGCCGCGCGCGCGACGGAGAATGATCGGCCGGCAAGGCTGGGCGGGAG
Source organism: Subtercola vilae (assembly GCF_004923255.1). GTDB lineage: Bacteria > Actinomycetota > Actinomycetes > Actinomycetales > Microbacteriaceae > Subtercola > Subtercola vilae. The sequence continues at coordinate 91 of NZ_QYRT01000103.1, read as the reverse complement.
CGGCGTGAGCTTCGGCATCCGCACATCCTGCCCCCACCCGCCGCCCTTTCGCCGAACTTATCCACAGCCCCCGGTCCCTCCCCTCCCGGCC
>NZ_QYRT01000102.1 GCF_004923255.1 Subtercola vilae | reverse complement strand
GTGCACCCATCTTGCGTAGATTCTGGCGTCTGCGATCAGCGCTCGGGCTTTTGGGGTAGGCGGGGAGGTCACGATGCCTCAGCCTCCAATATCGCGTCAGACCACTCGCGCGATTGCTCGTACTCTTCGGTGTACCCGAAACCCATCCGGTTCTCGAAGATGACCACGGCCCGCGAGTGCTTCTCGGCGTCGACTAATTTTCGAAAGTTGGCTTCAGCTTCGCTGTGGTCTGTTCCGGTCGCGCACCAGCATGGCCAGCGATTATCGTCACCGGGATAGGTGACGTAGTGCCTCTGTCGTTCTGTCTCGTTAGAGGTACTCACGAGCGGGCCTCCGGTCGAATCGTCAGAGCGTCGAGAGCTTCACGAGTGCCGGGGAGCATGCCCTTGAATCGGTCATCGATTTTCATCGGTACATCACCTTTCCGTTTTCGACGTAAACATCGCTGGTACCTCGGCGCTGCATGACAGAGTTTCTGTATGCCTCGTTCTCGGCACGCAGCCGCTCGATTTCAGATTCGAGAGCGGCGCGCTTCGGCTTCTCATCCATCTCGTAGAGGTCACGCGAAGTGGGCGTCGGCGGCATGAAGTCGCGCGCATTTGAAATGTGCTCGTTGAGCGCGTTACTGATCACCGCCCACTGGTCAGTCGTGATCGCTGACCAGTCGATTTGCTCGACAATCTCAGGCAGTGCCTCATCCCAGAAGTAGCCCAGTTCGTTTAGTCGTTCTGTCTCGTTCGTCATGATGCCTCCGGGCAGATAACTCGGTGAAACGCTTCGTCTTCGGAACGGCGGGGGCAAACATCAGCTTTCGGCTTCGCGATAGACGCCGAGATGAAACCACCGCAGTCGTCACACGTCAGTTCCCAGTAGGTCTTACGGGTCGGCTTGCCTGTCATCTCATCAACCCACGGCTTTGTCGCCAGCGTCGCGCTCATGATGCCTCCGGGGTGCGCCGGTCGATCGCTTCGACCCACTGCTGAGCTACGGCGGCGACCTGGATCAGTTCGGTTCGGAGCTTCGAAGTGTCGCTCTCAGCAAACGCTTCGAATACCTCTTCGAGCAGAATGTCCTGCCAG
>NZ_QYRT01000101.1 GCF_004923255.1 Subtercola vilae | reverse complement strand
ACGTATACCTTCGGTTCGGTGCTCATCGCTGGCCCTCCTCTGGGATAGCTGGGGTGTAAGGGTTGGGGGTCGGATCGTCAACGGAGAAGCGAAAGCCGGGGCGCTTTGGGTTCTTCTCCCAGTGGTACGAGTCGAGCGGTGCTCTGTGGCCTTCGGCCCATGCCCGTTCCGCTACAGCCCGGTCGTGCTCGGTGAGCCAGGTAGAAGACAGAACTGCGTCAGCCTCGGTGTAGTAGAGCTCGCGGATTTCTCGGTAGTCGGATACGTCCATCTCCGCACAATTCATCAACATTTTCCATGTTGTGCGGTCGGGTCGCAGATCGGTTGACTGCGCAGCGTCCCACAGCACCTCTGCTAGTTCTTCGCGGTCGGTGCTCACGGCTTCGTCCTTTCTGGTTGTGGAACTACGGGGGTGGGGGCGGGATAGTTTTTAGCCACGTCATCGACCATGCGCTCAAGTGCTTTCTTGATCATTGCGCCGTCTGTGACGGTATGGGTGCGCTCTTTGAGCAGGTCGAATGCTGCACGCTGTTCGGCAGTTAGTGACACGCTAGTGATGCGTTTCTTGAACGGCTCGCGTTCCGTAAATGGGTTGTCGCGGCTCATCGTTCTCCCTCCTGAGCCTCGGCGTAGGTCAGACCGCAGGAGCATCGATCCTCGAACTCGTGCTCGTGCTCGTCGGCGTCGCTCAACCAAGCGCCAGTATCAATAACGATCGATGCGGGACGCTTGACGAGATCAGTGAAGTAGTTGGCTTGGCCCGCCTCGTACGCCAGCAGCAGCGCAGTGCTATCGATTGAGCCGTGATAGCCGCGTAACCATTCATATGCTTCGTCGGTGAACACTCGGCCGCTCATGTTGTCGGCTCCTGAGCCTCGGGGGTAACAGGCGGGGCATAGAGCACGCGCACGGGAAGTAGTGGTGTGTCACTCTCTTCCTGACCCACAAATCGCCAGATCGGCCGGCTCCACCCCTGCTGCTTTTCGCCTACGTCACCATCCGCATCGAGCACCACCGTGCCGACCGGAAGTGCATCGAGAGCTTCGACCATTTCGGCTTCGTCTGTCGGGAGGAATGACTCAGCCAAGTCAGCGAGCCGTTCGATCATGGCGCTTGGGTCTATATCGTCTAGATCATTTGTCGTGACCGTCACTGAGTAGTCACCGTGCACCCATCTTGCGTAGATTCTGGCGTCTGCGATCAGCGCTCGGGCTTTTGGGGTAGGCGGGGAGGTCACGATGCCTCAGCCTCCAATATCGCGTCAGACCACTCGCGCGATTGCTCGTACTCTT
>NZ_QYRT01000100.1 GCF_004923255.1 Subtercola vilae | reverse complement strand
TGAAGCGCCCCAGGTTTTCTGCCGCTCCTATGCGGGTTGCGGCTCTCGGTTGAGGGTCGCGTAGTGGGCTTGCTCGTATTCGGCTGGTGAGACGTAGCCGAGGGTTGAGTGCAGCCTACGGTTGTTGTACCACTCGACCCAGCCGGCGGTCGCGTACTCAACGTCCGCGATGCTCTTGTAGGGGCCGTCGTGGAACACTGTCGTGCGAATGCATTCGGCTTTGTAGAGGCCGTTGATCGTCTCCATCAGGGCGTTGTCGTACGCGTCGCCGACGGAGCCAATCGAGGGCGCGATGCCATCCAGGGCGAGTTTCTCAGTGTACGTCACCGCTGTGTATTGAGAGCCCGCGTCCGAGTGGGCTCGCAACTGTCGCGGCTGAACGGGGTGGCCTTGCCGGTCGCGTTCCCAGAGACTCATCCGCAGCGGAATCATCACGAGCTCCACATGTTTCGTGGTCTGCGCATGCCAACCGACGATGCGTTGCGAGAACACGTCGACGATGAACGCCACGTACACCCAGCCTGCCCAGGTACGGCAGTAGGTGAAGTCCATCACCCAGGTGTGATCCGGTCGTGGGGCGGTGAAGTCCCGATTCAGCAGGTCCCCGGCGCGCACGCCGTCCTTCGCGGGGATCGTTGTTCTGATGCTCTTGTCGCGGCGGATTCCTTGCAATCCGAGGGCCCGCATCGCCCGATCAACGGCACCGCGTGACGCGCCTGCGATCCGGGTGCGGCGGATCAGCGCGGTCGTCTTCCGCCGACCATACAGACCCTCAGGTTTCAGGACGCGACGCTGGCGACCTCCGACCTCGACTGTGGTCCAGGCTGCGTCACGGACCGCGTCCACGACCATTGCGTCGGTGACCGTCCGCGCGGCAACGGCTCCTGTGCGCTGGGCCCGGTAGGTGCGCGCAGCGATCTGGTAGCCCTGCTCGCGCAGAACCCTACAGATCGACTCGACTGCGTGCCCCTCGGCTCTCATCATGTCGATGAAACCCATCATCAGTGGTTGCGGGGGTCGAGTTCCCCCACGAAGAAACTCGTCGCCGCTCTCAGAATCGCGACGTCTTCGCGGAGGCACCTGTTTTCCGCTCTCAACTTCTTGATCTCAGCCCCCTCGACCGTGGTCACCCCGTCACGGGTTCCGTCATCGATGTCGGCTTGCAGCACCCACCGACGCACGGACTCGTGACCGACACCGATCTGACGGGCAACGGCCGCTGACGCGGCCGTCAGAGATGGGTACTCCGACCGGTGCTCCCGCACCAGCCTCACTGCCCGATCACGGACAGCAGAATCGATCTTCTTCGGCATGACATACATCCTTCAACTCAAAAGGATGCGGCACCAAACCTGGGGCGCTTCA
>NZ_QYRT01000010.1 GCF_004923255.1 Subtercola vilae | reverse complement strand
GGAGGCGGGGGTGGGATCAGGAGGTGGGCGGCAGGGAGATGAAGACGTTCTTGGTGTCGGTGAAGGCGAGCGGAGCATCCGGGCCCAACTCACGACCGAACCCCGACTGCTTGAACCCGCCGAAGGGGGTCGAGTAGCGCACCGAAGAATGCGAGTTCACCGACAGGGTGCCCGATTCGACCGCACGGGAGACACGCAGGGCGCGGGCGAGGTCGGTGGTGAAGATCGATCCGCTGAGGCCGTAGTCGCCGCTGTTCGCGAACGCGATGGCGTCGGCTTCGTCGTCGAACGGGAACACCGAGACGACCGGGCCGAAGATCTCCTCGGTGGCTGCGCGGCTGGCGCGGTCGGGGGTGAGCACGGTGGGGGCGAACCAGAATCCGGGGCCGCCTGGCGCCGTGCCGCGAAACGCGAGGGTGTGGTCGTCGGGCACGTAGCTCTGAACCTTCGCTCGGTGCGCGGCCGAGATGAGCGGGCCCATATCGGTCTTCTCGCTCACCGGGTCGCCCACGGTGAACGCCTTCACGGCCGGTTCGAGCAGCTCGAGAAAGCGGTCGTACACGCTCCGTTCGACGAGGATGCGGCTGCGCGCGCAGCAGTCCTGGCCGGCGTTCTCGAACACGGCCGAGGGCGCCGAGGCGGCTGCCAGCTCGAGGTCGCTGTCGGCGAAGACGATATTGGCGCTCTTGCCACCGAGTTCGAGCGTGAGGCGTTTCACCTGGTCGGCGCAGCCCGCCATGACGGCTTTGCCCGTTCGAGTGGAGCCGGTGAAGACCACCTTCCGCACGTCGGGGTGCGACACGAACCGCGCGCCCACCACGGGGCCGGCACCCGGCAGTACCTGCAACAGCCCGTCGGGCAGCCCCGCCGCCAGCCCCAATTCTGCGAGGCGCAGCGACGTGCGCGGGGTGTACTCGGCCGGTTTCAACACCACCGCGTTCCCGGCGGCGAGCGCGGGCGCGAAACCCCACGAGGCGATGGTCATGGGGTAGTTCCAGGGCGTGATGATGCCCACCACGCCGAGAGGCTCGTGAAAGGTCAGGTCGATGCCGTTCGCCACGGGAATCTGCCGGCCGAGCATCCGTTCAGGGGCCGCGGAGTAGTACGTGAGCACGTCGCGCACGTGGCCGGCCTCCCAACGCGACTGGGTGATCGGATGCCCGGAGTTCTGCGTCTCGAGCCGGGCCAGATACTCGGAGTCGGCGTCGACTGCCGCGGCGAACGCGCGCAGGTGGGCCGCGCGCTCAGCCGGCGCCAGCCGTGCCCACCGCCGCTGGGCCTGCCGCGCGCGCTCGATGGCGTCGTCGACCTGCTCGAGCTCCAGGTGCTCAATCTGCTGCACCAGTGTCTCGTCGGCTGGGTTGATAATGCTGAAGCGGCTCATCCGTGCCCTCGTTCTGCGCTGTCGACCACTGCTGTGGAGTCGTTTTTTGCTGCAGAATCGGCTTTGTGCAGCAAATTTCGACTCCACGATGGGGCGGGGGCGGTGGGCGGTCGATTCGTGGGTGAGGCTGCGGCGCGGTCGGCGGCGAAGGTGCGAGCTGCCGAAACGAGGCCGGCGAAGAGGCGCAGGTCGTCGGGTGACTCTTCGGGGTGCCACTGTACGGCGAGCGCGAAGGCCGCGCCGTCGAGTTCGATGGCCTCGACGATTCCGTCGTCGGTGGCGGCGGTGACGCGGAGTCCGCGGCCGAGGCGGTCGATCGCCTGGTGGTGGTACACCGGCACGTCGAGGGTGAGGTGGTGGGCTGCAGTGGGATGGGCCAGGAGACCGGCCAGTCTCGAGGTGGGGTCGATGTCGACGCCGACGCGCGAGAAGGTGCCACCGCCGGCCTGGTAGCGGCGACTGCCCGCGAGGTCGGGGAGGTGCTGGTGCAGGGTGCCGCCGAGGGTCACGTTCAGCAGTTGGGCTCCGCGGCAGATGCCGAGAAACGGCAGCGAGCGTTCGAGCGCGGCCGTGAGCAGCGACTGCTCCCACGCGTCACGGTCGGGGCGCGGCTGGTCTGTAGCACTGTGGGCCGCCTGGCCGTAGCTTTCGGGCGCAATGTCTGTGCCGCCGGTGATGATGAGCCCGTCGAGACGGTCGAGCACGCACCGGGCGATTTCGTGCGAGGCCGGCTGCGGGGGCAGCAGCACGGCGATGCCGCCAGCACGGTTCACCGCGTCGAAGTACACCTTCGGCAAGAAGGCGGCCTGAACATCCCAGACCCCCGACTGCGCCTGCTCGAGGTACGTGGTGAGGCCGATCAGCGGGCGTGCGCCGCTGCCGCCGCCATTGCTGTCGTTGTTGCGGCTACCGTCGTTGTCGTTGTCGCTGTTGCGGCTACCGTCGTTGCACATCTCGCTCACAATCGCACAACGGGACGGTTCACGCGCAGCTCATTTCTAAAGGTAGCGCGAGCATACCTATAAACGCAGCGCCGCCGGGCACGTTGTGCACTGCGATTCTGCGATTCTGCGGGATGTTGGGGTGCGCATCGGCGTGTCAGACCGCCAAATTCGCGGCACAGCGCACACTGTAGCTAAGTAAGCGGCGTGAGAGGTGCTCAACATGATGGGATGGCGGCGGAAGGCGAAAGCCGAGCGCGAGAAATCGATCAGTTCGGAACGACTGTACGACCTCGTCAACCAGACCCTTCTGAGCAATTTCGGGCCTCTGGGCTCCTATGCGATCACTCGCCGCGAGGCATCTGACAGTGACGATATCTTTCACACCATGCTGGCATCCTCTGTTGCGCACAACATTGTGACGAGCCTCATCGAGCACAATGCCGTCGTGGTGACCATGCCGTCGGCGGTGCCGGTCTCACTGGCTCCGGTCGATGCTGTGCCCGTGTCGGCCGAACTCGCCGCCGCCGTCAACGCACCCTCGTATCTCCGGCCTGCCACGACGGAGGAGACCGTAGCTCCGGCGTGGGCGCCTGCCGCCGAGCTCGCCCTGGCCCACGCACACCACGCGGTAGCCGAGCACGCCTTCACCCATGCCGATCTCGCGGTCGCCGAACTCGCTCGCGCCGAAGCGGCCGCCGCCCAGCTCAGCCCGGCCACGTGGGCAGAACCCGCTCGCTCGGCCTGACGCCTGCACCGCTCCGCACCACCGCCACGCACCTCGCCCGCGCCAGCGCCCGCGAGCAGTGTGCGCAGGGCGCGCGCGGAGGCACCAGCGCAAAGCGCCTTAGATGCGCGGCCAGAACGTGGGGCCCTCAGAACCGGCAGGGTAGCCGTCGATGGGAACCTGGTCGTCGTGCCACGCCTTCACGACGGGGGCGACGATGCGCCAGCCCTCGACAGCCGAGTCGCCGCGCACCGAGAGCGACGAGTCGCCATCGAGGATGCCCGCCAGCACTTCGCGGTACGCCAACAGCTGCCCGTCGCCGAAGTGCGCGTCGAGGCTGATGCGTTCGAGTTCGTAGGGGTCGCCGGGCCCGTTGATGTTGATCTCGAGCGACATCTCGTCAGGAGCCAGGAACACCCGCAGCACCGTGGGGTCGTTGTGCCCCTTGAGCCCCACCGGCAGCTGCCGGGCGGCCCTGAACGTGATGACGATCTCGCGCCGTCGCTCGGCGAGCGCTTTGCCCGAGCGCAGGGTGAACGGGATGCCCGCCCAGCGCCAGGTGTTGATCTCGAAGGTGACCTCAGCGAGGGTCTCTGTCTCCCGCGACGGGTCGACACCGGCCTCGTCGACGTACGACGGGAGCTGGCGGCCCTGCACCTCGCCCGCGGTGTAGCGCGCACGACGGCTGGCCGCAATGGCGTCGCCCTGCCACACCTGGGTCGCCCGCAGCACGAGCTGCTTGGCGTCGCGCAGGTCTTTCGCGTCGAGGGTCGACGGCGGTTCCATGGCGACAACGGCCATGACCTGCAGCAAGTGGCTCTGGATCATGTCGACCAGCGCCCCCGCGCCGTCGTAGTAGCGCGCCCGCCCTTCGAGCGCGAGCTGCTCGTCGTAGATGATCTCGACCTTCTCGATGTGCTCGGCGTTCCACACCGGCTCGAAGATGCGGTTCGCGAACCGCAGGCCGAGCAGGTTGAGTACGGTCGAGCGGCCGAGAAAGTGGTCGACGCGGTGAATCTGCTCTTCGGGCACGAGCTTCAGCAGCAGTGCGTTGAGGTCGATGGCGCTCTGCTCGTCGGTGCCGAACGGCTTCTCGAGCGCGAGCGTCGTGCCCTCGGGCAGCTTCACCTTCTGCAGCGCGGCACAGGCTGCAGCGGCGATGGCGGGGGGCAGGGCGAAGTAGATCGCCGGCACCCCGTCGCACGCGTCGATGATCTTCTGCAGGTCGGCCGGCTTCGTGACGTCGGCCTGAAAGTAGTGTGAACCCTTCAGGATGCCCGCGACGGTGTCGCCCGTGGCATGCACCTCGGCGAATGAAGACGTGATGACCTCGTGCCACTTCGCGTCATCCCAGCTCTCGAACCCCGCGCCCACGAGCGTCAGGGCGCGCTCGGGCTCCGAGGTGAGGAGCTGCGCGAGCCCTGGGAGAAGCAGGCGCGACGAGAGGTCTCCGCTCGCTCCGAGAATGACGAGGGTGCCGATCAACTGACTCATGACATCACCCTAGGGCAGTCGGTTGGTGGCGGCCAGCCGGCTGTACCAGTGCGCGCTGTCTTTGGGCAGGCGCTCGAGCGTCTCGTAGTCGACCCGAACGATTCCGAAGCGTTTGGAGTAGCCGTAGCTCCACTCGAAGTTGTCCATCAGCGACCACACGAAGTACCCGCGCAGGTCGACTCCCTGCGAAAGCGCCCGGTGGGCCGCGGTGAGGTGCCGGCGCAGGTAGTCGATGCGCGGGGCGTCGTGCACGGCAGCAACGCGCGCACCCGCCGCACCCGCCGCGCTCCCGCCAACGTCAGACGAGACCCCGTCAGACGAGACCGCATCGTACGAGACAACATCGTCGAACGCCGCCCCGTTCTCGGTGATCATCAACGGCTGCGCCGGAAACTCGTCACGAACCGCGAGCAGCAGCTCTTCGAGCCCCGACGGCTCGATGTTCCACCCCATGTCGGTGTACGGGCCGGGTTGCTGCACGAACTCGACCCGGTCGGCGCCCGGCCACGGCGAACCGAGAGCGTCTCGGTGGCCGTCTGCGCTCTCGCGGGGGCTCACCCCATCCCACACGCGTACGAGGTTCGTCGCGTAGTAGTTCACCCCGAGCACGTCGATGGGCTGGTTGATGATGTGCAGGTCGTTGCTGAACACGAACGACCAGTCGGTGACGTCTTTCGTGTCTTCGAAGAGGTCGGCCGGGTACGCCCCGTGCAGCAGCGGCCCGGTGAATGCGCGATTGCCCAGGGCGTCGATCTGGCGAACGGCGTCAGCGTCGGCGGCGCTGTCGCTGGCCGGGCGCACCACGTGCAGGTTCAGCGTGATCGAGTACTCGGGGTCGTTCGTCGCCACTTCGCGCAGCGCCATGATGGCCAGCCCGTGCGCGAGGTTCAGGTGATGAACCGCCTTCAAAGCACCCTCCGGCGAAGCGAGCCCCGGCGCGTGGGCCCCCGAACCGTACCCGAGGTACGCCGAGCACCACGGCTCGTTCAGCGTCGTCCACGTGTGCACGCGGTCGCCGAACGCTGTGCCCACGATGGTGGCGTAGTCGCCGAAGGCTTCGGCTGTCGAGCGCACGCGCCAGCCGCCCTCGTCTTCGAGGGCCTGTGGCAGATCCCAGTGGTAGAGCGTCGCGACCGGTTTGATGCCGCGCGCGATGAGCCCGTCGATGAGCCGCGAGTAGAAGTCGAGCCCGGCCTGGTTCGCCTCGCCGCGACCGGTCGGCTGAATGCGCGGCCACGCGATGGAGAACCGGTAGGCCTGCAGGTTCAGCGACTTCATCAGATCGAGGTCTTCTTCGAGCCGGTGGTAGTGGTCGTCGGCCACGTCTCCCGTGTCGCCGTTGACGACGAGGCCGGGCGTGTGGCTGAACGTATCCCAGATGGAGGGGCCGCGCCCGTCTTCGTTCGCAGCCCCTTCGATCTGGTACGAGGCCGTGGCAGAACCGAACGTGAAGTCGGCCGGAAACTCAAGGCCGCTGTCTCTGTAGTCGGGCGAATTCGTACTCACAGTGTGAAAACTGCCTCTCCGTTTGTCGCAACAATCAGACGATCGTGTTCGACGACCCTAATGCTGAACGGCTGTGACGACGATGACGTCACGCGAACCTGTGAACTTTCGCGCTCGATCGTGAACTGTGCAGAACTCCCGTCGGGGTTCGTCACCGTCACTTCCTTCACGCGATCTGCGGATGCCCCACTCGGGTACACCAGCAGGGTCAGCCCCTCGAGGTAGTCGTAATCGGGCCTGTCGGTGCGAGCCCCCAGCGGCAGCACAGCGCCCTCCCGCACGTACAGCGGAACCGTGAGATACCCGTGCTGTTCGGTACGCCAGCCGCCGCCCACGACACTCTCTCCGGTGAAGTAGTTGGTCCAGAGCCCTGCCGGCAGGTAGAACGAAACCGAACCGTCGGCGGTGAAGACCGGCGCGACCAGAAGGTCAGCCCCGAGCAGGTACTGCGCGTCGAGATGAGCGGCGCCCCGGTCATCCGGAAACTCCAATTGGGTGGGCCGGAGAACGGGCACGCCCGTCGCCGAAGCCGCGAGGCCGGCGGAGTAGAGGTAGGGCATCAGCGAGAGCTTCAGCTTGGTGAAGACGCGAGTGACATCGACGGCCTCCTCATCGAAGACCCACGGCACGCGGTACGAGTCTGAGCCGTGAAAACGGCTGTGCGACGACAGCAGGCCGAAGGCGGTCCAGCGCTTGAATACCCCAGCGTCGGGCGTACCCTCGAAGCCGCCGATGTCGTGGCTCCAGAAGCCGAAGCCGCTGAAGGCGAGCGAGAGGCCGCCGCGGAGGGTCTCGGCCATCGAGTCGTAGGTCGAGGTCGAATCGCCACCCCAGTGCACGGGCAGCTGCTGGCCGCCGGCGGTGGCCGAGCGGGCGAAGAGCACGGCGTCGCCGACCCCGCGGGCTTCTTCGAGCACCTCGAACACGGCCTGGTTGTAGAGGTGCGTGTAGTAGTTGTGCATGCGCTCGGGCGATGAACCGTCGAAGTAGTCGACCTCGAGCGGGATGCGCTCACCGAAGTCGGTCTTGAATGCGTCGACGCCCTGGTCGAGCAGCACGCGGAGCTTCGACTGGTACCACTTCGTGGCGGCCGGGTTCGTGAAGTCGACGAGGGCCATGCCGGCCTGCCAGAGATCCCACTGCCACACGCTGCCGTCGGGGCGCTTCACGAGAAAGCCGAGGGCCGCCCCTTCGGCGAAGAGCTGCGAGCGCTGGGCGATGTAGGGGTTGATCCAGACGCAGACGTGAAGGTTCTTGTCGTGCAGGCGTTGCAACATGCCGGTGGGGTCGGGAAAGACCCGTGCATCCCACTCGAAGTCGCTCCAGTTGAATTCGCGCATCCAGAAGCAGTCGAAGTGAAACACGCTGAGCGGCAGGTCTCGTTCGGCCATCGCGTCGATGAAACCGTTGACGGTCTCTTCGTCGTAGTCGGTGGTGAACGAGGTGGTCAGCCAGAGGCCGTACGACCACGCGGGAACATGCGCAGGGCGGCCCGTGAGCGCCGTGTAGCGTTCGAGAATCTCTTTCGGCGTGTCGCCGTAGATCAGAAAGTATTCGAGCGATTCTCCGGGCACAGAGAACTGCACGCGCTCGACGTTCTCAGAGCCGATCTCGTACGAGACGTGCCCCGGGTGGTTCACCAGAACTCCGTAGCCGCGGTTCGTCAGGTAGAACGGCACGTTCTTGTAGGCCTGCTCGCTCGAGGTGCCGCCGTCGGCGTTCCACACATCGACCACCTGGCCGTTCTTGACGACCGGCCCGAACCGCTCGCCCAACCCGTAGACGAGCTCACCGACGCCGAGCGACAGCTGGGCGAGAGTGAAGGTGAGCGGATGCCCCTGCGCACTGATCGGGGTATGAGCGCTCGCTGCGGCCCGGGCGTTACCCACAATGCCGCTCGGTACCTCGGCATCCGCGGTGAGCTCCATGTGCGCGAGCGACTTGTCGCCGCTGGTCGTGAGCACACGCCCGCCGGCCGAGAATTCGAGGGCGAAGGGCGCCCCCTTCGACACCGTGGCGGTGAGGGCTCCCGAGGTGAGGGTTCCCCGGTCGCCGGTCACCTGCACTTCGCCGTGCCCCGCCTCAGCACCGACCAGGTCGAAGCCGAACTGGGGCAATCCACCCGTGAAATGTTCCACCTTCAGGCCGACGATGTTCGGCAACGGCGACGTGAGCGTCACCGTCAGCAGCGCCCGGTTCAGGGTGTCACCACGGGTCTGGATGACCTTGGTGGGCGCCGAGACGACAAGGGAGTTCTCGCCCGCTTCGAGGTCGTACACTTCGGCCGCGTACAGAGGGGTGACACCTGGCCGAAGCTGCCAGAAACCGTCGGTGAATTTCATGAAAGTCCTTTGCGTTGGTGCGTTTGCTGCTACTTGACCGCGCCGGCAGTGATGCCGCGGGTCAGCGTGCGCTGGAAGATGAGGAAGAAGACGAGGGTCGGAATCAGGCCGAGCAGTGCTGAGGCGCTCGTGGTCGTGACATCCATCAGCCGGTCGCCCTGCAGCACAGCGATGGCGACGGGCACGGTCTGGTTCGCATTGCTCACCAAGAAGGTGAGCGGGATGAGGAACTCGTTCCAGGTCCAGATGAAGAAGAAGATCACGATGACGGCAAGCGTCGGGCGGCTGATGGGAACAATGACGCGCCAGAGAATGGTCCAGCGGCTGGCGCCGTCGAGTGCGGCGGCCTCGAGGATCTCCTTCGGAAAGGTGCCGTACACGCTCGAAAGCAGGTAGGTGCCGAAAGCGCTCTGAATCACCGTGAAGATGATGATCACCGACCACACGTTGTCGTAGAGGCCCACCTGCTTGAACATGAAGTAGAGCGGGTAGAGCAGGGCCTCCTGCGGCAGAACGTTCGCCAGCAGAAACAGCACGACGATCCAGGTGCGCCCCCGAACGCGACCGATACCGATGGCGTAAGCGTTCAGCACCGAGATGACCACGGCGAAGATGGCGACCAGGCCCGAGATGAAGAACGAGTTCCAGAGCTTCTGGGGGAAAGCGACGCGGTTCCAGAAGTTGATGATGCCGTCGAAGTTGAGCGCTGCGGGCCACTGCAGCGGGCCGCCACTGGCGTAGTCAGAGGGCGACTTGAACGAGTTGATGAGAATGAGGTAGAACGGCACCGCAATGGCGAGGCCGACCACAATAGCGCCGGTGAGCAGCAGCCAATCGGCCACGGTGCGCTTGGATTTCTTCTTACGCGGAACGAACTTCGTGGTTCGCCCGATGCTGTCGATGGTGGCCATCAGCGCCCACTCTCCGCTCGTTCTGCCCGGTTCTGGACTTTGATGAAGAACACAGCCACGACGATGGTCACGATCGTGAGCGCCGTCGCGATGGTGGCGCCGTAGCCGACTTGCTGGCTCTGGAAGAACTCGCTGTACGAGTAGTAGCTGGGCACGATGGTCGCCGTGCCGGGGCCGCCACGGGTCAGCGTGTAGATGGGGCCGAACACCTTGAGCGCGGCGATGGTGCTGGTGAGCGTGACGACGAAGATCTCTGGCCGGATGATCGTGACGGTGATCGAGCGGAACCGCTGGAACCAGTTCGCCCCGTCGAGCTCTGCTGCCTCGTACAGCTCGGGGTCGACCCGCTGCAGTGCTGCCATGAAGATGACGACCGGGTAGCCCAGCTGCACCCACACCATGACGAACATGATGCTGAGAAGCGCCGTGTCGGGGCTGCCGAGCCAGTTGTGCTGCAGGCCCCCCAGCCCGACGGCGGAGAGCACGTCGTTGAGGGCGCCGTTGTCAGGGCGCAGGATCCAGCCGATCACGACGGCCGCGATGGCCACGGGCAGAATCTGCGGCAGATAGTAGGTGGCCCGCAGAAAGCTGGCCACACGGCCGCCGAACTTCTTACCGACCAGGTCGAACAGCATGGCGGCGAGAACCAGGCCGAGCAGCGTGGGAACGATCACCATCGCCACAATCATGGCGATGCTGTTGCCGAAACTGGTCCAGAACTTGGCGTCGCCCATGAGCTCGACCCAGTTGTCGAGACCGATGAACTTGGGCGGCTTGATACCGCGGTACGACGTGAAGCTGAGGTAGATGTTCCAGATCAGCGGGATGACCACGATGACGGTGAGCAGAACGAAGCCGGGAATCAGGTAGAGCCAGAAGCCGCCCCCGCCTTTTCCGCTGTTGGGCAACAACGACTCTTCATGCACCCGGGTCTTCTTCACTCGGGTGGTGCTGACTGTCGACGGCTTCGTCGACGTCTCTATCGTCGCCATGGCTCTGCCTTTCAAAATGACAACTGGATGATGAACAGAGGGCTCGGGGGAAGAACCGCCGATGAGCGGCGCCTCCCCCGAGTTCTGCTAACCCTTTTTGATGGTGTCGACGCCGGTCTGGTACTGGCCGCCGATTTCGGTGAGGAAGTCAGCGGGCGTCTTCGATCCGTTCACGAGCTCCTGCAGGCCGCCGTTCAGCTGGTCGTAGAAGGTCGGGGTGGGCCAGTCGGGGTAGAACGCCAGACCGTCGCGAGCCGTGAGCGTGTTGAAGTTGTCGATCAGCTCTTTGCTCTTCGGGTCGGTGATGTCACTGGCCGTCGCGGCGACAGGAATGCCACCGTTGTTGCCGATCAGGGCCTGGATGGGCGCGCTCATCGTGATGTCGATGAACTTGTAGGCCAGGTCTTTGTTCTTCGAGTTCTCAGGCACGACCCAGAGGTTTCCGCTCGAGCCCGGCGCCATTGTTGAACCGGGGAACAGGAACGATGACCACTGGAAGTTCGTGATCTCCTTCGTGAAGCGGCCGTACCACCACGAACCCGAGTAGAAGATCGGGTTCGTTCCCGCCTCGAACGCGGTACCGGCGTCTTCGGCCTTCAGGCCGGTGACACTGCTCGAGATGTAGCCCTTGTCGACCCAGTCTTTGATCGTGTTGGCTGCGAAGGTGAAGTCGGCGTCGTGGAAGTCGACGGTGCCGGTGTACGTCTGGTAGTCGGTGACCCACTTGCGCGTCGCGTTCGACAGGGCGAGCTGGTAGAACAGCTGGCCGAGCGGGTACTCGGCGGCCGATTCGGCCAGCGGCGTGATGCCGTTGTCTTTGAACGTCTTCAGCGCAGCCTCGAACTGGTCGAAGGTGGTGGGAACCGTGATGTTGTACTTGGCGAACATGTCTTTGTTGTAGTACACGTCGACGAACTCACCGTAGTTGGGAATGCCGTAGTAACTGCCAGAGCCCATGATGCCCTTCTCGTCGTACTTGGCGGTGGTCTGCAGCGACGGGGCGAGTTTCTTGTCCCAGCCGTAGGCCGCAACAGCGGAGTCGAGGTTTGACAGCAGGCCCTGGCTGGCCAGCAGGCCGGCCGTCGCGTTGCCCTTGTTGTACTCGAGAATGTCGGGGGCCGCATCCGAGTTCAGCACCTGGCTGGCGGTCGAACGGATCCCCTCGAAGCTCTTCGCTTCGAACTTCACAGTCGCGCCGGTCTCTTTCTCGAATTCGGCGATCGACGCCTTCCAAGCGATGCCCATTGCGCTGGTGTCGTCTTCGTAGTCCCACAGGGTGATCGACTTGCCCTTTCCGTCGGGGCTGGTGTTCACACTGTCGGTGCTGCTCGAACTGCTCGAACCGGCCGAGCAGCCAGCGAGCAGTAGTGCGCTGGCAGCCATGATGGCTCCCGCGGCGAGAAGTCTCGTGCGCATCAAATACCTCCTTGTAAGTGAAGCGGAGGCCCATGGTGCTGGGCAGCCACTCCGATGCCATTTGTTTACATCCACAACATACGCAATGTCCAGGTCATTTTGCAAGAGCGATTCCGGATGCCCGCGACACCTTCACGCGGCTTGACCCCGGTAATCGCAGCGAACGCGCGAATTTTCGCCGACATGGTGTCGCGTATCGAGATTAGTTTGTTACAAACACAAACAACCCGAAGCGGGCTCGACGAAGGCTCGGTGACGGCTCGGCGCGAGACTAGACCGACAGAATTGCGGCCGGATCGAACAGGAGTTCAGAGAACACGAGCTCACCCGCCCCGATCAGAAGCTGCTCCGCACCGAGCACAGCCGGTGCGATGACGAGATGCTCCCGCGACGCCGCGATCGACTCGTTGGCGACGGTCGCGATCGCATTCTCACCCTCACCGACCAGGGCCGACAGAAATCCACCCACGATCACGAGGCTCGGATTGAACAGGTTCACGGCGTTGCGCACGGCGATGCGAAGCAGTGCGCGGTCGTGTTCGACGAGGGCTGCCACCCGAGCGTCGGTCGACGACGCGACCGCCTCGACCAGCAGGTCGGCCTGCGAGGGGTGAAGGCCCACCGACTCGAGCAGTGCCGCCTGCGTGACCTCGGCTTCGAAGCATCCGGTGGCCCCACACGGGCAGAGAGCACCGTTTGAGGCGACGAAGGTGTGGCCGAATTCAGAGGCGTACCCCTCGGCGCCCACCAGCAGCTGGCCCCCGATGATGACGCCACCGCCGATGCCGCTGGCCCCTCCGATGAAATAGACCAGATCGTCGACTCCCCTGCCGGCACCGAAGACGCCCTCGGCGCGCATGCCCAGCTGGGCTCCGTTGGCCGCGACCGTGCGGTATCCCGTTGCCTGGGCCATCATCTCGGTGAGCGGTTCGTCTACCCAGCCGAGGTGGTCGGCGCTTCGCACCTGGCCGTCGCTGAGGCGCACCAGGCCCGGAACAGCGAGCCCGATGCCGACAACCCGCAGTTGGCCCTCTTCGCCCGCCAGCAGCCCGGCAACGGCCGCGCGAGTGATCTCCACGACCTCGTGAGACGACGGTCCCCCGCCTGTCTCGATGCGTACGCGCTTGATCAGCAGCCCGCCCAGACTCACGAGGCCCACGTGAATGGCGTCGACCTCCGGGTTGACGGCGATGGCGACGACCGAGCGCGACGGATGCACGATGGGGCTCGGGCGACCTGCGCGGTTGCCCGGGCCGATCGCGGGCATGCTCTCGTAGACGAGTTCGAGGTCACGCAGTTCACCGACCAGCACGCCCACCGTCGAGCGGTTGAGGCCGGTCAGCCGGGTCAGCTCCGCCCGCGAGAGATGGCCTTCGCGGTGCACAAGACCCAGGATTCGGGCGAGGTTGGTGCGCCTGAGTTCTTCTGTCGTGCCGCTCGCTACGCCGGGCCGTTGCGGGAGGTCGGCTGGCTGGGACATGTCACGACCCTACCGGGCCGCCGAAGCTCTCGGAGCTGACAGAGCGCGAGGTCAGTGCAGTACAGCGACGATGACCAGCACCGCGGTCACTGCGGTGAGCAGAGAAAGGCCCGTTGCCGTGAGTGCGCGCTTCGCCGCAGCGTTCGGGTCAATGGAGCGCGAAACTTCGGTTTGTGTCATGACGATCTCCTTCGACCAGTCTGTCGGCTTGCCCACAGAATATCAGCCGTGCCTGCTCTGGGCAGGTGAATCACCGCCCCAGAGCAGGGGGTGGGCCCGCAATCGTCGGCCCTTCAAACGAAGAAATCCCGCCGTCGGCATTTCTGCAGGCGGCGGGAGGGTGGTGCACCCCCCGGGACTTGAACCCGGAACCCACTGATTAAGAGTCAGTTGCTCTGCCAATTGAGCTAGAGGTGCTTGGCGGCTCAGTGAACAACCCGAGCCGACGACAAACATTACCATGAGTCTGACGGGCCGTTCGACCCGCACCGCAAACCCCGAGGAGTACGACCGTGCCCGATGTTTCGAACCGCCTCACCGCGGGCCAGGCTGCGCCTGATTTCACGCTGAAGAACGAAAGCGGTACCGACGTTTCGCTGTCGCAGTTTCGCGGACAGAAAGTTGTCGTGTACTTCTACCCGGCAGCGAACACGCCGGGTTGCACCACTGAAGCGTGCGATTTTCGCGACAACATCAATTCGTTGAAGGGCGCCGGCTACCAGGTGCTCGGCATTTCGAAAGACTCCCCGAGCGTGCTGGCCGGGTTTGCCGAGGCGCAGGGGTTGAACTTTCCGCTGTTGTCAGACACCGACCTCGAGGTGCACAAGGCGTACGGCGCGTACGGCGAGAAGTCGCTCTACGGCAAGACGGTCACCGGGGTTCTGCGTTCGACCTTCGTCGTCGACGAAGAGGGCGCCATCACGTTGCCGCTCTACAATGTGAAGGCCACCGGCCACGTGGCGTCGCTGCGCAAGAAGCTGAAGATCGACGCGTAGCAGGCGCACGCCCGGTCACGCCGCGACCACGCCTGCCGGCAACCGGGGCTGGCGCCAGGGCTGGTGTTCTCACACGTCGCGACGCGTGACCGCCACAACAGGGGGCGACAGCAGCAGGGCGACACCCAGAAGCGCGACGACCAGTAACGGCCATCCGTCTGCCGGCTCGGCGAACAGACCCTGAAAGCAGCAGATGGCGATGACGATCTGCAGTGCCTGCCAGGTGAGCGCTGCGCCACGGGTCCAGCTGCGCATGCGAAAGGTTCCGATGGCCACAACCAGCACCCACAGCCCCGCCGCGAAGACGAGAACGATGAGGGCCACGGCCGTGGCGACGGAGTCGGCGGTAGCGAGGGTGAGCTCGGCCACCAACCAGGCCCCTGTGCCGAGCAGCCCGATGGCCTCGATGAGCAGCACGACGCCCAGCAGCACAAGCAGCACGGGCCGACGAAAAGGGGCGACCGGATGCCCGGATTCAGGGCTGGCGGCCCCATCGGATCGATCGCTCATCAGTGCCCGCCTTCAGAAAAACCTTGATTTGCCACTACCAGTATGCGACCATATTTGAGGTCGATTGTTGCTCACAATGTCGTGGGGGTGCGACGTGAGATTAATCCCAAGCACCCAAATGCTGGTCTGTACACTACCCGTGCGTCAACGCACAGGTATGTGAGGCACTGACATCGAACCGGTGAATACCCACGCCGGTTCGACTCGTTGTGTGCAGTGAAGCAGAAGAGCGGTCGAACTGAAAACCCGAATCTTAGGTCGTTCGACCGAAGCATCCGCAACACCCAAGGAGTACCCCCAATGGATTGGCGCGACAAGGCCGCCTGCTTGACAGCAGACCCCGAACTATTCTTCCCCGTCGGCAACACCGGCCCGGCCGTCGACCAGATCGACAAGGCGAAAGCTGTCTGCTCTCGCTGTTCCGTCACCGAGATCTGCCTGCAGTACGCCCTCGAAACCGGTCAAGACTCCGGCGTCTGGGGTGGCCTCAGCGAAGACGAGCGCCGCGCCCTGAAGCGCCGCGCCGCACGCGCCCGCCGCGCTTCCTGATCGATCCGCCGGCTTCCCTGAAGGGCGAGCCGGCGGTGTTCAGCCTTTCGCTAGCGCTTCTTGAGCCAGCGGAACGGAATCTCGATCGTCACGACTGTTCCGCTGCCCACCATGGTGTGCCAGTCGATGATTCCGCCCAGTTCGCCCTGGATGAGGGTGCGCACGATCTGCGTACCCAGCCCCGAACCGACCTTGCCCTCTGGCAGGCCTGAACCGGTGTCACGCACCTCGACAGTGAGCGTCTCTTCTGAGCGGCTCGCCACAATCGCGACCTCGCCCTCCTGTCCGGCCAAGCCGTGCTCTACCGCATTCGTGACGAGTTCGGTGAGCGCCAGGGCCAGAGGCGTGGCGTATTCGCTCGGCAGCACGCCGAAACTACCGCTGAACTTGGGGTGCACCGTCGTATTGTGCGCCGACGCGACCTCGGTCACGAGCATGAGCACGCGCTCGAAGACCACGTCGAAGTCGACCTTCTGGCTGAGGCCCTCTGACAGGGTGTCGTGTACGACCGCGATGGCAGCCACCCGTCGCATCGCCTGCGACAACGCGTCTTTGGCATCGTCGGAGTGAGTGCGCCGCGCCTGAATGCGCAGCAGTGACGCCACCGTCTGCAGGTTGTTCTTCACCCGGTGGTGAATCTCGCGGATCGTCGCGTCTTTCGTGATCAGCTCACGTTCGTCGTGACGCAGTTCGGTCACGTCTCGGCAGAGCACAATGGCGCCGAATCGCTGGCCCCGCGTGCGGAGCGGAATGGCGCGCAACGACACCGTGACACCCTTGGCCTCGATGTCGGTTCGCCACGGCGCACGACCGGTGACCACCAGGGGCAGCGATTCGTCGACCACGAGCGTGCCATTGAGCAGCTGAGTGGTGACCTCGGCCAGCGACTGGCCTTCGAGTTCTTCGACGAAACCCATTCGATTGAAGGCCGAGAGGCCGTTCGGGCTCGCGAACGTGACTATTCCGTCGGTATCGAGCCGGATGAGACCGTCGGATGCCCGGGGGGCGCCCCTGCGCGGCCCTGTAGGTGCACCCAGGTCGGGAAAGTCGCCTGCCGCAATCATCGCGAACAGGTCGTTGGCGCACTCGTTGAAAGTGAGTTCCTGACGGCTCGGAGTGCGGGCCTCGCTCAGGTTGGTGTGGCGCGTCACGACGGCGATGGGCTTGTCAGTGGTCTTCATGTCGCTCTGCGAGATTCGACGCAGCACCGGTACCGCACGAACACGCGTAGGCGTCTCTTCGTACCAATCGGGGGCGGCGGTGTCGACGATCTGCGAACTCTCGTACGCATCGGTGACCTGCTTGCGCCACTCGGCCTTCACGTTCTGGCCCACGAAGTCGCGGTAGAACAGCGTCGCCGAGCTGGATGGCCGGGCGTGGGCCACGGCGACGAAGCTGCCATCGCTCGAAGGCACCCACAGCACGATGTCGGCGAACGCCAAGTCGGCCAGCAGCTGCCAGTCACCGACCAGGAGGTGCAGCCATTCGATATCGGCTTCGGTGGAATTGCCCTGCGCCAGGACGAGATCGCTCAGAGTGGACACGCGCTCTAGCCTACGGCGAAACGAGACGGCCCTCTCTCCACGCGGGTAGGGCTCCACCCCAACCCGCAGCCACAGCGTCTTATCCACAGAGCAGTCCAGATGCTTTACACCCTCGTGCGCACCTGCTTTAGTTACAGCACCCGAGTTTTCTGAGAACCTCTCACATCTATCCAGCCAGTTCTTCGACGGCCACACACCCAGCGGCCACCGGGCAATTCGGCGTCGTCACCGGAAGTCACACAATGAGCCAACCCCTGACCATCACTGCCACTGCATCGGTCACCGCCACCGCATCAGCTACAGCCCCCGCACAAGCCACCGAGCAGGCCCACCAGCTGTACGCGGTCGACACACCGGTGCCAGTGGCGGTCGAGCAGTTTCTCGAAAGCCTGACCCGCTGTGTGCTCGAAGTTCTGGCCGGAGTTCGAGACCTCGACCAACTCGCCCGATGGGTTTCAGACGACGTCTACCAGAACCTCACGCGAAGGGTGGTTCTCTCTTCGCGGGCGAGGCAGGTCAAGGGCCAACGGCTTATTCGCCCGACCTTCAGCATCGGCCGAACGGTGGTCAGCGAACCGTCGCCCGGCATCATCGAGGGCGTCGTCATCGTGCACGGTAAAGCCCGAACTAGAGCGGTGGCTCTGCGGCTGGAGCGCCTCGGCGCCAGGTGGCGCGCCAGCGCCGTCACCGTGCTGTGACGGCGCATCAGCGAGACAACGAACTAGAACTCGAAGTCGACGTCGACGTCGAACTCGAACTACTTCTTCTTGGTCTGCGAGCGACGGTCGGCGCGATTCACAGGCGCGGCACCGGCCGGTGTCTTCTGCCCGAAGGCTCCCGTGACGGTGGCTGCGGGCGGTGTCGGCGCTCCCGAACGGGGTGACGAACCGCCAGAGCGACCATTCTGAGCCGCGGGCGGCACCGAACCGGCTCCGGGGGCACCGGGGCCCTGTTCGTCGGCCTGCTGCGCACGCTGGGCGCGGGCGGTGGCAGCCTGCTCGAGTTGGCCTCGCTGGTTGCGAACCTCGACTCCGCCGGAGTCGCTCGGTGCGGTGTAGCTGAGCTCTTCGACCTCGGCGCTGCCGGTTTCGAGCCCTTTCGCCTGAACGGTAGGAGCATCGACTGAGCCGGCCGGAGTGTTGACCTCGACCTCGAGGTTGAAGAGAAAACCGACAGCCTCTTCGCGAATCTGACCCATCATCTGCTGGAAGAGAGCGAAACCCTCGCGCTGGTATTCGACGAGTGGGTCACGCTGGGCCATTGCTCGCAGCCCGATGCCGTCTTTGAGGTAGTCCATTTCGTAGAGGTGGTCGCGCCAGCGACGGTCGATCACGGTCAGCACGACACGACGCTCGAGTTCGCGCATGGCCGACTCCCCGAGGGTGTCTTCGCGCGCCTGATAGGCGATCTGGGCGTCGGAGAGCACTTCGCGCGCTACGAAGTCGCGGCTGATCTTGCCGCGGCTGCCGGCCTCAGCGATGACCTCATCGATGCTGATCGAGATGGGGTAGAGGGTTTTCAGCTCAGTCCACATCGCGTCGAAGTCCCAGTCGTCGCCGTTGCCTTCGCCCGCATGGGTCTCGAGCACGTCTTCGATGACGTCGTGCAAGAACTTCTGTGCGCGCTCGTGAAGATCGTCGCCTTCGAGAATGTGACGACGGTCGCTGTAGATGGCCTCGCGCTGGCGGTTCAGAACGTCGTCGTACTTCAGAACGTTCTTGCGAATCTCGGCGTTGCGCCCCTCGACCTGCGACTGGGCGCTGCGAATGGCACGGGAGACGACCTTCGACTCGATGGCCAGATCGTCGGGCACATTGCCCCGGCCCATGAGGCTTTCGGCTGCCCCCGCGTTGAAGAGGCGCATGAGGTCGTCGGTGAGTGACAGGTAGAAGCGGCTCTCGCCCGGGTCGCCCTGTCGGCCACTTCGACCGCGCAGCTGGTTGTCGATGCGGCGGGACTCGTGGCGCTCGGTGCCGAGCACGTAGAGGCCACCGGCCTCGACCACCTTCTCTGCCTCTTCTTCGACACTGCTCTTCACCCCGGCGAACACGTCATCCCACGCCGCTTCGTACTCGTCGGGTGTGTCGTTGGGGTTCAGGCCACGGGAGTTCATCTCGGCGACGGCCAGAAACTCTGTGTTGCCGCCGAGCATGATGTCAGTGCCTCGGCCGGCCATGTTGGTGGCCACGGTGACCGCACTGAGTCGGCCCGCCTGCGCGATGATGGCGGCTTCGCGTGCGTGGTTCTTGGCGTTCAGAACCTCGTGGCGCACGCCCTTCTTCGCCAGCAGGCGTGAGAGGTACTCGCTCTTCTCGACGCTGGTGGTGCCGACCAGAACCGGCTGCCCGGTGGCGTGGCGCTCGGCGATGTCTTCGACGACCTGCTCGAACTTCGACTGCTCGTTCTTGTACACGAGGTCGCTCTGGTCTTTGCGCTGCATGGGCCGGTTGGTGGGTATGGCAACCACACCGAGGCGATAGGTGCTCATGAACTCGGCGGCCTCGGTCTCGGCCGTACCCGTCATGCCGGCGAGCTTCTCGTAGAGACGGAAGTAGTTCTGCAGGGTGACCGTGGCGAGGGTCTGGTTCTCGGCCTTGACCGTGACACCCTCTTTCGCCTCGATGGCCTGATGGATACCCTCGTTGTAACGGCGCCCGGCGAGGATGCGGCCAGTGTGCTCGTCGACGATCAGAACCTCGCCGTTCATCACGACGTAGTCTTTGTCTTTCTTGAACAGCGCCGAGGCCTTCAGCGAGTTGTTCAGGAACGAGATGAGCGGGGTGTTGGCCGACTCGTAGAGGTTGTCGATGCCGAGGTAGTCTTCGACCTTCTCGATGCCGGGTTCGAGAATACCGACCGTGCGCTTCTTCTCGTCGATCTCGTAGTCTTCTTCGGGCACGAGGCGCGTGGCGATCGAAGCGAACTCGGTGAACCAGCGGTTCGCCTCACCCGACGCGGGGCCCGAGATGATGAGCGGGGTGCGAGCCTCGTCGATGAGAATGCTGTCGACCTCGTCGACGATGGCGAAGTTGTGGCCGCGCTGCACCATGTCGGAGGCCTGCCAGGCCATGTTGTCGCGCAGATAGTCGAACCCGAACTCGTTGTTGGTGCCGTATGTGATATCGGCGGCATACTGCTCGCGGCGCTCTGGCGGGGTCTGGCCGCTCAGGATGACGCCCGTGGTCATGCCGAGGGCGCGGAACACGCGGCCCATCAGCTCGCTCTGGTAGTTCGCGAGGTAGTCGTTCACCGTGACAATGTGCACGCCGGTGCCCGCAATGGCATTGAGGTAGGCCGGCAGCGTGGCGACCAGCGTTTTTCCCTCTCCGGTCTTCATCTCGGCGATGTTGCCGAGGTGAAGGGCGGCGCCACCCATGAGCTGTACGTCGAAGTGACGGAGGCCGAGGGTGCGGCGAGACGCTTCGCGCACCGCCGCGAAAGCCTCTGGCAGCAGGTGGTCGAGACTCTCGCCCTCGTCGAAGCGTTCTCTGAGGCGAGGAGTCTCGTCTTTGAGCTCGTCGTCGGTGAGGTGGGTGAAGTCTTCTTCTAGTGCATTGATTGCCTTCGCGTAGTTCTCGAGACGACGAAGAACGCGGCCCTCGCCTACACGAAGAACCTTTTCTAGAACTGAAGCCACAGCGAATCTCCTACAACAGTCGCGGCCATGATCCAGCCGGTGATCGTAGTAATACTAGTTCTCATTTCTGAATGTCTTCAGAACACATACTGTGCCCGAAACAGAAGCGGGGGCGCGATGCGCCTTCGCGCACCGCACCCCCGCTTCTGAAGAAGCCTCCGTTACGAGAACGCCCGTTCCGGCTCCCGGCTGACGGCAGCCATCGGTGAGGCGTGCTCGTCGAGGCCGATGACTCCGTAGTCCCACCCCTTGCGCCGATAGACGACACTCGGGCGCAGGGTCTCCTGGTCGATGAAGAGGTAGAAGTCGTGACCCACGAGCTCCATCAGGTAGAGCGCGTCGTCGACCGTCATCGGCGATGCCGCGAACACCTTCTTGCGAATGACCACGGGCGACCACTCTTCTTCTGCGAGTTCGGCTGCCGTTTCGACCTCGGCATCGGCGAGAACGGGAACAGCACCGGTCGTCGCACGGGCGAGCACGTCGGCCTCTGCCGGCACGACATCGATCACGGTGAAACCGTCTGAACTCGCCTCGCGCAGCGAAACAGGCCGGTGCTGCCCGCGGTGCACCTTCTTGCGGTCTTTCGCGCGGCGCACCCGCTCCATCAGTTTGGCCAGCGCCAGATCGAACGCGACGTACTTGTCACTGCCCGCACTCTCGGCACGCACGATCGGGCCTGGCCCGATGAGGGTGAGCTCGACACGGTCGTCTCCCGAGGTGCCCTGCGAACTGTGTCGGCACACCTTGATCTCGAGCGCCAGGGCCCGGTCGGCGAGGTGGGAGACCTTTTCGCTCTTCTCGGTGGCGTAGCTCCGAAAACGATCGGTGATCCCTAGGTTTCGGCCTGTGATGTTGATCTCCATGGCAATCTCCTAGTCTCAAAAAGACGCGCCGCCGTGGGGTCAGGGCGAGTTCTTCCGCGCCTTTTCCCCGAGCGTAGTCCCCTCACCCGGGTCTGTCACGGCGCTACCCTGAATGCTCCCCCGGATCAGCTGAACGCTCGACGGCAGAGACACCCGCACGCCGCTCGGCGAACGCGAGGGTGGCCGCCCCGCGCACCCGCACTCCCCCGTGTTCGAGGGCCCGGCGGCACTCGAGCAGGGTCGCTCCGGTCGTGACGACATCGTCGATGAGCAGTACGTCGCGGCAGGAAAACCCTGCTGTGACTTTCGTGCGAAGTCGCACCGAGCCGGCTAGGTTCGCCTGTCGAGCCGCGACGCCGAGACCCGCCTGGTCTGCGACGCGGCGCCCCACAGAGAGGGCCGCAACGCTCGAGCGCCCACCACCGGCACGCTCTGCCAGGAGAGACACCGGGTTGTACCCGCGCAGACGGTTGGCGGCCCGCGACGACGGGGCCGGTACCAGAACGGCGTCTGCGGGCAGACCGAGCGCGAGGGTTGCGGCCATGACGGCTTCGGCGAGAGGCCGCGCGAGCGCCCGTGTTGCATCAGTGCGGCCGTGCTCTTTGAAGGCGGAGAGTGCCTCTTTCACCACCCCGTCGTAGGCAAGGGCCGACCACACGAGCAGCGGCGGCCTGGCGGCTTGGCGCACCCGCAGTGCCACCGCGCCGCCCCTGCCAAGGCTCAACCCTGGCAGGCAGACGTCACAGACCGCCCGGTCGGCTCGGTGGCACGCCACGCACTCGGTGGGAAACAGCACGCCGAGCGCGTCGGCCAGCGGAGAGAGGATGTTCATGCGCCCATGCTGCCCCGGGCATCCGGAACCGCACCGAGAGACAGAGAACTCTGTGGAGAAGTGAGCGCACGGAGAGCCTGTGCACAAGCGCGCAGAAGCTACATCTGCGTGGCGATGAACCCGATGTTCTTCGCGGTGGTCTGCCAGCCGCTGCCTCGCTGCTGCTGCAGTTCGCCGTCTTTTGTGAGCAGCCAGAGACCCGACACATCGTTGCCGCCGACGATCGACACCGCATTGTCGGGAACCGCGAGCGGCGCACTGCTGCCGCCGATCTGCTGCAGCACCAGATGTTCGCCGCTCGGCGAGACGGTCAGCGACGCCACATTCGACTGATCGACCCAGGTTGCGTCGACCGGGGTTCCGGCCCCTGTGGCGAGGGTGACCGGGCTGCCGAGCCGCACCGGGGCACCGTTCTTATCGCGGAGAATCGCAGCGACCAGCAGGCGCGGCACCCCGTCGGCGACGGTGAAGGCGAGCACCCGGGTTCCGTCGCGCGAGACGTTCAGCGAGGTGATGCCCGTCGCGCCGTCCCAACTGGCAGCGACCGGATGCACGGTGCCATCGCTCCCGTACGCCTGGATGTCTCCGGGCGAGGCTCTGGGAACCGTCCACACGAAGCCCGACGAATCAAGTGACGGCGGTACGAGGCCCGGCCGAGTGTCGACCAGCACGGGCGCGTTCGACCCGGGCTGCACGGCATACACACCCGCAGCGGTGCCCACCGCCGACACCGTGGCCGACGAGGTCGCCGACACCGGCGAGAGCGCCTGTACCTTGTCACTCACCGAGGGCACGGGAATCAGCGAGCCACTCGAGAGATTGCCGAACTGGTTCGCCGTCTCGACGAGCGGCCGTGAATCGACGCGCGGATTCGTGACCGGCGCGAACCCCGGCGCGATCGTGACCGGGTTCTGGTTGACGGTGATCGCCACACTCGCCACACTCGCCACGGTGCCGAGGCTCTCGTCGAGCTGCGCCTGCATGCGCTGCAGGGTCTGCTGCGACTGGGAGAGCACCTGGTTCGACAGGGGCACGTTCGCCGTGCCAGAGCTCACGACCACAGAGGTGGTCTCGGTGCCGTCGGGGAAGGCCGTGACCACCGCGCCCTGGCCGAGCCACGGCGTGGGGCCGACGAGCAGCGCCCGCACCACCCGGGTACTCGTGGTTTCATCTTTGGGAAACCAGCGAATGTCGGGCACCAGAAAGCTGTAGGTCGGGTCGAAGAAATACAGCGCGTGCGAGCTGAACACCTGCTCGAAGCGCAGCTGCTGCAGGATGATTCCCGGGTTGGCCAGGCTGATGCGCCACTGGCCACCCTCCTGGCTGAAGGTGAACGGCAGGGTGACCGACGACGACGACGCGCTCTCCTGGTACTCGCCCGTTGCATCGATTTCGGCCTGGGGCGTGACGCCCACCGTCATGGTGGTGTCGGAGGTGACCGTGAGCGCGGGCTGGCCGGCGTCGATCAGCACGCCTGCATTCGGATCCCACTGCTTCGAGAAGTCGCGCGTCAAGAACTGCCGGGCGACCTTGTAGTCGTTCTGCGGGCTGGCGGCGGCCTGCAGAAACCCGCTCAGAATCTCGGCCTGGCTCGCGTTTGTGACGGGGCCCGACGGCAGCAGAATGAAGTCGCCGTCATTGGGCGTGGCGCTCACGGTCTGCGAGTGAACGTCGCCGGTGTCGGGGATGCCCGTGCAGCCGGCGATCGCGAGAACGACGAGAGCGGCGGCGGCCAGGGCAGGGCCGAGGCGGCGTGAGCGGTCAGCCACGGGCATCCGGCACCCCCGCATGGCCGGAATCGGCGTCTCCCTCGGCATCGAGCGGCGGCAGCGGAAGCGGCGACGTACCGGCCCGCTGCCCGTGCACCCGCGGGAGGGTGAGCCGGAAGCAGCTCCCCGCCCCGCTCTCAGACCACACTTCGAGTGCGCCGCTGTGCAGCGCAGCGTCTTCGAGGGAGATGGCGAGGCCGAGGCCCGTACCGCCGATGGTGCGTTTGCGCGACGGATCGGCCCGCCAGAACCGCTCGAATACGCGCTCAGCCTCGAGGGCGCTCATACCGATGCCGTAGTCACGCACCGAAAGGGCGATGGCCGAGACGTTGCTGTCGATCGAGACCACGATGGGGCGGCCCTCGCCGTGCTCGATGGCGTTGCCGAGAAGGTTGCCCACGATGCGACGGATACGCCGGGCGTCGATCTCGACCTCGACGTGCCCGCCCGGTGCGTCGATGAGCAGCTCAGACCCGGCCGAGTCGGCCAGGGGGCGCATCTGGTCGATGGTGTCTTCGGCGAGACGCACGAGATTGGTGGCCTCGACGTTGAGGTCGGCCGAGCCCGCGTCGAAGCGGCTGATCTCGAGCAGGTCGTTCAGTAGCAGCTCGAATCGCACGGTCTGGGTGTGCAGCAGCTCGGCGGTGCGACCAATGGCCGGCTCGAAGCTGTCGCGCTGGTCGAAGAGAACGTCGCCTGCCAGACGAATGGTCGTGAGCGGGGTTCGCAGTTCGTGCGATACGTCAGAGACAAATCGCTGTTGCAGCTGCGAGAGGTCTGCCAGCTGCGTGATCTGCCCCTGCATGCTGTCGGCCATGCCGTTGAACGAGCGGGCCAGGGTTGCGATGATGTCGTCGCCCTTCTCTGGTATTCGAACCTCCAACTCGCCGCTTGCGAGCTTCTGGCTGGTCTCGGCGGCCACCCGAATGGGTTCGATGACGAGCCGAACGATCACCCACGCGACCATGGCGATGAGCAGGGTGAGCAGCAGGCCCGCCACCCAGAGGGTCTGCTGCACGAACTGCAGCGTCTGGTCTGAGTCAGAGAGGTTGTAGCCGAGGTAGAGCAGATACTGCCCCGAACTCGGAATGGTGAGCGGTGTGCCCACGATGATGCCCGGGTCGGTGCCGCCGTCACCGTTGCTCAGCGGGCGCGACTGCCAGTACTGCGTCTGCGTGCCCGAACCCGCTGCCACTTCGTCGCGCAGCTGGGTCGAGATGACGCCCGTCGTCAGTTCGGGGCTCGCGAAGGGCAGAAACGACGTGGCACCCTGGTCTTGGCCGGGGGCCGCATAGATGGCGATCAACCGCGACGACGAGGATGCCCGAATGCTGGTCTGCGCCGAATCGAGCAGTGTGCTCGCCGATGCCTCGCTCGACGCGTCAGATGCGTCGAAGATGTTCTGCGCCGCCGTGGCCGCACGGTTCGCGTCGAGCAGCACCTGGTTCAGCCGCGAGTGGAACAGGTCGTTGCCGATGCTGACCGACGTGTAGATTCCCGCGCCGAGCAGAGCCACCATGGTGAGCGCGATCGTGATGGTGATGGTGCGAAACTGCAGCGACCGGCGCCACCAGCCCGCGAGTTGGCGCGGCCACGCGCGCCACTCCTGCGCCAGAAAGGGACCGATGCGCGTGTGGCCGGGCGGGCCGAGCGGCGCGACCGAACTCACCACAGCACACCGTCACTCACAACTTCACCGCGCAACACCTCAGACCACGGCGCCGGCCCGGTAGCCCACACCGCGCACCGTCATCACGATGCTCGGGTTGTCGGGATCTTCCTCGACTTTGGCCCGCAGTCGCTGCACGTGCACATTGACGAGTCGGGTGTCTGCCTTGTAGTGGTAGCCCCACACCTGCTCGAGCAGCATCTCGCGGGTGAAGACCTGCTGCGGCTTCGACGCGAGCGCGTGCAACAGGTCGAATTCGAGCGGCGTGAGGTTGATGCGGGCTGCGCCCCGACGCACCTCGTGCCCGGCAACATCGAGCTCGAGGTCACCGATGCGCAGGTGCTCCGAGGCCGATGTGGCCGCAGCCGCCGGCCGCAGCCGGGTGCGGATGCGCGCCACCAGCTCCTTCGGATTGAACGGCTTCACGATGTAGTCGTCGGCGCCCGACTCGAGCCCCTTCACCACATCGGTGGTGTCTGACTTTGCCGTCAGCATGATGATGGGAACGCCCGATTCGGCGCGGATCAGCGCACACACCTCGATGCCGTCGATGCCCGGCAGCATGAGGTCGAGCAGTACCAGGTCGGGCTTGGTCGCCTGAAAGACGCCGAACGCCTCAGAGCCGTCGGCACAGAAGATCGGTTCGAAATTCTCGGTGCGCAAGACGATGCCGATCATTTCAGCGAGCGCCGGATCGTCATCGACCACGAGTATGCGAGCATCCATAGCTCATAGGGTAGTCGAGGGTGCACTCTGCCCGCCGCTGGCCGACTACGAACATGCTCGAAGAAGAGGAACAAACGATGCAGTCACGGCTGTTGGCCGGCAGAGCGGTGTCGGCCGTGCTGTTCGGCGGGGCGTCGCTCAGTTTTCGAACCGAGCTGAGCGAAGACGAGCGCCGGGCCGGCCTGCGACTCGCGCTCGATTGCGGGCTGACGTTCGTCGACACCGCGCTGGCGTACTCGACGACCGATGAACCGCATTCGAGCGAGCGGATGATCGGCGAGGTGCTGCGCGAACGCGGGTGGGTCGGGGGTGTGGCTGGCGCTGGTTCTGGTGCTGCCGAACCGGGCTTCGCTGGTGCTGCCGAACCGGGCCTCACGGTCGCGACGAAGGGCGGCCACTACCGCGACGGAGAGCGTTTTCCTATCGACAACCGCCCGGAGAAGCTCGAGCGCGATGTGCACGGCAGCCTCGAGGCGCTGGGCGTCGACCGCCTCGACCTCTACTATCTGCACCGGCACGACGAGAACGTGCCCATCGAACACAGTATCGAGGCGCTGGCCGCGATGCAGGTCCAGGGGCTCATCCACCGCATCGGAGTGTCGAATGTCGACCTCGCCGAGCTGAGGCGCGCGCAGAGCGTGGCAGCGATCGCCGCGGTGCAGAATCCGCTACGGCACGCAGCCGACTCTGGTCAGCGCGAAGTGGTGGCCGCTGCAGAAGCGGAGGGGCTGCTCGTACTGTTCTATTCGCCGCTGTCGGTGATGAACTCGTCGGCAAACCCGTCGTCTGCAGTCGATTCGTCTGCCGCGACGGGCGCAATGGGCTTTGCGAACGCGCCGCGAATTCGCGAACTCGGCGAGCGCCTCGGCGCCACGCCCCAGCAGCTGGTGCTCGCGTGGGCGTTGGGCATCAGCCCCGCCGCGGCGGTTGTCAGCGGCGCAATGTCGGCGACGAGCATCCGGGAGTCTGCCGCGGCGGCCTCGCTGAGTCTGAGTCCGGATGACCGGCTGAGCATCGAGCGGGCGCTGCCGGAGTGAATACTGCTCAACTTCTCGCCGGGTGCCACCGCAGTGTGCGAACATGGTGGCGTGAAAGTGCCGCGAGGCACGGCGTGGGTGGGCACGCTTCGAAACGGAATGAGGAACACCGTTGAGTGACGATCACAGCGAGCAGGGTGCTTCGGCGAGCGCGGGGGGTGCGCCGGGAGCCGCAGCGGATGTGCCGCGGTACGGCGAGTACGCGCAGGCTCCGCCGTCTGCCGCTGCACCGGGGTATGAGGGGTATCCGCCGCCGGCGCAGCCGGGGTACGGGGCGCCGCAGTATGCGTACGCGCCAGGCGCGACGCCGACCGGTGCGACGCCGACCGGTGCGAGCAGCGAGCAGTGGGCGCCGCCGCCGAAGCCCGGGCTGATTCCGCTGCGGCCGCTGGGGTTCGGAACACTGCTCGGCACCCCTTTTCGAGTGCTGCGACGCAATGCTGGGCCCACGTTCGGAAGCGCCCTGATCATCCAGTTCGTGATCGTGCTGATCACGGCGCTCTTCGTGGGGGGCGCGACGTTCTTCGCGATCACCCGGGTGTCGTCGGCGAGCGCTGCCGATCGCAACTCGATCGTGGCCGGGTCTGTGGCGATCGTCGCCCTCTCGACCATCATTCCGCTCGCGTTCGCACTCGTGTCGAGCGCGCTGCTGCAGGGCATCCTGGTGTTGGAGGTGTCGCGCGAGGTTCTCGGCGAGAAGCGCCGCATGGGCGAACTCTGGAAGGCCGCCGCCAAACGGCTCTGGCCGCTGGTGCTGTGGATTCTGCTGCAGGCCGTGGTCGCGGTTGTTGCGCTCAGCATTGCCGTGGGCATCGTGGTGCTGTTGACATTCATCGGGCCCGTGGGTGTCGCGCTTGCCGTTGTCGCGGGCATCCTGTTCGGGCTGGGCCTCGTGGTGCTGGCAGCGTGGCTCACCACGAAGCTCTCGCTGGTGTCGTGCGCCATCGTGCTCGAGGGGCTCGGCGTGCGGGCGGGCATTGTGCGGTCGTGGCGGCTGACGAACCGTTCGTTCTGGAAGACGCTCGGAACCGAGTGGCTGGTCAACGCCATCGTCTACATTGCAG
Source organism: Subtercola vilae (assembly GCF_004923255.1). GTDB lineage: Bacteria > Actinomycetota > Actinomycetes > Actinomycetales > Microbacteriaceae > Subtercola > Subtercola vilae. Next base: position 79,589 of record NZ_QYRT01000010.1, on the reverse strand, counting down.
CGCAGGTGGTCACGCAGCCGATCTCATTCATCTTCGGCATCGTCATCGGCGTGGTGTTTCCGAACGGTGTCGGTGGGTCGAACGGGTCGGGAGGGTCGGTGAACACCGGCTCCATCGGGCTCGCGGTGGCGCTGTACGCGCTGGTCGTCGTGGTGCAACTGGTGTTCGGCGCGATCGCAGCGGTCGTTCAGGCCGCAACCGTCGCTGTCATCTACATCGACCTGCGTATGCGCACGGAGGGTCTCGACATCGAACTCGTTCGGTTCGTCGAGGCTCGCCAGGCCGGTCTGAGTACACCCGACGACGACCCGTTCAGGGTCAGCGTTCCCGCTGGGCGGGCATGATCGCAACCGGCCTCGGGGTTCTGACCGACATTCCCCTCGATCCCTCTGCTCCGGATGCCCGGCAGTGGCTGATCGACGAGCTCGCCAAACCCGAATACCAGGCCGCCAAACCCACGTGGCTCGACCAGGCCGCGTCGGCCGTGCGCGACTGGCTCGGCTCGCTGTTCGTTCCGTCGAGCGGAAATCTCGGCGGGCTGCTGCCGGTCGTCATCGTCACCATCGCGGTGGGGCTCGTCGTGGCGGCGTTCATCGTGTTCGGTCGCCCGCGGCGCAATCGATCGGCGGCCGAGCCGCTCGAGGCCCTGTTCGGGGTGGATGACCGGCGCAGCTCATCGCAACTGAGAGCATCCGCTGCCGCGGCCGCCGCGTCGGGCGACTACCGTACCGCGGTCGAGGAGCTGTACCGGTCGATCGCCCGGCGGCAGTCGGAGCGCACGGTGGTTCGGGTCTCCCCCGGCACCACGGCGCAGGAATTCGCTGCCCGCGCAGCGCTGTCGTACCCCGCAGAGGCGGGAGCCCTCGTCGCGGCAGCCCGCGTGTTCGACGAGGTCAGATACCTCGGCGCCACGGCCACGAAGGCGGCCTATGAGCAGCTGGCCGCGCTTGAACGCCAGCTTCGCGACCTCGCGCCGGTCTCGCGCGAACCGGTCGGAGTCGGCACTCCGGGTGGCCCCGGGGCAGGGCTCCGCGCGTGAGCCAGCTCGCAGTAGCCTCAACGCCGACCGTGCGGCAGTTCTTTCGGCGCTCGGCGTTCTGGATCGGCGCCGCGGTCTTCGTGCTCGCCGCCAGCCTGGTGCTGGTCGTGGTGAACGGCGGGGGCCAAAGCGTCGACAGCGGAGCGCTCTCGATCACGAATGCGGGCCCGGGCGGAAGCAAGGCTCTCGCCGAGGTGCTGCGGCAGCAGGGCGTGAGTGTGTCGGCGGCAACGACCCTCGACGAAGCAGTGGCGGCCGCCCGTGACGGCTCGAGCGCTGGCCCGGGCACAGGCACAGGCACCGGCACCGGCACCGGCACCACGCTCGTCGTCTACGACCCCAACGGCTACCTCCCGACCGACCGCCAGACAGAGCTGGTCGGCGTCTCGGATCGGCTCGTATTGATCGACCCCGGAGTGTTCGAACTGGGCGACCTCGCCCCCGGTGTCGGCGCGGCCGGCAGCGTAGACGCATCGGCACCGCTCACCGCCGGCTGCAGCCTGCCCGCGGCCCAGCGCGCCGAAACCATCACGGCAGCGGGCTCCACCTATCGCGTCACCGGCGCGGGCCAGATCAGCTCGAGCGGGTGCTTCGAGTCGTACGGCGATGCGTACTCGGTGGTGCGGGTGACGGAGGCCGGGCATCCGGTGACCGTCGTCGGGTCGACAGAGGTGTTCGACAACGAACACATCGTCGACGCCGGCAATGCCGCGCTGGCGCTCGGGGTGCTCGGCGAGGGCAGCCGCGTGGTCTGGTACGTGGCGAGTGCGGCCGACGTGACGGCCGACGGAGCTCCGAGCCTGGGGCAGCTGACGCCCGACTGGGTCACCCCGCTGATTCTGCTGCTCATAGCCGTGTTCGTGGCGGCCGCCGTGTGGCGTGGGCGGCGGCTCGGGCCGGTCGTCGTCGAGAACCTGCCCGTGATCGTGCGGGGAAGCGAGACGGTCGACGGCCGCGCGCGCCTCTATGCACGGTCGGGTGCCCGCAGCCGCGCGCTCGACGCGCTTCGCATCGGAACCCTCTCCCGTCTCGCCGGTCTGCTCGGCCTGCCGCGCAGAGCGTCGGTCGACGACATCGTGGCCGCCGTCGGCGAGGCGACCGGGCAGAAGGCCGATGGCATCGCCGCAACGCTGCTCAGAACGGTTCCCTCCTCCGAAGCTCAACTCGTCGAACTGTCGACGCGGCTCACCGAGCTCGAGAACGCCGTACGGCTCGCACTGGGCCGGCCGGCGACTCCCGCCTCGCCCCGACACACCTCCGCCCCCACCCCACCCCCTCCGAACGAAGGCATCAGATGACCGACCCCGCCCAGCCGAGAACGAACGACGAGCTGCGCCTCGCCCTCTCCCGCGTGCGCACCGAAGTCGGCAAGGCCGTCGTCGGGCAAGACGGCGCCGTGACCGGGCTCATGGTGGCGCTGCTCGCGCGCGGGCATGTGCTGCTCGAGGGTGTTCCGGGCGTCGCCAAGACCCTGCTCGTGCGCTCGCTCTCGGCTGCCCTCAGCCTCGACACGAAACGCGTGCAGTTCACGCCCGACCTGATGCCGGGCGACGTGACGGGTTCGCTTGTGTACGACGCCCGCGCCGGCGAGTTCGAGTTTCGGGCCGGGCCGGTGTTCACGAACATCCTGCTGGCCGACGAAATCAACCGCACACCCCCGAAGACCCAGTCGGCGCTGCTCGAGGCGATGGAAGAACGCCAGGTCAGCGTCGACGGCGTCAGTCGCCCGCTGCCCGACCCGTTTCTGGTGGCCGCCACCATGAACCCCATCGAATACGAGGGCACGTACACGCTGCCCGAGGCGCAGCTCGACCGCTTTCTGCTGAAGCTGACGCTCGAGATTCCCGAGCGCGACGCCGAGATCGCGGTGCTGGCCCGACACGCCGCCGGCTTCAACCCGCGCGACCTGGCCGGCGCCGGTGTCACGGCCGTGCTGGGTGCCGACGAGTTGCACCAGGCGCAGGCCGCTGTGGCGCGCGTCGGTGCGGCCCCGGATGTTCTCGCGTACGCCGTCGACCTCTCGCGTGCCACGCGGCAGAGCCCCTCGGTGAAACTCGGGGTGAGCCCGCGCGGCAGCACAGCGCTGCTCGCCGCGGCCAAGGCGTGGGCCTGGCTGAACGGATTCGACTCCATCACCCCCGACCACGTGCAGGCGATGGTGCTGCCCGTGCTGCGGCACCGAATCCAGCTGCGGCCAGAGGCCGAACTCGAAGGGGTGTCGGTCGACACGATTCTGCGCGGCATTCTCGCGCAGGTGCAGGTGCCGATCTAGTGGCGCTGCCGCTTGCGCTGATCTCGTCGCTCGCACCGCGAGCACGCTTCGCACCGCTCACCGTCATCGACGCTGGGCCGCGCTGATGGCCGTCTCGGGCCGTTTCGTGCTGCTCGTCGCGCTCGGCGCGGTGCCCATCGTGCTGTTCGGGCAGCTCTACGGCCTCGCGCTGCCAGCGCTCGGCTGGTGGCTGGCGCTCGTCGTTGTGCTGGGCATCGTCGACCTCATCGCGGCAGGCTCGCCGCGGGCCCTCGCCCTCGAACGCGCGCTCCCGGCCCGGGTGCGACTCGGAGAGACGACCGCGGGCGAGCTGTACCTCACCAATACGGGCCGTCGCCCGGTGAACGGCACGGTTCGGGATGCCTGGCAGCCGTCAGCCGGTGCCCTCACGACACGGTTCGCGGTTCGGGTTCCCCGCGGCGAGCGGCGCATGGTCACCGTCGTTCTCCGGCCGTTCAGGCGGGGTGAGCGCCGGGTAGAAGAGGTGGGCATCCGGTCATTCGGGCCGCTCGGGCTCTGGGCGAGGCAGGCCACCCTGCGGGCACCCGGGCGCATTCGGGTGCTGCCGCCGTTCACCTCGCGCAAGCACCTGCCGTCACGGCTCGCACGGCTCCGCGAACTCGACGGTCGCACCAGCATCATGATCAGGGGGCAGGGCACCGAGTTCGACAGCCTGCGCGAATACGTTCGGGGCGACGATGTGCGTTCGATCGACTGGCGTGCGACGGCCCGGCACAACGACGTGGTTGTTCGCACGTGGCGGCCCGAGCGAGATCGCCGCGTCGTGATTGTCATCGACTCAGGCCGTACGAGTGCCGCCCGCATCGACAACGAACCGCGGCTCGACACCGCGTTCGAGGCGGCGCTGCTGCTCTCGGCACTCGCCACGCGCGCCGGCGACCGGGTCGACGTCATCGCCTACGACCGCCGCGTTCGCGCCCGCGTGAAGGGTGCGACCGGCGCTGCACTGTTGTCGGGACTCGTCGACGCGCTGGCCCCGGTTGACCCTGAGCTGCTCGAGACCGACTGGGCGGCCATCCCGGCCCAGGTGCGCCAGGTGACGAACCAGCGGGCGCTCGTCGTGCTGCTCACGTCGCTCGAGACACCCGGGTCATCGCGCGGGCTACTGGCGGTGCTTCCGCAGCTCACCCAGCGCCACCTCGTGCTCGTAGCGTCGGTGACCGACCCCGAGACGTTTGCGCGGGTCAGCCGGAGATCCGACCGCGAGGAGACCTACACGGCGGCCGCCGCTGAACGCGCGCTGCTCGATGTGGCACGCGTGGCCGCTGCTGCCCGCCAACAGGGTGCGGATGTCGTCACGGGCGCCCCTGCCGACCTGCCGCCCGCGGTGGCCGACCGGTACCTGGCTCTGAAGGCAGCCGGTCGGCTCTGACCCGCCGCACGCGCGAGCTGGGCGAGCGGGCTCTCAGACCGCGACGAGCTGCCGCGCGCCGGCGTCGAACTCCGCCAGGTCGCCCGTCTGGCCGGCCCGAAAGGCCCGGCCGCCCACGAACACCATGTAGAAGACGAACGCGCCCACCGCAACGGCACCGATGGCGATCTTCACCGGCCACGGCCACGTCTGCGGCGTGACGAACCCCTCGAGCACACCCGACACGAGCAGCACGAACACGAGACCCACGGCGACCGTGAACAGGGCCCGCCCGTCGTCGGCGAGCGCCTGGCCACGGGTGCGGGCGCCCGGCGCGATCCACGCCCAGAAGATGCGCAAGCCCGCGGCCGCGGCCACGAAGATGGCGGTCAGTTCGAGCATCCCGTGCGGAAGGATGTACTGAAAGAACACGTCGCCCTGCCCGTAGTGAAAGAGCACCGCCGCGTCGACGCCGATGTTCTGGGCGTTCTGCAGCAGCAGGTACGGCACGTAGACACCCACAATGCCGAAGGCGACGCACTGCGCGGCGAGCCAAGCGTTGTTTGTCCAGACCTGCCCGGTGAACGAGGCGGCGGGGTTGTTCGAGTAGTAGTCGACGAAGTCATGCTGAGCGACCTGGCGGAGCTCGGCATCGGTGCCGAAGTTGGCGAGCACCTGAGGGTCGTTCAGCGCCCACACGGCGAACAGTGTGCTGACAACCACCGTGGCCAGCGCGACCACCAGCACAATCCACCGGAGCCGGTACAGCGCCGCCGGCAGCTGCAGTTGGAAGAAGGCGGGAATCTGGCTGAGCACATTGCTGCTCGCCCCGGTGAACCGCAGGCGTGCCCGCGACAGCGACACCGAAAGGCGGTCGCCGGCGACACTCGAGCCGACCGAGGTGCTGATGGCCGAGAGGTCGGTGGCTCCCGACTGGTAACGGTCGATCAGTTCGTCGGCTTCGGCACCCGAGAAAGTGCGGCGTCGCCCGAGAGCATCGAGACGACTCCATTCGTCTCGATGGGCGGCAGTGTAGGCGTCGAGATCCATCTGCTTAGATGATAGCCATGGCAGCGCCCCTTCTCGCCCCCACACAGGCGACACACTCCCTCGAGTACAGCGGCGACATGCTCGTCACGGGCGAGGCGGTCGCGCTAGACCTGCGCCCCGCGAGTTTCATTCTGCGGGGGGCAGGCGCCATGATCGACGTGCTGTTCTCTGTGGGGTTGTTTCTCGCGGCCCTCTACCTGCTGGGGGTCTGGCAGCAGGCGACCGGCGCAGACGACGCCCTTCTGCGCGCGTTCACTGTGGCCAGCGTTGCGTTCTGTCTCGTCGTGGTGCCCACCGCCGTCGAGACCTTCACGCACGGGCGCTCTCTCGGCAAGCTCGCGGTCGGCGCTCGCATCGTGCGCGACGACGGCGGGTCGATCTCGCTCCGCCACGCACTCATCCGCTCGCTCACCGGAGTGCTCGAGCTCTACTTCACTCTCGGCGGCCTGGCCGTGTTCGTGTCGCTGCTGAACCCGCGCTCGAAGCGCCTGGGCGACCTCGTGGCAGGAACCTTCTCGCAGTACGAAAGAGTTCCTCGCCTCGTCTCGCATGCCCAGCCCCTGCCGCCGGTTCTGTTCGGCTGGGCCCAGGTGGCCGACGTCGCGCGGCTGCCTGACCGCCTGGCCCGGCGCATCGCCCAGTTTCTGGCCGAGGCACCGCAGATGACTCCGGATGCCCGGGGCCGGCTTTCTGCGGCTCTGCTGGCCGAAGCGGCACCCTTCGTCTCACCGCTGCCCTCGTCGCCGCCGTTTCACCCCGAGACGGTGTTGCTCGGCGTGGCCGCACTGCGGCGCGATCGCGAGGCTGCCGCCCTCGCCCTCGAGGCCGCACGGCTCGCCCGCCTGGCCCCTACCCTCGCCGCGCTGCCGCACGGCTTCCCGAACCGTTAGAAGTCGTTGCCCACAGCGACGTACCGTACGACTTGCCAGCCCTGCGGGGCACTGAGGCTCTCGGAGTGCTTGGCGCACAGGTCGTAGCTGTGCGGCTCGTGCTGGGTGCTCAACGGGCCGAGCACCGCCATGGAGTCGGCGTACACATAGGTGAACGTGGAGACCGCGACGTTGTGGCACGTGATTCTCGAGCAGGTTCTGGTGGTCATCCGTTTCAGAGTAAGCGCCCCGGGCGCCCAGAAGCTCCGTGCCGCGCCGTAAGCTGGGTTCATGCCACGTTCACGGCGAACCAGTTCAGCGAGAACCTCCAGCGAGAGGTACCGCAACCGTCACGGGCGCACCCTGCGTTCGTCGGTCACGGGCCCTCATCTGCCACCGCTGCGCACTCGCATCGACTCGTTCGAGATGACCGTGGCGTCAACAGCCGACTACCTGAAAAGCGTGTGGCCCGATGAGCTGGCAGACGTGAAGTTCGAGATCGGCGCGGTTCCGCTCGGGCTCCCCGAAGCGGGCGCACCCGTTGCCCGTTGGAGCGTCATCGGCCACCGCGTGATTCTGTACCGGCTGCCCATCCAGCGCCTGTCGAAGCTGCACCGCGACGACGAACTGCACAAGCGCATGATCATCGAGAGCTGCGTTTTTCGCGCGGTCGCAGAGCTGCTCGGCAAAGACCCATGGGATCTGGCGCCCGATCGCTTTCGCCACTTCTAGAAGCGGGGCCGCGGCTCTGCAGCCGCAGAACGTCAGTTGCCCGGGTACAGGGTGAGCGGGCTGGCGAGCGGGCTCGGCGGGCTGATCGTGAACGACGAGATGAGTCCGTCGCCGAGGTACCCGATCGCTGCTGTGATGGGCGCGGTCGTGGTCACCGTGTACGTCGTGTTCGGCTGCAGAGACACACCGGCCGCCGAATTCGCAGCCACGGTCAGCGACACCGTGTCGCTTGCCTGCGGAGAAGCGACAGCCTGAGTCACCGTCACCGCAGCGTCTGCCACGCCCGAATTGGCCAGCATGAGCCGTGGGTTCGGCCCGGTGGCGCTCGAAACCAGGAACGAACCGTTCAGGCTGGGCGCCGAACCCGTCCACGCGAAGTCGACACCGCCGCTCACGACGGCGGAGCGTACACCGACCACGACCGGCTTGTCTGACACGACGCTCACGCTGTAGCTGTCGTCGGTGAGGGAGGGCAACGGAAAGTCGGTGACGAGCCCCCCGGTCGCCGTGTAGTTCACCGAGATGTCGGCGACTCCGAGGGTCTCGCTCTTGAACGTCACGGCGAGGGTGGCTCCCTCTGCGCTCGGCACGTAGACACGCAGCGCCGCTGGGAGGTCGCTCGACGCGGGGTCAGCGGCCCGTTCGGCGATGGCGCTGGTGCTGACGATCTGAACGCCCGCGATGGTCTGTGTGGTGGCGGGGGCCTGCGTCGGGCCTGCGACATCGACCCCGCCCGGGGTCAAGCTCCGAACGACGCTCTGCTGCAGTGACGCGAGTACATTGCCGCCCGTGCTGACGACGTGGATGACCGGCGACACCACGTTCGGTGCGAACCCTGCCAACGACAACACCCGCTGCGATCGCGGTGCCACGGTGATGCCGCTTGTACCGGGTGCGGTGACGAGCCCGGTCTCGCCGAAGATCGTGAGGTTCACCGTCGACGCCACCTCGGTGGGGTTCGTGAGCACGACGAAGCTGGTGCGGCCCGTGGTTGTCGACCCGGCTGCCAGCCAGCTGTCGGCCGAGGTCTCGGCGCAGGCAGAACTCGCGAGCCCGACCAGATCGCCGTTGGAGACCTGCTGCGACTGGCTGCCCGAGACCAGGATTCCCGTGGCGCCCGCGGCAGTGATGCCCGTCGGCTGGGAGGCTCCGGATGCAGCACCGGCCGCATCGGTCTGAGTGAGGTTCGCAGAACTGAGTGGGGTGCCGAACGGAGTAGCCCCGGCCACGAGCGTGGTGGTGCCCACCGAAGCGACCTTGGTCGCGCTCTGCCCCGAACTGTCGGCAAGCGAGACGAGAGGGCCGGGGCACGCCAGAGTCTGCGGCGAGGCATCGGGAACGACGGTGACGCTCGGCACGCCGTGCGACACCTGCGGCAGGGCAAGGGCACTGGCCGCGGTAACGGTGGCGACACCGATGGCGAGCACCACCACACCCGTCACAAGCCGTGCGCCCGTTTTCGCGTACCGGGTGCGAGTCGATGGCGAACCGGTCGATGATCCGGTCGCGTTTTCGGCCCTGCCTGCTTTCGCGGCTGCTTTCGCGGCTGCCTTGGCTTTCGCATTCGCGGCGGCATTCGCCCGCACGGCCGCCTTCACGGTGCCGGCGTCAGCGTTCTTCGGTATTCGTGCCACGGTGCACCTCCTCGCCTGGGGTCGGGTTCATGCCGTCAGCGGCATGTTCGTCGGACTCGTTTGGCACTGCGGCGTCGTCAGCCGGTGCGGTCTCGTCGGGCACTGCGGCCGAGCTAGCAGGTGCGGCGTCGGTGTTGACGGCGTCGGCGTCGGTGTTGACGGCGTCGGCGTCGGCGTCGGTGTTGGTGTCGGTGTCGGCGTCGGAGTTGGGGACGGTGTCGGGCACTGCTCTCACGTCGACCTGTGTGGCATCGGGCGCGACATCCACGGCGGGCTCGGCGAGTTCGCCAGAGTCGACCGGTTCGGCCGGATTGGCCGGCTCGACGACGGCATCAACAGGCACAGGCACCGGCACCCGCTTCGGTTTGCGCGCGAAGATTTTGCGACGTTTGGCCCCCGCAGTGGCCGCGGTAGCGACCGACGCGGCCGCGGGCGTCACGGCCTCGCCGACGGCTGCGACACCGGCGGAAACCGGGAGGCCGCTGGCGTCGTCGGCGGTGGCGACCGTGCCGATGGTCGGCGGGGCGTCGAGCCCGCCCGTCTCGTCGACGGCCGCACCCCCCGCGTCACCGCTCTGATCGTCTCGCACGCTGTCATCGGGCTCGAGCGGTTCAACCGGCTCGCCGGGCTGGTCGAGCACGTCTACTGTGCTGGCCGCCCGCAGGCCATGGGCCTCGAGGCGCCCGGCTGGCAGCGCGAGAAGCAGCAGCAGCCCGAACACGATCGCCTGCACCAGAAGAATGACGAAGCCGATGGGAGTGCCCGTGTTGGTGGGGGTGGGCGCGGGAAGCGCCGAGAACCCGGGGGTGCCGGTGATCTGCCACAACTCGCCTGCGAAGGTCTGCCCGATGGCGGTGAGGGAGGCATTGCTGTCGAAGGCGCTCGTGGCGCGCGCAACGACGGCCTGGGCATCCGGTGTCGCCGACGACGTGGTCGGCGAGAGAACGATGAACTCGACGCCGAGGTTCGCGAGCGCGACACTCGCGTCGGTACCACTGCGGGAGGCGAGGTTGCCGACGAGGGTCGAGAGGTTCTGCTCTGCTGCAGTGGGCTCGCCCGTCGTGGCAGCCAGGGTCGACTGGGTTTCGAGGGTCGCACCGACGCCGTGCACGACGGATGCGGTGAGGCCCCCGTTCGCCTCGGCGCCGAGCACGAGCGTGCCGACCCGCGGGTTCGAGGCGGCCTCGGCCGTGACGAAAGCGGGCAGCGAAGCGCCAGTCGATGACCGAACGTCGCTTGTGGCGGTGAGAGTCGATGCGGCGACCGGAACCGCGAGTACCGCGACAGCGAGGGCCGCGATGACGGCGGGCAGGGCAGCGAGCCGGGTGAACGTGGCGAGGCCCATCGTGGCCGCCCCCACCAGCCCGAGCCAGTAGAGGCTGAGGCCGGCGCCCGGCCAGATGGTGACCTCGAACGAGCCGGAGGCCGACACCTGGATGAGAGTCGCGCCCACCGCAGTGGCGAAACCGAGGATGGCGAAGCCGATGGCCGCCGAAGCGCGCCACGACCGCGGCAGAAACAGTGCGGCGACCGCGATGAGGGCGAGCGGCACCAGGAGGAGCAGCGCGATGAACTGCAGCGTCTGCGAGTCGATGCCGAGCGTGCCACCGATGCCCGACCATCCGCCGAGCCCCTGCTCAGGAAGCCCGAGCAGCAGATCGGTGACGCTCACGGTGCCGTGTGCGTTCGGCAACCCCGGGTCGGCGAAGATACCCCAGAGGTTGCCGCGCATGAACTGCTCGTACGCCAGCGGCGCCACCAGCAGCAATGCCGGAATCGGCAGGCCGACGTACCGCATCACCGCCCGGCGGGCGAAGATCACCGACGCGAGCCAGAGCACCAGCAGGGCAGGCCAGAGCGAGGGTGCAGCAGCTGTCACCGCGGCGAACAGAAGCGAGGCGATGGCCGACGCCGACCACGACCGAGCTGCCGAAAGAGCCGCGAGTACGAGCCAGGGCAGCAGCAGATGCGCCACGATGGCGCCCACCTGCCCGGCGTCGAGTGCCGACAGCAGGGGCGGCGCGATGGCCCACAGCACCGCGCCGAAGATGCGAAGGCCCGAGCGGTTCGTGAGCTTGGCGGCAGCGAACCACCCCGCCAGCGCGGCCAGCGGCAGCGAAACCAGGTAGAGCACGACGAGCGAGACAGAGGGCGACCAGAAGGTGATCGACCCGAACACCGCGAGAATGTAGCTGAAGGGGTCGGATGCCCCCACAAAGCCGAGCCCGAGATCACGCCAGCCGTAGCCGATGTTCGCCCATAGCCCGCCCACATCGGCGCTCAGCGGCAGAAACGAACCACCGGCGAGGGCTTTGCCGCCGAACAGCGGAAAGAACAGGGCGAACCCCACGACGAGCGCAGCGAGCACAATGGCCGCGCCGCCGGTGGAGAAGAAGTTAAGTTCTTCGCGGGAGCCGCGCGCCTGTGACAGCGCCAGCTCACGAACCAGCGCGTTGCGGCGCCTCACTTCGGCGCCCGGGATGCGCAACGGTGCGACCGCACCCCAGCCGACTTTTCTGGTCGTCTTGATCGATCGCCGCGCAGCGCCGACCCGGCCGCTGAATGCCGTTCTGAACGCGGCAGCGAACTCACCCGCAACGGCGCCGGGCTGCTTGCGCAGAACCTGGAACAGCGTGCGGAGCACCGCGAGCGGCACGAGTGACAGCCAGTGGAAGAACACGGTGAAGGCCGGGGCATAGACCAGGCGGCGATGCAGTTGCGCCGCACGACGAACCGACTGTCGACGCCGGCGCTGCGAGCCCTTGATGGAGGTGCCGGGGCCGGAGAGCCCGTCTCCGGCGGTGACGACCTTGGCCGCCGGCACCGCGATGACCCGGTGCCCCGCGAGGCGGGCACGAATAGAGAAGTCGAGGCCGTTGTCAGCCGTGGGCAATGCCGGGTCGAACCCGCCGAGGGCGTTCCAGACCGAGTGCCGAACCAGCATTCCGGCCGCGCCGACACCGAGCACATCGCTCAGCCGGTCGTGCTGCGCCTGGTCGAGTTCGCGTTCGACGAGGGGAACGCTCGCCCCGAAACGGGTGACCGACTCACCGAAACCCGCGATGAAGCCGCTGTCGTTCCATTCCATCTGCTTGGGCCCGGCAACCGCGACCGAGGGGTTCACCTCGACGGCGGCCAGAAGCGCGGCAAGTGCGTCGGGCTCGGGCGCCGTGTCGTGGGCGAGCAACCAGAGCCACTCGTCGTCTGACGCCGGCGGGCTGACCACACCGAGCGCGTGGTTCACGGCCACACCGAACGAGAGGCGGCTCGATGCCGACAGAAAACCCGTGGGCTGAGCCTCAGAGAGCAGCTTGGCGGTGCCGTCGGTTGATGACACGTCGACGACGACGAGGGATTCGGGTTGGCGTGTCTGGGCACGAAGAGCGTCGAGCGTACGTGAGAGTCGCTCGGCACCATTCTGGGCGACCAGTACAGCAGTTACTCGGGCTTGCATCCATTCGACTTTAGGCGCACACCCCTGTTACGGGGGGCCGTGTTGTCGGCGCGCCGAGAACTGGCGGCAGTTTTACGCTCAGCCGGCCTGTTTGCGGAGCTTGCGACGCTCGCGCTCAGAGAGCCCGCCCCAGATACCGAACCGCTCATCGTTACTCAGCGCGTACTCGAGGCACTTGCTCTTCACTTCGCAGGTCTGGCAGATGCGCTTGGCATCTCGGGTCGAACCACCTTTTTCGGGAAAGAATGCTTCGGGGTCGGTCTGCGCACAGAGCGAGTCGGTCTGCCAGGCCAGCGGATTGTCGTCGGTCTGACGCACACCCGGTACGCCCAGTTCGACGGGGTCGACGAACCAGTTGTCAGGCACGCCTCCCGAGCGGAACTCTGCTGGCGACATATCACGCTCTCCCTTCTGACAGACTGCGACGTGCCGAGCCTGACTGATAACCCCTTATGACTAATTACACCGGTGTAGTTCCGATCAGTCAAGTCGCAGATCGTAAACCCTCAACCGCGCATGCAAGGTTCAGACACGACGCTATTTTGCAAATGCTGTGTCAGTTATCCGCCTGTCGTCGATAAACTGCCAGCATGCTGAAGAAAATCGTCTTGATCGCCCTGCCGAACGTGGCCCCGTTCGAGTTCGGAGTGGTCTGCGAGGTCTTCGGCGTCGATCGCACTGATATGGGCGGCCCCGCCTTCGATTTTCACATCGCGACAGCCGAGCCCGGCCCCGTCACCACGAGCCTCGGGTTCGACATGGTCATCACCGAAGGGTTGGCGGCGGCAGCCGATGCCGACCTCATCGCCGTGCCGGCCCACATCATCGACGACCCGGTGCATCCGGAGGTCGTGCGCGTGCTCCGCGAAGCCGAAGCCCGCGGCGCCTGGATTCTCAGCGTCTGCAGCGGCGCCTTCACGCTGGCAGCCAGCGGTATTCTCGACGGCCGTCGTGCGACGACGCACTGGATGCACGCCGAACGCCTCGCGAACGACTACCCCCTCACCGTCGTCGACCCCGACGTGCTGTTCGTCGAAGACCGTCGCGTCATCTCGAGCGCCGGCACCGCCGCGGGAATCGACGCCTGCCTGCACCTGGTGCGCACCGAACTCGGAGCCGCTGCCGCCAATGTCATCGCGCGCCGCATGGTCATCCCGCCGCAGCGCTCGGGCGGCCAGGCGCAGTACATCGCCGCGCCGGTGCCGGTGGAGGTCGGCGACTCCTTCGCGGCCGTCACGGCCTGGATGGTCGACAACCTCGGCCACGAACTCTCTGTCGACCAGCTGGCCCGGCGCGCGCTGATGTCGCCCCGCACCTTCGCCCGCCGGTTTCGGGCCGACCTCGGCACCACCCCCGCAGCGTGGCTCACCCGCCAGCGGCTGCTGCGCGCGCAGGTACTGCTCGAAGAGGGGGGCCTGGCGCTCGACCGGGTCGCCGCCGAGGCGGGCTTCGGGTCGGCGGCGGTCATGCGCCACCACTTCGCGAAAGTTCTCGGCACCACACCGGCGGCGTACCGGCGCACCTTCTCGTTGACGCCCGCCTGAGCGGCAGCCCGCGCTCGGCCGGCTGCCGTCACCGGTGCGGGTACCGGTTGGCCTGGTTCTAGGCGCCGGGCGCGGCGAGAAAGAGCTCACCCGTGCCGCTGAACGTGAGCGCACCCTCGTCAGGGGTGACGAAGAACGACTCCCCGCGCCGGGCGACAACACTGCCGGTCGCCGACGACACCGTCACCGAGCCAGCCGTGACGATCACGATCGCAGCACCCTGGGGGCTGTAACGGGCATCCAGCCCGGCCGTGGGCGTGATGCGCACGAGCACGAAGTCAGTGATGTCGGGCTGGTACTCCTGAACCCCGGGCACCGGATGCCCGGCCTCGAGATACGGCACGGGTGACGACTCGAACACCAGCACCGAGAGCAGTTCTGGCACATCGATGTACTTGGGCGTGAGGCCGCCGCGCAGCACATTGTCGCTGGCCGCCATCAGCTCGACGCCGAGACCCTTGAGGTAGGCATGGATGTTGCCGGCCGGCAGAAACAGCGCCTCGCCCTGCTTCAGCGTGACGCGGTTCAGCAACAGCGACAGCACAACACCGGCATCGCCCGGGTACTCGGCCGAGAGATCGCGCACCGTGGCGAACGCGGCACCGAACGGGCCCGACAGCAGCGCGGCCGTGGCCGCCGGCTCGCCGACGACCTCGGAGTCGGAGGAGGCACCCGGCCCGACGACAACACCGCCGACCAACACGGTGACCTGCTCGACCAGCGTCGCAACCTGAGCTCCACCGGAGAGCAGCCACTCGACGGCCGTCTTCAGCGCCTCGGCGGGTTCGCCGCGCAACTGGCTCGCGAGCGCCGCGAGGGGCTCGGGTTCGGGAAGGCTCTGTCGGGCATCCGCCTCGGTGAGGGCGGCGATGATGGCGCGAATCTCTGTGACGTCGCGAAACCCGCAGAGGGCTTCGAAGGTGTCGCTGAGCGCGTAGATGACCTCGGGCTTGTGCAGCGGGTCTTTGTAGTTGCGGTTCGGGGCGTCGAGGGCGAGCCCCGCGGCGTTCTCGCGGGCGAAACCCTCTCTCGCCGCAGCCAGGGTGGGATGCGCCTGCAGCGACAGCGGGCGCTCGGCCGCGAGGATCTTCAGCAGGTACGGCAGGTGTGTGCCACCAGTGGCGCGGGCGGGGTCAGCCGCGATCCAGGCCGTCAGCGTGTCGAATCCGCCCGTCTCTGCCGGGTCGACGATGCGGCTCGGTGAGCCGGGGTGCGCGCCCAGCCAGAGCTCGGCCTCCGGTTCGCCCGTGGGCTGGGACCCGAGAAGGTCGCTGATCGCGCTCGGCGACCCCCAGGCGTAGTTGCGCGGGGTATTGGCGATCTGTACAAACATGGGCTACCTTCCGAAAAGTCTCTTGGACCAAACTACCAATGGGGTTTGTGCCGCTTCGCCCGGCGCTTAGGCTGACGGCCTAACTGCACGCAGTCGTGCACGAGTGCGAATGGATGATGCCCACAATGACAATGGTTTCGACAACGGCTTTCGAGCCACTGACCAGCGACTTCTTCGGCTACTCGAACCTGCTCACCGAGCGGGAGAAAGAGTCACTCGCGGCACTGCGCGAATACCTCGAATCCGAGGTCAAGCCGATCGTCAACGATCTGTGGGAGAAGGCAGAGTTTCCGCACCAGGTGGTCAAACGCCTCGCAGAGCTCGACCTCTACCGTTTCGCGTGGGAGGAGACCCGCACCTTTGCAAACTCGGCCGTCTTCCGCGGCTTCGTGGCACTGGAGCTCGCTCGCATCGACGCGTCGATCGCCACCCACGTGGGCGTTCACAACGGTCTCGCCATGGGCTCGATCAGCGTCGCCGGCTCGGCCGAGCAGCGTGCCGAATGGCTGCCGCAGATGGCGTCGGGCGACGTGGTGGGCGCCTTCGGCCTCACCGAACCCGACTCGGGCTCAGACTCGGCCCAGGGCCTTCGCACCGTCGCGACCCGCGACGAGGCAACCGGCGACTGGATTCTGAACGGCTCGAAGCGCTGGATCGGCAACGCCACCTTCAGCGACATCACCATCATCTGGGCCATGAGCGCCGACGATGGCCAGGTGAAGGGCTTCATCGTGAAGACCGACACCCCCGGCTACACCGCCACCAAGATCGAGGGCAAGCAGAGCCTGCGCATCGTGCAGAACGCCGACATCACCCTCGAGAACGTTCGGGTTCCCGAGGCAATGCGGCTGCAGAACGGAAACAGCTTCCGCGACACCGCCGCGGTGCTCCGCCTGACCCGGGCAGAGGTGGCGTGGGCCGCCGTCGGCAACTCCATCGGTGCCTACGAAGCCGCCGTTCGCTACACCAAGCAGCGGGTGCAGTTCGGCAAGCCGATCGCCTCGCACCAGCTGATTCAAGACCTGCTGGTGAAGAGCCTCGGCAACATCACCGCGAGCCTCGCCATGGTGGTGCGCGTGTCGCAGATGCTCGACGAGGGCACCCAGCGCGACGAACACTCCGCCCTCGCGAAGGCCTTTGCCACGGCGCGCATGCGCGAGACGGTGGCCTGGTGCCGCGAGGCACTCGGCGGCAACGGCATCGTGCTCGAGTACGACGTGGCCCGGCACTTCGCCGACGCCGAGGCGCTCTATTCGTATGAAGGCACCCGCGAGATGAATACCCTCATCGTGGGCCGCAAGATCACGGGGTTTGCTGCCTTCGTATAACGATTGGCGTGCGGGGGTGCCCACGAACAGAGGGCACCCACCGCGTGCTCGTACCCTTGAGGCAGATGAGCCTCACACCCACCCCCGCACCCCTGCCCCCGTTCGATTCGGCTCAGCACCGCCGAGCGACGATGACCGCCCCCGACGGCAGCCCGGCCGGCCGCATCCGCCTGGCGGGCTTCGTGCTCTTCACCGCTCTGGGCGGAGACGCCTGGCAGAGCCTCTTCGGCTGGCCCGCGTTCGTGGTGCTGGTGGTCGGGCTCACCGTTGCCTGTGCAGTGTCGCTCGCCCAGAGCGGCCGGCGCATCGCGCTACCGCGCTACTCCAAACCCCTTGTGGCCTTCGTGGTGCTCTGTGCGGTATCCCTGCTGTGGTCGCAGTACCCGGGTGCCACCGTGCTCGGCATCGCCGCGCAGTGGCTGGCCGCCCTCGCGGGTTTCTTCATGGCTCTCACCCTTACCTGGCTCGAGATTCTGCGCGCTCTCGGCACGGCTCTCCGATGGATGCTCGGTCTCTCGCTGCTCTTCGAACTCGCCGTGGCGATCTGGGTTCGCCAGCCCCTGCCTGCACTGTGGCTGCTTGCGCCCGGCCAGACCCCACCGGCCGACTACCAGTGGAGCACCGCGTCGCTGCTGAACGGCGGGCCCATCCAGGGCATCGTCGGCAACCGCAATCTGCTCGCCTTTCTCGTTCTGCTCGCGCTGATCGTGTTCGCCATCGAGTGGGTCGAGAAGACCCGCAGCACCTTCTCGAGCATCGCCTGGCTCGCGGTGGCGGTACTCGAACACGCCCTCACCCGTTCGGCTACCGTCTTGATGGCCACGGTGGCCGTGGCGTTCGTGCTGGCCATTGCCCTGGCCATTCGCCGGGTGGCGGTGAACCGGCGGCTGGTCATCTACCCGTTCGGCATCGCCGGGCTCGTGGGCCTGGCGTTCGCCATTCCGAACCTCTCCGACCGCCTGTTTCCGCTGCTCGGTCGCAGCAACGACCTCACCGGCCGTTTCGACATCTGGAACACGGTGCTCAGCCTGGCGTGGCAGCATCCGGTTCTCGGCTGGGGCTGGGTGAGCTACTGGGCGCCGTGGGTGGCGCCGTTCAAGGGCCTCGTCGTCATCGACGGCACAGAGTACCTGCAGGCCCACAACGCCTGGGTCGACATCTTTCTGCAGCTCGGTTTCGTGGGGCTCTTCGTGTTTGGCTGTCTGATCGCCGCGACCGGGGTGCGGTCATGGTGGATGGCGGTCGACCCGCCCGGGCCGCTGGTGGGCGTGCCGACGCCCTATCAGGCCATCGCCCTGCTGCCGCTGCTGCTGCTCGCGGCCCTCGTCATTCAGAGCCTCACCGAGAGCCGCCTGCTTCTCGAGGGCAACTTTCTGCTGCTCGTGCTGCTCGCCACCAAGGTGAAACTCGACCCGCTGCCACTCGGGCCGCCCCCGAGGTCGCTCGCAAGATAGGGTCGAGACACCCCGATACTCAGGCGACGGCGCCGGAAAGGTTCAGCGTGACCGACCGAAACATCTCTTTCGCCCAGAACGGCGAAGACATCGTGCTGTGGCGTGCCCTCAAAGACATCCAGGGTGGCACCTACATCGACGTCGGCGCCAACCACCCGACCATCGATTCGGTTTCGCGTAAGTTCTACGACGCTGGCTGGCGCGGGGTGGCCATCGAGCCGAACCCCGAGTACGCCTCGCTGTACCGAGTCGAACGCCCGGGAGACGCGGTGTACGAGGCGATCGCGAGCGACGTCGATGCCCCGAGCGCCCAGATCCACCTCATCGACGGCACCGGTCTTTCGACGATGATCGACGAGTACGGCGAGGAGGCGGCAGCTGCCGGCTGGGCCGTGCACGACGAGACGGTACCGGTGGTCACCCTGAACCAGACCATTGAAGAGTCGGGGCTGGCCGACCGCGACATCCACTTTCTGTCGGTCGACACCGAGGGGGCTGAAGCGTTTGTGCTTGGCTCGATCGATTTCAGCCGTTACCGCCCGTGGATCCTCGTGATCGAAGCCACCGCACCCAATTCGACCCGCCAGGTGCACGAGTCGTGGCAAGACACTGTCGAGCGCGCCGGCTACACCTTCCAGATGTTCGACGGCCTCTCACGCTATTACCTGGCCGACGAACGGGCCGAGCAGATCGGCACGGCACTCACCTACGCGGCGAGCTTCGTCGACAACTTCGTACGCCTCGACCAGCTGAGTCTCGACGATCGATGCCAGTCCGCCGAGCGAGCCCTGACCGCTGCCACACTGCGCGAGCAGCAGCTCGCTGCCGAATTGGAACAAGCGCACCAGAAGGTGGCGCTGCTCGACCAAGCGGAGGCCACAGCCGCCCGATCAGCGGCACGCGCGGCCGAACTCGGCGCTCTTGTCGCCGAACTGCAGAAGACGCTCTCGTGGCGCATCACAAAACCGCTCCGCGGCATCCGGAGCCTGCTTCCCAAGCGCTGAGCACGTGACCCGGGCCTCACTGTTCACCGAGCAGGGCAGCGTGGGTCAGTGTTCGAACGACTCGCGAAGCGCGAGGATTCCATCGGCGGCGCCGCCGTCGAAGACCACGTTTCCGTGCGAGAGCACGACGACCCGGTCGCAGAGCTCTTCGACCTGGCCGGCCGAGTGGCTCACCAGAATGATGGTGCGGCCCTCGGCCTGAAACTCTTTGATCTTGTTCATGCACTTCTCTTGGAACGGCTCATCACCCACGGCGAGAACTTCGTCGACCAGAAGAATGTCAGGATCGACGTGCACCGCGATGGCGAAGGCCAGCCGCACGTACATGCCTGAGGAGTAGAACTTCACCTGTGTGTCGATGAACTCTTCGATCTCGCTGAAGTCGACGATCGACTGAAAGTACTCGTCAGTCTGCTTGCGGGTGAGGCCGAGAATGGCGCTGTTCAGGTACACGTTCTCGCGCCCCGTGAGGTCGGGGTGAAACCCCGCGCCGAGTTCGAGCAGTGCGGCCAGCCGGCCGCGACGCTCGACCGTACCGTCGTTGGGCTGAATGATGCCACCCAACACCTTCAGCAGCGTGCTCTTGCCCGAGCCATTGGCCCCGACGAGGCCGATAGTGGTGCCGGCCTTGATCTCGAACGACACGTTTCGCAGCGCCCAGAAGTCGTCTTTGTGCTTCTGCGAGCGCCCGAAGTTGACGATGCGCTCTTTCAGCGATTTCTCTTTGCGAATGACGAAACGTTTCGACACGTCGGTCACGCGCACCACGGTAGGTGCGTTTCTCAAGGCGGGCATTAGATCTCCTGCGCGAAGTTGCCCTGAAGACGGGCGAAAATGCGCTGTGCAATGAACAGAACGACGAGGCCGGCGATCGCGGCGAACGCGAGCCGAACATCCATGTAGGCCGGCCACTGCTGCGGTTGAATGGTGTTGGTGCCGATGACGTTCACTTGGCTGCCGGCCTGCCAAAGCCCTCGTTGGAACGCGAGCATCGCAAGGGAGACGGGGTTGAGCAGGTAGATCTCGAGCAGCCACGAGTGCGCCTTGGCTGCATCGACGACGAGGTTCCACGAGTAGACGATGGGCGAGGCCCAGAAGAGCAGCAGCATGGCTACCTCGACCAGGTACTGGATGTCGCGGAGGTACACGTTCAGCGCCGAGAGCAGCACGGCGAACGCTACTCCCCAGATGAGCACGATCACCACGGCGGCTGGCACGTAGAGCAGGTTGAGCGAGATGGGAAACTGCCCCAGCAGCAGGATCGCTGCGAGCAACACGATCATCTGGATCAGGAAGTTGAAGATGGCAGAACCCGTTGACGCCAGCGGGAAGATCTCGCGGGGAAGGTAGACCTTCTTGATGAGCCCGGCATTCGTGACGATCGACGAGGTGCCCGACGCGATGATCTCGCTGTAGAGGCCCCAGAGCGTGAGCCCCGAGAACACGAAGATGGCGAACTGGGGCACGCCGCGCGCAGCACCCAGCACGGTTCCGATGAACACGTAGTAGATGAGCAACTGAACGAGGGGCTTGATCAGGCTCCACACGAAACCGAGGGTCGAGTCTTTGTAGCGCGACTTCAGTTCGCGCCGAATAAGCAGGTCGAGCAGTTCGCGGTGCGAGAAGATCTCCTGCACCGACGCGATGAACCCGCCAACCGATTTGGGGCCCGCGTTCGCCGACGCTTCGAAAGGAAGCTGGGCCAATCGCTCGGCTCGTACTTCGGCTTGGGTCGCCATGTGTCTCCGTTACGTGAAAGATGTCGGGTGCATCCACCGCCAAATACTACGCGGTGTGTGCTGGTAATTAGCTTGTGGCGCTGGCGTTTGCGAGGCGGGTGTCGAGTTCGAAGTACCGCCACAGCTCATCGGCGTAGTCAGACCAGCCGCGGGTCGACAATCCGGCCGATTCGGCCACGAGCTTCGCGTGCAGCTCGTCGTCGAGCAGACCGGCCTTCATTCCCCGGTACACGTCGTCGTCGTCGCGCGGGTCGACCAAGATGGCGCCGCCTGCCACCGCGATCTCTTTCATGCTGCCGAAGTTCGAGGTGACAACCGGGGTTCGGGCCGAGAGCGACTCGCCGACGGGCAGCCCGAAGCCCTCGTTCAGTGACGGGAAGACACTGACCCGGGCGAGCCGATAAGCACTCCAGAGCAGAGCGTCGGAGAGGGCCGAGATGGCCCGCACCGGCCATCCGTCGCCCTGCAGTCGTTTCAGCTGTGCGCGGAACTCGTCGCCGTGCCAGCCGTTGCCGCCAATGAAAACCATCTGAAACTCGATGCCGTCGCGCCAGAGCCGCTCGGCGGCATACAGCACGGCAAGGTGATTCTTGCGGGGTTCGTGGCTGCCGACCACCAGCATCATGGGCGCGTCTCCGGTCAGCAGAGCGGCACGGGCCGCCTCGAAGTCGGCCGCCGAGACCACTTCGGCAACACTCGGCAGCAGCAGCGGCTCGATGGCCGGGCCAGTGAGGCCGGCACCGGAGAGCATGCCGCGCCAGCCGCGGTACTCGGTGGCAGCGGCCTCGGAGATGGTCGAGACGCGGTCGAAGTGCGCGAGAGCTGCGAGATTCTTCGAGAACGCCGCCGACATACCGGCACCCACGGTCTCTGACGAGGTGAGGGGCACACAGTCGAAACCGATGACGTTGGTGCGGTTGCCCGAGAATTCGGCCAGGCACGAGATGCGCGCCGTACGATCGTCTTCGATGGCGAGCTCTGGCAGCACGTAGATGCTCTTGAACGGAATGGTGAGAACCCACGTCTTCGGCCGCGCGAGGTGCGGTGCCGAGCCGTAGAGCGCGTTCTGCTGCTCGGGTTCGGTGAGGTGACGAAGCCCGCTGTAGCGCCGATCCCAGCCCACCAGTTCGACGCCCGGCCGATCTTTCCAGTACCCGATGGTCTGCCGAACCACGCGCTGGATGCCCGTGGCCAACCCCGTGCGTGCCGTGTGGTGCACGTCGAGAACGACCGCACCCGTCACGATGCGTACCGCGACGGTGCGGTTGGGCGCGAGCAGGTGTGTGCTACGGGCCGCGACCTCGGCGAGTGCCTGGCGGGTGCCGTTCAGCACGGCATCGCGACGAAACTTCTCGTACGTGTCTGTCTTCGGAAACTCTGCTGACACGGCGGCAAGTGCCAGCCACAGCAGCTCGCTGTCTGCCCCGATCGACGTGGCCAGCGTGTCGAGGTAGCCAGAGGTGGTCTCGTCGACAGGCAGCGGGGTGCCGATGGCATCGGCGAGAACGCGAAAACGGGCGGTGAGGGCGTGGCTCATGAGGCATTCTCCAACGGTTCGACGAGTTCGTGCCAGAGTTCGGTGGCGTAGTCGTTCCAGGTGCGGGGCACGCGGGCGCGGGCCTCGGCGGCGAGGCGTTCGCGTTCGACGTCGTCGGTGAGCAGCAGGCGCATGGCATCGACGATCGACTGGTCGTTGCGGGGGTCGACGGTGAGGCATCCGCCGCCGTCGGCGATCTGCTGGGTACTGCCGTAGTTCGACGTGATCGACGGAACACCCATGGCCAGAGACTCTGCAACGGGCAACCCGTACCCCTCGTGGGTCGAGGGAAAGACGGTGAACCGGGCGGCCCGGTACGAGTCGATCAGCACGTCGTCGCCCGCCCCGCGCAGCACCTCGATGGCGTGGCCGGCCTTCGCGAGGCGCTTGGCCTCGTGGTCGATGAGGCGGGTGTAGTCGCTCTTGCCGCCGCCGATCATGCGCAGCGTGAACTGCAGCCCCTCACGCCAGAGCGTCTCGGCGGCAAACAGAACGGCCAGCAGATTCTTGCGCGGCTCTTGGTTGCCCACCATCAGAACGAGCTTCTCCGGCTGGTCTGTGGGCGCCGATACGGATGCCCCGCGAGCCGGGCTCTGCACTGCCAGCGTGACGCAGCCGACCACCGGCGCACCCACGCCCTGAGACACGAGCGCGCTTGCGAACCCGCGAAACTCGCCCGCCGCCGCGTCGCTGATGGCCACGACACGCGTGGCATTCTTCACGATGGTGAGGTACTTCGAGAACTTCTCTGTCTCATGGCTCGAGATGAGGTCTGCGCTGGCAATGGGAATGGTGTCGTAGCCGATCATTGCCGTCTGGTTGCCCGAAAACCGGGCCAGGGCCGAGAGCTGCGGCCAGAGGCCATCGTGGGCCACTTCGGGCAGCACCACGGTGGTGCGGTAGGGCACGACCAGCTCGGGCACGAACCCTGCCGGCGCCCGGCCATCAGGCTTGATGTGATGGGCCATTTCGGCCTTGTGGGAATCCCACTCGAGTACGCGGCGCCGCTCGATCGGGGCAAGAGTGCGAAGGCAATTGTCGCCGTCGGCCCAGCATGCAAGCTCAATCGAGTGCTCGCCGTTCCATCGGCTCATGGTTTCGCGCACGACGCGTTGAATACCGGTGTTGTGATCGAATCGTGCGCAGAAATCGACGTCGACCACCGGCTTGTCGGTCACCAGACGCATTTCGAGTTCGAGTGACTGCAATCGTGTGCCGGAATGGTAGCTAGCATCGAGTACGGCCGACAGTGCCTGCGGCCCCGCGGCCATGCCCAGCGCACGGCGGGTTCTGAGCATCAGCTCCGTGTTCGGGAACGCGGCCGTCATGGCCACCAGCAGCAACCAGAGTTCGCGGTCGAGGCCCGACGCCTGCACGCGGTGCACCAGTGCACCCAACAGCACGCCGCTACCACGCCCGGCCAGCGCCCGAACCTCAGACGCATCGGCGAGCAGCTCGTCGGCCACAACCATCAGACGGCTGCGGAGTGCCCGCTCAGCTGACGGAAGCGCGTGCTCAGGGGCCGGTGCGTCGAGCAGAAAGCTCACGAGGTCGATCCGCCGGAGCCGCCTGAACGCAGTCGTGCGAGCTGCAGGCCCCGCACGAGTCTGAGCGGCTTCGTCACCCGCCACGACAGCGTCTGCTGCATGGCATTGACGACCGACGACTCGTAGTGAACCGCGAGCAGCCAGCGGTCGGTGGCGCGGTTTGCGATTTCGTCGAGTTCGCCCTGCAGGCGGTCGCGCTCGTCTTCGAGCACGCGGAGGCGGTTCGTCACGACGGCAAGACGCTCGTCAGCAGTATCTTCTGGCACCGCACAATTATAGGCGCGGGCCCTTCGCTGTGTCGTCGGGGAGCGTGCGGGGCTCGTGGGGAGGGCGCAGTGCGTGGGGAGGGCGCGGTGCGTGCGGCGCACTGGCGCGCGCCTCTGCCGCATCGTCGTTCTCGAAGATCGCCACGGCCGCAAGCTCGGCCTTCTGCTCTGCATCCACTACGGCG
Organism: Subtercola vilae; assembly: GCF_004923255.1. Classification (GTDB taxonomy): domain Bacteria; phylum Actinomycetota; class Actinomycetes; order Actinomycetales; family Microbacteriaceae; genus Subtercola; species Subtercola vilae. The sequence goes on along the minus strand of NZ_QYRT01000010.1, from coordinate 55,230 downwards.
TGACCGCGGTGGTGGCCGAAGACCCAGTAGCGGTAGAGCGCGAAGCGAAAGAGGGTTGCGAAGCCCGTTCCGATGAACTGGCCCGAAATATTGTCGGCCAGCAGCGAGGTGAAACCGAGAACATAGTGCGAGAACCACAGGCAGAGCAGGTTGATCAGCAGGCCGGAGACGGCCACGACAGAGAACTCGAGCAGCTCTTTGATGTAGTTCGTGCGGCGGTGCTCCCTGAAGGTCCAGTACCGATTTCCGAACCACGTGACTATGGTGGCGGCTGCCACGGCGGCCACTTTGGCTCCGAGGGGGCCAGAGAGCAGATGCTGGTCACCGAGGCCGCCGACGAGCAGCCAGTTGAACACGGCGAAATCGACGACGAAGCCGATGCCTCCCACGATTCCGAACTTCAACAGGTAGCGAATCAGTGTGCCGTAGAAGCTGCGGCCTGCCGCCGCCAGTCGGTTGAACACCCTACTTGCACCCCGCCGCGGTTAGAGCCGTCGTCGTCGTATTCATCATGGGCGTGGTCTGGATGACCGGGGGCCCGTACACACCGCCGACGCCGCTGAACGACGCCGTCACCGTGTTGGTCTCGCCCGGCTTCAGGTTCACCAGAAAACGTGCGACCGGTCGACCGAGATCGCTCGCCGACGATCGTACCGCAGCGCTCACGCTCGTGGTGCCCGCGACTTGCTCACCGGTCGAGGCGCCGACCGGCCCGTAGATGTACACCTCGGTGCTCACCTGCGTTCCGCCGAAGTTGCCACCGACCACGAAGCGCGGAAGAGTCTCCGATTCGGCCACCGTCATCGTGGAGTGCAGGGTGACGGTCTCGGTGAACGTGGGGTTGGTGGGGTTCGTGCATACATCGGTACTCAGGTCGACGTGCGACTGGATCCAGTAGTCGGCCTTAGAGGTCGTGACGTCACGAAAGTAGGTACCGACCAGAGTCGACTTCGCGTTGTCGGTGGGCAACACACCCTGCAGCGGTGAACTGGCGATGAGCTTCTGTTCGGCCGGAATCGGGCTCCACGCCAAGATGTTGCCCGAGTCGATGCCTTTGTTCACCGCATCGATGAGGGTCTGCGGGTCGGCGCTCGTGCTGGTGATCCCCGAGAACACTGTCGCCGCGGCATCTTTGAAGAACGCGTCTGACCCGGTCTCGATGTCGAGCGGAGGAAAGCGCAGGTAGATATCGTGCAGCAGCAGCGGCACAGCGTTGTCGGCGGTGATCTGCTCGCCAGAGGTGAGGGTCATCGGACCGGTTGCCTTCAGAAGGTACGACAGCGCGATCGGGTCGATCGAGATGACGCCATCGACCGTTCCGCCCTTGTACTTCTGCCAGAAGGCCTGGATGGTGAGCGCTGCGGTGGGAAAGTCGGGCCGTGCGGTCGACCAGTTCAGGGTCGACACCACGCCGGTGCCGAAGATGTTCTTCACGTTCTGGTCGATGTCTCGCACAGGGCCGTCGGTGAGGGGAAAATCCTGGCTCGACGCGTGGTCTGTGAGCGCGAAGGCCCCATTGTCGACCGTGAGCATCGAGAGCGACGCGGGGCCGCCGCCAAGGCCGGTCGTCTCGGCGTTGTTGAGAAAGGCGAGAACGTAGTGCCTCGGCCCGTTCATGCCCAGCATGCTCTGCACGGTGGCGACGGTGCTGCGTACGGTACCGATCTCGGTGTGCGCCTTGCCGAGCGCGGTGACGAGCTGTGTCTTCGCCGACGAGATCTGGCTGACCGTGCCATCGGTGGGGATGGCCGAGATGGTGGCCACATTCGCCACGATGGCCGCGTCGGCCGACGCGAGCGTCGCATCACCACTCGTCAACAGGGCGACGTTGAGCTTGCCGTCGACCGGCTTCAGCGACGCGGGCGTGAGCGTCTTCGAGAAATCGACGACGGGCAGCAGCACTTGGCTGCCGATGCTGTCGAGCGAGCCCGAGAGCTCGCGTACGGCGGTGAGGTTCGGGCCGACCACCGGCACGATCTCGGCCAGCTTGTAGAGCGGGTCGTTCGTGTAGGTCGCGGCGTCGTGTGCGTGGCCTGCGAAATCGGTCGCCGATGCCGAGAGAGCGCTGACATCGAGACTCGACAGTTGCGACTGGATCTGGGTCACCGAGGCCTGTGCGGCCTCGAGCGATGACTTGGCCTGCAGCACCTGGTTCGCCACGTAGCCCACCACGCACGCGAGAGCGATGACCAGCACGGCAACAGAGCCGCCGACAATGAGCCGGCGACGCCGCTTGGGTGACGTTCTCCGTCTGTCACGCCGGCGGGTGGGCTCGACCGTCTCGCCGCTCAGAGCGGCAGGCTGGCCAGCGGGGCCGGGGTCGGCAGACCTCGTCGCATCGGGCCCTTCGGGCTCAGTGGGTGGGGTCGCGATGGCTCAGCACTCCTGGGGTCGGCGGCAGGTTGCCCCACTGTAGCAAGGGCTGCCTTCGAATCAGCCTCGAACGAGACGGCGTCGCACAACCCGCCAGGCGGCTTTCGAGGCGGCAGGAACACCCATCTCCCGAGACCGAGCAACGAAGAACCGTGCCAGTGGCACCACCTTTCGGGCCTTGAACACGAGAGAGTTCTCACGAGCGCGGGTTGCGGCAGCACGGGCGCTGACGGCCTGCCACCATTCGGCGAGCAACCGGTCGGCGTCGGCCGCGGGGCGGGCCGTGGCCTCGGGGTGGGCCGTGGCGGCTCCGGATGCCCGGGCCGCGATCGACGCGGCGAGCGGCTCCACGAGGGCGGCCCAGAGGTCGGCGGCGTAGTCGTTCCAGGTGCGGAAAGTGCGGGCCAGGGCCTCGGCCCGCAGCGTTTCGTAGAACTCGTCGTCGCTCAGCAGGCGGCCCATGGCGAGTTCGAGCGCATGGTCGTCGCGAGCATCGATGGTGAGGCATCCGCCCCCCTCGGCGATCTCAGCCAGGCTGCCGTGGTTCGACGTGATGACGGGGGTGCCGAGGGCCAGCGACTCGGCGACCGGCAGCCCGAAGCCCTCGTGCAGCGACGGAAAGGCCGTGAACCGGGCCTGCCGGTACGAGTCGAGCAGAACGGTGTCGTTCGCCCCGCGCAGCACCTCGACGTCGAGGCCGGCCGCCCGGGCGAGCCGAACATCGTCGTCGAATCGCTTGATGGCGGCCGCACCGCCGCCGCCGATGAAGCGCAGGCGGAATCGAGCGCCCGAGGAGGCCAGTCGACGAGCGGCGAACAGAATGGCGTCGTGGTTCTTGCGCGGCTCGAGGCTGCCGACCACGAGCACGAGGGGCAGCTGATCGGCGGCCGCCCGTTCGCTGGGCTCCCCCAACGCTGACCGGGCCGAAGCCGACGGCGCGTTCATGGCCAACGGCACCGCCACGACGTCGGGACCCGGCAGCCCCTGGGCGCGAACGGCGTGCACGAAGCCCTCGAACTCGGCCGCGGCCGACGCGCTCACGCCCGAGACCCGGTGCGCGTACTTCACCACCGTGAGAAAACGCGCGAACCGCTCGATCTCCTCACTCGCCTGGCCCTGAGCGCTGACGAAGGGAATCATGTCGTGACCGACGAGACCCATGCGATTACCGCTGACCGCGGCGAGAGCCGCGAGCGCCGCGGCCGTCTCGGGCTGCGCCACCTCGATCTCGACGATGACCGAGCGAACCGGCACCACGATCGTGTCGCGGGCCGGGTCGTGCGGCTCGCGCTCCTGGCGCTCGGCGAGGCTCAGCGAATGATGCGCGGCCCAGTCGGTGACCCGGGTGACCTCGCGGCCGGTGAGGCGCCGAAGCGCCGTGCCGCTGTCATTCCAGCAGACCAGGGCGAGAGGATGAACGGGGTTCCAGCGCGAGACCGTTTCGCGGAGCACGCGCTGCACGCCGGTGTTGTGGTCGAAGCGCCCGCTGAAGTTGGCGTCGACGACGGTGGCTCCTGTGAGCAGCTCGAGCGGGGCATCCGGTGTCGCCGCGCGTTCGACGACGGGCTCGAGCGCGTCGAACAGGGCCGCGAGCTCGACACCCTCAGCGGCCAGCGCGAGGGCCCGGCGAACCGCCCGCACCTCGTCGATGGTGGGGAAGACGGTACTGAAACCCACGATGGCGAGCCAGATGTCGGCTTCGTCGAGCGACGAGCGGAGCTGCCGGGCCAGCGCGGCGGCAAGCTCACCCGCGTCAGAGTGGGAGTGCACGGTTGCCGGCAGGATGACGGTCGCGATCTGGCGCAGCCGCCCGGCCAGGGCAGCGACCGAAGCGGCACCCGCCGACCCCTTCACGACAGTGCCCCTCAGCGGAAGTAGACGGTCGCCTTCAGGCACGTCAGACTCGGTCGGGGCATCCACCATGGAATACTAGTTGATCGGGCCCAGTAGCATGGGCTATCGCAGAAGCCCCTGACACAGACAACGAGGAATCATGCCCCGCGCTCTCATCACCGGAATCACCGGCCAAGACGGCCTCTATCTCGGAGAACTTCTCCTGTCGAAGGGCTATGAGGTCTACGGCCTCATTCGCGGCCAGAACAACCCCAAGCGGGCACTGGTCGAGAAGACCCTGCCCGGCGTGCACATTCTCACCGGCGACCTCACCGACCTGTCGAGCCTCATTCGCGCGCTCGAAGCCGCGAAGCCCGACGAGTTCTACAACCTCGGCGCCATCTCGTTCGTCGCGTACTCGTGGGAGAACGCCAGCCTGACCACCGAGGTCACCGCCAAGGGTGTTCTGAACGCCCTCGAAGCCGTGCGCCTCTACTCGGGCGACGAGCCCGCGAAGGTTCGCTTCTACCAGGCCTCCTCGAGCGAGATGTACGGCAAGGTGCAGACCGTTCCGCAAGACGAAGACACACTTCTCTGGCCGCGTTCGCCTTACGGCGTCGCCAAGGTCTTCGGCCACTATATGACCATCAACTACCGCGAGTCGTACGGCATGCATGCCTCGAGTGGCGTGCTCTTCAACCACGAGTCGCCCCGCCGCGGCCCCGAGTTCGTCACCCGCAAGGTGTCGCAGGCCGTCGCCCGCATCTCGCTCGGGCTGCAGAAGAGCATCGTGCTCGGCAACCTCGACGCCCGCCGCGACTGGGGCTTCGCCGGCGACTACGTCGAGGCGATGTGGCTCATGCTGCAGCAAGACGTGGCCGACGACTACGTCATCTCCACGGGTGAGACGCACTCCATCAAAGAGCTGCTCGAGAAGGCGTTCGCCGTCGTCGGAATCACCGACTGGGAGCAGTACGTCGAGCAGAACCCCGAGTTCATGCGCCCCGCCGAGGTCGACCTGCTCATCGGTTCGAGCGCGAAGGCCACCAAGGCCCTCGGCTGGAGCCCCAAGGTCGGTTTCGAAGAACTCGTGAAGATGATGGTCGAGAACGACGTCGTCGAGCAAAAAGCTCTGGCCGGTCTCTAGACCCGTGCCCGTTGCACTGATCACCGGCATCTCAGGCCAAGACGGGTCGTACCTCGCTGAGGCCCTGCTCGCCGACGGCTACGAGGTGCACGGGGTCGTGCGAAACAGTACCGAAGAGAACCTGCGGGCTCTCGGCGAGCGCCCGGGCCTCACGCTTCACGAGGTCGATCTGCAGGCACCGGATGCCCTCGAGAGCCTTGTGGCGGCCGTTCGCCCCGACGAGCTGTACAGCCTGGCGGCCGTCAGCAGTGTTTTCGCGTCGTGGCAGAATCCCGTGCTCACAGGGGCTGTGAACGGCCAGGTGGTGGTGCGGCTGCTCGGCAGTGCGTACGCGCTGCAGGAGGCCGGGCATCCCGTGCGCCTCGTGCACGCGTCGAGCGCCGAGATCTTCGGCCAGGCCGAGGTCACCCCGCAGACCGAGACCACCGCCATCAGGCCGTCGTCGCCCTACGGCGCGTCGAAGGCGTACGCGCACCTGTCGGTGGGCGTGTTCCGTGGCCGGGGGCTGCACGCGTCGAACTGTATTCTGTACAACCACGAGTCACCGCGCCGCCCCGAGGCCTTCGTGACACGCAAGATCACGGCCGGGGTGGCCCGCATCAGCCGCGGGCTGCAAGACCGGCTCGAACTCGGCAACCTCGACGCCCGCCGCGACTGGGGCTGGGCACCCGACTACGTCGACGCGATGCGCCGGGCTGCCGGCGCCGAGACAGCCGGCGACTTCATCGTGGCCACCGGCGTCTCGCACACCATCGGCGATTTTCTCGACGCCGCGTTCACCCGGGCCGGTATCGACTCCTGGGCCGACCTCGTCGTGGTGAACCCCGAATTCGTTCGCCCGGTCGACCCGGCGGAACAGTTGGGCGATGCCTCGAAGGCGCGCACCGAACTCGGCTGGCAGCCGACGGTGAGCTTCGACGAACTCGTCGCGCGCATGGTCGACAACGATCTCGCGCTGCTCGACGAGTGAGCGGCAGAGAGCCCGCGCCCGCTCTGCGTGTGCTGGTCGATGCGACCGCGATTCCCGCCAACCGCGGCGGGGTGGGCCGGTACGTCGACAGCGTCATTCCACTGCTCGCCCGCGACGGCATCGACGTTGTGGTGGTGTGCCAGCAGCGCGACCGGACGTACTTCGAGGCCTCGGGCGTCGGAAGCGTCGTGACGGCGCCCGCGTGGGCGGAGCGCACCGCGCTGCGGTTCGTGTGGGAACAGACCGGGCTGGTTCGGCTGGCCAGAGCAGCGGGGGCAGCGGTCATCCACTCGCCCCACTACACGTTTCCCGTTTTCACGAGGGCCGCACGCGTGGTCACCGTGCACGACCTCACCTTCTTCACCGACCCCGCGGTGCACGGCAGGGTCAAGCGGCTGTTCTTTCGCGGCTGGATCCGCGCTGCAGCGCTCGCGCACGTCACCGTTGTGACACCGAGCGTCGCCACCGCGAACGAGTTCACCCGCATCACCCGGGCGAGATCAGCACGCGTGTTCGCCGCGCCGCTCGGGTACGACCAGAACGTGTTTCACTTGCCCACCGCCGACGACATCGCGGCGTTCCAGAAGACACTCGACCCTCAGCCGGTCTCGTGGATCGCATTTCTCGGCACTCTCGAACCGCGCAAGAATGTGTCTGCCCTCGTGCGCGGCTACGTCGAGGCCGTCTCGGCACACGCCCCCGCAGACCGCCCGGCGCTGCTGCTCGCCGGCGGCCCCGGCTGGGATTCGTCTGTCGCCGACACCGTGGCCGCAGCCGTGGCGAGCGGCTTCGACGTGCGCACCCTCGGCTACCTGCCGCTCGATGACCTGCGCTCGCTGCTCGGCGGGTCGCTGCTCACGGCCTACCCGAGCCTCGGCGAGGGCTTCGGCCTTCCCGTGCTCGAGGCCATGGCGAGCGGCTCGTGCGTTCTCACCACCCGGCGGCTCTCGCTGCCTGAGGTGGGCGGCGACGCGGTCAGCTACTGCGATGTCGACCCGGGTAGCATCGGGCGTGCGCTGGCGGCGCTTCTGGATGATCCTGCCGAGAGGCGCCGGCTGGCCCGTGCTGGCGCGGCGCGTGCCGAGGGCTTCACATGGCAGGCCTGCGCTGACCGGCATGCAGTGGCGTATCGCGCCGCCGGGCATCCATCGACACAGCTGACGACCGAGAAGAAAGGCCCCCGATGACCGGCACCGTGGCCCTCGTGACCGTGAGCTATTTCTCTGAAGACGACGTTCTCAGCTGCCTGGCCTCGGTGCCGGCAGCGGCAGCGTCGACCGCCCGGTCGGGCCTCGAGCTCTGCGTCGTGAACAACGCCGCGTCAGACCCACTCAGCGCACTCGAGGGCACCGGCGCCACCGTGCTGACGCCCGGCGCGAACCTCGGCTACGGCGGCGCCGTGAACTTCGCGGCAGCCACCCTCGGCCCGGAGGTCGAGTGGATTCTGGTCACCAACCCCGACGTGCAGTTCGAGCCCGGCAGCATCGACGAACTGATGCGGGTCGCCACGGGTGACGAACGCATCGGGGTGGTCGGCCCCCGCGTGACGAACGACGACGGCACCATCTACCCGTCTGCCCGTGACCTGCCCTCTCTCACCTCGGGGGCTGGTCACGCTGTGTTGCACCGCGTCTGGCCGGCGAACCCGTGGTCGAAACGGTACCTGCGTGCCGACAAGTCGGCCACGACCGGCACCGACCCCGTCGCCGCGGGCTGGCTCTCCGGCTCGTGCATGCTCGTGCGTCGTGCTGCCTTCGACGCCGTCGACGGCTTCGACCACCGCTTCTTCATGTACTTCGAAGACGTCGACCTCGCCGAGCGCCTCGGGTTGGCCGGCTACTCGGTGCTCTACGTACCCACCGCCACCGTGATGCATGCCGGGGGCACCAGCACACGCAGCCACTCGGCAGCCATGCTGAAGGCGCACCACCACAGCGCGTACCTGTACCTCGCGAAGCGGTACCACGAGTGGTACTACCTGCCCGTTCGGGTGGCGCTTCGGGTGGGGCTGGGGCTCCGATCGATCGTGGGAGCCCGCCGAGCATGACGACGGCCCAGCGGGTACCCACAAAACGAAGCCACACCGACGGGCGCGCGTGGGCTGTCGCATTCTGGGTACTGTTGTCCGCGGGAGTGGCACTGCGCATCGCGCTGCTCTTCACCCCCGCGTTCACCGTCGATTCCGACAACGCCATCGTCTACCTCGTGGCGAAGCACATCAGCGAAGGCGACATTGCCTGGTTCTTCTGGGGCCAGACCTACGGCGGTACCCTGCTCGAGTTCGTCGCCGGCGCCGCCATGCTGGTGTTCGGCGCACACATCGAGGTGCTCTCGGTGGTGGCGACGCTGATCTTCGCCGGGGTGGCCGTGCTCGTGCGGCAGCTCGGTACCCTGCTCTTCGACACGCGCGTCGGTACCGTCGCCGGTATCGTCTTCTGGTTCTCGGGGTACTACACGCTGAAGGTCTCTATCAGTGAGCCGGGCTTCTACGGCCCCAGCCTCCTGCTGGGGCTCGGCGTCATCATCGTCTCGTTGCGAACGGATGCGCGTCACCCCGTTCTGCAGTGGGCAACCGTCGGCCTGCTGGCCGGCCTTGCCTTCTGGCAGTCCCCCATGGCAGCAGCACTCGCACTTCCCGCCATCGTCATTCTCGTGCTGCGCCAGCGGCGCGCCCCGGGGCTCTGGAAGCGGATCGTCGCCGCTGCCCTCGCCGCCACGGTGGGGGCCCTCCCCTGGCTCATCGCCTTCAGCGTCAGTCTCGGGGCGCTCAGCCCGAAGGGTGCCTCACACTTCAGCCCGCGCGGCTTCGTCACGCTGTTCACGAGCACGTTGGCAAGCACGTTCGGCGCGGCCGGGGGCATCCCGAGCATTCTGATCGCTCTGGCGTGTGCGGCGCTTCTGGTACTGCTCGGTGTTCTCGCCGTGCGCCACAGAAACCCCGGGGCGGCGGCGCTGTTCCTGGGAACCGCTCTGGCCTCCCTCGTCATCGTGGTGGGTTCGGGAGTCGTTCTCTCGGCGAACGACACCCGTTACAGCGTCTATCTGCTGCCGGCCCTCACCCTCTCGCTCGCCTACGCTGCCGTCAGAGTGCGATGGGTTCCGGTCGTTGTTGTTGCACTCGCCGTGGGGTTGACGCTGACGCACATCGCTGTCGTCAAACCGACCCTCTCGTGGACGACAGCCGGTCGCTACGGGGTGGGTGACATCACGGGCCTCGGCAACTACCTCACCTCCCGCGGAGTCACCGCGGTGTACGGCGATTACTGGATTGCCTATTCCCTCGCGGCCGAAACCCACGAGCACGTCACCGCTGCGTCGCTCTCCGAACCTCGTCGCTATGCGCCCTATGAAACTGCGGCGGCAGCCCTCGACCCCCGGGTCGTCGTCGTGCAGGCGGGAAACGAGAACGACGCCGCGCTGAAGTCGGGTACCAAAGCGGTAGGAGCTTTCGAACGTACAGAAGTTGACGGGTTCGCCATTTATTCGTTCGCAGCTCCGTTCGACCCGTACGCCTCTCTGTGGGCGCTGTATTGAAATCGTCCGCGCTAGCATGGATCCCGTGCCAGAAGCCTTGAACTCGTTCGCCGTCGCTCATCCGTCTCGAATCGAAATCGATGGCTGGCTCTCCCATGTAATGGGCGACGTGGCGAGCGGGGGTCCGACCGCAGAAGAAATGCGCAGCAGCCTCAGTTGGCGCGTGACGGCGCCGCTTCGACGCCTTCGAGCTCGCGAGCGCCTGAACGCGCTCCGCGCCGGCAGAATGCGGCTGAGCAATCCGTTGACCCACGGCGAGGCGCGGCTGCATGACGCTCGGCACCGGCTGCGGGAACGCCTCGCGCAGATCGTGCCCCTGCTCGTTGCCGATCACAGTTTTGATCTCTCGACTCTGTCGCTGGAGCAGTTGCTGGGGCTCGTCACCCACCAAGTGCGCTCAACACGCTCGAACGCTGAGCTCTGGTTGATTGTCGTCGCCGTGAGCGGCTGTTTTCCCGACCAGGCTCAATTGTTGGGGCTGGCCCGCGACCTGCGGGGCACCGACGATCGAGACGCCGCAATGCGTATCCTTGCACATTCAGGTGTCTGGACCGCGAGGCACCATTCGCAGCATAGGCAAATCGAGGTCGTCACCGACGTCGCCGTAGCATACGTCGATTTCTCGGCCCGTTCGGGTTTCAATTCAGGCGTACAGCGCGTGACGAGGGAGACTCTGAAGCGTTGGCCGCTCGACAGCGTGCGGCTCGTTGCGCTCACCGATGACGGAGTCGCGCTGCGCGGGCTTGAACCCGAAGAACACACTCGAGTCATTGACTGGAACGAAGAAAAGCGTCTCGAAAAGAGCGACTTCGACGATGCTGATCTTGCACTGGTTGTTCCATGGAAGACCACCGTCTTTCTACCCGAGATACCGAACGGTAGCGGGGCCGAGATGCTGGCCACGCTCGCGCGGTTCTCCTCCAACACCACGACCGCCATCGTCTATGACATGATTCCGTCGACCAGCGGCAGCCTCGTACACCGCCTCGAGAGCCTGCGATTCGTCAACTACCTCTCGATGCTGAAACACTTTGACACGGCTGTGGCGATCTCACATTCTGCTGCTGCAGAGTTCGGCTCGTTCAGCGCCTCGCTGCTGCCGCAAGGGCTGCCGGGGCCCCGCATCGAGGCAGTTCCGCTGCCCATTGAGCACATTCCCGGGTTGGAGGGCGTCGCCGAGACGAGCCACGCTCTTCCCCTCGTGCTCACCGTCGGCAGCAACGAAGAACGAAAGAACCAGCTCGCCGTCGTGTACGCGGCAGAGATTCTCTGGCGCGAAGGCGCCCAATTTCGGTTGATGGTCGTCGGGGGCCACGGCGATCTGCATTACACCGCGGTCGCGGATGCAGTCTCATCGCTCAGCTCACAGGGCCGCCCCATCCAGCTCCGACGCGATATCGACGAGGCAGGGCTCGCGTCGGCCTATCGTTCGGCGCGGTTCAGTGTGCTGGCGTCGTTCCACGAGGGCTACGGCCTTCCGGTGGCTGAGTCGCTGGCCGTTGGCACCCCCGTCGCCGCTACGGGCTACGGCAGCGTTCTCGAGATCATTGAGGGCGGTGGATGCCTCGCCATCGACCCTCGCGACGACGACTCGATCGTCGATGCCATGCGCCAGCTGCTCGACGACGAAGTGCTGACGCGGCTTGAGCGCGAGATCGATGCCCGACACGACACGACCTGGAACGACTACGCCCAGCACATTCTGGCCGCTGTGCGCCAGAGCACGAAAGGTTCGCGATGAGTCTCGACGACGACTGGAAGAAGAACCTCGCCACACTGATCACCCAGTTCGGCGGGGTGCCTCACGGCAGCACTCACGCCGAACTCACGGCCGAACTGGCATCGGCGCTCGACACGAATCCCACCTGGTCGAACATCTGGCTGACCTGGGCGACACTGCGAGCAGAACTGCCATTCGAGAACGACGTTGTCACATTCCGGAGGCATGTGAAGCTGAGCGGTGCCGCCGCGGCCCTGCGCGACCTTCGGCCCCGCGCTGACTCCACCATCTTCGGCTACAGCGCGACGGTCGAGATCGTGACTGATGCGATTCTCGTCGACGTGCACGACACCAGTGGAACCGACAAGATCTCGGGCATTCAGCGTGTGGTGCGAGAAACGGTGGGTCGCTGGGTCGGCCACCATGAGATCACGCTGCTGGCCTGGACAGAGAACCGCAGTTCACTGCGGCGGCTGACTCCCGAAGAGACAGCACGCATTCACCCGGCCGTTCGCGAAGACGGTGACGACAGCGAATCTGCGAAGCTGGTGCCCGTACACAACGACCGGCAACCAGCACCCATCGTCATTCCGAACGGCGGGCTGCTCATCGTGCCCGAGCTCTCGGCCGAAGGTGGGCGGGCGTTACGGTTGTTGGCCCTGGCGCGATTCTCCGGTACTCGAACGGCCTACATCGGCTACGACCAAGTACCCGTGACCAGCGGGGAGACAGCATCTGAGGGAATCGCTAGCCATTTTCCGCTCTACCTCGATGCCGTGGCATACTCCGAGCGCGTGCTGACGATCTCCGAATCGACAGCCGTTGAGTTCCGCGCCTGGAAGAACGCCCTCGCGGCATCTGGCAGAACGGGCCCCGAAGTGCAGGCCGTGTTCCTGAGCGGAGATTCGTTGCTTCCAACCGACGATGACATCACACAGACCCGGGCGCTTCTGAAGATCGACGCGACGCCGATGGTTCTGGTCGTGGGCTCGCACGAGCCCCGAAAGAATCACCTGTCGGTTCTGCAAGCCGCTCGCTCGCTCTGGCGACGCGGCCTGAAGTTTCAGCTCGTCTTCATCGGTGGCGCCGGTTGGAACAGCGCGGCATTTGAGAACCTTACCCGCAGCATGCGTGACGACGGGTACCCGCTGACGGTGGTCAAAGCCGCAACCGACGCTCTGCTCTCGTCGAGCTACCGCCTCGCAGACGTCTCTGTCTTCACATCGTTTCACGAAGGATTCGGTCTGCCGATCGTCGAGTCTCTGAGAGCCGGCACGCCCGTGATCGCGTCGAATGTGGGCAGCATGCAAGAGATCGCCGACCGGTACGCGGGTGTAACCACAATCGATCCGCATTCCGATGACGCACTCGAATCCGCCCTGGAACGATTTCTCACCGACCACGCTTTCGCCGACGCCGAACGCGCCGCGATCGCCGCGAACAGCTTCGTGACGTGGGACGACTATGCGGCCGTCCTGTGGAATCTGTTCACGGGGTGACAGCGTCAGCGGGCCAGTTCTGACAACGGTCCGACCTGGCCCTCGGCCTGTTTGAGCGGTGCCGATGCGCTTGTTGACGCCGGGTACGTGGTCTGAGCTCGGTTGAAGTACTCGTCGCTACCCGTGATCTGCGCGCGGGTGGCCGAATCACCGTAACGGAGAGCATAGGTTGTCCAGCCATCAAGCCCGGCAGGGTCGGGCTGGCGGCCCAGGTAGTAGGTATACATCGCCGCTACACGGTCTTTTGCCGTTTCATGAGCTCGCCAGAACTCATGAACCACCCAGTCCCGGCCGTACATCCGCGTCAGGTTGGCCCAGCCCGCCGCTTCGGAATACGCCGGCTGGCGACCAAGCAGAACTTGGTAGAGCGCCGCAGACCACGACAGATCGCTGCTACCCGCACGAGCATAGAATTCCTGCGATGCGTAGAAGCTCTGCTCGACGTCGTCAGTCTGAATGTCACCTCGCTTCATCGCAGCGAGCCAGTTCTGCGGGCCCGCGGGGTCGGGGCCGCGATTCAACACCGTGTGGTACGCCTCGGTGATTCGTATGAGACGGTATTCGTCGCTGTTCACAAACCCGGCGGCAACGGAGCTTCGGGGAGAACCTGACGCGAGATACTTTCCCCAGAAATTCACATCGCTGCCGGCCGGGCGACGGTTGAGGTAGTCGAAGTAAAGTGCGGTCAGAAACGAGCTGGTGCGGGCGTCCACGCCCGTCGCGCCCGTCGCTGGGCGAGCCAATATGAACGAGGTGACAACTGCCGCGCCATCGCCGACAATGATCGCAGCTGACGTCTGGTTGCGAAAGTCGTTGGGCCCGGTGTAGACGAGTTCGATTCGGTAGGTACCGGGAAAGAGCCCGTCATAGGTGAAACTGCCAGGAGTGCTGTTCGAGAAATTCGCGTCAATCGGCACCCACTGGGAGTTCTGCTGGTCGAATACATCGATTCCGATCGAGAGCGTGTCGACCGAAGAGCACGTGTCGCAGACGATGCTCCCGGTGACCGACCCGAGCTGTGCAAAATGCGCAACGAAACCGGTGATGTGCTGGCTGAGCGCCACAGAAATGGGCATTGCCGTTGCCGCGGTGGGCCTCGCGGCCGACCCGCCATAATACTGACCCGGACCCATGACCCCACCGCTTGCATCCTGCATCACCAGCACGTAGCTCCCGGGAGCCAGGTGGGCCATGTGAATGACACCGTCGGGCCCCGTGCGATTGGAGTCTCCCGAGTACGTGTTTCCGGCGCTCGGCATGTAGAGGGTGACCAGCACAGACGCAGCCGGTGCGCCCGAGGCATCGAGCACGACTCCATCGAGTGTGCCCGCGGTTGGCATTGTCAGGTCGATGCCCGACAGATCAGTCGTCACCTTGAGAATGCCGGGTGCGTTCTGATCTCCGTTCTCGTCTGCCGTCTGCGCGTTGAGGTAGAGTCCGTCACCGGAGCGGTTCTGGGCGAGTACGATCACCGTGTCTGCGGTACCGACGTCAAGAGCGTAAGCACCTGTGTCCGAGGTGTAGGCACCGCCGTCACCGGCCTGCCATACCCCGTTCACCTTCTCGAGATAGCTCACGCTCACATACCCGAATGTCGCCGGATGGCTCTTGTCACCCACGCTCACGTGCCCGCTGATGGTGTGCGCTGCTGCGGGCGACGCCGTCTCGGCAAGGGCTGGCGAGGCAAACGCGAGTGAAACGACGACGACAGCGATTGCGATCATGGCGCGCATCTGCTTCACCTGTGAACCCCCTATGGACTATTGGAAGTGTAGCGGAGCCCTGGCTCACCGCGCGGTGAGACTTTCGAGTGTGAAGCCGCCGGGCTCCACACTGGGAGCCACGCTCACTTCGGCCAGTGATTGGCTGAGAGCCACAGCGTCGAGTCGCAAGCTGGCTCTACCATTCACAGCGTTCTGCGCCTCGAGCGAAGTGCCACCTTGACTCAAGGTCACCGCATCTCCGGCGCTCAGCCCTCTGATGTTCAGCGAAATCCCGCTGAGGTCGTGGCGTTCGCTCAGAATCTGGATACTTCCGGCCGACACACTCGTAATGGCGCCCGTCTCGTCTGTGAGGTACAACCAACTCGGCGAGCTCGCCGCCGTCACCACGGGTACTGCAACGGTGGCATTCTTGGTCATGTCGAGCAGAGTGAACTGCCGATTCTGGTCGACAACGGCATCGGCGTCGTACGCGGCGAATGCGCCCCTTCCCACCAAGACATAGCGTGTTGCCGCAGTGTTCCAATAGCTCAGCAAAGACAGATTCGCCCGATACCCGAGATCTCCTCGCAGGTTCACGTAACCGACGCGCGAATGATCCGACAGCGCTTCGCTCAACCACAGCTGCTGAAAGAGATCTCCGGTCGCGACTGTCACCCCTGCGTCATTGCTGAGCTTCTGAACCCAGCTGGCGGCCTGAAGGTAATCGGCGGTGACGACCCTGTCGTCACCGGACTCATTGACGGTGTTCAGCAGCGAGACACGAACTCCGAGGCCCGTCGTCGCGATGACCATCACGGCGACGGCGACTATCGTCAGCCCGCGCAATGTCGACCTTCCCGGCACGTGCGCCCAGCGAGCAAGGGCGAACCAGCCCAATACGGCAGCCGTCAGGATCAGCGGCATGACGATATCTGATGCACGACCTGTGACGTAGTCGGCTCCGCGGGTGGCGATATAGACGACCACTGCCGCAGAGAACATCGCCCCGAGTGCGTAGGCGCGACTCACCCGCGAGATGAGGGCGGCCACAACCCCGACTCCGACACAGATGATGGTGAACATCAGAATGAGTCGAGAGGGCAGCCCCACGACCACCGAGCCGGCCGCGGGAAACAACAGCCCTTGCAGCGGGCCCAGTAGATGACCGACTGAATCGAAAAACGAGGAAGGAGAGCCTGCGCCCCCGGCTGCAATCGAGCCGACAAGCAGAGTGTTCTGAACGGCTCGAAACCAGATGAAGGGGCCGAGTACGAGAGACAGACCCACAATCTGCACTCCTTTTACGAGAGCAGACTTCAGCTCGCCGAGTGGCCCGACAAGCACCACAAACGCCAGCGTCGCGCCGGCAAACGGAATGTACTCCGTGTATGTTCCGACGAGCGACGCCAGAAGCAGCGCCGCGAGCCAGACCGGCGCTCGGAAGACCGTCTGAGAACGGGAGCGCACCGAGCTCGCCACCAGTGCGACGACCAGCCCGACAAGAGCAATTCCGAGCAGCGAGTCGGCATTCTGGTTGAGTACCTGATTGATGAGAGAGAACGAGGTGACGAGCACCGCGCCCAACACGAGTCGGCCCCAGACTCTGAGACCGAAAGCGGTGCCCAACACCCAAGCTCCGCCTGGAATGAGAAGCACCCACAGACCGAGCCAGGGAGAGAAGGCCGCGATCGGGTCGAGGCCCGTGAGCGCACTGAGCGCAGCCTGAGTCAGCTCTTGGCCGACCCTCAACCCGAGCCGCAGACTTTCGAGTGCAGGCCCGAAGGCGGGTGAGACGGTGTCAGGGCCGGGAGCGGTACCAATATTCGGAAGGTGAGTGATCGGGTTCGAGAGCAGCCATTTCGAAACACCCACATAGTAGGCAGCGTCATTCTTCACTGTCGGTTCGATGGCGAGGGGTGAACGGGCAATGAGCGAAGGCACGACCGCCAGCATTGCTCCGACACTGCCGACTGCCACAGTGACAAGCCAAGCCAGCGCGGATGCCCGAGGCACTAAGCGCACGCTCCGCTTTCGCCAGATGAAGACGGCAAGCAAGACGAGCGCGCCTGCCGCCGCTATGAAGGCACCGAGCCGCACCGGCAGAAAGAGACCCGTTAGATGCAGCACGACGACGAGATATGCAACACCGAACAACGGCAGAGCGGGAAAGAGCGCGGCGCGCACCTCGGCAGCCACCATCGTGAGAACGGCCAAGCCGAAGAGCGACAACACTGCGAGCCCAAGTGCCACGGTGACTATTACGGCAACCATTGTTTCTCCCTCAGGGTTGTCTTCTGTTGATGCAGAGCTTTCATCGCATCACCACACCGACATCCGAGGTTATTACAAGCGTCTTGATAGAATCGGGGCTGATTTACCGGATGTCCCGCTCTGGCGCGTTCGAAACCGCAGAGGAGAGCCGAGCTTGGCCAAGAAGTATGACGTAGTGATGGCCGTGAACTACTACGCACCCTACATCAGCGGGCTCACTGAGGCTGCGAGGATCGTGGCCGAGGGGCTCGTCGCTCGCGGCCAGACGGTGCTGGTCGTCGCTGGAGCGCACGATCCGACGTTGCCCCGGCTCGAGAGCATCAACGGCGTGCAGGTAGTTCGTACTCCCGTGGTGGCTCGCATCGGCAAGGGGCTCATCAGCCCGTCATTCGTCAGCACGGCCATCCGGTACGGCCGTCAGGCCACGGTGGTCAACCTGCACATGCCGATGATCGAGAGCGGCGTGATAGCGCTGGCGCTCAGAGGAACACCGATCGTCGCCACCTACCAATGCGATATATCGCTTCCGAGCGGGCTGTTCAACCGCCTGCAGACGGCCGTGATGGATCGATCGAATTCAGTGGCGCTCAACCGCAGCGTGGCGGTCGTGCCTTCGAGTGACGACTACGCCGAATACTCCCGTCTCGCCGCACGCATGCCAGCCGCGAAGCGAACAGCGATCTCGCCGCCCACTCGGCTGCACGAGGGCGGTTTGCCAAGCTTTCGCTCTGGCACCGGTCTGCATGTGGGGTTCCTGGGCCGCCTGGTCGAAGAGAAGGGCCTGGAATACCTTGTCGAAGGGTTCAAGAAGGTGAGCGACCCTGATGCACGTCTTCTCATCGCGGGCGACTACACGAAGGTTGCCGGGGGCAGCATCGTTGAGCGAGTGAGGGCAGAGATCGGTGACGACACCCGCGTTCGCCTGCTCGGTTTTCTGAGCGACGACGAGCTCGCCGACTTCTACGCCTCGATAGACGTCTTCGCGCTGCCCTCCGTGAACTCGTTCGAAGCATTCGGTATCGTGCAGGTCGAGGCAATGAAACTGGGTGTGGCCGCCATTGCATCAGATCTACCCGGCGTGAAGACGCCCGTCGAGAAGACCGGTTTCGGCCTGATCGTGAAGCGCGCCGATGCGAGCGCCATCACTCGCGCGCTCGATTCCCTGAACTCCGCCCCGCTCGACAACGCCGCTGGATCCGAGCGGGCGAACCACGAGTATTCGGCCGAGAAGACAATCACACAGTACGCCCTGCTTTTCGCCTCGGTCGGCACCCCCACAGAGAGAAATCGGCCATGACCGACACCATCGCGCCCATACAGGAACTGCCAACGATCGACCGTCGGTCGCATCGCACCCGCCGTTTCAGTCGAACCAGTCACCTGTGGCCACTTGCGTTTCTAGTGCTCTCGACTCTGCTTCTCTGGGGCAGACCTGTTCTGCTCGACTTCGCCGACAAGCGCCTGTCGAATCCGGGAGACTCAGAGTCGTTTGCCTTCTACCTGTCGTGGAATGTGCATGCCTTCACGAACTTCATCAATCCCTTTTTCACCCCGAACCTCTATGCACCGACTGGTCTCGACCTCGGAAACGCCATCTCCCTGCCGAGTGTCTCAATACTGGTCGCCCCGGTGTCGTATTTTTTCGGCGGCACGGCGGGCTTCAACGCCGCGTTCCTGCTTTCGATCTTCTTCTGCGGTGCGGCCGTCTACCTTCTCACCCGCGAACTGTTCGGCTCGATCATCGGCGCAACGGGCGCGGGCCTCCTGGCCACGCTCAGCCCATACTTCCTCGCTCATTCACTGAGCCATCTCAACCTGATGTGGGTATTCGGGCTGCCTCTCATCGCGTATCTGGTCGTACGCTGCGTGAAAGGGCGGCTCCGCCCCGTCTGGGTCGGAGTCATTACCGCGGTCGTTCTCGCATTCACGGCGGGCGCATCGACCGAGCTCTTCATGACCGAGTCGCTGTTCGCCGTCTTCGCCTTCGGTATTGCGGTCATCTTCGCCGATCGTGAGCTCCGTGTGAAGCTCTGGAGGGTGTTGCCTTGGCTCGCCGGTGGTGTCGTTCTGGGCGTCATTCTGTCGATCCCGGTCATCGTCGCCGCCGTGACGGCAGGCATTCCCGAAGCTGCGGTCAACCCACCGCAGTGGTACAGCACCGAGCTCACCAATATCTTCGTGCCGACGTATCTGAACCGATTCGCGCCGGCGAGCCTGCAAGCCGTCACGGCAACATGGCTCGGCAACGCGGCCGAGAACAGCGCCTTCATTCCCATCACCCTCTTGGTGCTGCTCGCCATCTACTCTCGCTTCGCCAGGGGCAGGCTCATTGCAGGAGTCGCCGTGTTCGGTGCCTTGTGCCTCATCATGAGTTTCGGCCCCCTGCTCACCATCAATGGCCAGAACACCATCTGGATGCCTTGGAACATCTTTCTGCATGTACCGGGCCTGAACCACGTTCTACCGGCACGTTTCACCGCCTTCAGCTTCATGGCCATCACCGTGCTCCTGGCGCATGCCTGGGCCAACAAAGTGGTGCCTCGGGTCATGACGGCCGTCGCCGTCGCTATCTCCGGCGTACTGCTTCTACCCGGTTTCGCAGTGATGAGCTTTCCCACGCTGGCCAGCGACCCGCCCTACGTGACGACAGGTGATTTCAAGCGCGACATCACACCCGGTGAAAACGTTCTGGTTCTCCCTCCGGGTCAGTGGGGCCCCGGTATGCGGTGGCTCGATGACCTCGACTTCGAATTCGACATGCCCACAGGAAACGGAGGCGGCGCGAACCGTCCGGCCGCCCTCGACAATCCGGTCGGAGCGGCGATGTTCGCACAAGACCAGACGTACGATTTCGCCTCAGCGCTTCCTGGGTATGCCAAGCAGTACAACGTGGGTCTCGTATTGGTTCCGGCCGACCAGACTGCGGTCGATGTCAAATGGAAAGACATCGCCGACAAAGCATTCGGGCCGGGCGTGCTCGACGGCGGCGTGTGGGTCTACAAGCTTCAGTAGACCTGAGCGCCATCCACGAACAGCGTGTTGCCCGTGGTCTTCTGATAGATCTCAAAACGAAGTTCGGTGTGGTCTTCATTGGCGATCGGCAGGTCTACTGTCACCTGCGTCCACCCTCCGCCGACGGTGAAGTCTTTCGCTCCGACCTCAACCGAGCCTCCCAGCGCCCAGAGGGCGAGCGTACCGCTGAAGGTACCGGCCAGATCGGAGGATCGCAGCCACACGTCGGCGGTATACGTGTCGCCGGTCATCGTGACCCTCGGTAGTGTCTGTGCGAGAGAGTTGCCAGCCACCGTCGTGTTGGTCGCAGCAAAGTACTCCCCGTCCTGCGCGGGAAGACCTGTTGCCGTCGAACTGTAGACAGCCTGGTTGATTGTGCCCTTTCCCGAGTTCCAATTGGCGAATGAGCCGTTCTCGAACGAGCCGGCCGTCAGAAGGTTCTTCGACAGCAGCCCATCGTCGAGATAGATCGTGTTGCCGGTGGACTGCATGTAGACCTCAGGCTTGAGAGCGCTCATACCGCCGACCGTGATGTCGAGGGTCGCCGTGACCCTCGTCCAAACGGCGGTAGTTGTGAAATCGAGACCGCTGTTTATCGATTGGGCACCACCGAGCCCCCACAGAGCAAGGTGACCGCTGAAGGGCTTGGCAGGGTTTGACGACTTCACCCAGATCGAGAATGTATAGCGATCACCCACGTTCGGCGATGCTGACAGCAATTGGGCTATCGATCGGCCGGCCACATCGGTGTTCGCTGCACCGAACCAGTTGCCCGAGTGCGCGATCGAGGCGTCTTGATACGCCGTCCGGTTCACAAAACCGTTGCCGGGCCCCCAGTCTCCCAGGGCACCTTCAAAACCCGGGGCGGAGATCAGGTTCTTGACCGGCGGGGCCTGACCGAACGACATCGCCGCGTTGTCGAGGTACAGCGTTCCGGCCGTCTGATCCATATAGACCTCCAACCGAACGCTCGAGTGTGCCGAAGCCCGAGCCGGCAGTCGCAGAGTGAACTGCTGCCACGAACCGGTCACCGCAAACGATTGGCTGGTGACTTCGGTAGACCCACCGATGCCCCAGAGGGCCACCCGACCGCTGAACGACTGCGACGTAGATGATCTCAACCAGATACTCGCTGTGACCTGGTTACCAACGGTCAGGGGGTATTGCACATCTTGCGCTATCGAGCGGCCGGCTACCGGGGTGTTCGATGCGTAGAACCACGACCCATCTTCAGCAATCGAGGCGTCGTTGTACGTCACCCGATTGACGAACCCGTTGCCCGGCGCCCACCCCACGGCTCCGCCTTCGAACGATGGCGAGAGAAGGCCCCCTCCCGTCGGGCTGCCGAACCAGTTGTTGAAATAGACCCAGAAATTGCGGTTGCCGTATGCCGAGCATCCGTCACCCGAACCGGAAAGGTTCGCAAGCGCCGCCGCATTGGGCTGGTATGGCGTGTAGATGTACAGGTTGGCTGTGGCCTGGTTCTGAATGTAGACAGGAGCCGAACCGCACGACGTGTTCGGGTTGTACAAGATGTTGTTGACTCTGCCGGGCTGGTAACTCCACGACGAGCTGTTCTTCGTGTAGCTCTGAAATTGGCTCGCGGCCGAGTAGACCTGATTGAAGAAGCCGTAGTAGGTCGAATCGCAGGCGGCCGTGTCTGGGCAACCGTAGCCGAGCGCCGATCGATACATGTACGACGACGTTGACGACGCATCGATGAGACCCTGCTCCTTCTGGAGCATCACGAGAAGTACCTGAGGGTTGATGCTGCAGGCCTGTGCCACCTTGACGATGATCTGGGCGGCCGACTCAGAAGCCAAACCGTTGTAGGTTAGGCAATAAGAGGTAGCTGCCCGGGTGGCGGTTGCCTGCGAGAAGTCTTTCAGGCACGGCGACCCGCCTGACGTAGAACAGTTCGACCCGTGTGAGGCGAGAAAGGCCTGCACCGAGTCGACGCCCATGGTTGTTCCGTTGAAGAAGACTGCGTCGCTGACGATGTTGCCCGCGTCGAACGACGACCCGCTGAGTGCCTGAGCCGCAGGCGCAGACACCGCTTCGACAGCCGAGAGACCAACAACCGCCAGAAGGGCGACCGTCACTCCGGCCAGAAGCCGGAACGGTCGACGTGCAGACAGCCTCACGGGATGGTCACCGTCGTTGCGCTGGAGCTGCCCCGAGACTCGCTCGACGAATACGAGACCACCACGCTCCAGTCTCCACTGGCGAATTGCGAGGACTGTAGAGAGTTCGACCCACAATCGGTCGTCGTCGCCGACGGCTTTGCCTCGACCGACACAGAGGCCGAGGCCGCACCCCGAGTGGCCGTGATCGTGCACGTGCCGTCGGACTCGATGATCTGGGGCACAAACGCACTGACAGAGATCGAACGATCAGCTGCCGAGTACGCGGCTGACGAGACAAAGGGGGTGACCGCACCGGTTGCAGGGGTCGAGGGGGTTGGAGTCGGGGTGGGCGTGGGCGTGGCCGAGGGAGTCGGAACTGCTCCAGTGGAGGTGCCACTGGGTGTCGGCGTCACCGCGGTTCGAGTCGGCGTCGGTGTCGGTGTCACCGTGTTTGTGTTCGTTGCGGTGGGCCCTGCCACCCCGTCACGGGGCGCCGTCGTGACGAAGAAAATCACTGCACCCGCCACAACCGCAGCCAAAACGAGGGCGACAAGCACCCGGATTCCCCATTTGCCGCGCCGCTCAGTACTCATTGCTAGCGATGTTAGCGGCAGGCGAAGCCGTGTGCGAGGTACGACTCACCCGCAGGCCGAGGCCGACTGCCAGCTGCACCAAGGCAACGGAGGCTCCGACGATCAGAGGGGCGGTTACCCGTGCCACGTCGTCATGCAACAGCAACACAGGCACGGCAGCAGCCACCACGCCGAGCGCCCACGACCGGATCACGAGGGAATGAAGGCCGAGGGCGAGCGAGCCATCTGACGTCACGAGGGCGATCAGGAATACCGCCACACCGAGGCTGACCAGCAGAATCCCCTGGCCTGATAGCACAAGGGCCGAACCGAAAAGCAGGCTCAGAACCCACGGTCCCAGCCACACCATGCCCACCGTGAGCACCACACCGATTGCGAGTGCTGCACCGATCGCGACCATCAGGGTCTGCTTCACCCCGCGCACGTCATTGCTCTTCCATTGCGCGGCCAAACGGGGCAGATAGAGAATCTGTACCACTTGGTAAGCAAAGACCGGCACCCGGGCGATCGACAGACAGTTCAGTATCTGGCCAGTGAGGCTGTCAGTCGCGGGGTCGCCCAAGGCCTTCGCCAGCAGCGTGCCGCTGTTCAATATCAGCTGGATCGAGAGAGCCGCGATGACGAGCCGCGCGAGCCGGCTGTTGAACAGCGCCGGCCGTACTCGGTCGTAACGCAGCCAGCTCCGGTCGCGTTGGATGAACACCGGAAGTACTGATGCTGCGGCTGCCAGCGGAACGACGAAAGCGAATGGCAGAGCCGAGTGAATACCCACGATCAGAACACCGAGCGGAAGCCCAATGCGAAGCGCGCCTTCGACAGCGAGGATTGCCGAATAGTGGGTCGTGCGGTGACTTCCCGACATGAGCCCCCGAATCGGGTACTGAACCGCGTAGCCGACGAACGACAGCACCAGCGCGACGACAAGCCCGGGCTCGCCGATGTACGACACCCCCCAGGGTGTGAGCAGCACGAGGGCGAGAATCGATGTCACGACGGCCAAGGCACCCCCGCAGGTCACCACGTACCGCGCCATCCTGCCGCCCTCGACCGGCTTGGTGCCTGCAATCGAGCGGGCCGTCTCCTGCTCAAGGGGATAGAAGAACCCCAGCCCTATCGTGACCGTGAGCGACCAGAAGACAGCGAAGTTGGAGTATTCCGCAGGTGTCGATGCCGTGCCGCGGGCGACCACAACGAGAAGCACATAGCTGCCGAATCCCGCCACAATGGCCGCGACGCCGACTATGGCTGTTCGTGCGATCGCTTTACGGGAGAGTTGGGGTGGCACTGTAGAGTCCTCTAGGTGGTTTGACGGCAAACGTACAAACAATACCGCCCTTCCACGGGCAGAGAGGCTGTCAGATGCGAACCCCTGCTCTGATTCGGGCCCTGCGGCCCCACCAGTGGCTGAAGAACGTGCTCGTTGTGGCCGCCCCGCTCGCCGCGGGAGTACTGCTTCAGTCGGGCGTCTGGCTCACGGTCATCCTCGCATTCGTGCTGTTCTGCGCTGCGTCGAGCGGCGTGTACCTCATCAACGACCTTCTTGATGTCGAAGCCGACCGCGCCCACCCGAAAAAGAAGTTCAGACCCATCGCCTCGGGTGAGCTTTCGATCCCGCTCGCCCTCACCGCCGGAATCGTGCTGCTGGTTGCCGCGCCCGTTGTCTCGGCCCTCATCGTGTCGCTGAACCTCGGGCTCGTCATTGCGCTCTACGAAGCGCTGCAGATCGCGTACTGCATCTGGTTCAAGCACACCGTCGTCGTCGACCTTGTCATCGTGTCGAGTGGGTTTCTCATCAGGGCCATCGCCGGCGCCGTCGCGCTGGCCATCCCGGTGTCCCAGTGGTTTCTCCTGGTGGCGTTCGCCGGCTCATTGCTGATGGTGGCCGGCAAGCGATACTCAGAAAAAGTCGAACTCGAACACTCGGGGCTCGCCACCCGCAAATCGCTCGAGAACTATTCCGCTTCGTACCTTCAGTTCGTCTGGATGCTCGCGGCAGGCCTTGCCACCATCTCGTACTCGCTCTGGGCCTTCGATCTCGGCAATTTGTCGAGCAATATCTGGCCCGCCGTATCGATCGTGCCATTCGCCATGGCAATCCTGCGTTACGCCTACAACGTCGACAAAGGTGTGGCCGGTGCGCCCGAAGACATCGTTCTGAAAGACCGCCACCTGTTGGTGTTCGCGCTACTGTGGCTCATCACGTTCACGCTCTCGGTCATCTTCCGAGTGCCGCACATTTCCTAGAAAGACCTGCAATGAGCCCACGGGCCCTCCTCGCCGGCGGAGCCGGTTTCGTCGGATCACATCTTGCCGAGCGTCTTCTCTCCGACGGCTATGAGGTGGTCGTGGTCGACAACCTCATCACCGGGTTCGTCGACAACATCTCCCACCTGAGGGCCGAGCCGGGGTTCAGTTTCGTGCTGCACAGCGCCGAAGACGCCCAGACCCTGCCCGGGCGCTTCGACCTGGTGCTGCACTTCGCGAGCCCCGCTTCTCCGCCGCGCTACCTGGCGCACCCCATCGAAACCCTGCACGCCGGGTCGAACGCAACGGAGGCGCTGCTCAACGTGGCTCGCCGTGACGGCGCACGATTCATTCTGGCTTCGACATCGGAGGTCTATGGCGACCCGTCAGTGCATCCGCAGACCGAGGAATACTGGGGCAACGTCTCATCGACCGGGCCCCGCAGCGTGTACGACGAAGCGAAGCGTTACGCCGAGGCGCTCACCTTCGCGTACCGTCGCTCGTTTGGCGTCGACACCGGCGTGGTACGGCTGTTCAACACATACGGGCCGCGCATGGATCCGGATGACGGCAGGGCGGTTCCGGCGTTCGTAAAAGCCGCGCTGGCGAACGAACCCATCCCGCTGCACGGCGACGGCAGCCAGACGCGCTCGCTCTGCTACGTCGATGATCAGGTTCGCGGCATCCTCGCACTCGCGGCCAGCGCAGAGGCCGGGCCCATCAACATCGGCAACCCGCACGAGCAGAGCCTGCTCGAGATCGCAGAGCTGGTGATCGCGCTGACCGGCAGCACGTCGACGGTCGAGCTTCAGCCGCGACCCATCGATGACCCGGAACGCCGGCAGCCAGACATTACAAAAGCTCAGTCACTGTTAGCATGGAACCCCGAAGTGCATGTCGAAGAGGGCCTGGCGCGAACGATCGCGTGGTTCGTGGCCAACGGAACGACCAGAACCCCGCTGGTCTAGCCGCGCCGATTCGCTGCATCTGTTCAACGGCCGAAAGGTGACCGTGAAGCTCTCTGTTCTCATGCCCGTCTACAACGAGCAGGCCACACTGGCGAACGTGCTCAACAAGGTGCTCGCCATCGAATGGCAGCAATCACTCGAGGTCGAGTTCGTCATCGTCGACGACGGAAGCACAGACGACACCGCCGTCATACTCGACGCGGTCGACGACACCCGGGTCACCGTCTTTCACCAGAAGCCCAACCAGGGCAAGGGCGCGGCGATTCGCAAGGCCGTCTCGCTCGCCACAGGCGACTACCTCATCATCTGCGACGCCGACGAAGAGTACCGGCCGCAGGAGATCCCCGGTCTCGTGCAGCCCATCCTCGACGGCGACGCGCTCGTGGTCTACGGCACCCGCGCCTTCAGCAGCCACACCTCGTACAGCTACTGGTACGTCATGGGCAACAAGGGCATCAACCTTTTCACGAACATCGTGTTCAACGCCTTCGTCTCTGACGTCGAGACCTGTTACAAGCTCATGCCCATCTCGCTCTACCGCTCGTTGAACGTCACGTCGAACGGTTTCGGCATGGAGGCCGAGATCACCGGCAAGTTGTTGGCCCGAGGCTACCGCCCCTACGAGATTCCCATCTCGTACAAGGCGCGCACCCGCGCAGAGGGCAAGAAGATCACCGCCTGGGACGGCGTTGAGGCGCTCTGGATCCTGCTGAAGATCCGCCTGCGCGAGGGCTCCAGGCGCCAGCCGCCGGTCACGAAATAGCACCGCAACCTGGCGACACACTCACCGGTTCTGAGCAGGCCTCGGTGATAGGGTTTCGCCGAAAGACAGGAGTCCCGTGGCAACGCTTCGCGTAATAGTCGACCAAATTCTGGCACCAGTGCCGGGTGGTATCGGCCGGTACACCGAAGAATTGACCCGGGAACTCATCACCACAGCCCCGCGCGGGTGCGACGTCGAGGCCATTGTGTCGGCCGTCGCCCCCGAAAGAATGGCCGAGCTGAAGAGCCGTCTACCGGGCCTCGGCGCCGTGCACCGCACGCACCTCGGCCGTCGCGAGCTGTCGGCCGCCTGGCAGCACGGGCTGCTCACCGGTCAGAGCCATGGAATGGTGCACGCCACCTCGCTGATGGCCCCGCTCACGAAGCACGACCAGCTGCACCAGCCAGGCGAGCAGATCGCCGTCACCATCCACGACGTCGTGCCGTGGACCCACCCCCAGACCCTCACCCCGCACGGTGTCGCATGGCACAAGGCGCTGGCCAAGCGCGCCCGCCGCTACGCCGACGCCATCGTGGTGCCCACCCACGCCGTCGCAGAAGAACTCGCCCACTATGTGAACTTCGGTGAGCGCGTGCGGGTGATCGGCGGTGCCGTGAGCTCGAGCCTGGTTCTTCCGGTGAACGCGGATGCCCACGCCGAAGCCCTCGGCCTGCCCGAGTCGTACGTGCTCGCCGTCGGCACCCTCGAACCCCGCAAAGGTCTCGCCGCGCTCATCCAGGCCCTGGCCCGGCCGGATGCGCCAGACCTGCCCCTCGTCATCGCTGGCCCCAAGGGCTGGGGCGATCTCGACGTCGAGGCCGTCGCCGCCGAGGCTGGGTTACCGGCCAACCGTCTGCACGTGCTCGGCTTCGTGAGTGACGAAGACCTCGCGCTGGTCATCAGCCGGGCGACGGTCTTCGTCTACCCGAGCATGGCCGAGGGCTTCGGGCTGCCGGTCGTCGAGGCTCTGAATTTCGGCACCCCGGTCATCCACACCGACGTGCCGGCCCTGATGGAGGTCGCCGACGACGCGAGCATCGTGGTGCCGCGCGACGACCCGGCGGGGCTGCCCGAGCGCCTCGCCCACGCCATTGCGCAGGTGGTCAATCACGCCGAGCTCGCCGAACGCCTTCGCATCGTCGGGCTCGACCGCGCACGCGCCTTCAGCTGGCGCGACTCCGCCGAGAAGGTCTGGCAGCTGCACGCCGACCTCTAGCCCCGCCCGGGCAAGCGCTCAGAGGCGCTGCTGCAGGTTCTGGTTCTTCGTCTCGACGAGCAGCGAGAGCTCGTGGCGGTACGTGTCGAGGCGCCCCGCGAGGCCCTCGTCTGCGGTGGCGAGGATGCTCACGGCGAGCAGCGCGGCGTTCGTCGCGCCGCCGATCGACACCGTGGCAACCGGGATACCAGCGGGCATCTGAACAATCGAGAGCAGCGAGTCGAGCCCGTCAAGGCGAGCGAGCGGCACAGGAACCCCGACGACAGGAAGCGTCGTTACCGACGCGATCATGCCGGGCAAGTGCGCTGCTCCCCCTGCACCGGCGATGATGACCTTGATGCCGCGGCCGCGAGCCGAGCGGCCGTACTCCATCATCTTCTCGGGTGTGCGGTGAGCCGAGATGACCTGCACCTCGTGCGGCACGTCGAAGTTCGACAGCACCTCGACCGCGTCGCTCATCACCGCGAAGTCTGAGTCAGACCCCATCACTATTGCCACCAACGGGCTTTCAGAGACCATGGCTACAGACTAGAGGTCGGAGCCCAGCAGCGCTGCGGCCGCCCGCGCACGGAACACCACGTCGTCGAGGTCGTCGCCGAACGCGGTGACATGACCCACCTTGCGGCCGGGGCGCGGCGACTTGCCGTACGTGTGCACCTTCACGCCCGGCTGGTCGGCGAGGGCGTGCGGGTACTGGTCGACGATCTCACCCTCGGTGGGGCCCCCGAGCACGTTCACCATGACGGTGTGGGGCGCCCGAACGCCCGTGTCGCCGAGCGGCAGGTCGAGCACAGCGCGCAGGTGCTGCTCGAACTGGCTGGTCACCGACCCGTCGATGCTCCAGTGCCCACTGTTGTGGGGGCGCATGGCGAGTTCGTTCACCAGCAGCCGGTCATCCGTGGTCTCGAAGAGTTCGACCGCCATCACGCCGGTGACACCGAGTTCGTCGGCGATGGTGGTGGCGATGCGTGCCGCCAGTTCGAGAACGCGGGGGTTCGTGCCGGGCGCGGGCGCGAAGACCTCGCTGCAGACGCCGCCCTTCTGAACCGTCTCGACGACGGGCCAGAGCGCGCTGGGCCCCGACGGACGACGAGCGATGAGCTGGGCCAGTTCGCGCCGAAAGTCGACTCGCTCTTCAGCGAGCAGAGCCCCGCCGTTGCCGTCTTCGTTCAGCACCCGAAACCAGTCGGCAGCCTCGGCCGCGGCCCGCACGAGCCGCACACCCTTGCCGTCATAGCCGCCTCGCGCGGTCTTGATGACAGCCTCGCCGTTGTGGTCGTCGATGAAGTCCTGCAGCTCGTCTTCGGTGGTCACCGCGGCCCAGTCGGGCATGGGAATGCCGAGCTCGCCGAGGCGCCGACGCATCTCGAGCTTGTCTTGCGCGAAGCGCAGCGCATCGGGCCCGGGCTGTACCAAGTGCCCGGCAGCCACGAGTTGCCTGAGAATCATCTCAGGCACGTGCTCGTGGTCGAAGGTGATGACGTCGACCGTCTCAGCGAAGCGCAGAACCGTCTCGGCGTCGTGGTAGTCGCCCACCGCCGTCGCAGCCAGGCGGGCAGAAGAACCCTCGGTTTCAGCCAGTACAGAGAGGTCGAGCCCGAGATTCACCGCCGCGGGAATCATCATTCTGGCCAGCTGGCCACCGCCGATTACACCTATGCGAGAGTTCACCCCCACACCTTACTCGTGCTCGACCCCTCGTGTGAGGGGCTCATGGCTCCCGGCATTTGCAAAACCTTTCCCATATAGTCGAAGGATCGATTGAAGACTGAGTATCAGCGGCACACCGGTCCGCGAGAAAGCACATGGGTTTGAACGCGCTGAAAAACTTTGCGAACCGCGCCTGGGGCGGCTTCTTGACCTACGCTGTCAAATTCGGCGTGGTGGGCCTCGCCGGCATGGTGCTCGACGTCGGCATCTTCAACATGCTGCTGCTCGGCGTCTTCGGCACCGGCCACTTCTTCGCCACCGCCATCGGCGCCAAGCTGATCAGCACGTCGGTCGCGATCATCTTCAACTGGATCGGCAACCGATACTGGACCTTTCGCGAGAACCGCCGCAAGAATGTGGGCCTCGAGCTTGTCGAGTACGCCCTGGTCTCTGTCGGCGGCCTCGCCATCGCTGAGGGCTGCATCTGGTTCACCCACCACGTGCTCGGCCAGACCAGCCTGCTTGCCACGAACATCGCGGCGAATGTCGTCGGCCTCGCCCTCGGCACCGCCTTTCGCTTCGTGCTCTACCGCTACTGGGTCTACGGCACGCAGCGCAGCGACGGCCTGCACAACATCACCGCGGCCCTTGCCGCCGAACGCGAAGACGCCCTCGTCAAGAGTTGAACGACGGTCGGTTCGACTGCTCACCGAGCGTCGTGATCGCCGACACTATGAGATTCGCGTCGGGCACGTCTGATAACACGAGTGGATGCTCGCTGCCCGAGTGAATCGTCACGTCGCCGCTTCGGAACACCGCCTGCAACCCCCGCCGGCTGACCGTCACGTCGAACCCCCGCCGTAGCGACACCTCGTGCCGCTGCCGAACGAAGAGCCCTCGTGTCACGATGACGCGCCGCGTGGTGAGGGTGTACCGCCTCGCCAACCAGGATACGACCGGCAGCAGCACTGCCACGAACACCACGAGAATGGCGCCGCCGAGCGCCGCATCGTTCTGCCAGCTCTCGGCGAACCGACCGAGAAAGTAGCCGCTGGCCCCGGCCACCGCGACCAGCACGAGAACCGGCCAGAACAGTCGACGCCCGTGCGCACGGTAGCGCGCAACCACGCGCTCGGGCTGCTCATCGTGCAGCACCGCGGTGAAGTCGAGGGGGTTCTGGGGCGTCTCGCGCATGGCAGCTTCAGTATCTCAGATGGGTCACATCACCGGCGGCGACCTGCAGAACGCGGCCGCCCGGTTCGACTTCGAGGCGCAGGCGACCGTCGTCTTCCAGCGCGACGGCGCGGCCTGAGACGGTGTCGCCCCCGGGCAGCTCGACCCTGACCGACTGGCCCAGGGTGCCGCAGAGCTGGCTGACGCGGGCGGCGAGGCCACTGGCCCGGGCATCCCCACCGGCCGCCTCGAACGCACGGTAGAGGGCGGTGAAGGCGCCCAGGTAGGCCGCGAGCACGCCGTCGACACTCAACCCGGTGGCGCCCTCGAGCTGCAGCGACGTGGCTGTGGGCACCGGCAGCTGATCGGCGGTCAGAAAGAGGTTCACGCCGGCTCCCACCACCACGCCGCCACCGTTCGGCAGCAGCTGAGACAGGATGCCCGACACCTTGCGCCCCGACACGAGCACGTCGTTCGGCCACTTGACCCACACTGTTTCGGCATCGCCCGTCGTGGGCACCGAGTGCCGCACCGCTTCGGCCATCGCCGCGCCTGCCAGCAGCGGCAACCATCCGAGCGCTTCGGCGGGCAGAGCGGGTGCACCCGCCGGGCCGTGCCCGAACGGTGCCGGGCGCAACAGAATCGACACGGCGAGCGAACCACCCGCGGGGGCGCTCCAGGTTCGGCCGAGCCGGCCACGACCCTCGGTCTGGTTGTCGGTGGCCAGTACCGAGAGATCGGGCCACGCCAGAGCGTCGGCACCGGTGGCCAGCGCCACGAGTTCAGCGTTGGTCGAACCCGACTCGGGCCGCCAGTCGAGCCGGGCGACCAGGTGAGAGCTTCGTTCGAGGTTCATAGTTCGACATTAGGGGCTCAGGTGCGGGCCGGTAGAGTGAACTCCCGTGAGCGATGAAACAACTTCAGGCCCCGACATGTACACAACCGCCGGCAAACTGATCGACCTCAAGAACCGTTACCACGAAGCGGTCACCCAGAGCGGCGAGGCCGCCATAGCCAAGCAGCACGCCAAGGGCAAGAAGACCGCGCGCGAGCGCATCGAGCAGCTGCTCGATCACGGGTCGTTCGTCGAACTCGACGAGTTCGTTCGGCACCGCACCCACGCGTTCGGCATGGATAAGAACCGGCCCTACGGTGACGCTGTCGTCACCGGTACCGGCACCATCCACGGCCGCCAGGTTGCCGTCTACGCCCAGGACTTCACCATCTTCGGCGGTTCGCTCGGCGAGGTGGCCGGCGAGAAGATCATCAAGGTGATGGATCTGGCGCTGAAGACCGGCGTGCCCATCATCGGCATGCTCGACTCTGGTGGCGCGCGCATTCAGGAGGGTGTCGTCGCCCTCGGCAAATACGGCGAGATCTTTCGCCGCAACACGCAGGCGTCGGGCGTCATCCCGCAGATCTCCATCGTCATGGGCCCGGCGGCGGGCGGCGCGGTGTACTCGCCCGCGCTCACCGACTTCGTCATCATGGTCGACAAGACCAGCCAGATGTTCGTCACCGGCCCCGATGTGATCAAGACCGTGACCGGTGAAGACGTGGGCATGGAAGAGCTCGGTGGCGCCCTGACGCACAACAAGATCTCGGGTGTCTCGCACTACCTGGCAAGCGACGAAGACGACGCGCTCGACTACGTTCGCACCCTGCTCGGCTTTCTGCCCGACAACAACCTCGCCGAGCTGCCGGTGTACGAGGCGACGGCTGAGCTCGAGATCACCGATGCCGACCGCAAGCTGAACACGATCATCCCCGACTCGCCGAACCAGCCGTATGACATGCACACGATCATCGAACACGTCGTCGACAACGCAGACTTTCTCGAGGTTCAGCCCCTGTACGCGCCCAACATTCTCATCGGGTTCGCCCGGGTCGAGGGTCGCTCAGTGGGCATCATCGCGAACCAGCCGAACGCGATGGCCGGCACTTTGAACATCGAGGCGGGCGAGAAGGCGGCGCGCTTCGTGCGGTTCTGCGACGCGTTCTCCATTCCGATCGTCACACTGGTCGACGTTCCCGGCTACCTGCCCGGCACCGATCAGGAGTGGACCGGCGTCATCCGCCGCGGCGCGAAACTGCTCTACGCGTACGCCGAGGCCACGGTTCCACTGATCACCGTCATCGTACGCAAGGCGTACGGCGGCGCGTACATCGTGATGGGGTCGAAGCAACTCGGTGCCGACCTGAACCTCGCGTGGCCTACGGCCGAGATCGCCGTGATGGGCGGGCAGGGTGCGGTGAACATCCTGTACCGCGGCGAGATCAAGCGCGCAGAGGCGGCGGGCGAAGATGTGGCCGCCGTTCGTACGAAACTCGCGAACGAGTACACCTACAACGTGGCCAGCCCGTTTCTCGCCGCTGAGCGGGGCGAGCTCGATGGCGTCATCGAACCGGCCGCCACCCGGGTCGCCATCGTGAAGGGCCTGCGCGCGCTTCGCACCAAGCGGGCCTCACTGCCGGCCAAGAAGCACGGCAACATTCCACTGTAGGTCGGCGCGTCTTCATCGGCACCAGCGCCGCAGCACCCTTGCAGTACCACCCTTGCAGTACGACCTCAGAGAGACGGGAACGACGCATGACCGATTCGCCTGACGACGGCACCGTCGACGCACCGGTGATCGTGACGACGAAGAACGTGACCCACGCAGAGCTGGCGGCCGTCACGGCCGTGGTGCGGGGCATGCTCGAAGAAGAGGGAGACTCGCTGCGCTCCGCGAGAGCGGCGGCCCCGACGGCCTGGCAGCGCAGCCAACGCGAATTGCGTCAGACCCTCACGCCCGGCAGTGGGCGCTGGAACGGCTGACCAGCAGCGCGGGTTCTCGCCGTTGTCGGCACCGGGCGTCGCGGGTTTTCAGCGAACCGCCGACTCCCACAAAAAACTGGGGGCCGGCGATTCGCCAACCCCCAGCTATCTTTTCAAGCCAGGCCACTAACCCGAATAGCGCCCTGACTCGCCCCCAAACACTCGCTCACTTACCCTAGACAGCGAATGTTTGGCGGTGTAACTCAAAGAGAGACACCTAGCAGTAACAATACTGTCGGCTACCCCGTTTGGGGGATAGTCGGCATTTTGGAGGACACGGGGGTCAGACTGTTCACTCTTCGTCGCGGGCGATCTGCCGCCACTCGGCCACCTCGTCGTCGTCAGAGTCGGCTCCGAGTGCCGCAGCGGTACCGTCGTCGCTCACGCGCACTCCCACCACCGTGACCGCGGCCGCACTGTCGTCGAGACCGGTGCGCACGATGAGCCGGTCGGCCTGTGAGCGGGCGATCTCGCCGGCGAGCTGCGACTGGATGCGATGGCGAGAGGCATCGGTGAGGTCATCGAGGCCGCCGTCGTCGAGCAGTGTCACATCGATGCCGCGTCGGCGAGCAGCCAGAACCTCGGTTCTCACCTGCTCGTTCAGCAGACGGCGGCCGCGAATCTCGTCGCGCATGGCCCCCTCGAGGTGTAGACATTCCCTCCGGTCTTCGGCGCTCAAGAGGCCATCGGTGTCGACGATGTGGTGCAGGGTCGGGCCAGCGACGCGGTTCATCTGGTCGAGACGGTGGCGGCCCTCGGTGAGCTGGGCCTCCTGCGTGGCCTGCCAGGCCGCCGCATCGAGCTCGGCGCGGGCGAAGAGCTGAGTGTCACGGGCCGCCTGTGCGAGCGCGTGCGCCAGGGCGAACGCGATGCTGACCCACACGGCACTGCCCAGCACCCCCATCTCGACGAGAGCAGCCGGGCCAGACCAGACCACCACGATCACGGCGAGCGCCGCGATACCGAGCCACCCGAACAGCGCCCGCGTGCGCACGGTCACGATGGTCATCAGCGTGCCGATGGCAGCGACGGGCCAGGTGGCGTACCCGTTCGACTTGGTCGCGTCGAGCTGCGAGAACACCAGAATGGAGATCACCAGGCTGAGGGCGAACGCGAGCGCGGCCATCCAGAGCGGCATCGTGAGCGGGCTGGTCGGCCAGAGGCACAGTGTGGTGATGGCGGCGTAGACCACCATGGCCACGATGACGGGCCCCGGCGAACGCGGCAGGTCGAGGGTGAAGACGGCGAGAACGAGGTGGTAGAGCGAGAAGAGGGCCGCGAGAACGAGCACGAGCGAGCGGGGCGGGGCGATCACGACGGAGTCCCCGGTCGCCATGACAGCACGATGGATGTTCCGCCACCCGGCATCGACAGAACCTCCACCACGCCGCCGACCATGTGCACACGCTCGCGCACCGATACACGAAGGCCCAGACGCGCGGGGGGAACCGCGTCGGCCATAAACCCCACTCCCGTGTCAGCCACCTGCACCGTGACATCGTCGAACGACTCGGAGTGCACCGACAGCGTGCGCGAAACCGTGTCGCCGGCGCCGGCCGTGGCATCGCCGCCCGCGTGCTGCAGGCTGTTGATGAGGGCCTGAACGCCGGCGGAGTAGAGCGCCTCGGCGACCGGCGCCGGCAGCAGACGCTCGTCGAGGGGGCCCGTGGAATAGTCGATTCGACTGCTGAGCAGGCGCGCGGCGTCAGCGAGCCGTTCGGCGAACTGGGCCAGCGGTACGGCCGTCGGCCCGAACACGCCAGCCGAGTGCTGCAGGGTGTCGAGCGAGTTCTGGGCGAGCGTCACGGCACGGCGGCGTTCGTCGACACTCTCGGCCCGCGCGGCCGTGATGAGCGTCGTGAGTACCGTGTCATGCACGAGCGCGTCGACCTTCACCCGCTCGAGCTCTGAGGCGTGGTTCAGCGCCGCCCGAGCATACTCTCGCGTGGCGGTGACCTGAGCGGCATCGACGCGGTCTGCCGCCGCACGCAGACTCGTGACGATCATCAGGATGAACGCGCCGATCAACGTGACGTAGAAACCGTCGATGAGCGCGAACCCGACGCTCGCCGAACCACCGGCCGGCACCGTGCGAATGAAGACGTACACACAGGTCACCCCCACGCTGTACACCGCGGCCCATCGCCAGGGAAAGGCGACGGCGGCGTAGGCGAAGGCCACGTCGAGCAGAAACCACAGCCACGGCTGGTTGCCTCTCGCGGCGGCCGTGTCGGTGATGGCGAGCGGCCACAGCACGAGCAGAATCGGGTAACTCAGCGCGAAGAATGCCATCGATGCTCTGACGCCGCGCCGGGCGATCGCGGCGACGAGGATCACCATGAGCTGCACGAAGACGACCAGCACGAAGCCGACGGCCCAGCCCAGGGGCAGCCAGCCCCACGATGCCGCGATGGAGGGCAGTGCGGGCATCGCGAAGAGCACCGCGAAGCCAGCCGACGAACGCGAGACGATGGTTTCGACGCTCGAGCGAGTGAGGGCGCTGCGGAGGCGCAGCAGGGGTGGCTGGGCTGGCTGGGCTGGCTGGGCGGGGCCGGCGGGTGCCGGTGGGGGCGCTGGCGCGGGCGCCGGATGCCCGGGGCTGGGCCGCGCCGGTGCTGGCACGTCAGCGCCCGGCATGCCGCACGTCGTCGATCGCGAGAATGCCGTCTTCGACGGCGCGGCGGAGAAGGTCGACCTTGGTGGGGGCGGGTCGCCCCACCTCCACGTACTTCGCGCGCACCCGGTCGAGGTACTCACGGGCCGTCGACGGTGCGATTCCGAGTTGCGCCGCCACCGCCTTCAGTGGCAGACCTGAGGCGTACAGGTGCAGCACGTCTTGTTCACGCCGGCCCAGTTGCGCCCGGGAGAAGGCCTGGTCGGCATCGATGGCGCTGGCCCATTCGAGGTTGTTCAGCACCTCGCCCCGCGCCACCTGGCGAATGGCCGCCATCACGATGCTCGTCGAACTGGTCTTCGGAATGACCCCCGCCGCGCCCGCCGCCAGGGCGTCACGAATGCTCGAGGCGCGGTCGGCGATGCTGTGGATCAGCACGTCGGCTCCGGTGGCCCTGGCCCGCTGCAGATTGGAGGTGACAGTCGATGCGTCGCCCAGGCTCAGGTCGAGCACGATCACGTCGACAGTGGCCCCCTCGAGCAGGGGCAGCAGGGCATCCATCGTCAACGCGACGCCCACGACGTCGAACCCGGCATCGAGGCAGGCGGCGCGAAGCCCCAGCACAACCGACTCATGGTCGTCGACGATGGCGACCCGAACCTGCTGCGGCAATTCGGCCACGTGACCCTCCCGGCGAGACATCGAAGCTGTCGTCTCGCCTATCGTAGGCCCACCGCTGCTCAGCGCGGGGTCAGTACACCGATCGCTTCGACGTGGTGGGTGTGCGGAAACAGGTCGAACGCACGCAGTGACCGCAGCTCGTAACCCCCGGCAGAGAACTGCGCCAGGTCACGCGAGAACGCCACCGGATCGCACGCTACGTACACGACCTGGGCCGGGTGCAGGTCGATGAGGCTCGCCACAACCAGCTTGCCGGCGCCCGCGCGCGGCGGGTCGATGATGACGGATGCCCGGGCGAGAGCCTGACGCTCAGCCGTGCTGGCATCGCGCTGCAGTTGACCGAGGTACCGGTCGACACGAGCCGTGGCCGCCGACGCGTTCGCGGCGTCGCGCAGATTGAATTCGGCGTTCGCGGTGGCGCTCGCATCGCTCTCGACACTCTCGATGCGCACGTCGGGCGTGAACCGGTCGATCAGGGCCGCGGCCAGCAGGCCCACCCCGCCGTAGAGGTCGAGGTTGGCAGCTGAGGGGTCGAACAGCTCAGGGAGCACCTGCTGCTGCACGGCCTCGGTGAGCGTGCGGGCGGCGCCGTGGTGCACCTGCCAGAAGCCGAGTTCATCGAGCCTGAATTCTCGCTCGCCCACCCGCTCGACGATGGGCTTACCGGCCGGCGCCGACCCGACGACGACCCGGGCACCGCGGCGGCCGTCAGAGACCACGTCGACGCGGTCGGTACCGAGCAGGCGTTCGTCGAGGGGCGAAGCGTATTCGACCGCCTGAGTCGCGAGCGGAAGCGCATCGACCGTCACGACGCGGTGTGAGCGCGCGGCGTAGGGGCCCACGAAACCGTCGTCGTCAACGTGCAGGCTCACCCGGGTGCGCCAGCCGAGGCCGTTCGCTGCATCATCGCCTTCGACCGCTTCGACCTGCACCTCGAGTGCCGGGTGGTTCTCGAGCCGGGCGAACCGCTGCAGAGAATCGACGAGCACCTGACGTTTGAGTTCGCGCTGCCAGGGCAGATCGATGTGGCCGAACTCGGCCCCGCCGGCGCGCCGGTCGGGGTCACGGTCAAGAGCGGCGGCCTTCCACACGTGCAGACGGCGGTGCGGGCTCTCCTCGAGCACCTCGACCGTCTCGGCGCGCCAGAACGACTGGTGGTCGTCGCTCGAGATGCGGGCCAAAACGGTTTCACCCGGCAGGCTGTCGGCGACGAAGACCACGCGGCCGTCGAGCCGCGCCACCGAAACCCCGCCGTGAGCGACGTTCGTCACCTGAAGCTCGACCGTCGTACCCAGAAGTTCACCCATACCTCCAGCATGACAGACGGTCATTGCCTACACTTGCCGACTATGCGCCTGTACCTCGCCTCCACCTCGCCCGCCCGACTCGCACTGCTGCGCCAGGTGGGAATCGAGCCGGTGATCGTGCCCTCGCACGTCGACGAAGAGGGCGCTGTGCTCGCTGCCGAGGCCGCAGCCGGAGGCCCGCTCACGGCTCACGATCTCGTGCAGCTGCTCGCTCGCCTGAAGGCGGAGGCGGTACTCGATGCCGTGCCGGGCGGCGAACCCATCGACGGCTTCATTCTGGGCGGCGACTCGGCCTTCGAGTTCGATGGGGTCATCTACGGCAAACCGCACCTGCCAGAGGTGGCAGCCGAACGCTGGCGACGGCATCGAGGGCGGGCCGGCGTGCTGCACAGCGGGCACTGGATGATCGACCACCGGTTGGGGGCAGGATCGGGTTCCGGCGGTTCGGGCACAGGCGGCGCGGAG
Organism: Subtercola vilae; assembly: GCF_004923255.1. GTDB lineage: Bacteria > Actinomycetota > Actinomycetes > Actinomycetales > Microbacteriaceae > Subtercola > Subtercola vilae. Next base: position 16,550 of record NZ_QYRT01000010.1, on the reverse strand, counting down.
TCTGGCAGCGCGGTGTCTGCGAGTGCGGTGTCTGCGAGCGCAGGCGCATTTCCCGCAGCCGGTAGTGTCACGTCGGCCACCGTCGAATTCGCCTCCGACATCAGCGACGCCGAGATCGCGGCCTACGTGGCCACCGGCGAGCCACTCGAGGTGGCGGGGGCGTTCACGATCGACGGGCTCGCGGCTCCGTTCATCCGCTCGATCAGCGGTGCGCCGTCGACGGTGATCGGCATGTCGCTGCCCGCGCTCCGCGACCTCACCGGCCAGCTCGGCGTGTCGTGGACCTCGTTCTGGAACACGCCGCACTCGTCCTGAGCATCCATCCTGAACACGCGCCAATTCATGCGCGGAGAGGCATACAGCGGCGCCGAGCAGCCCGTTTTGTAGACAACGGCACCGCCCGGGCATCCATTTTTGTAGGCACATGCCAAAGCGCCGGGCTGCCGGCCTAATAGGCTAGGTCACTATGCCTCGTATAACTAAAGTTCTGATTGCCAACCGCGGCGAGATCGCTGTGCGGGTTGTACGGGCCGCGAAAGACTCGGGTGTAGCGTCGGTGGCCGTCTACGCCGACCAGGACAGAGACGCCCTGCACGTTCAGCTGGCAGACGAGGCGTATGCCCTCGATGGCACCACGAGCGCTGAAACGTACCTCGTCATAGACAAGATTCTGTCGATCGCCAAGCGATCGGGCGCCGACGCCGTACACCCTGGTTACGGGTTTCTCGCTGAGAACGCCAGCTTCGCCCAGGCCGTCATCGACGCCGGGCTCATCTGGATCGGCCCCTCCCCCTCGGCCATCGAGCTGCTGGGCGACAAAGTGTCGGCGCGCCACATCGCCGAGCGCGTGGGCGCACCCCTCGCCCCCGGCACCATCGACCCCGTCACCGGCGCCGACGAGGTTCTCGACTTCGTCGCCATCCACGGCCTGCCCGTGGCCATCAAGGCTGCCTTCGGCGGCGGTGGCCGCGGCCTGAAGGTCGCCCGCACGGTCGAAGAGATTCCTGAGCTGTTCGAATCGGCCACCCGCGAGGCCATCGCTGCCTTCGGTCGCGGCGAGTGCTTCGTCGAGAAGTACCTCGATGAACCGCGCCACGTCGAGACGCAGTGCCTAGCCGATTCACACGGCAACGTGGTGGTCGTATCCACCCGCGACTGTTCATTGCAGCGCCGCCACCAGAAACTCGTCGAAGAAGCCCCGGCGCCCTTCTTGAGCGACGAGCAGAACGAGGGCCTCTACCGGGCATCCAAAGCCATCTTGAAAGAGGTCGGCTATGTGGGGGCCGGCACCTGCGAATTCTTGGTGGCGAAAGACGGCACGGTGTCGTTTCTCGAAGTGAACACGCGCCTGCAGGTCGAACACCCGGTCTCAGAAGAGGTCACCGGCGTCGACCTCGTACGCGAGCAGTTCAGGCTCGCCGAGGGCGGCGTGCTCGGCTACGACGACCCTGCGCCCCGCGGGCACTCATTCGAGTTCCGCATCAACGGCGAAGACGCCGGCCGCGGTTTTCTGCCGAGCCCCGGGCCCATCCACGTGTTCAAGGCTCCGGGCGGCCCCGGCGTGCGCGTCGACACCGGCGTGCAGGCGGGCGACGTGATCTCCGGGTCGTTCGACTCGCTGCTCGCCAAACTCATCGTGACCGGCGCGACTCGTGAAGAGGCGCTCGAACGGGCCCGCCGCGCGCTCGACGAGTTCGAGGTGGCCGGCCTGCCCACCGTGCTGCCCTTTCACCGTGCCATCGTGCGCGATCCCGCCTTCGCTCCCGAGGCCGGGCAGCCGTTCAGCATCTACACCCGCTGGATCGAGACCGACTTCGACAACACCATCGAGCCGTGGAGCGGGTCACTCGACGACGCAGCACCCGCGCCCGCCCGCAGCACGGTTGTCGTCGAGGTCGACGGCAAGCGCATCGAGGTCGTGCTGCCCGAGCGCCTGCTCTCGGCTGCCGGCAGCGGCATCGGTTCAGGGGCCGGCAGTTCGGGGGCGACCCTCGGCGCAGCACCGCGTCGGCGCAGCGGTTCCACCGGAGCCACGCTCACGGCCACCGGCAACTCGGTGAAGGCTCCCATGCAGGCCACCGTCATCAAGCTGGCCGTGGCCGAAGGCGACAAGGTCGTCAAGGGCGACCTCATCGTGGTGCTCGAGGCCATGAAGATGGAGCAGCCCATCCAGGCGCACAAAGACGGCATCGTGTCGTCGATTGACGCAGTCGTCGGCGAGACGGTCTCGTCGGGGCACCGGCTGCTCGAGATCTCCGACCACGTGGCGGCGTAGCGGCCGCCGCTCCCTCGATATTGCGGGGCGTGAGACGATGGACGCATGTCGAGTTCCGCGTTTCCGCTGGTCGACGCGGCCGACATTGCGCGGCTGGTCGGCCGCCCCAGCTTCGATCGGGCTCGGCCCTACGCCCGGGGGTCTGCGGTCGCGAATCTCGTGTGGAACGCCGAGACGCGCACCCTCACGGCCGCAGTTCAGGGCTCTGAAGGCGCTCCCTACCGCTGTTCGGTAACGCTCGACGAATCGAATTCGGTGTACTGGGTGCCCGTCAGCTCTTCGTGCAGCTGCCCGGTGCGTTTCGACTGCAAACACGTCGCCGCCGCCCTCCTCGCCAGCAATGCGGCCCACGTTCGCCGGCCGGTGGGCGATCACGGGTATGCGTGGGTCGCGCCGGGTGACCTGGGTGCGCCGGGTATTCCGGGCGGCTTGGATGCGTCGGGCACGCCTGCAACCGGCGGCATGCGCACCCCTGACGCCGACGCCGAACGCGGTACCGAGTGGCTGCCCGGGCGAGCCCCACGGGAGCTCGGCGAGTGGTATTCGCCGGCATCGGAGGCTCCGGCCCCCGCCGCCGCTGAAGCCCAGGGCTGGCGCCAGCGGGTGGGCGCGCTGTCTCAGCCCGGCGCATCCTCGGCGGCGGCAAAGCTCGTCGCACCCGCGCGCGGCGGGCAACGCTCGACCACGGCGATGGGGCTGCAGTTCGAAGTGCGGGAGTTCGTTCCGCGCAGCCGTGAGCAATGGCGGGGGCCGACCACGAAGGCCGCCCGCGAGCCGAAGGCGACCGATGATCCGCTCGAGCGCGCGCCCCGGCGACTCGGCGTTCGCCCCGTGGTTCGGAGTGCCGCCGGAAGCTACATCAAGGCGAGCGTCAGCTGGGGGTCGTTCACCCACCAGGTGAACCGGCTGAACCTGAACCCGGAGCACCACCGGTGGTTCGCCCAGTTCGCCGCCGTACAGCGTGCCACCCGCGAGCTGTACACCGGCCAGGAGAACGACTGGCTCTACCTCGACGACTTCAGTTCGCCCCTGCTGTGGGGGCTGCTCGACGAAGCCGCGCAGCTCGGAATCCCTCTGCTGGGCACCAAGAAGGCCTCGGTGGTGAAGGTGGGGGCGGGCGCCACGGTTCGGCTCGATGCTTCGCGGGCCGGCCAGGAGACGGCAGGGCCGGGGGTGGCAGAGCGGGGCGACCTGGTGCTTTCGGCGAGCGTGGTGGTCGACACGGCAGTACGCCCGGCATCGTCGAGCGGGGCCATCGGCGACCACGGGGTCTACACGTACGATCTGGCCCGGTCGAGCATCGTGCTGGCGCCAACGGTGACCGCCGCTGTCGAACCCACCAGCGAACGAGCCCACGCGGTGGCTCCCGAGGCCCGGGCAGACGAGACCATCGCGCCGGGTGCCGAGGGTGTCCCCGCCGTGCGCACGCGTCTGGGCGAGGAGGAACGCGCGCTGCTCGGCCACGTTGCCGACGTGGTGGTGCCCGCTGACGAGGTCGGGGAGTTCTTCGAGACGTTCTATCCGCGGCTCCGCCGCGCTGTGACGCTGGTCAGCAGCGACGAGACGGTCGAGTTTCCCGAGATAGCCCCGCCCGTTCTGGTTCTGACCGCACGCTTTCGCGCGAAGAACGTGCTCAGTCTTGACTGGTCGTGGCAGTACGGTTCGGGTGAACACACTCAGCAGCTGCCGCTGTACGCCTCGACCGAGGATGCCGATGCGGATGCCGACGGCGGAGGCGACGGCGACGAACGCGATACCGCTGCCGAGCGGCACACCCTCGGGGCGGTTCTCAGGGCCCTCGAGTTCGCGAACGACGCGGCAGCAGAGATCGGTGCACGGTCGGAGGCCTTCGAGCCGGTCGACCCGGCGCGCCCGCTGAATGCCAGCCTCGTGCTGCAGGGGTTCGATGCTGCCGTCTTCACCGAGAAGACACTGCCGATTCTGGAGCACCTCGACGCGGTGCAGGTCGACATCGTGGGCAAGCGGCCCGACTACCGCGAGCTGACCGGTGACCCGGAGCTCACCATCACCACCGTCGAGAGCGACAAGCGCGACTGGTTCGACCTTGGCATCATCGTGAACGTTGGCGGCTACCGGGTTCCGTTCGGGCCGCTTTTCAAGGCGCTCTCGAAGGGCGAGACGAAGCTGCTCATGGTCGACAAGACCTACCTCACCCTCGACCATCCCTCGTTCGACCGGCTGCGTGAGCTGCTGGCGGAGGCCAGCGCCCTCGCCGAGTGGGACACCGGAGTGCGCATCAGCCGCTACCAGGCGAGCCTGTGGTCGGAGTTCGAAGACCTCGCCGAAGAAACGGTTCAGGCGGTGGCGTGGCGCGAGGCCGTTTCGGGCCTGAACACCGTGACGAGCATCCGGCCCACGCCACTGCCCGCAACCGTGGATGCCTCGCTGCGGCCCTACCAGCTCGAAGGTTTTCACTGGCTCGCCTTTCTCTATGAACACGGTCTGGGCGGCATTCTCGGTGACGACATGGGGCTCGGCAAGACACTGCAGACCCTCGCTCTCGTAGCGCACGCCCGGGGGGCCGCACCGGGCGGCACCCCGCCGTTTCTCGTGGTGGCACCGACCTCTGTGGTCTCGAACTGGCTCGCCGAAGCGGCCAGGTTCACCCCTTCGCTCGTGGTCAGTGGCGTCACAACCACCCAGGCGAAGGGCAAGCGAACCGTGGCCCAGATCGCCGACGGAGCCGACATCGTGGTCACGAGTTATGCGCTGTTCCGGCTCGACTTCGCGGCATACAGCGCGGTGGGCTGGTCGGGGCTGATTCTCGACGAAGCGCAGTTCGTGAAGAACCACACGTCGAAGCTGCACGAGTGCGCAACCGCACTCGACGCTCCCTTCAAACTCGCCATCACCGGAACCCCCCTCGAGAACAACCTGATGGAACTCTGGTCGCTCTTCGACATCGTGGCACCCGGGCTGTTCGCCTCTGCGCCGAGGTTTCAGGAGGCGTATGTGAGGCCCATCGAGAAGGCGCTCGACCCCACGCTGCTGCCGAAGCTGCGGCGGCGCATTCGGCCACTGCTGATGCGTCGCACGAAAGAACTCGTGGCCCCCGAGCTGCCGGCTAAGCAGGAGCAGACGCTGCAGGTCGCGCTGCTGCCCGCCCACCAAGCGCTCTACGACACCTTCTTTCAGCGAGAGCGCCAGAAACTGCTCGGTCTCATCGACGATCTCGACCGCAACCGATTCATCGTCTTTCGCTCGCTGACGCTGCTGCGCATGCTGAGCCTCGATGCGTCGCTGATCGACGAGAAGTACGCAGATGTACCTTCGAGCAAACTGAATGCCCTGTTCGAGCAACTCGATGATGTGGTGGCCGAGGGCCACCGCGCCCTCGTGTTCAGCCAGTTCACCTCGTTTCTCGGCAAGGCGGCCACCCGTCTCACCGAAGCCGGCATCGAATTCGAGTACCTCGACGGCTCGACCAGGCGCCGGCCCGAGGTCATCGCGCGGTTCAAATCCGGCACGGCCCCGGTCTTTCTGATCAGCCTGAAGGCGGGCGGGTTCGGCCTGAACCTCACCGAAGCCGACTACGTGTTCATGCTCGACCCGTGGTGGAACCCGGCCACTGAGAACCAGGCGATCGACCGTACGCACCGCATCGGCCAGACCAAGAGCGTGAACGTCTACCGGCTGGTGGCGACCGGAACCATCGAAGAGAAGGTGATGGCGCTCAAAGAGCAGAAGGCGAAGCTCTTCGATGCGGTGATGGACGACGACGCCGTGTTCAGCACCGCCCTCACCGCCGACGATATCCGCGGCCTGCTCGACGTGTGAACAGCACCTCACAGGCCGCACGGCCCGCTCCAGTACCAGCAACCGGTGCTCCCCGCCCTCGGGGCGATGACAAGCGAGACGTGCTGCACATCCGAGCGGCCGACCAGGTTCGCGGCGGAGACGTCAAGGTCGAAAGTGCCGGCGACGGTGGGGGTGCCACTCAGCACTCCGGATGCCCGGTCGAGTGACAATCCGCTCGGAAGCGGTTCTAAGGCAGCGAACACCGTCGGGTCAAGGCCCGTCGCGGTGATCTGCGCGCGGTACGCCACATCGACCTGAGCCGCCGAAGGCGGAGCCGCCGACGTGATGACGGGCGCGAGTGGCGCGATACCCACCGAATCGGTCGCCGTGTTCGCCGTGAACAGCGATCCGCTGCGGTCGGCCACGATCGCTTCGGCTGACGGTGATCCGGTGAGCGTCGTGACCGCATCGATCACGCTGCCATCGACACCGAACATCGAGATCGTGTTGTCACCGATATTGCTCGTGTAGACATTGCCGATGAGATCGTTCGTGATGGCGAAGGGGTAGGTTCCGGGCATGCGGTGCCGTGACATGAGATTCAGGCCGATGGGGAGATCTTCGCCGATCTCGTAGACGCTCGCGCCGGCCGCGCTCACGGCGTAGACGTGGTCGTGGTGGTCGAAGGCGAGGCCGGTGGGGTAGGTGCCGGCGTCGAGCGTCGCCCACGCCCGGGTCACCGAGGCGGGGCCGGCCGTGCCGTACGTGATGCGGGAGATGGTGCCGTCACCGGTGTTCGCCACGAACAGGTCGCCGTGATCGTCGAAGGCGAGCGCTTGCGAGTCGGCGACCGGGTCGAGTGCGGCGACCGCGAGTTCGTCTCCCGCGGCCGAGAGTTCGACCACTGTCTCGTCACCGCTGTTCAGTACGAAGATGGCGCCGGCCGGGCTGATGGCGACGTCGACCGGGTGCCGCCCCGCAAGTGCGGCGCCGGCGTGTGCGGTGAAGGCCGAGTCGGCGAGCCCCGTGTCGGGGTCGAGCTTCACCACCGTGCTGGTCGTGAAGCTCGTGACGTAAAGAGCTCCCGCCGCGTCTTCTGCGATGTGCACGGGCAGCGAACCCGACGGAAGCGTTCCGTCGAAGCGTGGGTCGAGCCGGCCGCCGGCCAGCACCTTGCTGACCGAATTCGTACCCGGGTTCACCGTGAACACGTCACCGGCCGTGTCGACGACCAGTGCGCCGGGCTCTGCGCCCCGGGGAAGGGACGCGTACGCCGCCGGATGCACCACGGCTTGTGCGCTGCCCGCCAGGCCAGCAATGCCGCCCGCCATCAGCAGCGCTACAACGGGAACGGCGGCACAGAGTCGTCGATTCATGAAGGTTTCCTCTCGGTAGTTGCGGCCGGCCAACGAGCATGGCAACCGTCGCAAAGACGAGAGTAAATCATTTATGAGGCCCAGAACGGGCCTGTGGATAACTAGCCGGCCTCCGAAGCCGCAGGGGCTACCTTGACTGCATGACCTCATCTGCACTACTCGAATGGCGCGGCCCACGAAGCGAGCGACTGCATTGACGCCATCGTCACGGAAACGACAGTGCCCCTCGGGAGCGTTCGAACCATTGTGAGCAACCGTTTTCAGAGTGGGCGAAAGCTCGATTTCGGGAATGCCAACCCCTCGACTCTTGGAGCGGACTTTCTCGCCCTGGGGCTGCCATTGGTCACCAAGATAAATGAACTACACCCTGTCGGCGGATCTTTCGCACTGCTACAACTCCAGCGATTGAACGAGGCGCGCAATGCCCTCATTCACGATGACCCGGTCAGCATTGCGGCGTGCAGAACCATGCAGCCCCTCGTCCTTGAGACGGCCCGGCGATGGCGACAGTCGCTCGACTTCGTCGCCGCAGAAATGGATACTATTATGCGAGAACATCTCACTGATCTGATTGGAGCGCCTCCATGGTGAACGCAGAACGTGAACCCACAACTCAGCTGAACCGAACGGAACCCCTGCGAGCCGGGCAGAAAGTCATGGTCAGGTTCGGTGTGAGCGACATGCTGGCGACGGTGCGCTACGTCACCGTGCGGAAAGACCGCACACGGGTGTCGGTGGTGTTCGATTTCGCCCGAAGTGAGGTGTCAGAAGACTATTTCGGCATCTACGACATCGAGGAGGTACGCCGAGTCGCGTGAGCGTGAGCGTGAGCGTGCCAAATTGACCCACTCACGCCGGCGAACGCAGCTACAGAACGATGTGCATCGCGCGCGCCGCGTCGGAGATCGAGCCGGAGAGCGACGGGTACACCGTGAACGCGCGAGCCACCTGGTCTACGGTGAGGCGATGCTCGACGGCGAGCGCGAGCGGGAAGATGAGTTCACTCGCCTTCGGGGCCACGATGACGCCCCCGATGACCGTACCCGAACCGGTGCGGGCGAACAGCTTCACGAAACCGTCTTTGATGCCCATCATCTTGGCCCGGGGGTTCTCGCTGAGCGGCAGCTTGTAGATGTCGCCCTGGGCGATGCCATCCTCGATCTGCCGCTGGGTCCAGCCGACGGTGGCGATCTCGGGCTGGGTGAAGATGTTCGAGGCGACGTTGCGAATCTCGGTGGGGTTCACCGCGTCACCCATGGCGTGAAAGACGGCCGTGCGACCCTGCATCGAGGCAACGGATGCCAAGGGCAGGAAGGTCGTGCAGTCGCCGGCCGCGTAGATACTCGGCACACTCGTGCGAGCCACCCGGTTCACCCGGATGTGCCCTGACTCGGTGAGTTGAACGCCCGCCTCTTCGAGGCCGATGCCGGCGGTGTTCGGGATGGCCCCCACCGCCATCAGGCAGTGGCTGCCTTCTACCGTGCGACCGTCGCTCAGCGTCGCCACCACGCCATTCTCGGTTCTGACCACCGAATCGGCGCGCGACTTAGACAGCACGGTCATTCCGTTGCGCCGGAACACGTTCTCGATCACCGCAGCAGCATCAGCGTCTTCACCCGGCAGAACCTGATCGCGGCTCGAGATGAGGGTGACTTTCGAGCCGAGGGCGGTGTACGCCGACGCGAACTCGGCGCCGGTCACACCCGATCCGACCACGATGAGGTGCTCGGGGATGGCCTCGAGCGTGTAGAGCTGGGTCCAGGTGAAGATGCGTTCGCCGTCGGGCATGGCACTGGCGAGCAGGCGCGGGCTCGCGCCCACCGACACCACAATCGTGTCGGCTTCGATGCGGTCGAAGTCGATGGCCCCGGCGCCATGACCGGTCGAGACGATGACAGCATCACGGCCATCCAGTCGCCCATCGCCCTGTACGACCTTCACACCCGACCGAATGAGGGTCGACTTCATGTCTTCTGACTGCTGGCGCGCGAGGCCGAGCAACCGCTTGTTGACGGCCTGCAGGTTCACTGCAACCTCGGGGCGCACCGCGCGGCCCGACTCGGTGCGGCTGAAGAACTGCACGCCGAGGTCGGCGGCCTCACCGATGGCCGATGCGGCCTCAGCGGTGGCGATCAGCGTCTTCGAGGGCACAACGTCGGTGAGAACGGCCGCGCCGCCCACCCCGACCCGTTCGATGAGGGTGACTTCAGCGCCGAGTTGGGCGCCGGCGATGGCTGCTTCGTAGCCACCGGGGCCCCCGCCAAGAACGGTGATTCTCTGCTTGCGCTCGAATTCATAGGCCATACGGCCATTCTTCCCCAGCGACGCCCCGGCCGACAAACTGCACAGATTCTGGCGCGTATCGAATCGGTTACCGGCGCGTTAACTAAAGTGGTGGAATGTCTTCAACACCTGCCTCCGAACCCGCACTGAACCCGCTCGACCAGGCCGATCTGAGCCCCTTCGACATCGCCCTCAAGGCGGCCGGGCAGATCGCCGAGAAGACCGGCGTCGCGCACCACGACATCGCGCTGACGCTCGGCAGCGGCTGGGCGAAGGCAGCCGACCTCATCGGCGAGACGGTTGCGACCATTCCCGCCACGGAGATCGTCGGGTTCAGCGCGCCCGCCGTCGTCGGTCACGTGGGTTCGCTTCGTTCGGTGCGACTGCCGAGCGGCAAACACGCGCTGGTCATCGGCGCCCGTACCCACTACTACGAGAGCCACGGGGTGCGCCGGGTGGTGCACAGCGTTCGAACGGCGGCGGCAACGGGGGCATCCATCATGATTCTCACCAACGGTGCCGGCGGCATTCGTGAGACCTGGCGGCCGGGCTCACCCGTTCTCATCAGCGACCACATCAACCTCACAGCCGACTCGCCCCTCGAGGGCGCCACCTTCATCGACCTCACCGACCTCTATTCGAAGCGGTTGCGCGACATCGCTCGAACAGTGGATGCTCAACTCGACGAAGGCGTCTACGTTCAGTTTCGCGGCCCGCACTACGAGACCCCGGCCGAAGTGCAGATGGCGAAGACCATCGGTGGGCACATCGTCGGAATGTCGACGGCCCTCGAGGCCATCGCCGCGCGCGAGGCCGGCATGGAGGTGCTGGGCATGTCGCTCATCACCAACCTCGCCGCGGGCATCTCGAAGACAGCGCTGTCACATCGCGAGGTCATCGAGGCCGGCCAGCAGGCAGAACCCGTGATCAGCGCGCTGCTTGCTCGCATCGTGGCGGCCCTGTGAGCGGCATTGTGGCGGTGGCCGAGGCGTGGCTGGCGCAAGATCCTGACACCGAGACGAGAGCCGAGCTGACCCGGCTCATCGCCCGGGCCCGCGTGGAGCCGGCCGATGACGACGTTGCCGACGCGCTGTCGACGCTGCACGAGCGATTCGACGACCGTCTGAAGTTCGGTACGGCCGGGCTCCGCGGCGAGATCGCGGCCGGCTCGAACCGTATGAACCGGGTACTGGTGGCCCAGGCCGCAGCCGGCATCGCCGCATACCTGCTCGAGAAGGCCGCTCCCGGAGTCGTGCCGTCGGTGGTCATCGGGTACGACGGGCGAAAGAATTCCCAGGTGTTCGCCGCTGATTCGGCCGAACTCCTCGCTGGCGCAGGGCTTCGCGCGATTCTGTTGCCGCGGCTGCTGCCGACCCCTGTCGTTGCGTTCGCCGTTCGCCACCTCGACGCGAGCGCCGGAATCATGGTGACCGCGTCGCACAATCCGCCGAACGACAACGGCTACAAGGTGTACCTCGGCGGCATCGACGAGGGCTCGCAGATCGTGGCTCCAGCCGACGAAGAGATCGAGACGCACATCCGGCGCGTTGCAGCCGAGTCGCTGGTGCCCGAGCTGCCGCGTTCGGCGGCCTACACAGTGGCGGCCGAGTCGGTCATCGACGCCTACGTCACGGCGACGGCAGCGGCAGGTCTGCTGCCGCCCAGCGAGATCGGTGCTCAGCCGCGAACGGTCTACACCGCCATGCACGGGGTGGGCTGGCAGACGTTCTCGAGGGTGCTCGGCGCGGCCGGCTTCATCGAGCCCGACCTGGTGCTCGCGCAGATCGAACCGGATGCACGTTTTCCCACCGTGGCGTTCCCGAACCCCGAGGAGCCCGGCGCGCTCGACCTCGCGTACGAGACCGCTCAGTCGTCGGGGGCGCACCTGATCATCGCGAACGATCCCGATGCCGATCGGCTCGCCATCGCGGTGCCCGACAAGTCGACCGACAGCGGGTACCGGCGTCTGACGGGCAATGAGGTGGGTGCGCTTCTCGGGTGGCGGGCTGCCGAGAAGCACGCGGCGGCAAGTGCCGCTGCGACGGAGACCGTAGGCTCCGCCGCCACCGAACCTGCCACCCTCGCGTGCTCGGTGGTCTCCTCTCCCGCGCTCAGCGCCGTCGCGGCCGCGTATGGGCTGCGGTTTCAGGAGACGCTCACCGGGTTCAAGTGGGTGTCACGGGTTCCGGGGCTCATCTTCGGCTTCGAAGAGGCGCTCGGCTACCTCGTGAACCCAGAGAGTGTGCGCGACAAAGACGGCATCTCTGCAGCCGTCGCGCTGCTGTCGCTGGCCAGCGAGCTGGCGGTTGACGGCTTCACTCTCAGTGACCAGCTCGACCGGTTCAGCGAGAGGTTCGGCCACTACGACTCGGCCCAGGTCTCGCTGAGGGTCACCGACCTGAGCCGCATCGGCGAGATCATGGCCGCCCTTCGCGCCGACCCGCCGCAGAGCATCGGCGGGGTCGCCGTGGCGAGCATCGACGATCTGTCGGCCGGTTCGGCCGAACTGCCGCCGAGTGACATTCTGCGCATCACCACGACCGACGGCTCGCGCATCATGGTTCGCCCGAGTGGAACCGAACCGAAACTGAAGGTCTACATCGACGTGTCGAGCAGCGAGGGCAGCCTCGCAAAACGCAAGGCCTCCGTCGCGAAGCGCCTCTCGGCCCTCGAACGCGGCATGCGCGAGCTGGTCGCGTGAGCGGGGCAAGCCTGTGAGCGGGTCATGCCTGTGAGCGGGGCGCGAGTATGAGCGACACTGGCGAGTTCGACCTGCCGGGCCCCAGCGCGGGATTCGTGCAGTCTCTCGCGCGGGGGCTGTCGGTCATCCGGGTCTTCGGGCATGACACACCGCTGATGACCCTCAGCGAGATCGCACGCGCAACCGGGCTCACCCGGGCCACGTCTCGGCGATTTCTGCTCACCCTCATCGAGCTCGGCTACGTGCGAACCGACGGCAAGACCTTCGCCCTCACGGCCAAGGTGCTCGAACTCGGCTTCAGCTACCTCTCGGGCATCACCCTGCCCGAGATCGCCCAGCCGCACCTCGAAGCGCTTTCACGGTCGGTCGGCGAATCGACGTCGGCGGCCATCATCGACGGCCCCGACATCGTGTACATCGTGCGGGTGCCCACGCACCGCATCATGACGGTGGGGATCAACCTCGGCACCCGGTTGCCCGCCTACGCCACCTCGATGGGCAGAGTACTGCTCGCGGGGCTCTCACCGGCCGACCTGGCCTCGTATCTTCACGATGTGAAGCTGCGCGCCCTGACCGAACGCACCGTGGGTTCGGAGAACGCCCTCACTGCCGAACTCGACAAAGTGCGTTCGAACGGATGGGCCGTGGTCGACCAGGAACTCGAACCGGGGCTCCGCTCGATCGCCGTGCCTCTTTCCGGGCCCGACGGCAGGGTGGTGGGCGCCATCAACGTGTCGACGCAGGCCTCGTCGGGAACGAACGACGCCATGCGAAAGAAATACCTGGCGGCACTGAAGCAGACAGCCGCACGCATCGAATCCGACCTGCAACTGGCCCCGACCGCGCTCTGACGCCTCACCCAGCTCGGATCAGCTCAGCTCACCTCAGCCGGTCTCAGCTCACCTCAGCCGGTCTCAGCTCACCTCAGCCGGTCTCAGCTCACCTCAGCTAGGCTCAGCCCAGCGCCTGCTCCAGCTTCGCCGTCAGCTCATCAACATCGAAGTAGTTCTCGACCACGATGATGTCGGCATTCGTCTTTCCGAGCGAATCAACGAACTCAGGCGACGTCAGAATCACCTGTGCATCCGCCGCCACCACCGACACGCTCGCGATGTCGGCCGCCGTCACATCGGCCTCGATGTCGAGCCGGCGGAGGGCGCGCTCAGCGTTCACCTTCAGGATGCCTGACGTACCCACACCCGCACCACAGATCGCAACGATTTTCATTCGACTCCCCCTGTTTCGCTCGGGCGCTGAAACAACGCCTGCACCTCGCCCTGAGTTGCGGCGCGCGCCACCCTGTCGATTGCTGTCGGATCGTTGAACACATTCGCCAGCTCAGCTATTCCACTCACGTGTTCGTCGGCGGTGATCACCGCGAGGCCGAGCACGACCGACACCGGGTCGTTGTACGGATGCCCGAACACCACCGGCTCGTCGAGTGTGACCACCGACATGCCCGACTCCAGCACATCGGGTCCCGGCCGCGCGTGCGCGAGCGCCAGCCCCGGCGCGATGACGATGTACGCACCGAATTCCTCGACCATGGCCACCATGCGGGGACCGTATTCGTCTGTCGTCACGCCTGCATCGGTGAGGGCTGCACCTGCGAGCAGCACGGCCTCGCGCCAGTCGGCGGCGTGCTGCTGCAACGCGATCGCCGAGTCGGGTAGGGAGAGCATCCGAAAGCCCTTCAGGCCTCGTCGAAACCTTCGGAGATGGCCTCAGCCAGCTCTTCACGGTCTTCAAGCGGAAGGAACGTCGCAGCCGCGGCGTTCAACTGAAATGTCTCGAGGTCTGAGAGGTCGTACGCGAACGCATCCGACAGCAGCGCGAGTTCCTGGCTCAGGGTGGTGTTGCTCATCAACCGGTTGTCGGTGTTCACGGTGACCCGAAATCCGAGCTGGTAGAGCAGGTCGAACGGATGATCGATGAGTTCCTCACCCCACTGGGCAATCGCCCCCGTCTGCAGGTTCGACGACGGCGAGAGCTCGAGCGCGATCTGTCGGTCTTTCACCCATTGCGACAGCGTGCCGAGCGTGACGAAGGTGCTCGCGTCATCTTGCCGCTCGACCGTGATGTCTTCGGCGATACGTACTCCGTGGCCAAGCCGCAGGGCACGCCCGTCGAACAGCGCGCTCCGGATGCTGCTCAGACCGTCAGCCTCACCCGCGTGCACCGTCGTCGGCAGGTGGTTCTGGGCGAGGTAGTCGAAGGCCGCGCGGTGGTTCGCGGCCGGAAAGCCGAGTTCGGGCCCAGCAAGGTCGAAGCCCACAACCCCCCGCTCGCGGTGGCGCACCGCGAGTTCGGCTACCTCCATCGAGCGGTGGGCGTGCCTGATGGCCGTGATGAGCTGGCCGGTGCGGGTTCTCTGGCCGTCGGCGAGCGCATCCTCGACCCCCTGGTCGAGGCCCGCCTGAACCGCCGCAACAGCTTCATCGAGGCTCAGCCCGCCGGCCTGGTGCAGTTCGGGTGCCCAGCGCACTTCGCCATAGATCACTCCGTCAGCGGCGAGGTCGTTCACGAACTCCCGGGCGACCCGGGTGAGCGCCTCGCTGGTCTGCATGACGGCAGCGGTGATGTCGAACGTCTTCAGGTATGACACGAGAGATCCGGAGTCGGCCGAGTTCTCGAACCAGCCCTCGAGCGCTTCGGCACCGTTCGCCGGCAGCTCGAACCCGATGGCGTCGGCGAGTTCGACGATGGTCTGACCGCGCAGCCCTCCGTCGAGATGATCGTGCAGCGAGACTTTCGGCAGGCCCGTGATGCTGATGTCGCTGCCCGACAGAAAGAGTTCGTCGCCGCGCACCGACATTGTGTTACCTCCACTGTTCGAAGGGCAGCTGCCCCATCGCGGCCCTCGTATGGGTGAGGTACCACTCATAATCTATCGGAGTGCTCGCCGCGGGCATCCAGCAAACTCTCGGTGCGCGTTCACGCTCGCGTGTCGAGTTGCCTCGAGTCGCCTCGAGTTGCCTCGAACCGCCGCGTGCAGCACGCTGAACAGTGACCCACCGCACCCGACGAAAGCGAGCCCGCATGCCCCGCAAGATCATTCTCGACTGTGACCCCGGCCACGACGACGCGGTCGCGATGCTGCTCGCGCACGGCAACCCGGAGATCGAGCTGATGGCGGTGACCACCGTGGTGGGCAACCAGACACTCGAGAAAGTCACCCGAAACGCCCTGTCGGTGGCGCGCGTGGCGGGAATCGTGGGAGTGCCGTTCGCGGCGGGGGCGGCGAGGCCACTGGTGCGGCAGATCGAGCTGGCCGGGAGCATCCACGGCGAGTCGGGGCTCGACGGCCCGGTGCTGCCCGAACCGACCATCGAGCTCGACAAACGACACGCCATCGACCTCATCATCGACACGATCATGCAGCACGAGCCCGGTGAGATCACCCTTGTTCCCACGGGCGGTCTGACCAACATCGCCATGGCTGTGCGCAAAGAGCCGCGCATCGCCGAGCGCGTACGCGAGGTCGTTCTGATGGGCGGCGCCTACGCGGGCGGCAACTGGAGCGCCACCAGCGAGTTCAACATCATCATCGACCCCGAGGCCGCGCACATCGTCTTCAACGAGAAGTGGCCGCTCACGATGGTGGGGCTCGACCTCACGCACCAGGCCCTCGCCACGCCCGAGGTGGCGGCGGCCATCGCCGCCGTCGGCACCGGGCCCGCACGCTTCGTGGGCGAGTTGCTCGAGTTCTTCGCGGAGGCCTACCGTGACAACCAGGGCTTCGACTCGCCCCCTGTGCACGATCCGTGTGCGGTGGCCTACGTGATCGACCCGAGCATCATGACCACCCGCACGGCTCCGCTCGACATCGAACTCACAGGAACTCTCACGCTCGGCATGACCGTGGCCGACTTTCGCGCCCCCGCTCCGGCCGACTGCACCACCCAGGTCGCCGTCAGCCTCGACCACGGGCGCTTCTGGGCGCTCGTAGTGGATGCCCTGCAGCGCATCGGCGACCCCGCCCAGTAGCCCGCGCCACGCCACGCCGCGCCACGCCACGCCAGGCTCCGTCCCGCACCCGACCCCGCGCAGACCCGATCCGCCCCTCGACTTTCCCCACAACGTCGCTCAGCCCGCCACACGCCGACGTTCTGGGGAGACTCGTCCTCATAGGGGCGGGCTGAGCGACGTTGTGGGG
>NZ_QYRT01000001.1 GCF_004923255.1 Subtercola vilae | reverse complement strand
CCGGTGCGCCCCGGATCAACGGTGCCGCCCCGGTACTGAACATCCGGGTCGAACTCGACGACCTCGCCCAAGGGCACGGGGTTGGTTGGGTTGATGGGATTGTTGACCCGGTCCCGATGTCGAGTGTCGAACAGATCCTCTGCCACGCCGACATCACCACCACCGTCTTCGGGCTGCACGGGGAAGTACTCCAGCACGGGAAAACGAAACGCCTGTTCACGACCGCGCAACGGGCCGCCATGGCCGCACGGGATGGCGGGTGTGTGTGGCCGGGCTGCGACCGCGGCCCGTCCTGGTGCGAAAGCCACCACGTCGACGACTGGAAACACCAAACCTACGCACCCGGGCGTACAGACATCGACAACGGGGCACTGCTGTGTCACTTCCACCACACACATGTGCATTCCTCTGAGTGGAAACTCGCCATGCAGAACGGCGTACCGGTGCTGATCCCACCGAAGAGCATCGACTGGGAACAAACCCCCAGACCATGCTCCCAAATCAGATCCAGACGACGCGGACCCTTGCCCACGACACCGCTACCACCATGGGTCAGACAACCACGACCATACACAACCTGACGACCACCGCCGCGGCGCACTGACTGACCGCCCGCGCCGCTCGCTACAGCAGAACTGTGCCCCGGATGCACGTCGTGCTGCGTCCGCCGACCCAAACGTCGTCCGGGGCGCCTGCCGCAGGGTCCGAGGCGTCGATGAACACCCGTCCCGCGCGGCCGAGGCGCGTGCCCTGCGCCACGATATAGTGTCTCGGAGCGCGACCCGAGCCGATCATCCACTGGGCAAGGCTCGCGTTGAGGCTGCCCGTGACCGGGTCTTCGTAGGGGCTCGCTCCGCCGATGAATGCGCGCACCTCGAACATCGGTTCAGTGTCGGCGTCTGATGCACCGGCTGATTCATCGACCGACACGACGGCCGCATAGCCGGTTGCTGGCGCAACTGTCTGAGAGAACGTCGCGTGCGGGCCAATGAGGCCGATCACGCCAGCTCCGAAGAGGGCTGCATTCGGCTCGACCGCGAGTACGGCGGCGGCCGACGCGAGCAGCAACCCCGGCCATCCGGGGCCATTGTCGACCCATTCGGCCGCAACCACATCAGCAGGGTTGATGCCCAGAATGCGAACCATCTCTTCGAGGTCGCCCTCTGAAATGGGGCCTCCGCGCCGAAGCGGGGGTGCCGCGAATGCGAGCCTGTCGCCGCTTTCGCCGCCGTCACGACGCACACGCACCAGGCCCACCTCGCATTGCTGCACGACCTCCGCCGCATTGTGGGGTACGCCGCCGGCTTCGAGCCAGGCGTGGGCGCTTCCGAGGGTCGGATGCCCGGCGAAGGGCAACTCGCGATCGGGAGTGAAGATGCGCACCCGGTAGTCGGCGCCGGCCGCGCGGGCTTCGGGTGTGGGAGGGAGGAGAAAGGTGGTTTCAGAGAGGTTGGTCCAGTTGGCGAAGCGGGCCAAGGCTTCATCGTCGACACCGTCGGCATCGATCACGACCGCCACGGGATTGCCGCCATACGGCGTGCCCGAGAACACGTCGACCTGCACGAAGTCGCGCATCCGAGGTTCCTGCGCAACGCCACTCCCCCGTAACGTCATGCGCTTTCCCCCGCTCGCGCGGGTGCGCCCATGGGTGCGTCGGTGTCGGCGGCCACGTCAACATCAGCATCAGCATCAGCATCAGCATCAGCATCAGCATCAGCATCAGCATCAGCATCAGCGCGCACGTTATCCGCGGCGGGCGCGGGCCCGAAGGCGGCCTCTGCCTCGAGCGCGGCAACTCCCGCTGGCCGCCACGGACCCACCCCACACGAACTCGCCCGATCGACTTTCCCCACCCCGTCGGCCCAGTCCCGCTCATCCGACGAAGTGGGGAAAGTCGGTTCGGTGGCCGCGGGCGCCGTGAGGTCGAGTTTCCCCAGACTGTCGGCTCGGACTGACAGGGGCGACAGAGTGGGGAAACTCGAACCAACGGCCGCGGAAGTCGAGGGGTGAACGCGGGAAGGGGTGTCTGCCGAGAGAGGCCGACTGCGCGCAGGAGCGACCCGGGCACGGGGGCGAGCGGAGTCGGGCACGACAAGGGCGCGGGTGCGGGCGGCGGCGTCAGCGGCACGAGCGCGGTCGGCGGCGGTGTCGCGAGCGCGAATGGCGCGGTAGCCGTCGGTTCGCAGAGCATACACGGTGGCTGCCATACCAATCAGTCCAATTATGCCCAGAACTAGCAAGAACGTCACGATATTTACCCCATCTGCCACGGAAAGCGACAATTGGCCTGCGATTACGGGCCATGCGCCTATCCAATTGCTAATTGGCCTTGAGGTCAACAGACCAATCTGCTTACACTGGTTGGGTGACGGCCCTTCATCTCTCTGCGCGAGCTCTCGACCAGCTTCTGGGCGACTGGAAGACCGGGGCCAGCACATACAGTTCACTGGCCGACCGCATCCGGTTGCTGGTGCTCGACGGCCGCATCCCGGCGGGAAGCCGCCTACCCGCCGAGCGGGAGCTCTCTGCCCGTCTCACCCTCAGCCGCAGCACGATCGGTGCCGCCTACGCAGAGCTCCGGGCATCCGGATTCCTCCGCAGCGTGCGCGGCTCAGGTAGTATCGCGCAACAACCGGCACCCGGCAGCACGGGCACCACCCGGCTGCGTCGGCCCGAAGACCCGCCCACGCAGTCGACGCTCAACGGGTCAGCCGATTCGTATGGTTCGGTGCCATCGGTGCCATCGGCGCCATCGGCGGCATTCGCGGCATTCGCAGAAACCGAGCAATTCACTACGGCGTGGTCTGCTACCGGATGGTCGATTTCTTCACCCGATCGCACCGCCGGCAATCACACCGCCCGCAATCGCACCGCCCGCAATCACACCGCCGCCGTAATCCCCGCCACCCCCTCCCTTCTCAACTTCACGCAGGCCGCTCTTCCCGCCATCGCCGGCGTGGCCGAGGCCTTCGCCGCCTCGCTCGACGACCTCACCGCTCAGCTCGCGACCCCCGGCTTCGAACCGTTCGGTCTGCAACAGCTTCGCCAGGCCATCGCCGACCGCTACGCCGAGCGCGGGCTGCCGACGCACCCCGATGAGATCCTCGTGACGAGCGGAGCCCTGCAGGGCCTCAACCTCATCGCCCGCACCCTGCTGAGCCGCGGCGACCGCGTGGTGGTCGAGACGCCGACGTATCCACACGCCGCCGACGCACTGGTCGCGGCCGGCGCCCGTCTGGTGCCGGTTGCGGTGACGGCCGGCGAAGGCTGGCACGAAGACGCGATGCTGCAGGCATTCGCGCGCACGGCGCCCGCGCTGGCCTTCCTCATGCCCGACTTTCAGAATCCGACTGGCGAGAGCATGGGCAACGACATGCGCCATCGACTGGTCGAGGCGGCCGAACGCTCCGGCACGGTGATCGTCGCCGACGAGACCACGGCCGAGCTCAACATCGACCGCGAAGGCGAGTTCGCAAACCTGGCTTCGCTCGGTGACGTTGTGCTGCTCGGGTCGGCGAGTAAAACGATGTGGGGAGGCCTGCGCATCGGGTGGGTGCGGGCATCCAGACCCCTCATCAGGCGACTGCTGATCGCCCGCGCATCGGTCGACGTTGGCACGCCGATTCTCGAGCAGCTGGTCGCAACACGCCTCGTTCCGCAGACCACGGCCCTCGTGGCCCTGCGACGAGAGCAGCTGCGCTTCGGCCGCGACACGCTGCACGCCCTGCTGGCCGAGCGCCTGCCCGAGTGGAGCGTTCCGCACCTGCACGGCGGCCTCTGCAGCTGGGTGAACCTCGGCAGGCCCGTGAGCTCGCAGCTCGCCCTCAGCGTGCGCACCCGCGGCGTGCTCATGAACGCGGGCCCGCGGTTCGGGCTCGACGGTGCGTTCGAGCGGTTCATGCGGATTCCGCTCAGCTACTCACCCGCCGAGACCGAACGGGCTGTGGATGCCCTGCAGCACGCCTGGCTGAGCCTCGACGCCCGCGCCGCCACCCCTGACCCCTCGGTCTACGACATGGTGTAGCTGCGGTGCCGGCTGGCTGGCCGACTCAGCGGCTGGATGGCTGGCTTGCTCGCCGGCTGGCTGGCTCTCAGGCCAACCGCACCGAAGCCGCCTCGACCACCTCGGCCGAGCGCCCCGGCGCCCGCTGGTACTGCCAGTAGAGGTTCGTGTGTGCAATGACCTGCTCGGGCGGCGGCGCACCCCACTCGCTCAGGTCTTCAGTGGTGTGCGCGTCGCCGACGAGGGTCACGTCGTACCCGCGCACGAACGCACCGTGCAGGGTACTCCTGACGCACGCATCGGTCTGCGCGCCGGTCACAACAAGACGCCCGACACCCGCCGCGGCCAGCACCTCCTCGAGATCGGTGGCTTCGAACGAATCGCCGTAGAGCTTCTGCACGAGCGCCTCGCCCTCGCGACGCCGAAGCTCCGCGATGTACTGCCAGTTCGCGGCGCCCTGCACCAGTTCGTCACTGGAGTGCTGCACCCACACCACAGGCACAGCCTGCTCGCGCGCCCGCTCCACGAGGCCGGCAATGTTCGCCACCACCTCGGTGCGATTCAGAGCGCTCTCGACCACCCCGACCTGCATGTCGATCACCACCAGCGCGGTGTTCGGCCGGTCTGCCAACGTCGTCATGTCGTTCCCCATTCCGGGCTTCAGACGCCGCCCGCTCGTGCGTCGATTTTAGGCCGGGCACGCATTCGCCGCACGCCTAAGATGGGCCGAGACAGGCAATCGGGGTGGGCGAAATGGCCGAAGTAAGCGCAGCGGTCGTGATGGGCGCTGCGGGCGTGGCGCGCGCGGCGAGAACGAGAAGGGCCTTTACGCTCGTGGCGACCGTGCTCGTCGTCGTGGGCGCACTGCTCGCGCCGGTCGCCATTGTCGCCTCATCAGCGCGCGTCGCCCTCACCGACACCGACCAGTTCGTGGCCGCGTACGCACCGCTTGCACACGACACCTCGGTGCAGAAGCTGGTCACCGACCAGACCGTGAGCGCCATCAACGAACGCATCGACATCGACGCCCTCACCTCGAATGCCTTCGACGGCATTGCCTCGCTCGGAGCCAGCGAGCTTGCGACCCAGGCTCTGGATGCCCTGAAGGGCCCCGCGGCCGCCGGAATCCGCTCGCTGCTGCAGTCGCGCGTCGCGGCCTTCGTCGAATCCGACACCTTCGCCGACGCGTGGGCCACCTCGTTGCGGGCCACGCACGCACAATTGGTCTCCTCTGCGGCCGGCAGCACCACCGCCATCCTCGCGTTCGGCGCCGACGGAACCATCGGCATCCAACTCGGGCCCATCGTCGAGGCAGCCAAAGCCGCCCTCGTGGAGCAGGGCCTGACGTTCGTGGCCGCGTTGCCCACCGTCAACCTGACGTTCGTGGTGGGCACGTCGCAGTCGCTGCCACCCGTGTTGGCCGTCAGCGGTCTCGCCGCGGCCGCGGGCCTCTGGCTGCCGTGGCTGGCGCTCGCCTGCCTGGTCGCCGGCGTGCTCGTCGCCCGGAGGCGGAGCATCGCGACACTCTGGGCAGCGGCCGGCACGGCCCTGACGTGCGCCGCGCTGCTCGCCGTCTTCGCGGTCGGCCGCAGTGTGTTCGCTGGGGCGCTCGGCTCGGCGGGCACCGCCACTGCGCCACCCGCGCCCGGCTCACTCGTGCCGTCTGACACCATCACCGGGCCAAGCACGCTGAACGATGTTGCAACCGTCGTCTACGACGCCACCACCGGCGGGATGCGCGCCGCTACCGTCACCGTACTCGTGCTGGCGCTCGTGCTGGCGGTCGTGGCTTGGCTGGTGTCGCCCCTCACGATCCCGCGACGAGTGCGGAAGACACTATTGGGCTGGCGCCGCTCGCTGTCGCAATTGCAGCTTCCATCGCAACCGCCAGCCGAGCCGTCAGTACCAGCCCCGTCGCCAGCGCCAGCCCCGTCGCCAGCGCCAGCCCCGTCGTCAGCGCCAGCCCCGTCGTCAGCGCCTCACTCGGAAACGAGACCCGAACTCGAACCCGCTTCAGCGTCTGACTCCGTATAGCTGCCATCGGCCTCGGCCGGGCGGTCTTCGCGATCGTCACCCTCGGTGTCGGTGTACGAACCTTCGCCCGTGCGCGACGCGGCCATTGGTGTGACACCGGCCGACGCATCCTCTTCAGGGTTGAAGTGCGAACCCTCGGGGTCGTGACCCACGGCCAGGCCATCGTCGGTGTTGGGGATCGTTCCGTCGGTACCGAGGTTCGGCTTCTCGTTGCTGTCTGACACAGGTCTGCCCTCTTTCGTCATCGAACGAGCCCACTTCGGCTCGTCACCCTAAGACGAGTGGCGCACCCGTTTCGTCACACATCGAGCACGACTTTTCCGCGCTGGCCACCTGCCGCGACCGCCGCCTGAGCCGCCGCGACGTCGTCGAAGGCGAAATGCCGGGTAGGCGGCACCGTGAGTTCGCCCGCCACGGCGAGCGCGGCCAGCTCGGCGAGAATTCCCGACGTCTGGTCGCGGGCACCTCCCGAGGAGAACACCACCCCCAGCCCGTACGCAGCGGGGTCGGCGATGGTCACGACGCGCTCGGGGCCTCCGACGAGCTCGATCGAACCCGGCAGGACGCCTCGCCCGGCCGTGTCGAGAACGGCATCGACGCCGTCGGGCGCAAGCTCGCCAATACGCTCGAAGACACCGTCGCCGTAGAGCACCGGGTGAGCGCCGAGCTTACGCAGGGTATCCGAATCTCGCGCACTGCCGGTACCGATGACAGTGATGCCGTGCGCCACAGCGAGCTGAACGGCGATGGCCCCCACCGAGCCGGCGGCGCCGTGGATGACCAGGGTCTCGCCGGGCGTCAGCTTCAGCAACCCGAGGGCGCGCAGCGCGGTCTCGCCGGCCACGGGAAGGGCCACCGCCACATCCCAGTGCAGCCGAGAAGGCTTCAGGGCGACCACGCGGGCCGTTGCGAACTCGGCGTAACCGCCGCTCGTCGCCCAGCCGAACACCTCGTCACCGACGCTCAGCCCTTCGACCGCGATGCCCACCGCTTCGACCACTCCGGCCATCTCACTACCGGGGATGACGGGAAAAGTGGTCTTCACGAACTCGCTCATCGCACCGGAGCGCAGTTTGAGGTCGTATGGGTTCACCGCCGCGAGCCGCACACGAACCAGCACCTCGTCGACCCCGGCGACCGGTCGGGCGACCTCTCTGATCTCGAGAACCTCGGTGCCCCCATACGAACCGAACGTGATTGCCTTCATCTGCGCTTCTCCTCGACGAGCCTCGGTGCGATCTGGTGCGTTCTGCGTGATTGGCTGGATCTGCCAGATCGTTGCGTTCTGCCAGATCGGCGCGTTCAGCGCGTCGCTGCGGCGAACCAGCCCAGTCTGGCGCTCACGACGCCCGAAGTCACCCCATCTGGCGCACAACGTCACCCGGCTGCGCGGCAGAGCGCGTATTCGTTCCGGTGTCCGTATCCGCGTCCGTATCCGTATCCGTATCCGCGCCAATGCCCGTGCCCACGCCCACGCCCATGCCCATGCGGCGAACCGCCGCCGGTCGCCCGAACCTGCTGGCCCGCGACAGGATGCCCGCCAGAGCTTCGAGGTCGTCGTCGCCCAACGCAGCGATCTCCGGCGGGGCCGGCGGGCGCAACCGATCGACGCGCCCGAGCGCTGCCCGACCGGAGGGTGTGAGATCGACGATTTTGGCCCGCCTGTTGGCGGGGTCGACAACCCGTGCCACAAGGCCGTGTGCCTCGAGGTCGTTCACTGCGACGGTGGCGGCCGGGGCATCCATCGACGCCACATCGGCCAGTGCCTTCAACGTGAGCGGGCCGTCGGCCAGGCGGCGCAGAACCCGCACTCGACTGAACGGCAGGCCCACCTCCTCGGCAGCCTGGCGGCGCCACTCGCCGAGGTGCTGGGTGGCGAGGGCCATCAGCGACGCCCACACCTCGTCGGCGGCGATGCTCACTGGATGCCTCCGCGTGCCTCGCCGGCGGTGATCACGTCGGTGTGCGATGCGGCGGGTTGCCCGGCGGCTGGCCGCACCGAGGTTGGCTGCGATGCGTCGGTCTGCGATGCGGCAGCCTGCACAGCACCCCGCGCCGTCGCGCTGACCTTCACTGCGCCCGTCGCCACCGGCTCGGCCAGCAGATGGCCGATCTTCTCGGTGGTCTGGCGCGCCCACGCCGTGGTTGAGGCGATTCCGAGCGCCGCGATGGTCAGGCCGCAGCCCACCACGATCCACCACATGGCGTGGGTCGCAGTGGCGAAGCCGGCCCCGATCATCGCCGACGCACCCGCGCCAGTCACGGTGCCGGCGAGCGCGACACCCACGGAGACGCCCACCTGGCGACTGGTCGAGGCGAGCCCCGCGGCCACGCCCGCCTGCGAGAGGGGCATGCCCGAAACCGCGGTGGTGGTGATGGGCGCATTGACCATTCCGAACCCGAGGCCGAACAGAACGTACGACACGAGCAGCTGCGCGTCAGGCGTCGTGGCCGTGAGAAACGTGAGTGAGACCGCACTCGCGGCGAGCAGCGTTCCGGCGATCACCAGCGAGGGGCGGGTTCCGAACCGACCCACCAGTCGCCCCGAAATGAGCGAACAGACCAGGGTGGCGATGGCGAGGGGCAGCATGTAGATACCCGTTTCGAAGGCACTGAGGCCCCGAACATCCTGCAGGTAGAGCGCATTGATGAACAGAAACGCGCCGTACGCCGCGAAGGCGCAGAGGGCGATGATCGTCGCCGAGCTGAACGGAACGCTCTGAAAGAACCGCAGGTCGACGAACGGCTGGGCCGTGCGGCTCTCGTGCCGCAGCAACAGCACCACGGCCACCGCGCTCAGCACGAACAGGCCGATGATGAGCGGCGACCCCCAGCCCTGCCGGGTGCCCTCGATGAGCCCGAACACGAGCGACACCAGCGCCACGATCACGAGCAGCTGGCCGATCGGGTCGAGCTTGCGGGCCTTCGTCGCTCGCGACTCCGGCACGAAGATGGCGCACAGGATGATCGCCGCCACCCCCACCGGAACATTCACCCAGAACACCGAACGCCACCCCACGGTCTCGGTGAGCGCGCCGCCCACCAGCGGCCCGAACGCCATCGACACACCCACGATCGCGCCCCACACGCCAACCGCGCGGGCCCGCGCCTTCTTCTCGGTGAAAGTGTTGGTGATGATCGACATGGCCACGGGGTTGAGCATCGAACCGCCGAGCGCCTGCAGAACGCGGGCGAAGATGAGAAAGCCGATACTCGGCGCGACACTGCAGAGCAGCGACCCGATGCTGAAGACAACGAGCCCCACCTGGAACACCCGCCGCCGGCCCAGCCTGTCGGCGGTCGAGCCGGAGAGCAGCAGAAAGCTGGCGAGCGTGAGCGTGTAGCCGTCGACGATCCACTGCAGGTCGCTGATCGACGCGTTGAGGTCGCGGCTGATGGCGGGGAGGGCGACGTTGACGACCGTCGCATCCATCGACACGATGAACAGGCTCATGCAGCAGATAGCGAGGATGAGCCCCTTCGGGGCCGGTTTGCGTGGCATGCGCCCGGGCTTCACGGCGCGGGAGGGTGACTTCGAAACAGTTGTAAACACACAATAATTGTGAACACGTAACTATCAGTTGTCAAGCCGGTAGTAAAACCGAAACAACGTGAGATGGGTCATGGCACGTAATATTCAGCCGGCGAGCATCCCGAGCGAAACGGCCCAGAGGCGTTCGGCGTTCGCCGGGTCGAGGGCCCACTGCTTGACGCCGTGCGGATGCTCGGCGAGAAGCGCGTCGTCGGCAACGGTGTACGCCTCGACTGCGTCGTCGAGGTAGTGGCCGCCCGTGCTCGCGAACTCGGGCGCGACCGCGGCGACAAGGGTGGTCGCCGCACCCTGCGCGATGCTCTTGTATGCAAAGACTCCCGCCGCTTCGGCTGCGTCGAGTGACGACTTCTGGCTGGCCGAGAAGTTGCGTTGCAACCCCGTCGCCACCCCGCCCGGGTTGACGGCGTTCACGACAATTCCGTCGGCGGCCCACAATCGGGTCGCCTCGACGGCGAACAGAGCGTTCGCGGTTTTCGACTGGGCGTATGCGAGCTGCGGATCGTAGTCGCGCCGCTCGAAGTGCAGGTCGTCGAAATCGACGTTCGCGCGCATGTGCGCGGTCGAGCTGAGCGAGACAATGCGGGCGCCGCGGTGGCCGGCCGGGGTCGGGCGCCCGGATGCCCTTGGTGCGCCCGAAGCGCCCACCGCCAGCGCATCGTGGAGGCCGACCGAGAGGGCGAAGTGCCCCAGGTGGTTGGTGGCGAGTTGCAGCTCCCAGCCCTCACGGGTTCGTTCGAGACCGCTCGTGACGAGACCAGCGTTGTTGACGAGCAGGTGCAGGGGGGCATCCCATGCCCCGACGAACGCAGCGATCGATGACCGATCGGCGAGGTCGAGGGGGCGCACGTGAGGCCGCGCGCGCCCGGTCGATCGTGCGATCGCGTCGGCCGCCGCGTCGCCGGCCGCCCGATTTCGCACAGCCAGGGTGACCTCGGCCCCCGCCGCCGCGAGCGCCCGGGCGGTCTCTCTCCCGAGCCCCGACGACGCTCCCGTCACGATGGCACGCAGGCCCGTCAGGTCAACTCCGCGCAGCACGACATCGGTGGTGCTGTCTGCGGTGAATCTCGTCGTGATCAGTCGGGGTGTCGTCATGCATCCACTATACGCACTAAGCCATAGTTGTCTAGTTGGATGATCCGCCATATGATCGTCGGTATGAGTTCAGTGCCTGCAGTACCCGTGTCGGGCTCAGCATTAGCGGCATCACTCCCCTCACCCCCAGCGCCCACCGAGTCAGACCGTAGGTCCGCCGTCTTGGAGTCTGCGCTACTCACGTTCGCGCGCTTCGGCTATCAGAAGACCTCGATGAACGAAGTGGCCCGCGCCGCGCGCATCTCCCGGCCCGGCCTCTACTTTCTCTTCGACTCGAAACCGGCCCTGTTCCGGGCAGCTGCAACCCAGGCGCTGCTGCGTGACCTCGAGACCATCGAACGTGTTCTCGCCGACACGGCCACCCCGCTCGACGAGCGGCTGGTCAGGGCTTTCGATACGTGGGCGGGTTCGTACGTGGGGCCCCTCACCGCCGACATCAGCGCGGTCATCGCCGACAACCCCGACCTGCTGGGCGCAGTGGTCGAGACGGCACCGCGCCGGTTCGAAGAACTGGTGACCGCCGCCATCGCCGCTCGTGCCAGCGCCGGCGCAGCGGCACCCGTAGCGCAGACCCTCATCAGCGCATCCCTCGGCATCAAACACCAGGCCGCCTCGCGCGACGACTACCTCGCGCGCATGACCGTCGCCATCGGCGTGGTGCTCCGCTGACGACCGCTCAATCGTCGAGTTTCATGAGCGACCGATGACGGGTTCGATGCGGCGGCGCTGCCCGGGCTCCCTGGCGGTGAGAAAGTCGAGGTCGGCACCGCGGTCGGCCTGCTCGACGTGCTGCTGGTAGAGCATCGGCCAGCCGCGCACGTGCTGAGAGACGGGTGCCACCCACTCCCGCCGGCGGCGATCGAGTTCTTCGGCCGATACGTCGAGATCGAGGATTCCCGCCTCAACATCGACGGTGATCATGTCGCCGTCACGCACGAGTGAGATGGGGCCACCGACGGCACCTTCGGGCGAGACGTGGAGAAAGACGGTACCGAAGCTGGTGCCGCTCATGCGCGCATCGCTGATGCGCACCATGTCGGTGACGCCCTCTTCGAGCAGCCGCCGGGGAATCGGAATCATTCCCCACTCGGGCATGCCCGGCACCCCCACCGGCCCACTGCCGCTCAGCACGAGCACGTGGTCTGCGGTGACATCGAGATCGAGATCTTGGGTGCGCTCGCGCATCTCGTCATAGCCGTGGAAGACCAGAGCAGGCCCCCGGTGCTTCCACAAGCGCGGGTCAGACGCAGCGGCCTTCAGAACGGCGGTGCCCGGCGCCAGGGTACCCGAAACCGAACGGATCGCGGGCCCGCCCACGACGGGGTCGGAGAGCGTTCGAATAGCCCTGGTTCGCAGGTTGTCGTCGAGGGGAGCCCGGGCCGAGGCCGCCAGCGGGTGACCGGTGCACGTGAGGGGCTCCGCCTCGATGGCGTCTCCGAGTTCGAAGACCAGAGACGGTACGCCACCGGCGCGATCGAGTTCGCGCATGAGGCCACTGCCACACGGTTGAACATCGGCGATGACCGGGATGCCGTCGCCCGCTGCCGAGACATCGCTCGGCCCGAAGACGATTCCGGCCCGCCCGGCGAGAGCGGCAAGGTGAATGACGGCGTTCGTCGACCCACCCACCGACTGCAGAATGCGCGCGGCATTGCGAAACGATGCGGGCGTGAGAATCCGTGAGGGCGTGAGGGCTTCTTCGATCATGCCGATGATGCGTCGGCCTGACTGGTACGAGAGCTCCCGGCTCGGATCCTGGCTCGCCTGCACTGTCGCCGCACCGGGCAGGGTGAAGCCGAGCGCCTCGACCACCATGGCCATCGACGAAGCGGTGCCGGCCGTGTTGCACGAGCCGCTGCCGCAGGCATAACACGCCTCGAATCGACGCCACTCCGCGTTGTCGATCTCGCCGCTGCGGTAGCGATCCATCTCGCGCCAGAGGTCGGTGCCGGTGCCGATCTCCCGGCCATCAAAGACGGGTGCCGGGCGGTTGCCGCCCACGATCTGGATGGTCGGCAGATCTGCACTGATGGCGCCCATCAGGGCGCCGGGGGTCGTCTTGTCGCAGTTGGTCAGCAAGACCACGCCGTCGATGGGGTTGGCGCGCAGCAGCTCTTCGACCTCCATCGAGAGCAGGTTGCGATAGAGCATCGCGCTCGGCTTCATGAGGTCTTCGCCGAGCGACATCGCCGGCATGACCATCGCCGTGCCACCCGCGTCTGTCACGCCTCGCCGAACGTGCTCGGCGAGTTCGCGCAACGGCAGATTGCAGGGGTTCGCGTCGCTGCTGGTGTCGATCACGGCGACGATCGGACGACGCACACCCTGTTCGATCTCGCCGCCGCCCATTCGCACGGCGACGCGATGGGCGAGCGCGACCTCATCGTCGCCATCGAACCAGGCACTCGATCGAAGAGTGTTCATGACGCATCCGTTTCGCCCGCAACGAATCCGAGGCTCGAGATGGTGTCACTCGCGGCGGCGATGAGCCGTTCGAGTGACCCCGCGGCGACCACGGTCTGCCACGCCTGGTAGCGGTCTTCGCGATAGGCGCCTTCGGGCGGCAGATACACCCAGCCGGGGCCATTGGTCAGGTTCATGACGACGATCGTCGCCGACGGAAACCGGGCACGAAGTGTCGACTGCAGCGCCGAGTACGCCTCGCCGGGATGAGCGACGAAGACCGCCTGGCCGAACCGCCACACCCAGAGGGGATGCACGGGGTGATCCATGTCGACATACGTGCGCCGCAGGCGCACAGCCCGGCGCAGGCGTTCGGCCCGACTCCGCGGGTCGATAGCGGCCCACTCCTGTTCGAGTAGCTCGAGGGGCGGCAGCACCTTCACCTCGACGGGAACCTCGCGATACACGCGTGCCGACGCGCGCTGCCATGTGGTGGGCACCGGCTGCCAGATCGCGAGCGGCGCACCCGACTGAATGACGTCGCCCAGCACGAGCCCTGTGCCGGGAGTAGGCATGGTGAGCAACACGCCGAGCACGGCGTGCCCGAGTGATGCACCATGTCGATCGGCGAGGCGCAGGTCGCCGCTGTACTGCTGCCGTGGGCCCAGCTCGCCGCTCGCCCCCTGAAGAAAGAGGCAGGGCGCGGCGGTCTCCGCCTCGACGACGGTTCGCATCGGGCCCACGAAGTCGGCCGAGAGATGACTGTTCTCGTAGCCGAGGGTCGTCGGGTGGCAGGCGTAGTTGACGATCGTCGCCAGCAGCCTGCCATCAGCCCCGCTTGCGCGCCCCACAAGGAGGGTCTGGTCGGGTTCTTGGTCGGGGTCGAAGCCGAGCAGCGCCTGCCCGTCGTGCAGCAGATCACGCACCGCAGCGAGGGTGTGCTGGCCCGTGCTCCACACCATTTCGGCGGGCTGGAGGTCGCCGACAGCCCGAACGGCCGCATCCGCAGCCGCAGCCGCCAGGTCGTCGAGGTAGCCGGGCACGAGCGCGCCGCCCTCGAGATCCGCGTCTTCGCGGCAGATCGACGGCCCGGCGTGGGTGTGGGTGAGGTGCAGAAGAACCTGGTCGGCCGCGAGCCCCGTTGCAGTGAGCACCGCGCCCCGAACCTGCTGCTCGTCTTCGACGGTGCGCCACCAGCCGAGATCGGCGGTGATCACGAGCGAGCGGCGGGCGGCGGGTGTTTCCGCATTCTCCGCGTCGGTCGACTCCAGCGCGAGGGCCGTCAGGGTGAGCGCGCCGTGCACGCCCGTGCTCAGATCGGCGTCGCCATAGCCCCAATTGCGCATGCGGATTCCGACGGGCGCGCTGATGTCGGCACGGGCCACGCCGATCTTTCCGCTCCAGCCGGGCAGGGCGTAGCTGGGCGGGGCTGCAGTCGGAGAGAAGGTCGGCGTCGGCACAGTGAAACCCTAGACGAAGCGGTCAAATTGACGAAACATGTTCGTGAAGGCGGAACGAGAGGGGCCAACTTGCCCAATTTGTTCGGCTGAAACGAACGGTGTTGTTTTTTCAGAAACGCCTTCATACACTCAACCGACCGGGCATCGAGCCCTGGCTCACCGCAGAGAGGCACCGATGACGCAGCTGTTCATGACCCACCCGGGGCCGCTCGACCTCGTCACCCCGGTGCCGCTCAGCGACGGCATCACCCTGCGCTCTGCGACGAAGGCAGACGAATCGGCGATCGCTGAAACGCTCGCCGAAAGCTTCGCCGAGGCATGGGACATCGCCCGGGTTCGCGCCGAGCTCACCGAAGCCACCGACGTGCCCGTCACCTGGGTAGCCGAAGACGCGCAGGGCATTCTCGGCGTCGCGTCAGAACGGGTCATGCCCGACACCTACCCGGGGGCCGGCTACGTGCACTACGTCGGTGTACTCGATCGCGCCAGAGGGCGACGCATCGGCGCGGCACTCACGGCGCGCTGCGTTCAGGGCTTCTTCGAGCGCGGCCTGACCCGCACCGTTCTCGAGACCGACGACTTTCGCGCGCCGGCCGTGGTCACCTACCTCCGCCTCGGATTCGTGCCGACCTACCGCAGCGAGCTCGAGCAGCACGCCTGGTCGGCCCTGTTTCCCACCCTCTTCGGCACGAAGCACTGACGCACCTCGCTGGCACGCCTTCGTGTCAGCCCCGCTTCGTACCCCCTCACGAAAGGAACATCCTCTGTGGCATCACAGCCCAAACTGAGAGTCGGCATCGCCGGAGCAGTTCGCGGTGGCGGCTTCATCTCAGGTCTGCGCGCCGAGAGTGATCGCGCCGAACTTGTCGCCGTCTACGACCCCATTGCCTCTGCCCGCGAATCGTTCGCCGCGACCAACGAGGTCGAGTTCGTGTGCGGGAGTTTCGACGAGCTGCTCGACCACGTCGACCTCGTCATCCTCGCGTCACCGCAGCAGCACCACACCCCTCAGGCACTGGCCGCGCTCGCCCGCGACATCCACGTGCTGAGCGAGGTGCCGGCCGCCGTGAGCCTCGAGCAGGCCAATGCCCTCGTCACGGCAGTACGCGAGTCGAACGCCCAGTACATGATGTCGGAGAACTACGGCTACATTCGCGAGAACCTGATCGTTCGCGAAATGGTGCGCGAAGGAGCCTTCGGCGACCTGTACTACGGCGAGGGCGAGTACCTGCACGAGATGAAGACCTGGCACACCGCGGCGACAGGCGAGCGCACCTGGCGTTACTACTGGCAGGTCGGGCGCGACGGTATCACCTACCCCACCCACAGCCTCGGGCCCCTGCTGCAGTGGTTCGGTGACCGTGTCGTCTCGGTCAGCTGCGTGGGAACCGGTCGGCACACCGACCCGGAACACGAACTGCAAGACACGACCATCCTTCTCGCGCGCACCCTTAAGGGCCGACTGCTGCGCCTTCGCTTCGACCTGCTGTCGAACCGCCCGGAGCTCTACGCTTACTACGCCATCCAGGGCACCGAGGGCGCTTACGAAGCGGCCAGAACGGTCAACTCCGAGGCCGTCGTCTATCTCAACGGGCGTTCACCCGACGGGGTGTGGGAGCCGCTGGAGAAGTTCGCCGACCTCTATCTGCCGAGCCGGTACAACCAGCCCGGTTCGAAAGACACCCACTGGGGTTCGGATGCCTGGCCGGTGCGTGACTTCATCGAGTCGATTCTCGCCGGCACCACACCGGAGATCGACGTGTACGCCGCGCTCGACATGACGCTGCCCGGCATTCTCTCCGAGCTGTCGATTGCACAGAACGGAGCATGGGTGCACGTGCCGAACCCCCGCTTCTTCACCGGAGGCATCGGCGTCGAGCCATCGAGGGAAGCCCCGCTCGCCTGAAGCAGCCCCACATCTGTACCAACGATCATCCTGAACACCAACGAAAGGAACCACAATGAAGACCTTCAGAATCGGCGCGGCCGCAGCAGTGCTCGCCGTTTCCACTCTGGTTTTCGCCGGTTGCTCCTCGGAGCCAACAGCGAACTCAGGCACCGTCGCCGGAGAGGTCACGCTCTGGAGCTACGGCAAAGTGCAGCCCAGCATGACGAAACTCATCGCGGGCTTCGAGGCAGCCAACGCGGGAACAACCGTCAACGTGATCGAGGAGCCGGGAGACCAGTACTTCGCTCTTCTTCGTGCTGCGCTGACGTCAGGCCAGGGCCCCGACATCTTTCAGATGTTCCCGGGCGGCTACCAACACCAGTTCTCCGACTACTCGCTCGATCTGAGCAAATCGATCCCCCGCTCGGAGTTCGAAGCCGTTCAGGGGCAGTACTTCGCTGAGAAGTCGAACCTCGACAACCCCGTGTACGGCGTGCCGCTCGTGAGCAACATGTACTACACGCTCTACAACCAGGCCGTGCTCGACAAGGCCGGTGTCACGAAGTTTCCCACCGACTGGGCCGAAGTCGACGACGCCTGCAAGAAGATCACGGCAGCGGGTTTTCTCTGCATCGGCTACGGCAGCGACACGGGCGCCGGCGGCTTCGACGCCTACCAGGACTTCAGCTACATGTCGGGGGCCAGCATCGGGCTCTCGGGCTGGGACGGGCTCATCGACGGCAGCCAGAAGTACGACACTCCCGCGCTGGTCGACCAGGTGACCAAGTGGGGGGCACTGCAGACGAAGGGGTACACCAACCCCGACGTGCTCACCTGGCGTGACGTGCGCACCGATTTCCTCGCGGGCAAAACGGCTATGTACATGACCGGCAGCTGGGATGCGAGCTGGGCGACAGACGGGCTTGGCACGAACGTGCACGCGGCCCCCACCCCCTTCAGCGACAGCCCGATGGATGTTCTCGTGCGGCTTCAGGATTCGGGCCTCTCGGTGTCGAAAGACTCCAAGAACACAACCACGGCAGCGGCCTTCGCCGCGTACGCGATCTCACAGGCAGGCCAGCAGATCATCGCTGACGCCGGCGGTGTTCCCGCACGCACCGGTATCAACACAGACAGCGCCGTGAACCAGGAGATCCTCGCGAACTCGGTGAGCCAGAAGTGGAAGGTGATGCCGATGATGGACAACTTCCTTGACGCATCCGTCACGACAGCGCTCCGTTCGTCGCTCAACCAAGTGATGGCCGGCCAGCTTTCGGCGGCAGATGCGCTGAACAAGGTCGATCAGGCCACCGCGGCAGTCAGTTCGAGCGATCGCGTCACCTACAACCTCTCAGGAAAGTAGGAACCCGGTCATGACTGTCGACCTCCGCCGTGCACCGGCCGAGAAAGCTGTGGCATGGCGGAGGTCGCCTGCCGGGCCTCCTCGTGCTTCACAGAAGAGACAAACCGTAATCCGCCAACGCCAGTACTGGGGGCGATTGTTCGTACTGCCGGCCGTTGTGCTCGTTTCGCTGCTGATCATCGTGCCGAGCATCCAGGGCCTGTATTACAGCTTCACGAACTGGAACGGTCGAAGCGCCACCTGGGTGGGCCTCGACAACTACATCAACGGCATTTTCTTGTCTCCCGATTTCGCCCGCATCGCGTTGAACAGCGTGTGCGTGGTGCTCTCGGTGCCGTTCGGTGTGGCCCTTTCGGTGATCGTCGCAAACCTGCTGGCCAACAACCTCTGGGGCCGCGCGTGGTTTCGCGGCATCTACTTCTTGCCCATCGCCCTCTCGTGGGTCGTGATCGGCATCACCTTCGCCTACCTGCTCTCGGGTCGCGGGCCGATCAACGGCCTGCTCTCGAGCGTCGGGCTCGGCATGTTCAGCCAGGACTGGCTGGGCGGCGAGACGTCTGCGCTGATCAGCATCATTCTGGTCTTCAACTGGTCGTACTTCGGTATCAACGTCGTTCTGCTCTTCACCGGCATGACAACGGCGGATGCCTCGATCACCGAGGCGGCGAGGCTCGACGGAGCGCACGGGGTCAAGATGTTCTTCAACATCGTGATTCCGCAGGTTCGTCGGTATGTGGAGTTGTGTCTGATTCTCACGATGGCGG
The DNA here is from genome assembly GCF_004923255.1 of Subtercola vilae. Taxonomy (GTDB): domain Bacteria; phylum Actinomycetota; class Actinomycetes; order Actinomycetales; family Microbacteriaceae; genus Subtercola; species Subtercola vilae. The sequence continues at coordinate 176,398 of NZ_QYRT01000001.1, read as the reverse complement.
CCGCGATCACTTCGATCTTCGCCCTCATCTACACGATGACCTCGGGTGGCCCCGGAGTATCGACAACGACGCTCGAGTACGCGCTGTACACCCGATCGTTCAGCCTCGGTCACTTCTCCCAGGGGGCCGCGTTCGGCATCCTGTTGTTCCTTATCTCCCTTGTATTCGCCGTAGTGCGCTTGCGCGCCGGAGTGAAAGCCGACGATGACTGATCGAAACAGCACCATCGAAACCGACACGTCGAACGATGTGCCGCTGTCTGCCACCCCACCCCGAGTGGCGCCGCCCCGATCGTCGTCTGCAGCTCACCGCACAGGGGGCCGGCGCGTCGGTGACAGAATCAGCGCGCTGTTCTCCACCGGGCTGACACGCATTGTTCTCGTGGGGCTCGCTGCCGGCACGATCGCCCCGCTCGTGTTCATGGTCTTCAAGTCACTCACGAAACAAGACGGCACGAATGCCGTGACGTTCGATGCCTGGGCAGCCGTGCTGAACGGCAAGCTGCCGCAGGCCGGTCTGATCTCGCTGCAGGTGAGCGTCATCGCCATTCTGGTGATTCTCTCGATCGCCACCCTCGCCGCCTTCGGATTTGCAAAGCTGAGCTTCACGGGTTCGCAGCCGATCATGGCGACGATCATCGTGCTCATGCTGGTGCCCGGCCAGACGTTCATCATCACGGAGTACTTCAACTTCAGCCACCTGGGGTTGATCGGCAACATTCCTGCTGTCGGTGTGCTCTACGGGGTCACGCAGATACCGTTCGCGACGTTCATCCTCACGAACTTCTTTCGCGCGATACCCGACGAACTGGTCGAGGCGGCCATCATCGACGGCGCCTCGTACCCGCGGGTGTTCTGGAGCATCTTCCTGCCGCTGGCCAGACCAGCGATGGTCACCGTGGGAGTGCTGGCGTTCATCGGCGTCTGGAACGACTTGCTCATCGCCCTGCTGTTCCTTCCCACGCCGGGATCGCGTACTCTCAGCGTGGTAATGGCCGGTGCGCAGGATACCCGCACGTTCGATGTCAGCCAGGTCATGGCCGGGTCGCTGCTCAGCGCTATCCCCTGCATCATCGTGTATGTGATTTTCCAGCGACAAATCGCCGTCGGCCTGACCGCCGGAACAGGAAAATAGGGGAATTCGATGACTATCGAAACCGTCGGGCACGATTCCGACAAAGTACGCCAAATCGCAGACGCCACCGCGGGCCGATACACGCTGCGCAGTATTTCGCGCGCAATCGATGCGCTCGAAATACTCGCAGCGGCCGAGACCTCGATGGGGGTGAGCGACGTGGCCCGCGCTCTCGGCGCATCGAAGAGCACCGCCTTCGCCATCCTGCAGACCCTGGAGGAGCGAAACCTCGTCAGCTCGGCGGGCGAAGGATTTCAGCGCCGCTACGAACTGGGCCTCGGTCTCGCGCGGCTCGGGCACCGCGCCGTCAGCCGGGTGTCGATGCTCGACTCGGCTATGCCGCACCTCGAGCGCCTCACGAAGATGACGAAGCTGTCATCGCGGGTGGCGACGATGTCGCAGGGCATTGCCGTCGTTCTGGGCCAGGTCGACGGGCCCGCCTCGGTTCGGTTCGATCTGAACATGGGCGGGCGTGAACGCCTGCACTGCACGGGCATCGGCAAGGCCATCCTCGGGCAGTGCACCGATGCCGAAGTGATCGAGCTTGCCGAACAGACCGGTCTCCCTCGTCACACCGACTACACCATCACGTCGATCGACGCCCTTCTCGACGACATCAGAAAGGTGCGGGAACGCGGTTTCTCGGTCGACGACGAAGAAGACGCCGAAGGGGTGATCTGCATCGGGGCACCGCTCATCGACCACACCAATGCCTGTGCCGGCGGCATCAGCGTGACGGGGCTGAAGGTGAGCCTGTCGGCCGATCGCGTGATGAGGGTCGGCGAGCTGGTGATGGCGACGGCCGAAGCCATCTCACAGCGCATGGGTTCTCTGAAATGACGCCCGATCTGTTCGATCTGACCGGCCGGCGCGTGCTGCTCACGGGCGCCGCGGGTGGCATCGGCCGAGCGCTCGCACTCGGTCTCGCCCGGGCCGGCGCCGATCTTGCGCTCACCGAACGGCCCGGCGTCACGCCGAGTGCCGAGTTCTCAGAAGCCCTGGCGGCCACAACGCGCGACGTGCGCTGGTACTTTCACGACCTTTCAGAGGCCGAGACACTCACCGACTTCGTCGACAGCGTCTGGGCAGACGGGCCGCTCGACGTTCTTGTCAACAACGCGGGCTACGCCACCATGGACCACTTCAACCGCATCGACTACGCCGCGTGGCGAGCCACGATGTCGGTCGATCTCGACGCACCGTTTCTCATCAGTCAACGTGTCGCCGAGAGAATGATCCACGACAGGGTGCAGGGCCGGATCATCATGATCTCGTCGAAGAACGGCCTGCAGGCGGAACCCGGGCTGGCGCACTACAACGCGGCCAAGGGTGGCCTCGAGCTGCTCGCGCGAAGCCTCGCGGTCGAGCTCGGGCCTCACGGCATCACCGTCAACACCGTGTGCCCCGGCATCGTCGACACCGGGCTGGCGAGCGACTTTCCGCTCGACTGGGAGAAGTTCACTCCGTACTACCAGCAGCACATTCCCCTCGAGAACCGCTTCGCGCGGCCCGATGAGATGGTCGGCCCCGTGCTGTTTCTCGCCTCCGCTGCGGGCTCGTACGTGAACGGGCACTCCCTTGTCGTCGACGGCGGGGTTCTCGCAAACCAGGTTCCCCGTCTGCAGTTCATGCAGCCCTTTGCCGATCGCATCGACGATTCCGGGCGCAACAGGCCCGCAGATCCACAACGCAGCACAACCACGAAGGAGTCTTCTCAATGAAAGCGCAACACTATCTGGCCTCGTTGGGACTGCCCAGCGGTGACGACTACTCGCTGCCCACCAGCACACGCCGGTTCGCCGACGGAGGAGCCTTTCACATCGAGATCCCCTCTGTCGAAGGGCCGGCCGCGATGGAAGCGGTCATCGACGAAGCAGCCCTTCGGGGCGTACCCGTGCACCGGGTGAGCCAGGGCAGCGGCATCTGGATGCTCACCGACACCGAGATCGAACAGATGGTCGAACTCGGTCGGGTACACAACATCGAGGTCTGCCTGTTTGTCGGGCCGCGCGCGGGCTGGGACACCGGAGCCCAGGCAACGAGCCCCGGCGGAGCCGTTCTGTTCGGCTCGCTGCGCGGAGCTGACCAACTGGCCTACGGCATCGAAGAAGTCGTTCGCGGCTGCGCCCTGGGCCTTCGGTCGGTGCTCGTCTCCGACCTCGGCCAGCTCACCGTACTCGGCAAGCTCAAGGCGCAGGGCAATCTGCCGAGCGATCTCGTTCTGAAGGTCTCGGCCTCTCTGCCGGTCTCGAACCCGGCCGGCGCACGGCTTCTCGAAGATCTGGGAGCGTCAACACTGAACGTTGCCGTCGACTTGAGCTTGCCCACACTCTCCGCAATTCGCGCGGCGGTTTCGATTCCTCTCGACCTCTACATCGAATCGTCTGACGATTTCGGTGGAGTGATTCGCTACTACGAGATTCCCGAGATCGTGCGGGTCGCGGCTCCCGTGCACCTCAAGTTCGCGGTGCGCAATTCACCCAGCCTGTACCCCAGCGGAGGACACCTCGCGGGAGTGCTCGAAGCGACGGCGCGGGAGCGGGTGCGTCGCGCCTCACTCGGGTTGGCAATGCTCACCCGGGCCGAGGCCGATCTCGCTCTGCCCAGAAGCCTGTGACCATGGGCACCACGGGCATCCGCTCTCTTGCGACGGATATTCCTGTCGCGGGTATCGTCGCCGGGCGGCCGGCACTCGCCGCACCGGGCACGACTTTTCACGGGCGTGATGTCACCCGCGGCACAGACCTCGCTATCACCTTTGCTGATGCGGCCACGAGCGAGGCCGATACCGCCGCCCGGGCCGCCTCCGAAGCGTTCTTCGCCGTGCAGACAACCGAGTCGACTCTCAGGCCAGAAGCCCTCGTCAGAGAATTGGCGGATGCTCTCGAGGGGCGGCGCCCTGAACTCGTCGAGATTGCCGGCATCGAAACAGGGCTCAGTGCCGAGCGGCTCAACTCAGAGCTGAGCCGAACCACCGGCCAGTTACGGCTGCTGGGGGCAGAGGCAGCGGGCCGTTCCGGGGTAGCGGCAGAGAGCGACCCGCGGGGCGCAGAGGGCTTCGCGCCTGCGCTGGCCCTGGGGCACGTGCCCGTCGGCCCGGTCGCCGTGTTCGGCGCGAGCAACTTTCCGTTCGCCTTCGGTGTGCTCGGCGGCGACACGGCCGCAGCACTGGCGGCGGGGTGCCCGGTCGTCGCGAAGGGGCACCCCGCGCATCCGGAAACCAGCCAGCTTCTCGCCGCCATCGCCACGCGGGTGCTCGCCGACGCCGGCTGGCCTGCGGGCTGGTTCTCGCTGCTGCACGGCAGAGAAACGGCGATCGGCCTGGCCCTCGTCGAAGCCGCCGGTATCTCGGCGGTCGCCTTCACCGGCTCGACCCGAGGTGGCCTTGCCCTCGTGGCTGCTGCCGCGGCAAGGCCTGTGCCGATTCCGGTGTTCGCCGAACTCGGCGGCATCAATGCGCTCTACCTGCTCCCCGCGGCCGCTGCGGAGGCCGCTTTCGCGAACGACGCCAAGGCTGAAGCCACTTCAGGCACTTCAGCCTTCGTCACGGGGCTGGCGCAGTCGATCACGGGCGGAAGCGGGCAGTTCTGCACCAAACCGGGTCTGCTGGTGATCGTCGACGACGAAGCCGGCCGGCAGATTGTGTCTGAACTCAGCCGGGCCCTTTCTGGCGTCGCGAGCCCCCCACTGCTGACCCCGGACATCCTCACCGGTTTGAGAGCTGGCGTTGACCGGCTTCGCGGCCTGCCATGGGTCGAGGTCATTCTGGGCGGCCCGTCAGATGACACCGCAGCCGCCGACCGGGTGCCGAGCTTTCTCGCGACCGTGACAAGCGGGGTGCTTCGAGAAGACCCCTCGATCACCGACGAGCTCTTCGGCCCCGCGGTGGTCGTGGTGTACTGCGAGAGCGTTGACGATCTCATCGAGGTCGCCCAGGTGATCCCCGGTGGCCTCACAGCGACGATCCACGCGGCCCCGGCCGAGGCTGGCTCGGCGAGCGCGCTGCTTCGGCGGCTGCGGCTGCGAGCGGGCCGGGTGCTGTTCGGCGGGTTTCCCACGGGCGTGCGTGTCGGGCGGGCGACCACCCACGGCGGCCCGTTTCCCGCCACCAGCTCACCGGCAACGACGTCTGTCGGCGTCAGAGCCATAGACCGTTTTCTTCGGCCGGTGACGTACCAAGACCTGCCAGACGACCTGCGCGAGCGGGCTCTGTCGTGGAACTGAGGGTTCGATGCACCTGAGGGCAGGTGGCTCGCTCGACGTCGCGTCGCACACGATCTCCGAGCTCGGCGAATCGCCTCGGTGGGATGCCCAGCGCGGCGTGCTCTGGTGGGTCGACATCATCGGCAGTTCGCTTCACGCGCTGCACGCTGACGGCCGGGTGACCACCCACACCCTTCCCCGGGCTGCCGGTGCGGTGAACGTTGCGGCCGACGGCCGGCTGCTGCTCGCGACAACGGCCGGGGTGGAGCTCTTCGACCCGGCAACCGGCGAGAGCGTCATCATCGTGCCCATCGAGGCCGAACTCGGCGAGCGCCGCATGAACGATGCTGCCGTCGACCCCGCGGGGCGCGTCTACGCCGGAACCATGCGGTGGAACGCGGGCGACCCGCCGCACGACGGCGTGCTCTACCGGGTCACGGGCCAGAACCCCGCGGTTGCGGTACTCACCGGGCTCGGCTGCCCGAACGGTCTCGCCTGGCCGCGGCCCGATCTGCTGGCGTACGTCGACTCGATGACCCGCAGCATCGCCCTGTGGTCGGTAGAGCCCGAGACCGGCGACCTGCTCGAGCAGACGGGAAGCATCGACGTCTCCCGCTTCGACGGCGTACCCGACGGCCTCACGCTCGACGCGGAAGGCGCTCTCTGGTGCGCGTTCTGGAACGGCGGCGCGGTGCGGCGCTTCGCGCTCGACGGTACGGTTCTGGCGACCGTCGAGCTACCTACGCGCCTCGTCACAGCCGTCGCCTTCGGTGGCGTCGACCTCGAAACGCTCTACATCACGACGGCGCGCGAGCAGCCGGCACCGGATGCCCGGGGCAGCGCTGTCGGCGGTAACACTGTCGAAGCGGTCGACACGGTCGAAGCGGTCGACACGGTCGATTCTGCGGCTGGCCTGCTCTACCGCTCGACCCCAGGCCAGCGTGGAGTGGTCTCGACCCTCTGGCCCTCCGTCAGTCGACCACGAGGAACCCCGCACTGAGCAGGGTGTCATCGCGCGAAGACGGGCCGACGAGCATCCGAAACTCGCCGGCTTCGACGATTCGGTTGCCGCGAGCATCGACCACGCTGCACTCGGCTACCGGTACGTCAATGGTGACCACGGCCGTTTCTCCCGCAGCCAGAGTGACCTGGCGAAAGGCTTTGAGCTCTTTGAACGCCCAGCTGACAGACGTGACCGTGTCGCTGACATACGCCTGCACCGTCTCGACCGCAGTTCGCGAACCGACGTTCTGCAGGGTGATCTCGGCCGTGACGGTGCCGTCGCGGTTCAGTTCGGTCTGCTGCAGCCGCAGGCCTGAATACTCGACGCGGCTGTACGACAGCCCTTCTCCGAACGCGAACGCGGGGCTCTGTGTGAGATCGGCGTACCGGTCACCGTGTTGCCCACGAATCTGGTTGTAGTACGTCGGCTGCTGGCCTGCGTGCCGTGCGAACGAGATCGGCAGCCGGCCCGACGGTTCGACGAGACCCAGCACGAGTTCGGCGATGGCGCGGCCGCCTTCCATTCCCGGGCTCGCCACCCAGACGATGGCGGCCGCGTTCAGCGCAGACGGAGGAAGCACCAGCGGCTTCGACGCCATCAGTACGACGATCAGCGGCTTTCCCGTGGCGGCCAGGGCATCGAGCAGCGCGATCTGTGCGCCGACCAGCTCGAGGGTCGCCGTCGAGCGGCCCTCACCGACGAGTTCGATTCGGTCACCCACCACGGCGATGACGTAGTCGGCAGCGTGCGCGGCGTCGAGGGCCGCGGCGATCAGCTCGGCGTCGGGTTCGCACGCGATCGCGACAGGCGGGCGGGGCTGGCCGTCGGGAAAGTTCGTTCCCGACGGGTCGGGCCGCAGCCGCAGAATCTCCGCGCCGACGTTCGCCGTGAGCTCCCAGCCGGCCGGCAGCAGCGTGCTCAACCCATCGAACACCGTCGTGATCATGTGCCGAGGCTGGCCGTCGGGAAGCCACCCCGCTTGCCCTGACGCGCCGGCCCAGTCACCGAGCTGGGTCTGAGCGTCGTCGATCAGTGGCCCGACGAGCGCAATGCGCCGGGGCGCCGGCTCGGCAGCCGGTAGCGGCAGCACTCCGTCGTTCTGCAGGAGCACCACGGAACGCCTGGCGATCTCGCGGTTGAGGTCGGTGTGACTCGAGGTGGCGATGGATGCCCGCTGCCTGTCGAGATCGGGCAAGCGGGGGTTCTCGAAAAGGCCGAGCTCGAACTTGAGCGTCAGAATACGCGCGACGGCGGCATCGAGGTCGGATTCGGCCAGCAGGCCGAGTTCGATGGCATCGAGTGCGCCACGAAAGAACCCCGGCGTGGTCATCACCATGTCGTTGCCCGCGTGCACCGCGGCAGCCGACGCGTGTGCGTAGTCGGGTTGCACCTGCTGCTCCCACACCATGCGGCCCACGTTGTCCCAGTCGGTGATGAGGGTTCCGGTGTAGCCCCACTCCCCCCGCAGCACGTCGTTCAGAAGCCAGTCGTTCACGGTGATGGGCACGCCGTCGATCGACTGGTAGCCGAGCATGAAGGTGCGGCAGCCCTCCCTGGCAACCCGCTCGAACGGGGGCAGGAACCACGAGCGCAGCTTGCGCATCGAGATGTCGGCCTCGCTCGCATCGCGCCCACCCTGGGTCTCTGAGTACCCCGCGAAGTGTTTCGCCGTCGCCAGAATGGCGGTCGGGTCGCTCAGCCCGGTGCCCTGGTACCCGCGCACCATCGCAGAGGCCAGCTCGCCGATGAGAAAGGGGTCTTCGCCGAAGGTCTCGCCGACGCGGCCCCACCGCAGGTCGCGCGCAATGCAGAGCACAGGAGAGAAGGTCCAGTGAATCCCCGTCGCCGAAACCTCAACTGCGGTGGCCCTCGCCACCTGCTCGATCAGTTCGGGGTTCCACGACGCCGCCATGGCGAGCTGGGTGGGAAAGATTGTCGCGCCGATCCAGAAGGAGTGGCCGTGGATGCAGTCTTCTCCCACGATGAGCGGAATTCGCAGGCGCGTCTGAGCCGTCAGCCGCTGCGCCAGCTCGAGCCTGTCGGGCGAGGCGTGCAGAATCGACCCGACGTGCGTACTGAGCACGTGATCTTCGATGTCGTCTCGCGCATCGAGCTGCATCATCTGCCCGACCTTCTCTTCGAGCGTCATGCGGGCAAGCAGGTCGAAGACGCGGGCGCCGATGGACTCGGTCGGGTCGAGGTAGGTGATCACGCGAATAAAGTTACCTTCTTGTTAGTAAGTATTCAAGCTCCGAGCGCTACGCTCGCTTCATGACCGAATCGCCCGACGGCCGAGCGCCGACACCGCGACGAAAGTCGCGCCCGCACGCCCAGACCGCCGTGCGCCGCAACGAGATTCTCGAGGCGGCCGTCGAGGTGTTCGGCCGCAAGGGGTACAGCAACAGCACGCTGGCCGAGATAGCGCAGCAGGTGAACATGACCCACGCGGGCATCCTGCACCACTTCGGCTCGAAGCATCAGCTCCTTCTCGACGTTCTGCAGTTTCGCGACGACACCGACGTGCAGAACCTGCCGGGCCAGCGTGTGCCCGACGGCATCGAGTTCTTTCGCCACCTGGTGACGACGGCATTGAGCAACGCCCACCGCGCCGGGCTCGTGCAGACCTTCGTCGTGCTGTCGGCAGAATCGGTCACAGAGGGCCACCCCGCCCGCGACTACTTCGTGAGCCGGTATCAGACCCTGCGCGCCGAGGCCCTGCAGGCCTTCGAAATGATCTGCGCTGAGCGCGGAGTCGTACCGCCGGCACAGGCCTCCCTCGCGGCCGCCGCCATTCTGGCCGTGATGGACGGCCTGCAGGTGCAGTGGTTGCTCGACCCGACGAACGTCGACCTTGTCGCCGCCACCGAATTCGCGATCGACGCAATTCTGGCCTCGGTGCTCGAGCCCCGGGCATCCATTCTCGAACGCGCCTGACGCCGCAACCTCATTTCACTTTCACCACCAGAACCAGACCAGAACCAGAACCAGAACCAGGAGCAGGAGCAACACCGTGCTGACATTTCCGAAGGGCTTTCTGTGGGGTGCCGCCACCGCAGCCCACCAGATCGAGGGCAATAACACCAACAACGACTGGTGGGTGAAGGAGCACACCCCGGGAACCGCCATCGTCGAACCCAGCGGCGACGCCATGGACAGCTACCACCGCTACAGAGAAGACATGAAGCTGCTCGCCGACGCCGGTCTGACGTCGTACCGCTTCAGCCTCGAATGGAGCCGCATCGAGCCAGAACCCGGGTTCTTCTCCCGCGCAGAGATCGACCACTACCGCCGCATGGTCGACACTGCCCACGAGTTCGGGCTCGAACCCGTCGTGTCACTGCTGCACTTCACTGTGCCGCAGTGGATGTTCGCGCGCGGGTTCTGGCGTAACCCCGAGGCCCCCTCGCTGTTCGCCCGGTTCACCGAGGCGATCGTACCGATCGTGTCAGAGGGCGTCGAGTACGTCTGCACCATCAACGAACCGAACATCGCGGCCATGCTCGCCGGCGGCGAGACCGCCTCGAATCTGGTCGCCTTCGGGCTCCCTCGCCCCGACCTCGCCGTTGCCGACGCACTGCTCGCCTCGCACAGAGCCTCGCGCGAGGTGCTCTCCTCGGTGAGCGGGCTGAAGACCGGATGGACGATCGCGACCCAGGCATTTCATTCGACCGGCGAGCCCGGCGCCGACGAAACGCTTCGCGACTACCGCTATTCGAGCGACGACTGGTACCTCGAGAATGCCCGCGGCGACGACTTCGTCGGAGTGCAGGCCTACACCCGCACGTTCATCGGGCCTGACGGGCCCCTCCCCGTCTCCGACGACGTCGAAACCACGCTCACCGGCTGGGAATTCTTTCCCCCGGCGCTCGAGCTCGGCGTTCGAGCCGCGTGGGAGCTCAGCGAGCACGTACCCGTCATGGTCACCGAGAACGGCATCGCGACGGCCGACGACGAACGCCGCATCGACTACACCGACGGCGCGCTGCGGGGGCTCCACGCCGCGATCGCCGATGGAATCACGGTGCTCGGCTACCAGCACTGGAGCGCCCTCGACAACTACGAATGGGCGAGCGGCTTTTGGCCGACGTTCGGCCTCATCGCCGTCGACCGCGAGTCGTTCGTGCGAACCCCCAAGCCGAGCCTCGCGTGGCTGGGGGCGGTCGCACAGAACAACGGGCTGCCCGAGTGACCGGGCGACGATAGTCGGGGCTGATCAGACCGTGTCGAGCGCCGTGAACGACGGCACCCGGTCGCGCTCGATGTGGGCGTAGGCCACCGATTCGGCGACCCGTTCGTTGCCCGAGGCGATGGCGTCGCGCAGCGTCACGTGGTCTTCGAACGCGTCGTCGGCATCGAGTTTCGAGGTGAGGTAGAACAGCCAGAGCATGCGGCCCGTGACCGATCGCATCAGGGTCGTCATCAGTTCGTTGTCGGCAAGGTCGACGATCGCCTCGTGGTACCAGGTGCTGGCCTGGGCGATTTTGTACGCGTCACCCTCGTGAACGACGTCTTGGGAGTATTTCAGGGCGCTGTCGAGCACCTGCATCGAGGCACCCCGGGAGACCTGACGAGCGGCGAAACGGGCGGCGCCCACCTCGAGGCAGAGGCGAAGGTCGAAGAGGTCGTCGACCGTCTTCGCGTCCCACTTGAGCACAACGGCTCCGCGACGGGGGTAGGTGCGAACGAAGCCGTCTCGTTCGAGTTGAGGCACGGCTTCACGCAGCGGCACTCGCGACACCTGCAGTTCTTCGGCGAGGCGCTGCTCTGCGAGACGCGAACCCTGCGGGTATCGGCCCCGGATGATGCCTTCACGAACGGCGAGGTAGGCCTGCCTGGAGAGGGAGTCGGGTCGTTCAGCTTCGATCGGAGCATCTGTCTCGACGGTCATGGTGACTTTCTCTTGAAAGGGTACTGAGGGTGACGGGCGAGAGCGATGACTCTGCCCGCCACCATCAGGTGATGATGTACGACTGTATTACTGGTGCTGTGCTACTTGGCAATGCCGAGCATGCTGAAGTCGAGCTCGTTGGCACCGAGGTTCTGCGCGGCGGCGACGCCCGTCAGCCACTTCTGCGAGACGACCCAGTCTTTGTTGTACGACAGGTTCATGTAGCATCCGGTCGCCGAGTAGGTCTGGGCGGCCTTGGCGTACAGGGCCGTGTCACCCGTCTGCACGGCCTGGTTCAGGTCGGCGTCGGTGCTCGGGTCATCGCAGAGAAAATAGTTGATGCCGCCGGTTTTGTCCCAGAAGACGTGGCCCCACATGTACGGGCTGCCGCCATCGGGGCCGTTGTTGCCGTCGATGAAGGCGTCGGGCCCGGTGGTCGGGTCGTTCGCCCAGCCGAACACCTGAGAGGTGGGGAAGCCCTGCGCGGTCGCCTGGATGCCGTCGGTCTGCAGGTTCGCAGCCACGATGTTCGCCATGGCCTGGGCATTGGTGTTGTCAGAGGCGTAGCCCAGCACCATCGGGGTGCCCGACGGAAGCGTCTTGGCGTAGGCCGCCATCGCTGTGGGGTCGTAGCTGATGTTCTGCTTGTCGCTGCCGTCGGTGATCATGCCTTTGGCGTACAGAGTGGTGGCCGGCTCTGAGCGGTCGCCCAGAACCTGGCTGACGAGCTTGGTCTGGTCGATCGACGACATGAACGCCTGCCGAGCCTGTTTGGTGGCGAAGAACGACTTGCTCGGGTTCGTGGTGATCAGCGCCGACTGCAGGGTGGGCAGCAGGTCGCTGTTGAACGTCGCGTTGTTCTCGTACTTCGACAGGCTCGTCGACGGGAGGTTCGCCACGCTCACGCTGACGTCGCCGCTGTTGATGGCGAGCTGCAGGGCAGACGCGTCGCTGTAGACCGGCAGGTTGACGGTCTTGAACGGCGAGACGGTGCCCCAGTACTTGTCGTACTGCGTGAGGCCGTACTTCGTGCCCACCTCGGCATCGGTCAGCATGTAGGGGCCGGTGCCGAGGTCGTGGGTCTGCAGGTAGGTCTGGGCATTGTCGGTGCCGGCGTTGGCGGCGAGGCCGGTCGGCGACTCCATCTTCGGCCCGAACGGCGAGGCGAGGTAGTCGAGGAAGGCCGAGTTGGGGGCGTTCAGCGTGACGACGGCGGTCAGATCATCCGGAGTCGCAACCGACGTGATGCCTGCCGTCATGTACGCGGCCCCACCGGCGACGGCGGTACGGCGGTCGAACGACGCCTTCACTGCGGCCGAGGTGAACGGGGTGCCGTCGTGGAACGTGACCCCGCTTCGCAGTGTGAAGGTGTAGACGGTGTTGTCGGGCGAGACGGTCCACGAGGTGGCCAGGCGCGGCGAGTATGCCACGTGGTCGAGGTTGTTGGTGTACTGAACGAGGCCCTCGTACGTGTTGAGCACGATGGCGAGGCCGTTGTTGGCGTAGTAGACGTCAGGGTCTGGCGGCTGGCCGATGTCGCCGAGCAGCCCGACGGTGAGCGTTGCGTTGGTGGGCGCCGGGTTTGCTTTCGCGCTCGACGAGCTCGACGAACAGGCCGCGAGCGCGAGCAGCGGCAGGATCGCCAGGGCGGCGATGGCAGCACGGGTGCGCTTGCGATTGAGAGACAGCTTCACTTCAACTCCTTGGTTTGCGAGGGGTGGTGGTGGTGCGGGTGGTGCTGATCGACGGCTCACGCATTCAGGCGCGGGTCGGCGATGGCTTGGAGAACGTCGACCAGCGCATTCGCAACGATGTAGATCGTTCCGAGCACGAGGGTGACGCCGGCGATGGCAGGAAAATCTGAGGTGGGGATGCTGGCGGCCAGGTAGTTGCCGATGCCCGGCCAGCTGAAGATCTGTTCGACCACCACGACGCCGGCGAACATGAACCCGAGTTGCAGGCCCGCCATCGAGAGCCCGGGGCCGATCGAGTTGCGTACGACGTGGCGTCGTAGCACACGAAACGGCGTGAGCCCTTTCGACTCGGCGGTGCGCACGTAGTCGGCGCCGAAGGTGTTCTCGAGGCTCGAGCGCATGATGCGACCGATGGCGATGGCTGGGGCGATGGCCAGAACGACCGCGGGCAGCAGCAGGTGTTGCGCCGCGCTGGCGAAACCCGCCGTGTCGCCCGCTACCAGGGTGTCGATCAGCAGAAAACCCGTCGGCCCTGTTTCGCCGGGGCCACGGCCGTTGGCCGGCAGGATGCCCAGCTGCGCATAGAACAGAACGATTCCGCCGAGCGCCAGCAGAAACGGCGGCGCCGTCGCGAGAACAAGCAGTGGCGCGCGAAAGATCGAGCTGCCCCGCCACCGCAGCGCACCAGAGACAGCGAAGATGCCGCCCAACAACACTGCGAAGACGAACGACCAGATCACGAGCTCGATCGTCGCCGGCAGAAAGGTCTGGAGGTCGGTCACGACGGGGCGGTGGGTTCGAAACGAGATGCCGAGGTCGCCATGCACGAGGTTCACGATGAAGTTCACGTACCGCACGGGCAAGGGGTCGTTCAGCCCGAGCGCCTGGCGTTCGGCAGCGATGGCGGCCGGCGAAGCATTGGCGCCGAGGTAGGCCTTCACAGGGTCGCCGGTCGAGACCGACTGCAGAACGAAGATCACCGCGGAGAGAACCAGAATGAGCACGACGGCCGAGGCCAGTCGCCGAACGATGAAGCGGGTCATCGCCGGCCTCCGATCAGGTTGCGCACGGCGTCGCCGCCGAGATTGGCAATGAGACTGAGCATCAGAACGGCGAGGCCAGGGATGATCGGGATCCACGGTTCGGTCAGAAGCTGCCCGAGGTTTCGGGCCGTATCGGCCCCGAGTTCGGGCGCCGGGGCCGGCTGGCCGAGACCGAGGAACGACAGGCCGGCGAGCAGCAGAACCACGTTGCCGATGTCGAGGCTGGCCGTGACGATCGCCGTCGGGATGACCCCCGGGATGATGTGCCGAAAGACGATGCGGGTGCGGCTCGTTCCGGCAAGCCGGGCCGCCTCGACGTGCGGCCGGGAAGCGAGCGACTTCACTTCGCCGCGAATGATGCGGGCGTAGTACGGCCACCAGACGATGGCGATGCCGAGCAGCGTGTTCTGCAGGTTGTAGCCGAGCGCGGCCACGATGGCGATCGCGACGAGCGTGCCGGGCAGGGCGAGAAAGAGGTCGGTGAAACGCATCAGCAGGTTGTCGAGCCAGCCGCCGAACACTCCGGCGAGCGTGCCGATAAGACCGCCGATGATGAGGCCAGAGGCCACCACGATGAGCGCTGCGAACCAGCTGACCTGAATGCCGTAGAGCGTGCGCGAGAGCAGGTCGCGGCCGATCGAGTCGGTGCCGAGCAGGTTTCCGGGCGTACCCGGGGGCAGGTTCAGCCCGCTGGCCGGCTGCACCGGGTCGAAGGGGGCCAGCAGGCGAGCGAAGATCGCGAGCAGAGTGAGGGCGATGAGCAGGGCGATGATGACCCAGCTGAGCCGCCGACCCGGTGTTCTCTGCCCGCGGGGGAAGCCGGGCATCCGGAACCGCGGCGAGATGACCTCGGGCGCTCCGGTGACGGTCGAGACGGTTTCAAGCGGCGGCAGGAGGATTTCGTTCGGGTCAGACGCGCTCATGACAACACCCCTATTTCGGGAACTGAAGCGAGCAGCGCCTGGGTGTACGGGTGCGAGGGGCGCTCGATGACGTCAGCCGACGGCCCGACCTCTACGATCTCGCCGTGGGTCATGACCACAATGCGGTCGCCCATCAGCCTGGCCACCGAGAGGTCGTGGGTGACGAAGAGCACCGTCATCTCCAGCTCTTTGCGCATCTCGCGAATGAGGTTGAGCACGCTCGCAGCGAGAGACGCGTCGAGCGCGCTGGTCGGCTCGTCGCAGAGCAGCACGGCCGGGGCGATGATGGTGGCGCGGGCGAGCGCCACGCGTTGCCGCTGGCCGCCCGACAGCTCAGAGGGCCGAACACGCGCCACGGTGAGGGGCAACCCGATGGCCGTCAGTGCGTGGTCGATGCGCTTCTGGCTCTCAGGCCGGCTGAGCTTCAGCGGCAGCAGCCGCTCGCGCAGCATCTCGCCCACCGTGAGCCAGGGCGTGAGCGACGAGCCGGCGTCTTGAAAGACCATCTGCGCGCCGCCGCCGGCAAGGGTGACGCTGCCTGAGGTGGCGGGAGTGAGACCACCGATGACCCGCAGCAGGGTCGATTTGCCCGACCCGCTCTCGCCGACGATCGACACTGCTTCGCCCGGCTGAATCTGAAGGCTCACGCCGCGGAGCGCGCGGACTTCGGCGGGTGAGGTGCGACCACCGCCCCGCCCCCGGCCCCGCCAGCCCGTCTTGAGGCTGAAGGTGACGGTGAGGTCGGTGACGCGCACGGCCGGTTCTCGGGCTGCACCCGAAACGCTGACGGGCAGAACGGATGCCGCGCTCACGCCGGTGTGGATGAACCCCTGCACGTCGTCGACGCTGCGCCAGCAGGCACGGTCGTGGCTCGTCGCGGGCGCTGGTGCTGCCGCGGTCACTGTCGCGGTCGCGGTCGTTGCCGCGGGCTCGTTCTCGAATGCGGTCTCCGTGTCCGTCGCGGTCGCGGGCGCCGCCACCGAGACGAGCGGCGGCTGTTCGGCCCGGCACTCGGGCACGGCAAGGGGGCAGCGTGAGTGATACGCGCAGCCGAGCATCCGTTCGCCGGCCGATGCGGTCTCGGGCCGCAGTGTCTGCAACTCGAGGTCGCGGGGCGTGCTAAGTGACAACCGCGAGCGCAGAAGCCCGACGGTATAGGGGTGCGTGGGCGCGTGCAGCACGTCGGCCGCCGGGCCGATCTCGGCGATGCGACCCGCGTAGAGCACGGCGATGCGGTCGGCGATCTGACCCGCGACGGCGAGGTCGTGCGTGATCAGAACAACGCTGCAGCCGAACTCGTCGCGCAGCTCTCTCAGCAGGTCGAGCACCTGCGCCTGAACGGTGACATCGAGCGCGGTGGTCGGTTCGTCGGCGATGATCAGCGACGGCTTGCCGGCGACGGCAATGGCCGCCATGACGCGCTGCCGCAGGCCGCCCGAGAGTTCGTGCGGAAAGACCGTGAAGCGCAGCTCGGCGTCGGCAATGCCGACCGCAGACATCAGCCTCAGCGACTCGGCTGCGTTTCGGCTCGATTCGGTCACCTGGGCGCCGATGCGCATAGTCGGGTTCAGCGAGGTCATCGGGTCTTGAAAGATGACGCCGAGTTCGTCGCGGCGCACAGCCCGCAGCTCATCGGGCCGGCCGTCGACCATGTCGACTCCGGCTACGCGGATGCTGCCGCCCACCACGGGATTCGAGCGCTCGGGCAGCAGACCCATCAGCGCCAGTGCCAGCACACTCTTGCCCGAACCGCTCTCACCGACCAGCCCGATGATCTCGCCGGGCAGAACCTCGAGGTCGATGCCGCGCAGCACGTTCGAGCGCACTCCGTCGCGTTCGAGGCTGAGTGTCAGGCCTGAAATCGACGCGGCGCTCCTGTCGTCACTCGGCGTGAGCATGGGCCACCACCTCGTAGATCTCGCGGGGCTGGGTGAACCAGACCTGATCGGCATGGGCCGCGATGTGTTCGAGCGCCCTCGTCAGCTGTTTCAACCGGAAGGGAACACCTGAGATGAAGGAGTGCACGATGATGCTCATGACGAGCGGCTTTCCCTCGTCGATCGCCGCCGCGAGCAGCTCGTCGAATTCGTCGATGATCATGTCGGCGAACTCGCTGGGCGCCACCCCGCGACCGATCATCGACGTGCTGTCATTCAGTTCGAGGCCGTACGGCATCGCGAGCAGCGGAGCGCTGCGGGTGTTCAACCACACCGGCTGATCGTCGAGACGCAGGTCCATCACGTAGCGGTAACCGGCCTCGGCGAGCAGATCGAGCGTGCTCTCGGTGTGTGTCAACCAGGGGCTCGACCATCCGGCCGGCCGCGCGCCCTCTTCGAGTTCGATACGCCCGGCGACCTCGTCGAGGTATGCGAGTTCGTCGGCCTCGTTCAGTCCTTCGAGCGAGTCGGAGTTCGACACCCCGTGCCCCACTATCTCGGCGCCCTGCCGCCGGGCTTCGGCGAGTAGCTCTGGCGCCGAATCGTAGACGGCAGTGTTCAGCAGGATGGTCGGCCGAATGCCGAAAGACTCGAGTCGCTTCAGCAGGCGGAACGCCCCCACCCGGTTGCCGTAGTCGCGCCAGCTGGCGTTCACGAGGTCGGGTGCGGGCACACCGTCGAGCAGGTTCTCGACGTGCCCGTCGCCGAAGTGGTAATCCTCGATGCCCACCGCTATATAGAGGGCGAGCTTCTTATCGTCGGGCCAGGGCGCCTGGGCGCGACTGGCGATGGGCGCGTAGTCGTAACGATCGTGGGTGCTGAGCGAGCTCATGAGTTTCCGATCCATCGGGTCATGCCGACATCTGTTGCTGCGGCACGGCGAACCATCGCCTGGTAGTGCCCGAAGTTCGCGTCTTCGTTGCGTCTGGCCCGCTCGATCACGGGCAGTTTCTCTGCGAACAGCTCGCGGGCCTCGTCGAGCAGGGCGGTCTCGTCGACCGTCGTGACGGCTCCGTTCTCGAAGACCACCGCGCCGTTCACGACGGTCAGGCGCACGCTGCCGCCCGCTTCGCAGTACACGAGTTGGCCGCGCAGGTCGTTGAAGGGCGTGAACGCACTCGAGTGCAGGTCGAGCATCGCCAGGTCGGCAAGGTAGCCTTCCCGCACGGCGCCCAGCTGGTGCGATTGCAGCATCGCGGATGCCCCACCGCGCCAGAGACTGTCGAGTACTTCGGCGGCCGCCGGCCACAGGTCGCTGTCAAGACCCGAGACGTTGTGAATCAGCCCGGCCGCCTTCACGACACCCCACATGTTGGCGCTGTCGTCGCAGATCGCCTCGTCGATACCGAGGCTCACGGTGATGCCGAAGTCTTTCATGCGGCGAAACGGTGCCACTCCGCTGCCGAGGCGCAGATTGCTCACCGGGTTGTGGGCGATCGTCGCACCGGCTGCGGCGACGAGGGCCAGATCGGCATCGTCGACCCACACGGCATGTATGACGTTCATCCGCTCGCTCAGCAGACCGAGGTCAGCCGTGTACTCGATGAGGGAGCGCCCCGCAAAACGCGGCTGGTGCTCTGCGAGGGTGCGCTGCACCTTCGTTTCGAGCATGTGGGCGAACAGCGGCACGGTGTGGGTGCGGCTGAGCTCGTTGATCGCTTCGAAGTACTGCGGGCTGACCCGCTGCGGCGCCGAGATCGACACCGCTGCCGTCAGCCGGCCGCCCTCGGCTCTGTGCCAGCGCGCCAGCAGATAGTCATACGCCTCGAGCAACCCCGAAGCGTCGAGGGGCGCGGGGTTCTGCAGTGAGCGCCGAAGCTGTTCGTCGGCTGTCTCAGCAATGAACGGCAGCTTCTCGGCTTCGCTGAGTTCGGGCTGGTCAAGCGCCACCGATGCTCGTATGCCGCAATCGGCATACGCCTGCATGACAGCATCGATGATCTCGGGGGTGGGGAAGGGCATGAGAAATGCGTCGTCTTGCACGCTGGTGGTTCCGGTTCGCAGCATCTCGAGCGCGGCGAGCATTGTGCGCAGGTACGCCTCGCGCGGAGAGGGCGTGAGGGCCGGGTCGGCGGGAGATTCGTAGAGCATGAAGAGTTCGAGCGGCAGGCTCCGAAGCGAGCCCTTGAGGTGGTTCGCGGGCGAGTGGAAGTGCGCGTTGATGAGACCGGGAACCAGCAGGTGGTGGCGCGCTCCGTCGATGATGCGATGGGTCTCTGGCTGCGATTGCCGGCTCTGCGATGCGGTGTCTGTGCGAGCCCTTGCGCCAGTGTGAGAACCGGCGTCAGCGCCAGCCACCGCTCCGCCCGTGATGTCGGCGTTCAATTCGAACGCGAGGCGCGCTCCGGCCCCGATCGTGTCGATGCGGTTGCCCCGAACGAGCACGTCGGTGGGCCCGAACATGCCCGACTCGGCCTCGGCGTCGTAGATATAGACGTCGGTGAAGAGGATGCTCACGAGACCATTCCTCCCGCTCGACCCCACGTGCTGGCGCGCGACGTCGACAGCCCCTGTGCAACCAGTCCTTCGGCCAGCGTGATCGCGGCGGCGACACCCTCGATCACGGGCACACCGAGCGCGGCGGTGAGAGGCTCGACGAGATCGGCGAGCCCCGCGCATCCGAGAACGATCGCTTCGGCGTGATCGTCTGTCATCGCCCGGCGCGCTTCGGCCACGAACAGTTCGAGCAGGTGCAGCGAGCCATTCGTCACCTCGGCGACGGGCTCGTCGACGGCCCGAACGGTGACGCGGTGGCCCATTCCGAGGGTTCGCACGACGCGGTCGGACTGCTCCATGGTGCGAGCGGGCATCGTGATGATCGTGAACCGGTGCGCCAACAGCGCGGCGGTCATCAGCGCGGCTTCGGTCATGCCGACGACCGGGCCCGAGGCCGCCTCGCGGGCGCCCGGCAGGCCGGTGTCACCGAAGCATGCGATGACGTAGGCGTCAGGGCGACCATCCGTGGGGCCGCTCTCGAGCCGCTCGATCTCGAACAGCACCGAGGCCGCGCCGTGCACCTCGTCGATGTGGGTCTCGATGCTCGGGGCCCCGGTCAGGGGGGTGACGCCGACGAGGGTGGTGTCTGCCCGGGCAGACGACGCGGCGAAAGCGACGACGGTGTCGGTCATCGACGAGGTGGTGTTGGGGTTCACGATGGCGATGCGCATCAGCGGGCACCGACTTCGCGGTGGGCAACGTGGTCGTGGGGTGCAGCGTGCTCGCGGGGTGCAACGTGCTCGATGGCCGCCGCGGCCAGTGCGTCGATGCCGAAGCCGCTGATGGCGATGGCTGCGGCAGCCGCACCGGCGCGGGCCGCCTCGATGGCGTCGCCGGTCTGAACGTGAGTGGCGGCGAAGGCTCCGCAGAACGCGTCGCCGGCACCGGTGCTGTCGACGGCATCGATCGGCGCAGTGGCCACCGCGGTGACAGTGTCGCCGTCGAACACGAGGCAGCCGTGTTCGGCCCGCTTGATGACCACGATGCCGGGGCCGAGCGACTGAAAGAGGCGGCCGGCGGCGGTCAGGTCGTTCGTTTCGGCCAGGGTGCGCGCCTCGATCTCGCTGGGCATGAACACGTCGCACGCGGCGATGATGCCGAACAGAGCGTCTCTGGTGCCCTCGAGGTAGTCCTCCTGCAGATCGAGGTAGAGGGTCGCGGCAGAGTTCGCGCGAAGCCACGGCGTGAGGGCCAGCTGCGACTCGAGGCTCATCGCCGAGATGAGAATGGCGTCGGCGTCGAGCGCCCACGCGGGCACGTCGGCCGGGTACACCGAGAGGGCATCGAAGTCGGCCTCGGAGCAGAGCATGTTCCAGCGGCGCGTTCCGTCACCGAAGTAGTCGATGACGTTGCGCACGGTGGGAAGGTCGCGGTGCGGCAGATCGGCGGTCGTCACGCCGGCTGCGGCCAAGGCGTCGAAGAACGAGTCGGGCAGATCGGTGCCGATGGGTGCCAGCATCCGAACGTCGGCGAGGTTCAGGCGAGCGGCCAGAGCGGCGTACGCGGCATCGCCGCCCATCGCCGGTGCGCTGCGGATGCGTTCGCCCGTCGCGCCCGTGCCCGCCGCGGCAGGCACGGTGCCCGGCAGGGCGTCAAGCGCCGCGTCGCGCAGGGAGCCCGGCGCGGCGGCAGGCAGCACGCCCGGCAGAGCACCAGGCGCCTCGACGACCGGGGCATCGTGAACGGCTTCGTCGATCGTGAGGTTGCCGATGCAGACCAGCGACGACACGGCTCCGCGGCCGGCGCGGGTGGCGCGGGCGGGCGACGTCACCGGGCGCCCTCGGCGAGCGCCCGCTCGGCGGCCGCGAACTTCGCCATGCCGAGGTGGTACCCGATCATCTGGGCCGGCACCAGGTAGACGAGCGAGCTCAGCGCCTCGGTGATCGGCGGCACCGTGAGCACGGCGTTCGCGTGCTCGTCGAACGCGTGCTCGCCGGTCGTGGTGATCACGTACAGCTGGCCGCCGTAACGCCGGGCATCGCGGCCGGTGTCGACGGCCCGCGGCACCGACGGGCCGCTCGGCGCAAAGATGAACAGCGGCTCGAACGGCTTCTGCGTGTTGTAGTGGTGGTACTCCTCGACCTCGATCTCGACAGCGTGGTCGGGTGTGGTCTCCTTCACCTTGGCCGAACCGACGATCGCCGCCGCCCAGTTCGGTCCACCCGCAGAGAACAGGTACATGGTTCGGGCGGCCTCTGCCCGGGCGATCTCGGCGATCGGCTCGTCGTTCGCCGTCAAGACATCGCCGATCACGTCGGGAAGTGTCTGCAACTCGGCGACCAGTTGCGCGGCATCCGGAGCACCCCGGCGCACACCGACCTCGGTGGCCAGCTTCATGAGCAGCGCGATCGCGGCCGTCGACGACTGGGTCGGCCAGCCCACGCGCGTCGCCTCGATGAGCAGCGTGCGCTCA
Organism: Subtercola vilae; assembly: GCF_004923255.1. Classification (GTDB taxonomy): domain Bacteria; phylum Actinomycetota; class Actinomycetes; order Actinomycetales; family Microbacteriaceae; genus Subtercola; species Subtercola vilae. Next base: position 154,664 of record NZ_QYRT01000001.1, on the reverse strand, counting down.
CTCTCCTGGTCGAGCGACGAGCCGGGGGTGTTCGTGAGCGCGATGGTCAGGGCGCCGGCATGCTGCGCCACGAGCACGGCCTCGACCGTTCGGGTCGTCTCGCCCGAACTCGACAGGGCGATCACCATGCTTCGCTCGGTCACGAGATGCTGCTGGTAATACGCGAACTCGAGGCTCGGTACGGGTTCGCACGGAACCCCGAGCATCAACTCGAGTGCCCGGCGAGACGCGATCATGACGGCAAGCGAGTCGCCGGCACCGACCAGAAAGACGCGATCGGTCGTGCGCTCGGCGATCTGCGCGCTGATCTCGACCAGCGCGTCACTGTTTCGCGCCCACGTGGCCCGAATAGCCTGCGGCTGCCCGAACATCTCATCTCTCGTGACCTCGACCCGGTGCCGGCGCTTCGCGTCGAGCGGGTCGTCGGTCGGCAGCGACAGGATGCTCGCCCGCTCGGCCGCGGAGACACGCACGACAACGGCTTTCTGTCGCTCGTCGAGCGGGCTGTCGGGGCCGAGAAGGGGGCTGTCGAGGGTGGTGGTCATGAGGTGGGGCGCTTTCTGGTGGGTGAAATCGGGGAGAGTCGGGGTATCAGCTACGCGGCATGGTCGCGAGCGGCCTCGCCGAGCAGGCGCGAAGCAACCGGGTCGATGCGTGCGTCGTGCCCCGAGCCGGTCTTCAGCACGCTGCCGAGAATCGCACCGTCAGAACCGGCGATCGCCGCAGCGAGGGTGGCACCGGTCACCCGGCCGCCGATGAGCAGGTCGACCGCGTCAGAACCGAACTGAGCCCGAAGCCGGGCGATGTCGTCGATGGCGTCGGCCACGCCACTGTCGCGGGTGACGATGATCTTGTCTGCCGCACCGAACGAACGGGCCTCAGCTGCCGCCCAGTCGGTATTGCCAGACAGTGCGAGGCTGGTGGCTTCGTGGGCGTCGGCCCACACCTCGACAGCGCTGCCGAGCATCCGTTTCATCAGACTGACGTCGTGCGAGCAGCCTTCGATGAACCCGGTGGGCCCCACCGAGACGCCGGTGAGAACCTTCACCCGAACGAACTGGGCGTCGATCGCGTGCGCAATGGCGACGGCCGACGGCCCGTCATTGTGGCCGACGACGATTCCGACAGGTATCGTCACCGCGCGGCGAACCGCTGCCCCGATGACACTCATCGCCGCCACCGTGGCCGCACCGACGCGGTCGGCCTGCGGGTTGTCGCTCGCGTCTTGAATCATGACGTCAGTGAAGCCGCTTTCGGCGAGCACTCGGGCGTCAACCGCGGCGATCTCGGCCAGCTCGCCGACCTTCGCCCCGGCGTAGTTCGCGGCCCCGGGCAGCGGCGGCAGGTGGAGTACCCCTACCAATCGAAATGCGCCCATGAGCCTTCTCCAAATATCGAAACCCGAACAACTTGCTCAAACGGTATACCATTTGATGTGTCGGCCATGTTTCAGCGCGTTAAAACTGCGTTAATCAACGCAACGGTATGCAGTTTGCGAAACTGTTCAGCGATGAGGGGTTTCGGGAAGTGGGCTCAGCGGGTGGGCTCAGCGGGTGGATTCGGCGAGTGGATTCGAGAAATGGGCTCCGCGGCCCGCCGACTATCGCTGAAAGGCAGGGCGGTTGTCGAACACGAAGCGGTAATAGTCGCTCAGGCGCAGGTCGGCCGCCGCCTGCTCGTCAACGACGATGGTCGCGTCGGGGTGCAGCTGCAGCGCCGACCCGGGGCACATCGCCGTCAGCGGCCCCTCGACCGCCGCCGCTACGGCCGCAGCCTTCTGCCGACCCTGCGCCACGAGCACCACCCGCCGGGCAGCGAGAATGGTGCCGAGCCCCTGCGTCATGCAGTGCAGCGGCACCTGGTCTGGCGTGTCGAAGAACCGCGCATTGTCGGCGCGGGTCTCGGGCGTCAGCGTCTTGATGCGGGTGCGCGAGGCGAATGACGAGGTCGGCTCGTTGAAGCCGATGTGACCCGAGCCGCCGATGCCGAGAATCTGCAGGTCGACACCACCCGCTTGGCGAATCGCCTCTTCATAGTCGAGACAGGCCTGCGGCAGGTCGTCGGATGCCCCGTCGGGAACATGCACGCGGGCAGGGTCGAGGCGCAGCCGTTTCGTGACCTCCCGATCGATGACCGCGTGATAGCTCTCGGCGTGCGAGTAGGGCAGCCCCACGTATTCGTCGAGCGCGAAGGCGCTGATCGATGACAGCTCGGGGGTGCGCCGCCGTTCGAGCGCCTCGTAGACCGGCAGCGGCGACGAACCCGTCGCGACCCCGAGAACCTTCAGCGAGCCGTCGTCGACCCCGGCCAGAATGACGCCAGCAACGTAGTCGCCGATCTCCTCTGCGTTCTTCAGAATGATGACCTGCATGGTGTTCTTCTACCCTTCGACGATCTGCACGGTGCGGCCGGTGGCCACCGACTCCTGCGCGGCGAGCACGATCTTCAGCGTGCGGAGTCCGACGGCCCCGTCAGGTTGCGGCTGTACCCCTGTGCCTACCGCCTCGAGAAAGGTACCGAGCAGCGCCGCGTCGAAGTCGGGCCCGTACGGCAGTTCGAGAGGCACGCCCGAAGCCGAATCGAGGCCGTGCACGCGGGGGCCGAAGAAGTCCACGTCGACCGTGCCGCGCGTGCCGGCGACCGACAGCCTGACGCCGCCCCAGGTCGGGGCCGTCTCTGCGCGGCTCCACGAACAGTCGATCGCGGCGATCACACCGTTGTCGTAACTGATCGAGACCAGCCCGGCCGTCTCGGCCTTCGCCCGGTCGGCGTACAGCTTCTGGTTCGCCACCGCCGTGACCGACAGCGGCGCCGCGTGCATCAGGGCCTCGAGGAGGTCGGCGATGTGCACGACATGGTCGACGAGAGCTCCGCCACCCGAAAGCGCTGGGTCGGTGAACCATTCCCGAGCGCTCGGCAGCTTTCCGTTGTTGCTGCCGCGAACCGAGAAGACGTCGCCGAGGGCGCCAGCGTCGTAGTCGGCCTTGAGATGCAGAAAGGTGCTCGCGAACCGCACGGGGAACGCCACCATCAAAATGACCCCCGCCGCCTGGGTTGCCGCGAGCATCGCTTCGCCGTCGGCGAGCGTCGTGGCGAGCGGCTTCTCGCAGAGAATGTGGGCCCCGGCGCGCGCCGCCAGCTCCACGTGTTCGCGGTGATGGGCGTTCTCACTGGTCACGATGACCGCGTCGGGCTGCCAGGCGAGTAGCTCGTGATACGTGTCGACGTAGTCGACGCCCAGTTCGTCGGCGAGCGTACGCCCGCGCGTCTCAGCCGGCGAATGGATGCCCGGATCTGAGGTCAGCACAGAAACAGAACGGTTCTGCAGCAGCAGTTCGACATACCCGCGTGCGTGCGTGTGGGCGAACGACATGACGGCCACCTTGAGGGGGCGGGAAGCGGTGTTCACAGCGCTCTCTTTTCTTCTGCTTCGGCGCTGGCATCGACTCGCGAGACCAACTCCACCGGCTGGCCGGTCTCGAGCGAGAGCAGCGCGGCGTTCGCCAGCCGCACCGCCTCTGCGCCATCGACCACACTCACGCGCGGCTCCGGGCCGCCCCCAAAGGCCTCGGTGAACTCCCGCAACTCCGCGAAGTACGGGTTCTCGGCGGGGTCGACGTCGGGCAGCAGCCCGCCCTGCTCCGCCGCCTCGAGCAGGTGAGCGGTGTAGTTGCGTTCGGCCACCGACGAGTGTTCGAGGCTGCCGAGCGTTCCCGTCACCGAGTATTCCGTGGTGAAGGGCAGATGCGCGGGCCCCCAGATGCCGGCAACGTGGCTGATCGCACCCGAAGCATGCGTCAGCAGCACATGCGCTGCCTCAACGGGCGCCGCGGCAGTACCGGCGCGGTTCGAGACCGCCGAGACCCGCACAACCTCGCCCGCGACCCAGCGCGCGATGTCGATGTCGTGAATCATCTGATCCATGATGATTCCGCCCGACAGCGCCCGATCGGCGAACCAGGGTGTGCGCGTCGGGAACGCGCCAGAGCGGGAGAACCGCAGCACGGCGAGGTCTCCGAGCAACCCGCTCTGAACCGCCTCGTGCAGCCGCACGTATTCGGGGAAGAACCGCACCACGTGGGCCGGGTAGAGCCGCCTGCCGAGGCGCTCGGCCAGCTGCACCAGCTCGGCCGCCTCCTCGTCGGTTCGCGCGAGCGGCTTCTCTGAGATGACGTCTTTGCCGGCTTCGAGGGCCCGCTTCGCCACCGCGTAGTGCGTGAAGGTCGGCGTTGCGACATCGACGTAGTCGACGATGGCCAGCAGCTCGTCGAGTGTGTCGACGACCGTTCCCCCGTGGCGCGCCACAAGGTCAGCCGCACCGGCGTCTGAAAAGACGTAGACATCGGCACCGAGGGTGAGCAGATGCGGCAGGTGCGAATTGCTGATGCCGCCGGCCCCCACGAGGCCGATTTTGAGCGAAGAGAGTGTCATGAGTGTCTTTCCATCACGGTTGAGAACGGGTGGCGGGTCTACGAGAACGAATAACGTCACGAATGAGAGGGAGGTGGATGCCCAGGGTGGCCATGTGCGCACGAGTACGTCGTCGCTCGCGAAGCAGAGCGACGACACCGATCGCCCAGATGGGAAACTGAACGAGAAAGGCGACTTTGAAGGCCTCGAGCGAGTAAGTGGCCGGCGTGCCGGCATTCTGCAGATCCATCGCCACCCCGATGAGGAAGATCGCGATGACACCGGCCAGAAAGCCGCCCCCGTTCACGATTCCGGTGGCGGTACCGAGGCGGCTGGCGGGGTTGTGCGCCCGGGTGAAGTCGAACGCGATCATTGACCCCGGCCCACCCGCGCAGAGCACCAGGGCCAGGGCGATGAGCACGGCGAACGGGGCGCGCCCGGGCCACACGATCACGAGCATCCAGACCGCCGCCTGCGAACCGATGACCGCGAGTACCAGCCACGACCGCCGCAGTGGGTGCCGGGCTGACAGGGTGCCGACCACGGGCCCGAGCACCGCGCCGAAGACGACGTAGAGCGTGAAGATCGCCGAGGCGCTGCCGGCCGAGAGCCCCTCACCCTGAATCAGGAACGGATACCCCCAGAGCAGCGCGAACGCAGTACTGGCGAAGGGAGTCGAGAAGTGCGACCAGAACGCGAGGCGGGTACCCGGATGCCGCCAGGCCTCGGTGAACCCGCGCCGCAGGTCGCGCGGGGCGGTGATCACGGTGATCGCACCTGTTCGCACGGGTTCATTGCGCACAACGGCGAAGGCCAGTACAGCAACGAGCACACCGAGCGAGGCGACCGAGAGAAAGGCGGTCTGCCAGCCGGCCGCGTGCAACAGCGCGGCGAGCGGAATGACGCTGGCAATCTGCCCGAACTGGCCGAGCAGCCCGGTGATCTGGGTGACGACGGGTGCCCGACGCGGCGCGAACCACGCGGCGATCACCCGCAGAATGCTCGGAAAGATCGCGGCATCACCCGCGCCGAGCAGCACCCGGGCCCCGATGGCAACACTCACGTCGGTGGTCAGCGCCATGACGACCTGCCCGAGGGCCATCACGATCATGCCGGTGGTGAGCACCTTTCGCGCGCCGAACCGGTCAAGAAGCAGCCCGGCGGGAATCTGCAGCGCGCCGTAGACCAGCAACTGCAGCACGGCGAACAGCGAGAGCGTCGAGGCGTCGGCGTGAAAGCGGGCAGAGGCGTCGACACCGAGCGCAGACAGCGAGGTGCGGTTGAGGATCGAGACGGAGTAGGCGATGACGCCGACGATCCAGATGAACATCAGTCTGTGGTCGGTGCGCGCTGTGCGCACTGTGCGCACCGTGGCCGCGAGGTGGGCCTGCAGCCCGGCGCCGGTGCTAGCCATGGGCAGCCCCCACCGGCGGGCTCGGGGGTGACGGCGTGAAGCCCGACGGGCCGGCAGCTGACGGTTCTCTCACAGCGGTGGCGGTGGCGCTGCCGAGCATGCCGTGCGCACGCACAGCGAATCCGGGCTCGAGCTCGTGGCCCGCCCAGCCGAGCATCGCAGCGCCGATGAGGCCGCCCTGCGAGGTGAGCGCCGACCGGATGATCAGCGGAGCCGCACGCCAGCCGAGCCGCCGCTCGACACCGGCTCGCAGCGGCAGAAGCACGGCGTCGCCCGCGGCAGAGAGCCCGCCTCCGATCACCACGACGGCGGGGTCGAGCACCGCGGTCAGCCCGACCACCCCGACGGCCAGCGCTTCGACCGCGTCGTGCCAGACCGCTCTGGCGATGGGATCGGTGTCGAGCGTCGCCGCGAGCTCCCGCGTTGAGCCTGCGGCTGTGCCGCCCGCTGCACGATAGCGCGTGAGGATGCTCGTGGCCGAGGCGTACGCCTCAATGCACCCGTGCTGTCCGCAGGCGCACAGGTCGCCGTTCGGAACCGCCGGAACATGGCCGAACTCCCCCGCGGCACCCGCCGCACCCCGCACCAGCACGCCCGATGTGACAACGGCCGCAGACACGCCCGTACCGATCGGAATCAGCACAAAATCCGCGAACGCGTCGGCCGGCTGGGGCTCTGCCGACCCCACAGAGCCCGCCGCACCCGTCGCTCTTGCCGCCGCTGCACCGACCGCCGCCGCTCCGACCTCCGCCGCCCCCGCATGCGCGGCCCGCTCAGCCAGCGCCGCCGCACGGGCGTCGTGGTCGACCCGCACCGGGATTGTGAACTCCTCTTCGAGGCGATCCCGAAGCGGTAGCGCCTCCCAGCCGAGGTTCGCTGCGAACGCGATCGTTCCCGTCGCGGCGTCGACCAGCCCGGGTGACGCGATGCCGATTCCCACGGGCAGGTAGCCATCGGCGAGCACACCCGAGTGGAGCATCCGGATGACCGCCAGAACCGCCGCATAGGCATCACCGTCAACGTCGAAGGTGCCGACGGTGAACTTCTGAACGACTACACCGAAGCGGTCGACGGCGGCCCCTTTCACGGTGGTGCCACCGATATCGACGGCCAGTGCCACCGCGGCGCGAGAAGTGGGGTGGTGCTCGGCCGCGCGGTGGTGCTCAGTCACGGGGTGGTGCTCAGTCACGATGCGGCGGCCCCGTCGAGCTCGCGCACGAGCCGCTCGATTCGCGCGGGTGCCAGCACCTCTTCGAGAATCAGGTGTGTAGCCCCGCGCACACCCGCATCGCCCGGGCTGCTCGCAGCGCGCACTTCGAGGTCGTTCGTCACGAGCGGCAGGCACTTCTGAAAGAGTTCGGCCCGAATGGCTGCGACCAGCGGCGCCGACGCCGACATGGCTCCGCCCAGAACCACGTCGCGCGGATTGAAGAAGTTGACGATCGATGACAGCACGCCGCCGATCGAGGTGCCGGCGGTTCGCAGAACGTCGACCACGTGAGCGTCTCCACCCCGGCCCAGCTCGACGACATCGCTCGCCGTTCGCACGTCGTACCCCTCAGCGGCCAGCCGTGCGACGATCGCGCCGCCGCTGGCCACCGACTCGAGGCAGTGCGGGGCCCCGCACACGCACGAGATGGTCGATGTGCCCTCGACCGACGTGTGGCTGATCTCGCCCGCCGCTCCCCCCACCCCGCGGTGCAACCTGCCCGACGAGATGATGCCGCAGCCGATGCGCGTGCCGAGCTTGATGGCCAACAGTTCGTCGGTTTCCGGATGCACGTTCGACTGCTCGGCGAGAGCAATCAGGTTGGCGTCGTTCTCGACCAGCACCGGCACCGCCGTGTGAGCAGAGAACAGAGCCGGGAGGTCGGCGTTGTGCCAGCTGGGCATGAACGAGGGCAGAACGACCCGCCCGCTCGGAAACTCGATGGGAGCGGGCAGCCCGATGGCCACGCCGCGAAGCAGTTCGGGTTCGAGCCCGTTCGCCACCACGAGATCGGTGAGCGCACACCAGAGACGTTCGACGGCAGACGACGGGCCGTCTTCGATCGAGACCGGAACGTCTTCGACCACGAGCAGCACCCCGGTGAGATCGGCGATGGCCAGCTGCACGTGGTGGGCGCCGACATCCATAGCGCCGACGAAGCCTGCAGAACCCGGCACCTCGAGCGAGCGGGCACGACGGCCACCGCGGGAGAGCTCGTTGTCGCCTTCAGTAACAAGGCCGAGCCGCACGAGAGCGTCGACCCGCAGCGAGACCGTCGACGGCGCCATGCCGATCTTGCGGGCCAGCGCCGACCGCGACGTCACGGCGCCGGAACGAATGAGGCGGAAGATGTCGCCCACCGAACCAGGGGCGTATTCCTGGTCTCGGAACAGTTCGGGTCGTTTCATGTGCTCAAGACTACTCGCACAAATCGAACAAAGACTACCGATTTGCGAATGACTTGAGCTAGTCTTCGAATCGTAACTCGCACGAAACATACGAACCGTAGCGTGGAACGTACGCCGCACCATCACGTATCGAGGAGACAGCATGGCCAGGAAGACCCGGATTTGGACAGGATCGATAGCATTGTCGGTCGCCGTAGCTCTTTCACTGAGTGCGTGCGCTCCGGGCGGTACCGCGGCACCCGCGGCCTCCTCCGGGCCCGTGTCGACCGACGTCGCCTCAGCCGGCCCGGTCACCCTCACCGTGTGGGATCAGAACACCGATGAGGGCATCACTGATGCGCAGGAAGCGTTGAACGCGGCCTTCACCAAGAAGTACCCGAACGTCACCATCAACCGCGTCACACAGTCGTTCGCCGACCTGAAGACCACGCTGAAGCTGGCACTCTCGGGTGACAACCCGCCCGACGTCATCCAGGCCAACCAGGGCTACCCCGACATGGGCGCGTTCGTGCAGGGCGGGCTGATCCGGTCGCTGAACGACTACAACGATGTGTACAAGTGGAGCTCGTACTACCCCGAGTCGCTACTGAAGATCAACTCGTTCAGCGCTGACGGCAAGAAGTGGCAGGGCGACAACCTCTACGGCATCTCGCAGACCGGCGAGGTGGTCGGGGTCTACTACAACAAGAAGATTCTCACGCAGCTCGGGGTCGCTGCCCCTACCTCGCTCGCCAGCCTCGAGACCGACATGGCAGCGGCGAAGAGCGCGGGCATTCTGCCCATGGCCTACGGAGACATCGAGAAGAGCCCGGGCATCCACCTGTTCGGCATCGTGCAGGCCTCGCTCGCCGGCGCCGACGCGGTCAACAAGCTGGTGACCGGGCAGGGTGGCGCGTGGACAGACGATGTGTCGGTGAAGGCGGCCACGACCATTCAGAACTGGTCTGACGAGGGCTACATCACCAAGGGCGCCAGCGGTATCTCCCGCGACGACGCACTCGCCCAGTTCGAGGCCGGAAAGTCGGCCTTCTATGTGGTGGGCACGTGGAAGCAGGCGGCCATTTCTGCAACGCTCGGCGCAGACGCGGGCTTCACGACGCTGATTCCCGCCGGCGGCACCACGCCCGTCACGACCGGCGGCGAAGGCCTCGCCTGGGCCGTGACGACCGGCTCGAAGCACCCCGACGTCTCCGCTGCCTACATCGACTTCATCAACAACGCTGACGCGGCCCAGACCTTCATCGACAAGAAGAGCCTGCCCTCGGTCATCCCCGCCGGGTACACCCCGACCGCGGGCCTCGAGACCGACGTGTTCAAGACCTACGGCGCGGTCACCGCGTCGGGCGGCCTCGTTCCCTACCTCGACTACTCGACGCCAACGTTCTACGACACCCTCACGAGCGCCGTGCAACAGTTGACAGACGACCAGGTCACCCCGAAGGCCTTCACTGAGATTCTGCAGAAAGACTATTCGAGCTTCCTCTCGAGCAAGTAGGCCGATCACTCATGACAGTCACCGCTCGAGTTCGGTCGAGTGAGCTGCGCCAGACGGGCACGGTCACCAAGAACCGTGCCCGTCGTCGCCGCATCGACGCGTGGAAGGCATTTCTCTACGTCGTTCCGGCCCTCGCGTTCTCACTCACCTTTCTCATCGTTCCCACTTTCCAGACCGCGTGGTACTCGTTCTACAACTGGAACGGGCTGAGCGCGGCCACCTGGGCCGGCGTTCAGAACTACGTCAACATCGTGCAGGACGAGAAGCTGCGCGACTCGTTTCTGCACGTGGGCGTGCTCGTCGTCTTCTACTCCTTCATCCCCATCGTCATCGCCCTGCTGCTCACCATGGTCATCTCGCGGGCGCATGCCCTTCGCGGCATGTCTTTCTACCGCACCGTACTGTTTCTGCCGCAGGTCATCGCCTCCGTCGTGGTCGCGACGACCTGGCTCTCGATCTACTCACCGAACGGGCTGCTCAATACGGCGCTGCGAGGTGTGGGTCTCGACTCGCTCACCAAGGTGTGGCTGGGCGACTTCAGCACGGCACTCGTCTCGGTGGGCTTCGTCGGCACGTGGCTGAACGTGGGGCTCTGCCTCGTGCTCTTTCTGAGCGGTGTCGGCAACGTGCAGCCCGAGCTGTTCGAGGCAGCCCGCCTCGATGGCGCGAGCAGCCTGCAGGAGTTCTTCGGCATCACTCTGCCGGCCCTTCGTGGCCAGATCACCGTCGCGCTCACGCTGACCGTGGTGTCGTCGCTGAAGACCTTCGACCTTGTCTACATCACGACCCGCGGCGGGCCGGGCGATGCCACAACCGTTCCCGCATACGAGGCGTACAACCGCGCATTCAACTCGGGCCAGGTGGGTTCGGCGGCCAGCGTCGCCGTGGTGCTCACCATCGGCATCCTGATCATCACCGCGCTCATCGGGCGACTGCAACCGAAAGAAACCGAATGAAGATCTCTCTGCCAGAGAAGCTCGTCACCTATCTGGTGCTGACGTTCTTCGCGGCCTTCGCTCTGGTGCCCCTGCTCGGCGTGGTCATCACCGCCGTCACCCCCTCGAGCACCAGCGGGGGGTTTCAGATTCCCCGCTCGATCGACCTCGGCAACTTCGTCGAAGCGTGGAACCGGGGGCACTTCGCCAGCTACCTGCTCTCGAGCATCACCGTGGTGGTCGCCGTGGTCGTCATCACGACCGTGCTCAGCGTGCTCGCCGGCTTCGCCTTCGCCCGCCTGCGCTTCTTCGGCTCGAACATCATCTTCTTCGTCATTCTCGCGGGGCTGCTGCTGCCCGCCGAGGCCTTCATCATTCCCCTTTATTACAACCTGCGGTCGGCGCACATCACCGACAGCTACTGGGCGCTCATCCTGCCGCAGGTGGCCCAGTCTCTCGCCTTCGGCATCTTCTGGATGCGCAACCAGTTCATGACCTTCCCGAACGAGGTCATCGAAGCGGCCCGGCTCGACGGGGCATCCGACCTGCGCACGCTCTGGCAGATCATCGTTCCACCCTCGGCGCCGTCGATCATGACGATGTGCCTGCTCATCTCGATGTGGACCTGGAACGAGTTCCTCATCCCGCTCGTCATGGTCACCCGCGACGACCTGCGCACCGCACCCCTCGGGCTGGCGTTCTTCCAGGGCCAGCACGCCACCGACTACGCGTTGCTCGCGGCCGCCGGCATCATCATCGCGGCCCCCATCGTCATCCTCTACTTCTTCTTGCAGAAACGCTTCATCAGCGGAATGCTCGGCGGGATCTCGAGCCGGTGACCGCCATGAACACAACCGAGCTGTTCGACCTGCTCGCCATCGCCGAAGCCGACCGCGAAGACTGTCTGGCCCTGCTGGCCGACCCGGCCCACGACATCGTCGTCGCCGAGGTCGCCGCTTCTCTCACCCGCAGCTTCGGAACATTCAACGAAATCACCGTCACCGAACCGACCCAAGACCCCCTGGTCTGGCTGAAGGCGTACTTCAGACTCACCCCCGCGGTGCTCGAATGGCACCGCGAGCGCGGCATCCCCGAGCAGGTCACGCGCGACACCCTGGCCGATGTCGGCCGACACCTGGCCATCAGCCGCCGTGTCACCGGCGAGTTCAGCCTGCAGACCTGGCGCTGGCTCACCCACCACTTCACCGTGCGCATCTTCGCGCTCGGCCGGTTGCAGTTCGCGCTACAGCGAACCGATCTCGAAGCCGCGGGCGCCATCACCCCGGGCGACTGGGTACTCGCGGTGCACATCCCCGAACAGGGCCCGTTGCTGCCCTCGCTGGTCGACGAGAGCCTTGCCGCGGCGCGCTCCTTCTTTCCCCGGTTCTTCGGCGACCGGCCAGTCACCGTTGTCACCTGCGACTCGTGGATGCTCGACCCCTTCTTGCTCGACCGCGTCTCTGCGACGAGCAATGTCGGCGCCTTCGTCAGACGCTTCACCCCCCTCGGGCACTCAACCGACGGGCACACGGATGCCCTCTACTTCGTCTTTCGCACCCGCGACCTCGATCGTCTGAGCGAGCTTCCCCGCGACACTTCGCTGCAGCGCGCCGTGCTCGATCGCCTCGAGCTCGGTGAGACATGGCAGGTCGCGTGGGGGTACTTCCGACTCTGAGGGAAAACCCGAAGGCGGCCCCACACGCGCCGCCCGTCGGGAACACCCCGCAGGATGCTTCGAGGGTTCGCGTCATAAGCTGTACGGGTACCGCTGAGCACCAGGCCTGCCCATCAGCACCAGGCCGTCACAGAGACCAGGCCCGAGAAGAGATGACCGAAGAGACGGCGAGAACCGCTCGGCAGCGTACCGAGGTTGCCACCGGCGTCAGCACCGACGTCGAGGTGCGGCGCTCCGGCGGGCTCGCCCGACCGGTCAGGCGGCCCGGGGCGACCGTCGCCGTGTACGACACGGTCACCGAGGGCATGACCGGGTGGCAGTTTCTCCGCACATGGCGCTGGTTCGCGTTCATCGCTTCGGCAATCGTCTTCGCCGTGGTCTGCGTGTTGCTCGCCCAGTGGCAGCTCGACCGCGGGCTTCAGGCATCGGCAGACAACAGCATCGTCTCGGCCAACTTCGCCGCCGCCCCGGTCGCGCTTGAGAAAGCTCTGCCGACCCTGGGTTCGTACGATGCGACGCAGAGCTGGCAGCGGGTGAGCGCGACCGGCGTGTATCTGGCCGACGACGAGCTTGTTGCGCGAAACCGTTCGAACAACGGCTCCAACGGCTTCGAGGTGATCACTCCCCTGCAGCTGAGCGACGGCTCCGTCTTCATGGTCGACCGCGGCTGGGTGGCGCCCTCAGCCACCAACGCGCTCGCGCCGGGCGAAATCACGCCGCCGGCCGCCGGAACCGTCGATGTCGTGGTGCAACTGCGGCCGAGTGAGGCTGCGCAGGGAACTGCGAACGCGCCGGGAAACCAGATCGCGTCGATCACCCTCTCGCGAATTCACGATCGGTTCGGCACAGATGTCTACACCGGCGCCTACGGGGTGCTGAACAGCCAGTCGCCAGCAGCGAACCCGGGCCTCGCGGCGATTCAGACAACGATGCCCACCGAAGATGTCGGGCTGCACTACTCCTACCTGGTGCAGTGGGTGTTCTTCGCGCTGATCGGGTTTCTGGCACTCGGTTTCGCGATGCGCAAAGAATACCGCCAGCTCAACTCCGACGACCCGGAGGAACGAGAGCGAGCATCAGCGCGACTGAAAAAACGCGCACGCAAGCCGTTCAGTGACGAAGAGCTCGAAGACGAGGAGATCGACGGCTTCCTGCCTCTCACCCGGTGGGGTGTTTCGGGTACAGCAGGCGACCCGAAACCCTAAGGGGTAGCCGCGGTACCCGCGGTACCGGCGCTGACCGCGGCCACCTGCGCCGCCGTCAGCGGGAGCCAGGGCGAGCTGTCAGCGCTGAGAACTGCCGCAGCCGGGCTGTCGCCCCTCGTCCACCACTTCGCCACATACGGCACCGTGTTGAACAGCACGCGGTCACCCTCATTGTAGGTGGCGTTGCCCGACCAGTCGGGGTAGGTGCCGACCGGCAGTGTCGGCACAACATACGGCGTCTCGCCCGCCAGAACCGGGCCGATGAGCGCCCAGGGAGTACTCGACGCAGTGAGCACCGGGTTGTCTGGAACGTCGCCGAGAGTCCACCACTTGGCCTCGTAGACGGTGGCGTGCCAGACGACCTTGGTGCCCGCGACATAGGTCACGCCTGCGGCCCAGATCGGGTACGGGCTGGTCGCGGGGTCATCGGCAGGCGGGTCGGATTCGCGGCCGCGCGCTGCGGGAGCCGTAGAAGTGGGCGTCGGCGTCGGCTGTGTGCCCGCGGCGTCGCTGGCAGGCACCGTCGTGACGGGCAACGGCGTGGCGCTCAGGCCGCCGCCGAAACCTGCATTCAACACCTCGGCAAAGGTCGTGCTGCCCTGGTCGACCCCGCTGCACTGGTTCGACACCGTGGCGAGATCGAGATAGTTGGGGCCGCACGAGCGGTCGCGGTTGAGCGACCAGGCCGAGAGTCGCCCGAGCTGCTTCAGCTGGCCGAAGGCGTTCAGCTGCGCCGCGTCAGCGAGGGTGAACACCTCGCCAGCGACATCGTTCTGGCCGATCATCGGCGTCGCGCCGAGCTTCGCCCAGAGCGACGCGTCGGTCAGCTGCGTGCCGGCCGTGATGTACTGACTCGCGAGTTGGGCATGCACGGCGTTCAGCGCGTCGATGGCGACCTGGCCCATGCTCTCGTTGTGCAGGTCGATGCCGTAGTCCATCGTCATGATGTTCACCCCGGCCAGATCAACACCGTCGGCAAGCATCTGCGAAACCAGACGGGTGCCATCGGCAGTGAGGCCGGTGGGCATGGTGGGCAACGTGAGCCAGACCGTGAGGTCGTCGCCCTGTGCCCGGCGCTCTGACTGCAGAGCGGCGATGGCAACGGCCCGGCGCTCGCCTGCCAGCGAATCGCTCAGGTCGCCGGCTTCGACATCGAGGTCGATGGTCGACAGGTCGTAACGGTCGATGACCGACTTGTACGCCTTCGTCAGATCGCCGACGTTCGTGCAGGCGGTGGCGAGGTCAGTGTTGATCGCGCCCCCGAAAGACACAATCGGATCCCCTCCGAGCTGGCGCAGCCGCGCGATTCGGCGATCGATGTCGAGATTCTCTGCCGCGGCATCCAGAGTGTAGGCCGCACCCCAGCTCGGCGTGCAGTCGGTGGCCGAATGCGCGACGACGAACGACAGCACCACATCGTTCTGCGCGTCAGTAGCCGGGGCCTCGAACGCATACTGCGGCGTCACGGTGGCGTCGACATAGCCGGCGAACGACGGCGCAGCCTGGCTCGCCCGGGCCTGATCGACCACGAAGAAGCGAAAACCGAAGATGCTCACCAGCACCACTGCAGCAACGACAACGAGGCCGAGCAGTACTCGCCAGAACGACAGCCGCTTTCCCGCGCGTGGGCTGGAGGGTTCGGCAAACGGCGGGCGGCCGGCAGGAAAGACGGGCAGGCTCATGCGGTGGGGCTCTCGTTCTCGCTACCACCGAGAGTGCCGACGGCGATGGGTTCAGGATGATCGGGGGTCTCCGCGAGCGCGACAATCGGTGTTCGACGAGAGGGCTTCTTGCGCTTCACGCGGTGGTTGCGGTCGCCCGACCCGGCCGGAGCGTGCCCATGGTAGAGCGCTGTCTGCCAGTCGAAGTCAGTACCCAGCGTCACCACAGTGTCGTCGGAGTGCGTGCGTTTGCGGTCGACCCACATCCAGTCGGTCAGGCCCAGCCAGATGTCGACGAGCGAGTTCAGCACGCCGATGTTGTCGACGATGGCCCACGCGGCGCACATCGCGTTGAATGCAGCGAACGCTGCGTTGCCCCAGTTCTGGTCGACGACGTTGCGCCAAACCGTGAACACCGAGAAAGCGACGATCACATAGGGCGCCACCACGTAGAGAAGGGGCGACGCGGTGCGGTTGCGCACCTTCGGGGTGCGGGCGAACGGAATCTTCTTGCCCGTCAGCGACTGCTCGACCGACTTGACGACACCGGCCAGGTTGACCGGCAGCAGAATCAGATTGAAGCCGTAGATGCGAAAAATGTCGGCGAACTTGTACCCGCACGCGCGGAGGTCACTCGTCTGCGCGATGAAGTACGGCAACGCCGCCACGAGCACCAGCGGGCTGAGCAGCCGACTGTCGTACGGGTAGACGAGAAGGAACACGAGGCCGACGCTCGCCCACGAGATCGAGGCCATGTAGTTCACCCGCAGCATGCTCTCGAGCCAGCGCACCGGGATGCCCGCGCGCTTTCGCGCCTTCAGCTGGCGCAAGAACTTCGGCAGAATCAGAAGCCCACCGTTGGCCCAGCGACGGCGCTGCACGATCAGCGAGCCGAAGTCGGGCGGGGTCGCGCTGTAGCTGAGCCGCTCAGGGTAGTTCACCAGAGTCCAGCCGTGTTCGGCGAGGTCGATGCTCGACTCGGTGTCTTCGATCACGGTTCGGTCTTGAACGTACCGGCGCACCTCGAAGGCACCCACCGATTCGATCTCGAGGATGTCGTCGAGGGCCTCCATGCGAATGACCGCGTTCGCGCCCACCCAGAACGTAGCGTTGTACTCGGTCAGCCCCTGGTGCAAGATGTGCTGCAGATCGGTGGTCGCCCCGGCGAGGCGCTCAATGCGGGTCGGAGAACCCCGAAACGCGGAGTAGGGCGTCTGCGTGACAGCCACTCGCTCGTTGTCGGGCTGCTCGAGCAGGTACACGAGCCGCAGACAGTAATCGCGAAGCAGCAGGGAATCGGCATCGAGAGTGAGCAGGTACTGGGCGTTCGGCACGACGAGTTCGGCCTGCTGGGCATCCGTCACCGGCCGCAGGAAGGGGCCGTCGGGGGTGAGCTCCGTGCGAAAACGCCCGCCCATCAGGCCGATGTAGGCGTTGAGGTTCATCGCCTTGTTGGCCTCGTGCGAGAGGGAGGCGTATTTCTTGCGCTCGAAGGTCGCGGTCTCAACAGTGAAGATCCAGACCAGGCGACGGTGCAGTTCGAGCATCCGGTCACTGGTGAGATCGATTGAGCCATCGAGTGAAGCTTCGATCGCCCGGCCGGTGAGCTCGAGGTCATCGGCCAGGCCGCCCAGCACCTCGTCGATGAAGAAGGTGTCGACGTGATCTTCGTGCTCTTCGGCGGCGGCCATGTCGCGCAGCCAGCGGGTTGCACTGTCATACTCACCGGCGAGCGCGCTGACAGCCTCAGTGGAGACGGTGCCGGTTGCCGACAACCCGCTCTCGAACGCGAACAGGGCGTCAGAGAAGCGGGTGCTCGGGTCGATCAGTGCTTCGGCGATCTCGTTGGTGAGGCGGCGAGTCGCGTCGAGGCGGTAAGCCACATACGGGTCGGTCGGGGCGGGCGGGTCGTCGAGCAACAGCACGAGGTGCAGGCCCGGGTACTCCTGCAGCGCCGCAGACCACAAGGTCTTGCGCACCACCGACGGCTCTTCGGCGTACGAGGGCACGAGAACAGTCATGCCGTCGAGATGCGGTTCGGCGAAATGACGGTCGAGCTCGGCCCTCGGAACGCGCACATGGTCGCGGAACCGGCGGAGTGCACCCTGCCGGGCAACCAGGTACATGAGCGCCGAGAACGTGAGAAAGGTGACGACCACCAGGTAGAAGATCGCTTCGAGCGACAGACGAAAGTCTTGGTTGCCGTATTCGAAGATCAGGCGCGCAATCGTGGTGATGACGTAGAGGATCCACGCGGTCACCGTGATCACCACCGCAATGCGGCCCCAGACGATCTTCGCGTCGGAGGGGCGTTTGTGCACGGTGGGCAGCGGGATGCGGTTGCGCTCGGATCCCCACTGGCGTCGGCGGGTGGTGGGAGGTTTCGTCGACTTCGGCATGCGTCCTAAAGTTCGGCAGGGCGCCGGAATCTCGCCACGAGACTGGGTGGCTCGCGTGCAGAACGTCGGCTATGAGGTCTAAAGCGAGAGTGCACGCGCGGGTGCTGCGGCAGGGGCTCGGTGTTCAGCACATTACCCGACTCTCTGTGCCATCGAACAGAAACCTGTCGCAAAACTGGGGCAAACCTTACCGAACGACGGCGCTACTGAACGGTTGGGCCCGAAAAGCGTGTATTGGGCTGACCGCTACTCGACGCGCAAGCCGAGGTGCTGGGCGAGCCACGGCGCGAACAGGGTGAGCTGCGCGTCGTCGATGGTGGCGCCCGCGAGGCCGGCCAGCCCGTGCAGGGCAGAGAACTCGCTCGAGCGCAGGTCGACGTTCACGAGGGTGGCCCCCGTGGTGTCGAGGGTGCCGATACGGCAGTCGATGAGTGCGACCCTGTTCGCGGTGACGCCGCCGAGGTCGAGGTCGGTGATGGCGCACCCTTCGATGACCACGTTCGACAAGCGGGAGCCCCGCAAATTCAGGTAGTCGATTTTGCCACCGCGCACGTGCACGGAGTCGAGTTCGGCGTCGAACAGTTCGGCTGATCCCCAGCGCGGGTTCTCGATCAGAACATCACGCCACGTCGTACGGGCTGCCTTCAGCGAGTGGGCGAACGTCGAATCGAAGACGGTCTCGATGAAACGACTGCCGCGCAACTCGGCGTCGGTGAGGGTGACAGAGGCGAAACGGCACTCGAGAAACGAACATCCGGCCAGGTCGTACTCGGTCACATCGGCGCCGGCGAACAGTTCGGCTTCGCGGTAGTCGCCGGCCATGAGCTCTTCTGCGCCGGCCGGCTCGAGCCGCGACACCGCGCGCGGTTCGAAGTCGACGCGGGGCGGTTGGGGCTGGGCCTTCGTTTTCTCACGCACGCGCCCACTCTATTCGCGGCGACTCGGTTCGGTCTGTGCGGCGACTGTTCACGACCGCCCCTGCAGCGACCCTCTGCGGCTGGCTAGGCTGGGCGCGACGACGACGAAAGTGAGACCATGCCGCTGCTCAGGGAACACGCGACCGGCGCCCTCGCCCCCGCCTCGGCGGCCCGGCTCGCGGGGGTGCTGCGGGGCATCCCGAACCCCGCCACTGTGACGCTGGCTCTGGATGCCCAGACCCTCGACCTACCGCCCGAAGCCGTCTCTGCCGTGGTCGACCTGCTGCAACGGTTCGCCGACGGGCAGGCCGTGGTGGTGGGGTCGACCGACTCGCTGCTGACCACCTCGCAGGCCGCCGAACTGGTGGGCGTCTCGGCGACATACCTGCTGCGGCTCGCGAACGAGGGCGTGATCGCGGTGGAGTACCGCGGTACGCACCGCCGTTTTCGGCTCGCCGATGCGCTGGCCTACCTCGAGACGTCGCGCCGGGCGAAGGCCGAGAAGGCCGCCGCGGCTGCAAAACCGGCTGGGGCTGATGCCGAGCCCTCGTAGATCACACCTGAAAGGTGACGTGAGGAGGGCGGGCCCAAAGATCATCCACCCCGCCACAGTACGGTTTTCGATAGCGACGATCTACACAGCACCACAACAACTTTTACCTATCGAAGCCCTGGCAGCGATGTCAGGCTGGCGACGCAATACCCGCCGACTCGTCAAGGCGCGGGGTGGGGATGTTGAGCCGGCGGGCTTCGCGACGCGTGTCTGCGAGTACGGCCAGGGGTTCGGGCGCGTGGGGGTCTGTGTGGGCAGCGAGGCTGGGCTTGGCGAGAGGCAGTACCACGGTCACCCCTGCCATCATCGCGCCGACCAGGCCGGGCAGCCGATACGGCAGCATGGCGGCGTGGTGTCGACGGAAGTCGACCCCCCGAGCCTTGAGAACGGGCAGAAGCTCACGAGCCGTCAGGAACGCGTCTCGGAGTGCTCGACGGTCGCCGATCATGTTCGCCAGCGACCCGCTCCGAAGCCCCTGAGCGAACATGCCTGCATCAGAGATGAAGTGCAACCACAGCCACCCTCGCATGTCCCGCTCTTCGCGAATGGTGAGACCGGCCTGACGAAAAGCTGTCTGCACATCGCGTTCCCGACGCGTCGGCGAAGCACCGGCCGTGCCGACAATGACGGATCGGAGCAAACCGCCGTGCAACACACCATCGTCCCCGAAGCCGCCGCCTGCCTGTGGAAACCCAAACACGACGCGATCGACGGGAAGCGGTGCGATCGCGTCGAGAGGCTCCTCCCACACGTTGCCGAAGACGAACACCGATGCCTCGCCGAGCCGGGGAGCCAAAAATGCCGCCGCCTCTGAAAGACGGTGGTGCGCGACGCTGAGCACGATGAGATCGAATCCGTCTTCCGCGGCTACGGATTCACGCAACCGAATTGCGAACGACTCGCGGTTCCGCCTGCCGAGCGGCCAGCGACGCGCGTCGATCAGGTCTATCCGCACGTCATCGCCGTACTCCGCTGCGCGCCCCGGACGGACATAGAACTCGACGTGGTGCCCGGCTTCCTGAAGCAGGCTTCCGTAGATCGTTGCAATCACTCCGCGACCGAACATCAGAATTCTCATGCCGCACCCTTCGGATAACATGGAGATTGTCTCCATGTACGAGAATATGGAGATCGTCTCCAATTGTCAACGGAGGACTCATGACGGAGCCACGATCATTGCGCGCCGATGCCCGGCGTAACCGGGATGCGATCGTAGCGGCTGCGCGAGCGGCATTCGATGACGATGAGCAGTTTCGCTTCGATGATTTCGCGGCGCGCGCCGGCGTGGGCGTGGGCACGCTCTACCGGCATTTCCCCACCCGGGAGGCGTTGGCCGCGGCGGTGTACCAAGGCGAGGTGACTGCGCTCTGCGATCGGGCCCGCGACTCTCTACAGTCGCCTGGCGAGAACCTCAACCTGTTTCTGCGCGGCTTCGTGGACTACGTGGTGGAGCATGCCGGCCTTGCGCGCACGCTGGCAGCCGTCGTCGCTCCCGCCGTTCAATCCGACGGCGGGAGCCAACTCGAAGACACCGTCGCCACGCTGATGACCCGGGCTGTCGCCGACGGCGCCATCCGCCACGATGTCGCCGCAGGGGCGGTGATGGTCGTTCTGCACGGCATCGGTTCGGCGACTGACCGGCCCGACTGGGCGTCCGAGTCACGCGCCGCGGTAGAACTGCTCATCGCCGGACTGGCAAATGTTGCTTGAAAACCAGGGCTCGAGAACGTCATGACGAAATTGCTCTAACGCGCCACCGACGGTAGCTCAGCTGGCGCCAGCCTCCGGCCGGCCAGCCACGATCTCAACCGCATTGTCGCCGACCCACTCCACCAGGGGGATGAGTCGGTCGGCGAGCGAGCGCCCGCGATCGGTGAGCTGGTAGTCGACGCGGGGCGGAATGGTGGCCTGCACCGTGCGCAGCACCATACCGTCGGCCTCGAGCACACGGAGGGTCTGCGCCAGCATCTTCTCGCTGATGCCCCCGATGCTGCGCCGCAGCTCGCCCCACCGCAGAGTGTCGCCCGAGAGCGCCACGATCACCAGTACGCCCCACTTGCTTGTGACATGGTCGAGCACGCTGCGGCTGGGGCAGTTCGCCGCGAAGACGTTCACGCCAACGACGGTTTGCAATGACACGGCTTCACTCATGGTTAGTAGCTTACCAAATAGTGGGTACCTTCGTTCGGGAAGTACCGAGGCCCTTCTCCCGTTGACCCCTGATGTAGCTCGCCTCCACGAAAGGATCCACCCCATGTCACTCGTCGTCACCGGTGCCACCGGCCACCTCGGCCGCCTCGCCATCGATCACCTCATCGCCCGCGGCACCCCGCCCGCCGACATCGTCGCGGCTGGTCGCGATGCCGGTCGACTGGATGCCCTGAAGAGCCTCGGCGTTCGCACCGCCGTCATCGACTTCACCGACCCGGCCACCCTCGCCGCCGCCTTCGAGGGCGCCGAGGGTGTTCTCCTCGTTTCAGGAAGCGAAGTGGGCAGCCGCGTACAACAGCACATCAATGCCATCGACGCAGCCAAAGCGGCCGGCGTGACACAGATCGTCTATACGAGCGCTCCGAAGGCCGACAACACGACGCTCGTGCTGGCCCCAGAACACACGGCGACCGAAGAGTACCTGCGGGCATCCGGAGTCGACTTCACCATCGTGCGCAACAACTGGTACAACGAGAATTACACCCAGACCCTCGGGCAGGTTCAGCAGACCGGCGTCTACCTCGCCAGCACCGGCACGGGCCGCGTCGCCAGTGCCAGCCGTTCCGACTACGCCGAGGCTGCGGCTGTGGTGCTCAGCACCCCGGGGCACACGAACGCGACGTACGAGCTCTCGGGCGACGTAGCGTGGAACGGCGACGACTTCGCCGCCACCCTCAGCGATGTGCTGAACCGCGACGTCGTCTTCGAGTCGGTTTCGAGCGAGGCCCACACCGAGGTTCTGCGCTCGGCAGGCCTCGACGAGGGCACCATCGGCTTCATCACCGCGCTCGACGCCAACATCGCCGCCGGCGAGCTCGACAAGATCACGGATGACCTGTCAACGCTCATCGGCCACCCCACCACCCCCGTCGCCGACACCCTGCGCACCGTGCTCAGCTAGCCGCCGGGCCCTGGCCCTAGCAGTGCGAACGCCCGGGGTCGAGCCCCGGGCGTTCTGCTGCTGAAACCGCACTACTCGCAGCGGCGCGACGTAGGCTCGCACCGTGAGTGACACTTTTCGCCGCCGACTGCGCGCGCTGCCCGATTTCGCCGAAACTCTGCCCTCGTTCGACCCAGAGGCGGCACCGGATGACCCTGCCGAGTTGTTCGTACAGTGGCTCGACGAGGCCATCGCTGCCGGCATCCGCCAGCCGCACGCTTTCAGCCTCGCCACCGCGCTGCCCGCCGCGCACAGCCCCGTTCCCGGGGCCGACGGCGCCACCGGGCCCGCACTCGTGACCCTCTCGTCGCGCATGCTCATCTTGAAGAACCTCGACGAAGGCGGCTGGCAGTTCGCCAGTTCGCGCACCTCCCGCAAGGGCCGCGAGCTCGAAGCCAACCCGTTCGCGGCGCTCAACTTCTACTGGGCCGATCTGGGGCGTCAGGTGCGCGTCGCCGGCCCGGTCACCCTGCTCTCTGCCGAGGCCTCAGCGCTCGACTGGTCTGAACGCCCGGCGGCAGACGCCCGGCCCAACCCCACCTGGCAGCTCTACGCCGTGCAGCCCACCGAGGTGGAGTTCTGGCAGGCCAGCCACGACCGACACCACATTCGTCACAGCTACACGTTTCCCGCGTGACCGGCTTCCCTGCCTGACCTGCTTCTCTGCCTGACCGGCACCGTAGTGTTGGTCGTATGGCACGCGACAACACCCACGCCCTCTCGTTCGGCCTCGCCGTCGACGACTACGAGCGTGGCCGCCCGAGCTACCCCGCCGCTGCGGTCGACTGGATGCTCGCCCAGTCGAGCCCGAACGAGCCCCCCAGCGCGGCTGATCTCGTCATCGTCGACGTCGGAGCTGGAACCGGAAAGTTCACCGCCTCCTTCGCCGAACGCGGCCTGAACGTCACGGCCGTCGAGCCCGACTCTGCCATGCGCGCCCGATTCTCGGCCCGATTTCCCCACGTCGAAGCGCTCGAGGGAACCGGCGAATCCCTGCCGCTGCCCGACACAAGCGTCGACCTCGTCACCTTCGCTCAAGCTTGGCACTGGGTCGACGTCGAAGCCGCCTCGGCCGAGATTGCCCGCGTACTGAAGCCCGGCGGCACGCTCGGGCTGATCTGGAACATTCGCGACGATTCGGTGGAGTGGGTCAGGCAGCTCGGCGAGATCATGGGCGCGAGCGCAGCAGAGGAGTACGAGACGCTCACCCCGCCCGTGGGGGCGAGCCTCGAGCGCGTAGCCCACGCCGACTTCTTCTGGGACAACCCCCTGAGCCGCGAGCAGCTGCTGGCGATGGTCACGTCGCGCAGCTACATCATCGCGATGAGCGAAGACAAGCGACGGGCGCTGCTCCAACAGCTCGAAGAACTTCTCGACGAGCATCCACAGCTCGCAGGCCACGACACCTACGTGATGCCCTACGTCACCTCGGTGACGCTCGCCAGAGCGCTACCCGTCAGCTGAAGCGCTTCTTGGCGCGCTTAGCTGCCTTCTTCGCGGCCTTCTCGGCTGCGTCACTGGCGTCGGCGGTGGCCTTCTTGGCGGTCTTTACGGCCTGCTTGCGGGCCTTCTGAACCTTGGGATCGTTCCAGAACGTGCTTGCGGTGGTCGCGATCTCTTTGTAACGGGCTTTGCCCGCTTTCGCACCCAGCGTGTAGGCGGCGAAACCGATCACAACGACAAAGAACAGGGTTACTTTACTGCGCATGGGTATGTCTCCATTCGTTTCGTGAACAACTCAATCATGCTTCGCTGGGCCGCTTCTGAGCGACCCCTTGACGCGGCCGCAGCTTTCCGTCGGGGTCGAGGGTTGCCAGCATGCGCCCAGTTATGCGGGCAAGGTCGGCCACATCGGCAGCGTCGAGTGGGGCGATGACGTTGCGGATCACCGTCGACACGTGCCCCGGAGCCGTGGCCACGACCTTCTGCCAGCCCTGCTCGGTGAGCTTCGCATTGGTCGCCCGCCGGTCTGCCGCGCACGGCAGCCGACTGATGTAGCCGCGGCCCTCGAGCCGCGATACCACGTGCGAGAGCCGGGGCAGCGTCGAGTTCGTGGCGGCCGCGAGCGCAGTCATGCGGAGGGTCTTCTCCGGAGCCTCTGAGAGCATCGCAAGCGTGAAGTACTCGAAGTGGGTGAGGTCGGCGTCGTGCTGCAACTGCGTGTCGAGCACGCCGGGCAGCAGCTCGACCACCGCAATGAAGTTCACCCAGGCGGCAGCTTCGTCATCGCTCAGCCACCGCTCGTGGTTCGTGTCGCTGGTCATGAGAACAGTCTATCCAGTTGGTTTACGCAACAACTGTTCGAAAGTGCGGCAATCGTCGAGCAGCCGGGGTCGACTACGACGCGAGAAAGGCTGCGGCTCGGGCACCCCAGGTCTGAACATCCGAACTCGTCGTCGACACAACCAGCTCAGAGTTCGGTATCAGTTCGGCCAACTTCTCAGCCGTTGACACCGGATGCCCGGGGTCGCCGGCCCACGCCAGAATCAGTGTGGGCTGCGTGATGCCGCTCAACGCCTCGAACGGAGGAAGATCAGACTGACCGGCCCCCCTGAACACCGTGGGCAGCAGCGAGATGTCAATGTCGGGAACGGCACCGAACTCGGGCAGATCAGCGAAGATCTCCGGCAGCGGCACCGAAGCGAACAGCTCGACGAGTTCGTCGGGTGTGCCCTTCTCGATGACATCGGCCATCTGGTTGTACATGCCGGCTTGGCCGGCGCGCGTCTGCCATGCGGTCGGCGGAGCGCTCAAGACGAGCCGGTCGAACCGGCCGGGCAGATGCGTGACGGCGTGCAGCAGGGTGCCGGTTCCCATCGACAGGCCGATACCGGCCACGGGCGCCTCGGGTGAGAAGTGGTCTGCCACCGCGAGAAGGTCGAGCGCCAGCTTCGACCAGTGGTACTCCTCGGCCGACCTGCCGCCGCTCGATTCGCCGTGCCCGCGGGCATCGTATGAGACGAGCCGCCGATGCCCGCCTTGACCCACGGCGGTGTAGTCGCCCACCCCGGAGCGCAGCGTCGATGCTCGGCTCGACGTCAGCCCATGCGCGCTGATCGCCAGCGGCAGATTCTCAGCGCCGAAGTCGGTGAAACCGAGCCGCGCGCCGCGCACATCGAGAGAGGAGGAGGTTGCCGGAATGCTCACG
The DNA here is from genome assembly GCF_004923255.1 of Subtercola vilae. Lineage (GTDB taxonomy): Bacteria > Actinomycetota > Actinomycetes > Actinomycetales > Microbacteriaceae > Subtercola > Subtercola vilae. The sequence continues at coordinate 129,304 of NZ_QYRT01000001.1, read as the reverse complement.
AGAGACCCTTTCGTCTCTCGCAATCTACCCCTTCGACAGTTTCGAGGGCCACCAGATGGCGCGGCCCACGTCGTACGACAGTGCCGGCACGAGCAGCGAGCGCACGAGGAACGTGTCGAGCAGCACACCGAACGCCACGATGAACGCGATCTGCACCAGGAACAGAATCGGCACCACGCCGAGGGCCGCGAAAGTGGCCGCCAGCACGATCCCGGCCGATGTGATCACGCCGCCGGTCGCCCCGAGCCCGCGCAGAATGCCGGGCCTCGTACCCCTCACCAGCGACTCCTCTCGCACCCTCGTCATGAGAAAGATGTTGTAGTCGACCCCGAGGGCCACCAGAAACACGAACCCGAACAGCGGCACCGACGGGTCGGCGCCCGCGAAGTTGAACAGGTGGTTGAAGACGAACGCCGAGATGCCGAGCGTGGCCGCGTACGACAGCACCACCGTGCCCACGAGCAGCAGCGGCGCCACAATCGAACGCAGCAGCAGAAACAGCACCACCAGAATGACGAGCAGCACGATCGGGATGATCGTGACCAGGTCGCGCTGGGCAGTGGTGTTCGTGTCGAGGCTCAGCGCGGTCGTACCGCCCACGAGTGAGCCGGGGGCCGCGGTGCCGAGGCGGGCGCGCAGGTCGCTCACCACACCGGCCGCCTCGTCGGAGTCGGGTTGCGCCGTGAGCGTGGCCTCGATGAGCACCTGGTCGCCGACGACGACGGGGGCAGGTGTGGGCGTGGCTGTCGGCGTGGCTGTCGGCGTGGCTGTCGGCGTGGCTGTCGGCGTGGCCGCGCTGCCCTTCGCGGCGCTGCCGCCCTGCGTTCCCGAGTAGACGTACGCGCCGGTCAGGCCGGGCGTGGCCGCTGTCGCGGCGAGCGCCGCAGCCGCCTGCGTCTGGCTCGTCACGACGATCACCGGGCTGCCACTGCCGGCGTCGAAGTGCTGGGCGAGGGCTTTCTGGCCGTCGACCGACTGCGACGCCGAGAGCAGCAAGTCGGTCTGCGGCACCCCGCTCGCACTCAGCTGCAGCAGCCCCAGGCTGAACACTCCGAGAAGCAGCGCCGTGGCCACCCAGGTGACCCGCGGGCGGCGGGCGATCAGGCGGCCCAGGGCGGCCCACACCCGTCCGATCGTGACGACATCGGCGGCCGCCCGGGCATCCGGAGCCGCACCGTCATCCGGAGCCGCACCGTCATACTGAGCCGCACCCACATACTTCGGGCGGAACGGCCAGAACGCAGCCCGCCCCGTGAGCACCAGCAGCGCCGGCAGCGCGGTGAGCGCCGACAGCAGGGAGAAGAGAATGGCGATCGCCGCCACCGGCCCCAACCCCTTGTTCGAGTTGAGGTCGGAGAAGAGCAGGCAGAGCACCGCCAGAATAACGGTGGCCGCCGACGCGGCAATGGGCTCGACCGCTCGGCGAAGCGCTACGCGCATGGCCTCCCACGCCGTCTGCTCGGTGAACAGGGCCTCCCTGTAGCGCGAAACCAGTAGCAGCGAGTAGTCGGTGGCGGCGCCGATCGCCAGAATCGCCAGGATGCCCCGGCTCTGGCCCGTCACCGTCACCCACCCGGCTTTGGCCACGAAGTAGACGAGCAGAATGCTGCCCGTGAGCGCGAACGCCGACGTCAGCAGCACCAGTACCGGCAACAGCAGCGAGCGGTACACGAGCAGCAGAATGAAGAACACGGCCGCGAGCGCGACGAGCAGCAGAATGCCGTCGATGCCTGCGAACCCGGCGCCGAAGTCTGCGCCGAGCGCCGACGGCCCGGTCACGTAGCCGGTCAGCCCGGGCTCCGGATGCGCGGTCAACACGCTTCGCAACGCTGCGATCACCGTGCTGCCGTCGGCCGCCTGGTCGACCGAGACGAACACCTCGAGCGCCTTGCCGTCGCTCGAGGGCACCCCGGGCGACGCGCTCTTCACTCCGGACACCGCCTGGAACGCTGTTATCTGCGTGGCCACCGCAGCCTGGTCTGCGGGGGTGATACCCGCATCCCGCGTGTAGAGCACAATGGCCGGAATCGTGTCAGAGCCGAAGAACTGCGTCTGAAGCGCCTGCACCTTGGTCGACTCGGCGCTGGCCGGCAGGTACGAGCTCTGGTTGTTGTTCGTCACCTCGCCGATCGTGCCGAAAGTGGGCCCGCCCTGCGACGACACGAAGACCCAGAGGCCTACGAGTACCAGCGGAAGAACGATGCGCAGCCAGCGCGGCGGAAGTGTGCGTTTCACGGGCATCACCATACCCACCCGCGGGGGCCCCGGCCAGCCCGTAGACAGGGGGCCGATAGCCTTGACAGATGCCCACCACCCGCAGAGAACCCCTGTCGACGCGCGCGCTCAACGCGCGGGGGCGCCTGCCGCTTGCGGTGCAGCTCCGAAACCCGGCGCTGCTCGGCACCGAGGCGCTGGCCGGGCTGGTGACGACCCTCGCGCTCATCCCCGAGGTCATCTCGTTCTCGATCATCGCCGGGGTCGACCCGATCAACAGCCTGGTGGCCTCGGTGGTGCTGGCGCTGAGCATGTCGGTGCTCGGCGGGCGTTCGGCTATGGTGACCGCTGCGGCCGGGTCGGTGGCGCTGGTGGTGGCGCCGATGGTGAAGTCGAACGGGGTGGAATACCTGTTGCCGACGGTGATCGTTGCGGGGGTCATCCAGATCGCCTTCGGAGCGACCGGGCTGTCGAAGCTCATGCGTTACATTCCGCGATCGGTGATGCTGGGCTTCGTGAATGCCCTCGGCATTCTCATCTTCGCCGCCCAGGTACCGCACCTTCTGAACGTGCCGTGGCCGGTGTACCCGCTGTTCGCGCTGACATTCGCCATCATCTGGCTGTTCCCGAAGATCACGAAGGTGGTGCCGGCTCCGCTCGTCGCGATCGTTGCGGTGACCGCCCTCACTGTGGCGTTCGGCATCGCGGTGCCCACGGTCGGAGACGAGGGCGCCATCTCGGGGGGCCTGCCCGGGTTCACGCCGTTCGGGGTGCCGTTCGACCTCGCGACGCTGGGCATCATCGCGCCCACCGCCATCGCCGTCGCCTTCGTGGGGCTCATCGAAACGCTGCTGACCGCCAAGCTGGTCGACGACCTCACCGACAGCCCGTCGTCGAAGACGCGCGAGTCGTGGGCTCTCGGCGTGGCCAATGTGATGGCCGGCTTCTGGGGCGGCGTGGCGGGCTGCGCCATGATCGGGCAGACCGTGGTGAACGTGAAGATCGGCCGCGCCCGCACGCGGCTGTCGACCATCGCGGCGGGGCTCTTTCTCCTTCTGCTCGTCGCCGTGCTGTCGGGAGCCATGGCGCGCATTCCGATGGTCGCCCTCGCCGCGGTCATGATGATCGTGGCCGTGCGCACGGTGAACTGGGGCAGCGTGCGCCCGCGCGTGATCCGCCGAATGCCGGTGCCTGAGACGGCGGTGATGGTGGTGACGGTGGTCGTGGTGGTGGCCACGGGCAATCTGGCCATCGGGGTGGGAGTCGGGGTGCTGCTGGCGAGCATCCTGTTGCTGCGGCGGGTCGCCGGGCACCGCTCGGTGACGCGCGAACTGTCGGCCGACGGCTCGAAGGCGCATTATCGCGTGGGCGGCTCACTGTTCTTCGCGTCGAGCAACGATCTGCCCGAGCACTTCTCGTACGCCGCCGACCCCGCGCTGGTGGTCATCGACCTCAGCGATTCACACATCTGGGACGCCTCGACCGTCGCGGTGCTCGACGCCATCGAGGCCAAGTACCACGCCATCGGTACGTCTGTCGAAGTGCGGGGGCTGGATGCCCGCAGCGGGGCCCTGCGCGAGCAACTGTCGGGGCACCTCAACGACGCGCCCGAGTAGGCGGCGGCAGGGCAGCGTGTGCCGGCTGCTGCCGGCACATCACTACTCGTCCACAGGCCCGCATTTCGGCATGGGTAGTTCACACCATCGACGCGAGCGGCGCCTCTCGCTACTGTGAAGCCAGCGGAGGCACCCGGCCCCGCCCCGAACGGGAGGTTCGACATGGCCGAAGGGTTCGTGGGCGCCGATGTCGACCAGCTGCGAGAACTCGCCAAGCACATGAGCGCGGCAAGCCAGAACCTCGGCAGCGCCGAATCGCAGCTCACCGCCCTTGTGGCGGTGAGCCGGTGGCAGGGCCCGGATGCCCAACAGTTCGTCTCGCACTGGCACTCCACCTACCGCGGCAGCATCACCGCGGCCGCGCGTTCCCTCGAACAGCGCTCGACCGAGCTCGCGCGCCAAGCCGACGAGCAGCAACGCACCAGCACGAACGACGGGGGCGGCGCAGGCGGGGCTGGGGGTACGGGCGTGACAGGTACGGCAGCCCGCGGCAGCGACTCCGCCAGTGCCGCGGCCGAGGCCCGGCTCGAGTCGTACGCGGCCGACAATAACGCCGACCCGAAGGCCGTGGCGAAGTGGTGGGCCGGGCTGACCGCGGCCGAGCAGAAAGAGCTTCGCCTCGAGCATCCACAGCTCGTCGGCTCACTCGAAGGGGTGCGCTACGCTGACCGCGACGTGGCCAACCGCGCCGTGCTCGACACCGGCATCGCAGCCGCGAAGGCGTCCGGTGACACGACCACTCTGAAATACCTCGAGTCGGTCGAGAAGTCGCTGAAAGGGCAGGTCGACCCTCCGTACCAGCTGATCAGTGTCACCTCGGGGCCGCCGCCACTCGCCGCGATCTCTGTCGGCGACCTCGACAAGGCGAAGTACGCATCATTCGTCATCCCCGGCATGGGCAGCAACAGCGCCGGCACGCCCACCGGTCTCACCGGCGCGGCGCGCGACCTGTGGCAGCAGGAGCATCGCGACGCCATCAGCAACGGTCTCTCGAAACAGATCGCCGTTGTGGCGTGGATGAACTACGACTCACCAGAAGTGCCCTCCGTCGACAACAAAGACCTCGCCGTATTGGCGAACGACTCGGCCAACCTTGGCGGTTCGCGGCTCGAGAAAGCGCTGCTCGGGTACGACGCGACGCTGAACGCGCAGGATGGCCGGGGCAGCGACTCCTCGCGCCTCAGCGTCGTCGGGCATTCGTACGGCTCCACCACCGCCGCCGTGGCCCTCACCGACATTCGGCCGGGCGTCGTCGACTCGTTCACCACCGTCGGCTCCGCGGGTGTGGCACCGACTTTCGCCGGGGCCGGGTCGATCCACGTGCCCGGCGGTAGCGTGTACGCCATGCAGGCCGACGAGAAGATTCCGTTCGCGGCCATCGGCACGCTCGGCTCGGGGCGCGAGTCGCCCACCTCGCTGTTCTACGGCGCCGACGTGCTGAGTGCCGATTCGGGCAGCGCGGGAGGCGTCGCCACGAGCTCGACCACGGTGCACGATCTGACCACCGCTTCGTCGAGCGACGACCGCGGCTACCTCAGCCCGGGCACCACCTCCCAGTCGAACGTGGCGTACGTCAACCTCGGGCTCGCCGCCAAGGCCCAGCGACCGGGCTGGTGGTGATGGCGAGTGGGCGGGTGCCCGCGGCCTGGCGTGCTGCCCTCCTCATCGCGGCGGCCGTGAGTACGGTTGTCGCGCTGGCGGCGTGCGCCGGGTTCGCGGGCAATCCCCCGCCCGGCGCATCCACAGATTCATCCACACGTTCATCCACAACCGCGCCTGTATCCCCGGAGGTTCGCATGACACCCGACGAAGCCATCGCAGCCCTCGCAGGGTCGTTCGACGAGGTCGAACCCCTCGTCGGCGGCACCTGGCAAAAACTCGACGACCCCGCCCCGAGAGCGTGCGAACAGCCCGGGGGGCAGCCGGGCATCCGGTTCAACGCCTACCGCTTCTCAGAAGAGCCGGTGGCCGACCGCCAGCATGCGTTCGACCTCGTCTCAGCCCATTGGCACTCACTCGGGTACGCCCTCACCTCCCGGGAGGAGACCGTAGCCGCGCCCATTCTGCGGCTGTTCGCCACCACCCCCGACGGCCGCAACCTGCAGTTCAGCGCCGCCGATGCCGCCCTCACCCTCGAGGGCCTGAGCGCCTGTGTGACCGATCCCGCGGCGTGAGTGCGTTCAGTCGGCGGGAACGTAGGTCAGAATCGCCACTCCGCTCTGAGTGATCAGACTGCTGGTGAGCTTCAGGTCGATTGGCACGGCCCCGTCGGCGAACAAGCGTTTGCGGAGCCCCACAACAACGGGGTAGATCATGAAGCGGTACTCATCGATGAGGTTGTGCGCGCTCAGAAGGCGAAACAGGTCGGCGCTGCAGTTCAGCAGCAGCGTGTCGTCTGCGGTCGCCTTCAGCGCCGCCACGGCCTCGGCGATGTCGCCACGCAGAAAGGTGGCGTTCCACTCTGGCTGACTCGTCGACGTCGTTGCCACGTACTTCGGCAGCGAATTCATACGCTCGCCGAAGCCCGCTTCGTCGCCCTCCATCGACGGCCATGCGGCGCGAAACCCGTCGTACGTGACGCGCCCGAGCAGCAGAGCGTCAGCGCCGAACAGGTTGTTCATCTGAAACGTGGCGACCTCGTCGTTGAAGTAGGGGCCGCTCCAGCCCGGCTCTTCCATGACCCCGTCGCGCGAGAGGTATTCCACAGCAACGATTCGGGTCATCGGGTCTCCTTTCGGGAGCGCCGCAGAACTGCGGGCGCGTCGGGATGCTGCCATCCAAGCACACAAGCGGCGCACGGCGACGGGGTATTTGCCGCCCTAAAATAGACGACTATGACCTCCTCTCTTACTGAGACCGACCTCGCCCGCCTTCGAGACGCCATCGCCGTATCGAAGAATTCGGTGGAGCACGGCAACCACCCCTTCGGTGCCGTCCTCGTCGATGCCGCCGGCACTGTCGTGCTCGAGGCCGAGAACACCGTGGTGACGGGCAACGACTGCACCGGTCACGCCGAGACGAACCTCGTGCGCCTGGCCTGGCAGGCCTTCGGCCCCGAGAAGCTCGCCGAATACTCTCTCTACACAAGCTGCGAGCCGTGCGCCATGTGCTCAGGCGCCATCTACTGGTCGGGCATCAGTCGCATGGTCTTCGCGATGAGCGAGGCCGAGCTGGGCGAGATCACCGGCGACCACGTCGAGAACCCCACAATGTCGCTCACCAGCAGCGTGGTCTTGAACAGCGGCCAGCGTGAAATCGTGGTGCTCGGGCCGGCTCTGAGCGCTGAGGCTCGCGAGGCGCACGCAGGTTTCTGGAGCTGACACGCAAACCGAGTCGCCGATGGCTCCGAATGTGTGAAGTCACATAATGTGCTTAGTGGGTGCGAACTATTCGGGCGCGCAGCTGCGGGGCAGTCGGAGATGATCGGTTGTGGGAAGCATCATGTACGGCCATCCGCAGGCCACCCTGAAATTCGACGATCGTGTTCTGGCGCATCTGCGCGTCGTGATCGTCGCGAAACTGCGACGAAGCGAGCCGTTCACCCTGCAGTTCGGCACCGAGTCACGCACCACCGCGGGCAGCACCGTTGTGTGGTTCCACCCCTCGATTCCGCTGCAGTTCACGTTTTCGGGTGGGCGAGAGGTTCGACTCAACCGCGCCTGGATCGACGAGATGATGCTCGGCGCAAGCAGCAATGGGGGCCTCGTGCTCGGCTCCGAACCCGAACTGACTGCGTTGCCCGCGACCACCGTCGCAGAGTGATCGCGCGCCTGACGGCTCCGTAGCGCTCGGGCGGGCATCGCGCCACCCCGTGCGGGCGCGGGCGGGGCACGGCAGAATTCTCCTATGTCGAGCCGAGCACCCATCGAGGAGAAGACCTGCCGCTCGTGTGGGCGCCGCATCGAGTGGCGCAAGAAGTGGGAGCACAACTGGGACGAGGTTGCGTACTGCAGCGACGCGTGTCGTCGACGCAGGGTGACGTCGTCTGACGTGGCGCTCGAGGAGGGCATCCGGTCGCTGCTCAACAGCCGGGCGGCGAGCTCGAGCATCTGCCCGTCAGACGTCGCCCGGGCCACCGACCCCGACGGCTGGCGCGAGCTCATGGAACCGGTGCGCCGAGCTGCCCGCCGCATGGTGGCCGCGGGCGAGGTCGAGATCACCCAGGGTGGCTCTGTGGTCGACCCTTCGACCGCGAAAGGCCCCATTCGTATTCGCAAGCGCCGCAGCTGAGGCGACCGTCGCACGCCACCCGTCGACCTTCACAGGTTCGGCGCGCACACTGAACACATGGATGCGACTCGGCGCCTGATGTTCTGGCTGAAAGTGCCCTACGCGGCCGATGTCGCGCTGGTGCTCATCGGCGTGGGCCTGCTGCTGGGATCGATGAGCGTGGGCTGGTGGGTGTTGGTGTTCGCGGCCGTTCGCGCCGCGGTCGGCACCGTCGCGCTCGTCTGGTTGGCGCCGCGGATGATCGCTCGACGCACGCTCGAAACACCACCCGACCAGGGCTAGTGCCCCACGCGGCCGAGCGCCGGCGGCTACGCGTCGAACTCGACCTCGACCCGGCGCACGGGATCACTCATCGCGGCTGCCGAGTGCAGCAGGTACGACGGAACACTCTCAGCGTCGAACCAGTCAGAAACAGCACCGGCAGAGACGAAGGGCGGGCGTGACAGGCTCGACTCACCGACAGCCTGGTGTAGCTCTGAATTCATATGCATGGAGACAATATAGACCACGCGGGGTCACGCCTCACCTTTAAATGGCCTGCCGGTGCCAGCCGAGCGATCAGCGGCGCGCGCGGGTCACGCGACCGCGACCGAAGATGAGCCACAGAATCGAGCCGAGCAGCGAGAGGAAGAATGCCACCAGGATCCACACGAACTTGCCCACAGCGCCGTGGTTGGGGTTCTGGGCGATCGACACCACGGTCACCACGAAGATGATGAGGCCGACGAGGGTGAATCCTGCGCTGATCGGTTCCATTCGAGCGTCTCTCTTCTGCGCACGACGGCGCTCCACCCCAAACTAGCCGAAAGCGCGGTGACTCACGCCGCGCCGATCGACTGCCGGTACACGCTGAGCCCCGTGTAGGCGAGCGCGAGCAGGGGCACCGATACACCGAGGGCGCCGGCACGGTTCACGAAGTCACCCACGATCTGCTCGCTTTCGACGTCGAGGCCCTGAGCGAGGTCGCGGTAGAGCGAGGTGGTGAACGGCGATCCCGGCTCGGTGAGGGTGGCGAGGGCGCGATCACGTGCAACCTGGTCTAGCGCAAAGCCCGCGGCAGCGGCGATGGAGAACGACTCTTCTGCGATACCGCGGGCGACGTCGGCGCCCCCGGGGGCGGCCACGATGAATCCGACGGGGCCGCGCAGAAGAGTGGTGAGAGCACCGCCGGCAGCGAGCAGCACCCACTTCTGCCAGAGCGCCTGCTCGATCGACGGTGCGACGCTCGCCGAGAAGCCGGCGTCACTGAAGGCGGAGTGCAGGGCGAGCATCCGGTCGCTCACCGGCTCACCCGGTGCCGCACCGAATTCGCCGAAGATGACGGCGGCGCCGGGGCCGATCTGCTCGATGACGCCCTCGCTGAGTTGGGCAGCGATGAAGCAGAGGCCGCCGACGATGCGCTCGGCGCCGAAACGTTCGCGCAGCACATCGAAGTGGCGCAAGCCGTTGAGCACCGGCAGAATCACGGTGGTGGGGCCAATGGCCGGTGCAATGTCGCTGAGAACCTGCTCGAGACCGTACGCCTTCACCGAGAGCAGCACCACGTCGTATGCGTCGTCGAGCTGGTCGGCCGTGACGGTCTTCGGCGTGTGAGAGAACGGCTCGTCACGGAACGGCCGGATGCTCAACCCCTCTGCCCGCAGAACCTCAGCCCGTTTCGGCCGCACCAAGAACGTCACGTCGCGACCCGCACGCGCCAGCTGCGCCCCGAAGAACCCACCGACCGCGCCGGCACCCACCACCAGAATGCGCATGGCGCCACCCTTTCGTCACCTCGAACCTATCGCGCTGCCCGGCCGAGGCGCTCTCGGGGCGGCCGCCCGTGTCATTCGGCGTCAGGCGCGGTCGTTCAATCACTATTCGGCGAGCAGGGCCTGGTCGTCAGTCGACAGAACAATCAGCTGAACGAGCCCCCAATTGCCGGCGTGGTTCGGTGCTGCCACAAGGTGGTCTTGCCAGTCTTCGACGTACTCGCGGAGCAACTCGACCATCTCGGTGATGGCGTGGTATAGCTCCCCCCGGTGGCATGGACTACATGCGTCCCCATCGCGCCCGCGCACCGAGGTAGACGCCGTAGGCGATCAGCCCGAGGCCGACCACGACGAGGATGACCACCCCGAACGGCAGCGCGGCGAGCGCCTTGAGCGCTCCGTCGAGCCCGGTGGCCTTCGACGGGTCGACCGTGAATGCCGCAACGACGAACAACACGCCCACTACCGCGAGCGACACACCCTTTGCGATGTAGCCCACCACGCCCACGGCGACCACGGCAGACCCGGTCGGCGGCGCAGGAAGAGTGAGATCATCCGTGAACTTCCGCGTGATGCCGCGAACGACGAAGAACACGCCGATGCCCACGACGACCAGCCCGATCACCACCAGCAGAAACACCCCACCCGGCGTCGAGAGCACCTTCGCACTCAGCGACGTGCTCGAATTCGACGAGCTCGACGATCCGCCCCGCGCGAACGTCAGCGCCGTCACACCAATGGCCACGTACGCGATGGCCTTACCCACCTGCGACGCCCTCTTACCCCAGCGCTTCTTCGCGTCGGTCTCGCTCACCAGAAGGCCCTGGATGATCTGCCACAGCGCGAGAGCGAACAGCCCCACGACCACGACCCAGAGCAGGGCCGCGCCGAGGGGGTTCTGCGCCAGCTGACCGAGAGCGCCAGACTGGTCGGCTTCTCCACCTCCGTTACCGCCGGCGCTGCCGCCACCGCCTGCACCACCCCCTCCTCCCACTGCCACCGAGATGGCGGCGAACCCGATCAGTACGTGCAGGAGGCCATTCACGGCGAATCCCGTGCGCGCGAGGATGCGGAGCGGGCGAGAGTTGTGCGCCTCACGGGCGGCATTCGAAGCAGTGCGGGCGGGCATCCACCCAGCGTATGGTCGACCGCGAAACAGGGCGAGAGGCTTGCGTGAACCAGCCTGGCTGTGCAGGCTCTAGGCTTAACCGGAGTGCGCGAGCGCGCAGACGTGAACGAGGAGCGTATTCAGATGGTTGACAACATTGTGGTCAGGTCTCCTGGCGCACCCCTGCCGAAGCCGCTTGCCGGGCTGGCAACTGTGCTGATGTGGGCCGTCGGAATCGTGCTGTGGAGCATTGCGCACCTCATTGTCGACCCTCGCGCCGGTGCCTTCGCTGTCGACACTGCACTGGTGCTGGTTGCCGTCGGTTTTGCTCTGTTGTTCGTCGACTACACGCGTACCGCCGTGCGTGCGATGCTGTTCGGTCTCGTGGGCATCGCGCTCTTCGCGCTGGTCGACTTCGCCGACCTCACGGTGTTCGTTTACATGCTGCGCATCATCGTTCCGCTGTTCGCGCTGATGATGCCGGTCAACCGCATCGCCAACGGGTTCCGCATCTTCGCCTAGCACCCAGCCGGCGAGCGGGTGCCAGCAGCCCGATGCGAGACGGGCCGAGCGGAGTACGAGACAATCTCGCCGAGCCCGGCCCACCTGAACTCAGTGCCCGGCCGGCACGCCTTCGGGCAACTCCGAGTCGGCCGGCTTCTTCACGAAGAACGCCACCACGATGGCCCCGAGCGAGATGATCGCTCCGATCGTGAATGCAGCTCGCACACCCGACGCCTGCGCCAGAATCGGGTCTGACCCCGTAACGACGAGCCGGGTCGCCTGCGAGGCCATGATGGTCACGAACAGTGCCGTTCCCGCCGCCCCCGCCACCTGCTGAACCGTGCCGACGACGGCCGACCCGTGCGAGTAGAGCGCGGGCTTCAGCGAACCGAGGCTCGCCGTGAACAGCGGCGTGAACATGAGCGCCAGGCCCACACTCAGCACGATATGTGCCACCAGCAGCTGCCAGATGGGGGTTGTGCTCGTCACCTGCGTCAGACTCCACAGCACAACGCTCACGATGATCGAGCCCGGAATGAGCAGCATCTTCGGCCCGCGCTTGTCGTACAGGCGGCCCACCACGGGGGCGAGCGCCCCCATCACGAGCCCGCCCGGCAGCAGCAGCAGTCCGGTGCTGAGGGTGTCGAGCTTCAGAACGTTCTGCATGTACAGGGGCAGGATGATCAGGGTGCCGAACAGCGCCATCATGCTGATTGCGAACATGACGATCGACAGCGTGAAATTCTTCGAGGTGAAGGTGCGGAGGTCGAGCAGAGCGCGATCGGTGCGCTGCAACTGAAGTTGGCGCAGCACGAAGAGCGCGAGCGCCACAAGACCGACGACGAGCGGCGCCCAACTGGGCATCCACCCTGTCGTCGTCGAACCGACCGTGGTGAGCCCGTAGACGAGCCCGCCGAAGCCGATGGCCGAGAGAACGACCGACAGCACGTCGAACGGCGCACGCCGGGGTGTGGTGACGTTCGGAATCTTGAGGGCGCCCACCACGAGAGCGGCGACGGCGATGGGCAGCACGAGCCAGAACATCCAGCGCCAGTCGAGAACGTTCAGAATGAGACCCGAGATGGTGGGGCCGATGGCCGGGGCGACCGAGATGACAATCGAGATGTTGCCCATGGTGCGCCCGCGCGACGCCGGCGGCACCAGCGTCATGACCGTGGTCATGAGCAGCGGCATCATGATGGCCGTGCCGCACGCCTGAATGACACGGCCGACGAGCAGCACCTCGAAGCCGGGCGCGGTGGCAGCGATGAGCGTGCCCACGCTGAAGAACAGCATCGACGCGATGTAGACCGGCCGCGTATTGAACCGCTGCAGCAGAAAACCGGTGATCGGAATGACAACGGCCATGGTGAGCATGAACGCCGTCGTGACCCACTGGGCCGACTCGGCCGGAATGTTGAAGCTCGCCATGAGGTGCGGCAGCGCCACGCTCATGATGGTCTCGTTCAGAATGACGATGAACGCGCTGACCAGCAGAATGCCGATGACGAGCTTGTTGCGGGCACCGAGTCGTGCGTCTTCGAGGCTGTCGGGCGAGACCGAACCGCTGGGGGCGGCAGGGCCGCGAAGGTCGGGGAGGGTGTTTTTTTCAGACACCGGTGCTCCTGTCGTTACAAGCGGTCGTGGGAAAGTCACGCAGCAGGGCGCGAAGGTGCTTCTGGGCAAAGCTGCTGCGGCCCGGTATTATTCCGCCCCCGCAGATGTATACGTCGTCTACATTAGTGCATTGCGGGCCGACCTGCTAGAGCAGACTGCGGGCAAAACAGAGCGAGCCCGCCGAATCGACGTAATAGCCGAATTTCGCAATCGGTCGATAGCCTTCACGTTCGTAGAACCGCACCGCATCGGGCTGCGCGGGCCCCGTTTCGAGCTTGAGCGTGTGAAGACCGAGCCCGCGGGCTTCGTCTTCGAGCGCGCGCAGAATGGCCGTCGAGACGCCGGTACCGCGCGCAGACTGCGTCACGAACATCCGCTTGATCTCGGCCTCGCCCCTACCGAGCAGGCGAAGGGCGCCGCACCCCACCGCGGCACCGGATGCGTCGCGAGCCACGAGAAAAATCGCGATGTCATCGGCAGACGGCTTGGTTCCGGGCTCGGTGTCGGCGCCGTACCGGGTGTCGAGTTCTGCGCGTTGCGCCGACCGCAGGGCTTCGGCATCGGGGTCGGCCCAGTCTGTGCGGAGGATGGTTGTCGTCACGCCTCCAATTCTGGCGCACGGCACCGACACTCCCGCGCTTGGCCGGAGGGGAGGGGGTTTCCCGCTCCCCGCCGTCGCCCTAGGCTCGAAGGGTGAGTACGCCCTCGATCGCCATTCGCCGCACCACCGAACTCGACTGGCGCCAGGTTCGCGCCCTCCGTCTCGAGATGCTTGCCGACACGCCCCTCGCGTTCGGCGAGACCGTCGAGGCCGCGGGTCAGCTCGACGAGAACGTCTGGCGGGAGCGGGCCCGTCGGGGCGAGTCGCCCGTCGGCATCGCCCTGGCCGCCATCAGCACAGACAAGTCGGGGGCCGAGTGTTGGGTGGGCACGATGGGCGGCTACCGCGACCCGTCCGTCGGCTCAATGCTGGTGGGGGTGTACGTGAGCCCCGGGTTTCGGGGAACCGCTGCGGGCGTGACCGATCTGCTGTTGAGCGGCATCGAAGACTGGGCCCGAGCCGCGGGCGACGTTCTCACCCTGCACGTGCACACCGAGAATGCACGTGCGGTGGCGGCGTACGAGCGCCGCGGGTATCGGGCGACCGGGCGACTTTTTCCGTACATCCTGAACCCGCACCAGCGCGAGATGGAGATGAAGAAGACGCTATGAAGTGCAGGCGGTGATCTTCAGTACGAGCAGCTCCCAGCCGTCGGCGAGGCGCTGCATGGAGATGTGCTCGGCGCGGTTCTCGTAGAGGATCAGCGTTGCCTCGAGCGCCGCGAGAAGGGTGAACGACGCCACTTCGATGTCGCCGTCGAAACCCGCCTGCTTCAGCAGGATACGCAGGTGAAGAAGGCCGACGGCGCGGGCCGGCGACGAATACCGCTCGTCGCCGATCTCCTCTGAGGCGCGAAGAAGGTCGCCCTGGATGCTCAGCAGTTCTATTCGCTCGCGGCCGTAGGCGATGAGGCGGGTGACGGCATCAGCGCTGATGGCGGCGCCGGCGCCGGGGCCGAGTGGTGGCGGGCCACTCATGAAGCGGCGCTGAAAGTCAGACTCGATCTCGTTCAGCATCTCGCGCAGCAGACCCGTGCGCGAACCGAACCGGCGAAAGATGGTGCCCTTGCCGAGGCCGGCTTCCCGGGCCAACTTGTCCATCGTGAGGCCCTCGACTCCGCTTTCGTCGAGGATGCGCCGAGCCGTGTCGAGAAGGAGAGCGTGGTTGCGGGTAGCGTCGGCGCGACGCGGCCCCGGACCGGCGGGTCCGTTCGGGAGGAGGTGCAGCCGAGCATCCATTCTCAGACGGTAGCACGCACGATTCAACAGAGTTCATCGCAGTTCGGCAGAGACGGGAATAAACGGACTGCAGTCCGGTTTACTCCAGTGCACACCCACCCTGTCGCATGAGGCGACGCCCGTTCACATCTTGAGGAGCACCATGTCAGACACCTCCATTCTCGTTCTCGTCGGCAGCCTGCGCGCAGGCTCGACCAATCGCCAGCTCGCCGAGGCAGCCGTCGGCGTTGCGCCTGAGGGCGTCGACATCACCATCTTTGAAGGCCTCGGAGATCTGCCCTTCTACAACGAAGACATCGATGTCGAAGGCTCAGTGCCCGCTGCCGCGACGAAGTTCCGCGAGGCCGTCGCCGCTGCCGACGCCGTTCTCGTCGCGACCCCCGAGCACAACGGAACCATCCCCGCCGTGCTGAAGAATGCCATCGACTGGGCTTCACGCCCGTTCGGCGCGAGCCCCATCTCGGGCAAGCCGGTCTCGGTCATCGGCAGCGCATACGGCCAGTTCGGCGGCGTGTGGGCGCAAGACGAGGCCCGCAAGTCGTTCGGCATCGCCGGCGCGTCGGTTCTCGAAGAGATCAAGCTCTCCATCCCCGGTTCGGTCGTTCGGTTCGCCGAACTGCACCCGAAAGACGACGCCGAGGTTGCGGCCCAGCTGGCCGATGTCGTGCGTGACGTTGCGGCTGCCGTGTCGGCTGAGGTTGCGGCGTAGTCGCTGGGTTCCCTCTCCCTGCGGCTCGTACCGATTCACGAGAACCGCCCCGCTGCTCGATTGTCGACCGGCGGGGCGGTTCTGCGTCTGCGTCGCCTTCGCGGGCGCGCCGCGTGCCTGAAGCGCTCGTTGAGGTACGCCTTTTGGCCGTTTAGCGCCGCGCGACTGCCACTCGACACCGACTCCGCCATCGAGCAGCGCGTCATGACTCTCATCGGCACGGCCAGCCGTCGCCAGCTGTGGTGGTTTCTGCTCGACGCAAATGACGTGCAGCTGCCCGTCGTCTTTCCCATCGATGACCTGCCGCGAGAGCCCGATCTCCTGCATCTCGACGAACTGGGCGCCCACATCGCAGCCATCCTCGAGGTAACCGGTGGCAAGCAACTGGTGGCCGTGTGGGAGCGCCCCGGCCGCGGCCGACTCGAGCCCGCCGATGCCCGCTGGGCCCGTGCCCTGGCTCACACCTGCGAGCGAAACGCTGTTCGCCTGCGCGCCCAACTCCTCAGCCACACACGCGGCGTCTGCCTCCTCGCCCCCTCCGACTTCGCGTCAGGTCAAGCGCATCCCACCGCGGATTCCCCGTCAGCCGCAACACCGTTCCCGACGGGTGGTCCGCCAGCACACGACCGCATGGAGCCCCCTCCAACAGGGTCGTCGGCGCGCAACGGCTCGCCGCCCTGATTCGAACTCGAATGACGGCCGAAGAATGCCGCCAGCTACGCCCCCAGCCGCTTCCAATACGGCCGAAACTGAATACTGATGCGCGGCCCCACCGCCTGCTTGGTCTTCAGGATGGCGTGTTCGTGGGTGCGCTGGCAGCTGCCGCCCATCACTACGAGGTCTCCGTGCCCCACCGGGAACCGCTTGGTCTCTCCCCCACCCTTCGGGCGCAACGACAGGGTGCGTGCCGCACCGACCGAAACGATGGCGACCATCGTGTCGCGGTTGATGGCACGCCCGACACGATCGCCGTGCCACGCAACACTGTCGTCTCCCGTGCGGTAGAAACAGAGCCCTGCCGTCTCGAAGACCTGGTCTTTCGGTCGGCCGTAGTGATCATTCAGGTCGCGCTGTGCGCGCTCGAGCACCGCGTCGGGCAGCTCGAATCCCGGCCCGAACCATGAGACCAGCCGCGGAACCTCAACCACCCGCTCATACATCTCGCGCTTGTCGGCCTGCCAGGGCACCCGCTGCGCCAGCCGCTCGAACAGTGCATCGGAGTTGGTCACCCACCCCGGCCGCACATCGAGCCACGCTCCCTCACCCAGCTCGACACGTGTAACAGACCCACCCAATTCTTCGAGCTCAGGCTCGGCGCTGAGGTCATCGAACAGCGAAGCTTGAAATGAAAGGCTCATGCCCAAACCCTACAGACATTCGAACACATGTACTAGTCGCCCATTCGCTCATGGCCCTCCGCTCAACCCTCTCCACGCTCTCCCCAGCCCTCTTCCCCCTCTCCCCCTCTCTCTTTACCACCATCTTTAACGCCGATTTCGACTCCACGATGCTGCGCGCGGGCCCGCTCGCTCAGTAGTATCGGAGGCAGACAGGCCATCGACCCCCTCGGGGTGGTGCAAGCGTCGACGTGCGAGTGAAGTTGCCACGGCGGAGCCCCTGAGCGAAAACATCGCTGGGGCATCCGGAACCGTCAGCCCCCGCACACCGACTTGCTGGAGCTGACCATGAACCTGTCATACGACCCCTCAAAGCCCTTCGCCGCCTCACGTGAGGCCACCGAATCGTGGTGGCTCGGCATGCCTCTGGGCGCCGTGCCCGAGCGCGCAATTCTGACGCTCGCCCTCGACATTCCCACCGCAGACTTTCTCGCGCTCCTGGGCGACGCGCACCTATTGCCGAGCACCACCGAGTACCACGTCATCACCGGCTCGTACGCCGGCACCCCCGTTGTGGTCGTGTACCACGGCAGCGGCCCGCTCTCGATCTCGGTCGCCATCGAAGAGCTCGCCCGCCTCGGAGTGAAGACCATCGTGCGCGCAGGCAATTCGGGCGGGCTGTCGACGGCCGTCGCGGTGGGCGACACCGTCGTGGTCACAGCTGCGGTGCGGGCCGAGCGGATGCTGCTCGACTATGTTCCGCTCGAATTCCCCGCTGTGAGCGCGCACTCCCTTGTGACCTCGCTCGCGCAGTCGGCAACCCTTCACGCATCGGGCACCGTGCACGAAGGATTCGTCGTCTCGGTCGCCACCTTCTACCCCGGCAGCGGCATGCCCACCGCCATCGGCGTCATCAACCACGAACAGGTCGATCGTCTGCGACTCTGGCAGCACCTCGGCGCGCTCTGCATCGACGCCGAAACGTCAACCGTGCTCGTTCTCGCCTCGCTGTTCGGGATGCACGGGGGCGCCATCCTGGGCATCGGCAACCACCTCGAGACCGGGGCCGGGGCCCACCTCACCCGCACCGACTCCCTGGCCCGCCCCGCCCTGCACGCCATCACCCGCATCGAACCACCCCAAACCGCGCGTACTCCCAGCCCCAAACGTTAACCGCAAACCCTAGGCCCACCCAGCCTGCCTGCTTAGGCTGGCAGCACACGCGGTGCTTGCCGCGCGTCGAGGAAGGTTCTCATGACCAACCCATCAGCCCCAACCGGCACCGACCACTCCAGCACCAGCCACACCGCCACCGACCACACCAGCATCAGCCACACCGGCGTCGTCGACACCGCCACCCTCGGCTCGGCCTTCGAAGCCGCCGTCAACGCCACCCCTGACGCGGCCTGGCCCCACCACCCCGTCGAGACCCTCGAAGGCGAAGAGCTCGAGCGCGTCAACGCGTGGTGGCGCGCCGCCAACTACCTCGCCATCGGCCAGATCTACCTGCTCGACAACCCTCTGCTGCGCGAGCCGCTCAGCCGCGACGACATCAAGCCGCGGCTGCTCGGTCACTGGGGCACCACCCCCGGGCTGAACTTCGTGTACGCGCACCTGAACCGCATCATCCAGAAGCGCAACCAGGCCACGCTGTACATCGCCGGCCCGGGTCACGGCGGCCCCGGCATGGTGGCGAATGCGTGGCTCGACGGCACCTATTCGGAGATCTACTCACCGATAGACCAGAGCACTGATGGCATGCGCAAACTCTTCAGGCAGTTCTCGTTTCCTGGGGGCATCCCGAGCCATGCAGCGCCCGAGACACCCGGGTCGATTCACGAAGGCGGCGAGCTCGGTTATTCGCTCAGCCACGCGTACGGCGCGGCATTCGACAACCCGAACCTGCTGGTGGCGTGCGTGATCGGCGACGGTGAGGCCGAAACCGGGCCGCTCGCCACGAGCTGGCATTCGAACAAGTTTCTGGATGCTGCACACGACGGCGTCGTTCTGCCCATCCTGCACCTCAACGGTTACAAGATCGCCAACCCCACGGTGCTCGCCCGAATCCCCGAAGACGAGCTGCTCGACCTGATGCGTGGATACGGGCACAACCCCCACCTCGTCTCCGGCGGTTTCGACGGCGAAGACCCGCTGCTCGTGCACCAGCGTATGGCCGAGACGCTCGACGAGGTGCTCAACGAGATCGCCGACATCAAGAAGCAGGCTGCCGAAGGCACCCTCGAGGGCACGGCCCGCTGGCCGATGATCATTCTGCGCACTCCGAAGGGCTGGACCTGCCCGGTGGAGATCGACGGCCTGCCCGTGGAGAACACCTGGCGCGCCCATCAGGTTCCGCTGGCGAATGCCCGCGACACCGAAGCGCACACGCGCATTCTCGAAGACTGGCTGAAGAAGTACAAGCCGGAGGAACTCTTCGACGAGTCGGGGGCTCCCGTGCCGTTCATCAGCGCGCTCGCGCCGGTCGGCGAGCTGCGGATGAGTGCGAGCCCGTTCGCGAACGGGGGCCTGCTGCGCCGCGAACTCACTCTGCCCGACTTCAGAGAGTACGGCGTCGAGGTTCCGAGCCCCGGCGCCACCGACGACGAGGCGACCCGAGTGCTCGGCGATTGGCTTGCCGACGTCATTCGCGCCAACCCCGACAACTTTCGCATCTTCGGGCCGGATGAAACCGCGTCGAACCGTCTGCAGGGTGTCTACGCGAGCACCGACAAGCAGTGGAACGCCGCAGTGCTGCCGGTCGACGAACACCTCGCGCGCGCGGGCCGCGTCATGGAGATGCTGAGCGAACACCAGTGCGAGGGCTGGCTCGAGGGCTATCTGCTCACCGGGCGGCACGGTCTTTTCAACTGCTACGAAGCGTTCATCCACATCATCGATTCGATGGCGAACCAGCACGCGAAGTGGCTCAAAGTGTCACGCACGATTCCGTGGCGCCGCTCGATCTCGTCGCTGAACTACCTGCTCTCGTCGCATGTCTGGCGGCAAGACCATAACGGCTTCAGCCACCAAGACCCCGGTTTCATCGACCACATGGTCAACAAGAAGGCCGATGTGGTGCGGGTGTACCTGCCGGTGGATGCCAATACCCTCCTCTCGACGTACGACCACTGTCTGCGCTCGGTCGACTACATCAACGTCGTCGTGGCCGGCAAGCAGCCCTCCCCCAACTGGCTCACCATGGAGGAGGCCGTGGCGCACTGCACCCGCGGCCTCGGCATCTGGGAGTGGGCCGGCACAGAGAAGGAGGGCAGCGAGCCTGATGTGGTGCTGGCATCAGCGGGCGACGTTCCGGCGCTCGAAATTCTGGCGGCAGCAGCGTTGCTGCGCGAGCATCTGCCTGAGCTGCAGGTACGAGTGGTGAATGTGGTCGACCTCATGCGCCTACAGTCAGCGAGCGAGCATCCGCACGGCCTGTCAGATGCCGAGTTCGACACCATCTTCACAACGAACAAGCCAGTGATCTTCGCGTATCACGGGTACCCGTCTCTCATTCATCGCTTGACCTATCGACGCACCGGCCACAACAATCTGCACGTGAGCGGATACAAGGAGGAGGGCACCACAACGACGCCCTTCGACATGGTGATGCTGAACGATCTCGATCGGTACCACTTAGTGATCGATGTGATCGACCGCGTTCCGGGCCTCGCGGTGAAGGCCGCTCATGTGCGCCAGCATATGCAAGACGAACGCATGCGCGCCAGGGCATATACCCGTGAACACGGCGAAGACATTCCCATCGTCGCCGGTTGGCAGTGGTCGCGCACCGACGGTGCTGGTCTCTCACAGCAGAGCTCGACAGCCGATGACACCGGGGGCGACAATGCATGACCCTTTCGGGGCTCGGGCGGCGTAAAGCCTTAGAATCGAACCACCATTCGGGCCCCTGGTAGGAGAACCACATGCAGCCGCAGTTGGTCATGTTCACCGTCGTCGGTGTGAGTTTCACCGAGCCCGCCGTGGCTTTCGACATCGTGGTGCCGCGCGATGACAGCACTCTCTTCACCGGATACCTCGGGGTGCTGCCCGCCGTCACCGGCATGTCCGATTTCAGCGGAGAGTATGACCACGCCGGTGTCTCCCGCATCGTGCACCTGTCTGACGGCGGCAGTTTTCGCGAAGAGATTGTGCGCTACGAGAGGCCCGGCGACACGGATGCCGTGGGTCACTTCGACTACGACGTCACGGCATTCACGGGAATCCTGAGCCGCATCGTGTCAGAGGGCACCGCCCGCTGGACATATGCGCCGGGCAGTACCGGCAGAACCCACATCACGTGGACCTACGGCTACCGCCCACTCGCCGGCCGCACCTTCATCCTCACGCACCTCATCGGCCCGCTCTGGATGCGCTACATGCGCCGCTCGATGGGCACCATTCTGCGTGCCATCGTCGACGAGCGGCCGACCGAGGGCACCGAAGCCGCCCATGGCTGAGCTCATCGACATTCCCTCGCCCGGCTGGCCCCTCACGTTCGGCGAACCGGGCAACCCATCGGTGGTGCTGGTTCACGACAGCTTCGGCCGGCTGCCGTACCTCGAGTCGTACGCCACCGCCCTGGCGAGCCGCGACCTGTTCGTAGTGGTTCCTGATCTCTTCAACGGTGTCGCCACCATCGACGAGGCGAGTGCCGACGAACTGCGCGACGGCATCGACCTCGGGTTCGCACTGGCCACGCTCGACGACGCCATCGAACTCGGAAGGGGTCACGGTTTCGACGCCGCACCGAGCGGCGGCGTGCTGCAACCGAGCACCAAGGTGGCCCTGTTGGGCTTCGAACTCGGTGGGTGGTTGGCCCTCCGCGCCGCTCAGGCTGGTTCGGTCGATGCGGTCGTGGCCTACGCGGCGGGCCTCGGCGAGAGTGAAGCCGGGGTGATTCCCTGCCCGGTTCTGCTCAACTACTCCGACCTCGGAGACTGGGGCACAACCTTTGAGTCAGACTTGTTCGTGAGCCGCCTGAAGGAGATGGGCACTCCTGTGGCGCGGCACACCTACTCGGGCACCCACGACATCTTCGCGAATGCCACCCTGGTCGAGCGGCTCGACAAGAACGCGGCCGCGCTTGCCTTCGCCCGTTCGACGTACTTTCTGCAGGAGCAGCTGGCCACCTGACCGCCGGGTGCGCACCGTCGACGCCTGAACTCCCAGCAGTTCAGCCGTTCAGCCGCTTGGCCGCTTGGCCGCTTGGCGGCTTGGCGCGTCAGCCCCTCAGCCCCTCAGCCCCTCACATCGTGCAGGTGGTGCACCGGGTCGTGAATGAAGTAGCGCGCCAGCGTCTCAACAGTGAACACCGAACCGTCGCTTCGAAGCCCCCGCCGCTGCCACTGGTCGCCGGAGACGCGCTCGAGTGCGCCGGCGATCTGCTCGGCGGCCTCGACCAGCTCGGCTGACACCACAGCCGGGTTCTGTTCGTTGTACCGGTCTTCGACGGCGGTAGCGTCTTGATCCCAGTCGGCGAACGTGGGGTTGTCTTCGGCAAGCATCAACTCGAGCCTCAGCCGAAACCGGCGGAACACGTCGCGTACGTGCGCCGAGTACTCAAGATCTGACCAGGTGTGGTCGTTCGGTCGCACGGTCACACCCGGCCGCGCCACGACGGCCGGCCACGCGGCAGCGTTCTCGCGGGCGAGGCGGGGCACGTCGACAGCAGCCGTCGACGATGAGTCGAAGCCGCATTCGGGGCACTGCTTCTCGAGCACCCACGTCCAGTTCTTTGCGTCAGGAACGATAGCCATGACCACATCTTAGGCAGCGACGACGACGTCGATGACGGGCAATCAGTCTTCTGTGCACAACATGCTGCCATCGAAGCCTGTGCACTACCGTGGGTGGCGTGACCCACTTTGAAGCTGACGTTGTCGCCGCGATTCTCGCCCATATGAACAACGACCACCCCGAAGACAATCTTGTGATCGTGCGCGCGTTCGGGGCGCCCGATGCCGAGCGAGCGACCATGGTCGACCTCGACACGGTCGGCGGCACCTGGGCGGTGAGCGCTGGTACGGATGCCGGCGCTGGTTCTGACGCTGGTACGGATCATGGCGCTGGTGGCGAGTCGGCCCAGTTGGGCATCCTGTGGCCGGGCGGAACCATCGAGACCCGCGGGGAGATCAGGCGCGAGATCGTGGCTCTCTACGATGCAGCGAGCGAAGCCCTCGGGCTTCCGCCGCGGCAACACTGAACACTGAACACTGCGCACGACGCCAACGCCAACGCCAACGCCAACGAATGTTAACTCTTCGCGTCACACGCTGGTGTTTTCGAAGCCGTCAGGTAAGGTAAGGGTACACTTACCTAGGAGCCGCCGTGTCGAATGTGATCCCCTTCTCCCAGGCCCTGCGTGAGCGCACGTGGTCGGGCCATGGTGAGAGCGAGGGTGCCGGTTTCATGACCGATCTCATGAACGGCAAAGGCTCACGCGACGACTACATCTCGCTGGTGACTCAGCACTTCTTCATCTACGAAGCCATCGAGGCCGCGGCCGACCGCATGAAGAACGACCCGGTTGCGGCCGCCTTCATCTCGCCCAAGCTCACCCGCCTACCCGCCATTCGCGAAGACCTGCGTTTTCTGATCGGCGATGACTGGCTGAACCAGATCACTCCGCTGCCCACCACCGCCCGCTACGTCGCCCGCATCAACCACGTCGCGGCCGTGTGGAGCGGCGGGTTCATAGCCCACCACTACACGCGCTACCTCGGTGACCTCTCGGGGGGTCAGGTCATTCGAACCCTCATGCAGCGCCAGTTCGGGTTCGAGACCAATGGCGTGGGCTTCTACCTGTTCGCCGACATCGCCAAGCCGCGCGAATTCAAAGACACCTACCGGGCCCAGCTCGACGCCGTCGAGTGGGATGCCGCCGAGCGCGAGCGCGTGATCGACGAGGTCATGGTGGCGTACCGGTTCAATACCGAGCTGTTCGTCGACCTCGCCGAGGCGAAGGCTGCTGCTGCGGCCTGACCGTGTGGACTGTAGCGGTGTGTGGACTGTAGCCGTGCTGCCCGAAGCCGTGCTGCCTGTAGCGGTGTGGCCCGAAGCCGTTCTACGCGTCAGCTAAGGGCGTCGGCACCTGGTCGTCAACAGCGGTCGTCTCGACTGAGGCCGCCGGGGCCTGCGCTTCGGGAGCGGGTGTCTGCGCGGGCCGCTGCTGCATGAACCGGCGAACGTTCTGGTCGACGATGATGTCGGCTGGTCGCAGCGGCCGCGTGAGGTAGAGCCCCTCGAGCGAGGTGAGCCGCGACAGTGCCACATAGGTCTGCCCCGAGCTGAACACGCGCGAGCCGAGGTCGACCACCGCCGAATCGTAGGTCTTGCCCTGCGACTTGTGGATGGTCACCGCCCATGCCAGCCGCAGCGGAAACTGTGTGAACTCGCCGATGACATCTTTCGTGAGCTGCTTGCTGGTGGCCGAATACGAGTACTTGTACTTCTCCCAGCTCACGGGCTCGACCTCGTGCACCTCGCCCTCGACCTCGACCCACACCGAGCCCGAGATCTTCGTGACCGTTCCGACCGTTCCGTTCACCCAGCGCTGGTCTGAGTCGTTGCGCAGGAACATGACCCGCGCACCGGCCTTCAGCTCGAGCGCCTCATCGGCCGGGTACGCCCGACCCCCAAAGTCTCCTGACACCTCGGCCCGGGCCGTCTTCAACGGCCCTTTGAGCCCCTTGAGCGCGGCCGCATTGATGCGGTTCACCGAATCGTTGCGCGTCGCCAGCGTGATGGTGCCGTCGTTCGGCGGGGTGCGCGCACCGGCCCCGTTCAGAACATCGGCGATCTCCTTGGTGACCATGCCGTGCCGCACCGCGTTCAGCATCATCTTGAAGGTGTCGTCGCTCTGGCGGTGGATCTCGGTGAGCTCGACGATCTTGAGCTCGGCTTCCTGCCACACCTTCGCGTCGAAGAACCACATCGAGTCGTAGCGGTCGGCGAAGTACGCCCGCTCGTCGGAGTCACCCGGCACGGGTGCCAGCTGGTACGGGTCACCGAAGAGCACAACCTGCACGCCACCGAACGATTCGAGCGGTCGTTGGCGGGCCTGGCGCAGGCTGCGGTCGATCGCATCCATCAGGTCGGCGTTGACCATCGAGACCTCGTCGATGACGAGCGTGTCGATCGTGTTGAGGAGCTTTCGCACCTCGGCGTTCTGTTCGATGTCGTGGTCGGCAATCACGCCGATGGGCAACCGAAAAAGCGAATGGATGGTCTGCCCACCCACATTCAGGGCGGCAACGCCTGTCGGGGCCGAGATGACCAACTGTTTCTCGGTGTTCCAGGCGAGGTGGTTGAGCAGTGTTGATTTGCCGGTGCCGGCCCGGCCGGTGACGAACACGTGCGTGCGGGTGCTCTCGATGAGTTCGTACACCCGCTGCTGTTCACGCGAGAGTGTGGGCCGGGTCATCGGGTGCGATCCAGCCGCTCAAGCATGGCGTTGTACTCGTTCAGCTCGGCATCATGCGTACGGTCGGCATTGCGATCGAGACGCTTCGTCTCTTTCGTGTCACTTCGACCCCACTGGATTGCCACCACGATTGCAAGGATAAGGGTGGGAATCTCACCGATGCTCCACGCAATGCCGCCGCCGGTCTGTTGGTCTGAGATCGCACTGGTACCCCAGGCCCGGCCCATGGCGCCATACCAGTCGGCGAGCAGCAGGCCGGTGCCCGTCATGAGCGTCAGGCCGAAGAAGGCGTGAAAGGCCATGGTTGCGAGCAGCAACACGAGGCGGAACGGATACGGCAACGTGAAGGCGACGGGGTCGACGCCGATGAGCGCCTGCGCAAACAGGTAACCCACGATCAAGAAGTGCACGATCATCCACTCGTGACCGATGTGATCGACCGTGGCCCAGCGAAAGAGGGGTGTGTAGTAGAACGTCAGCAGGCTGGTCGCGAAGAGCACCCCCGCCACGATGGGGTTGGAGAGAAAGTTGCCGATGCGAGAGTGCACGGCCAACAGGATCCACTCGCGGCCTCCACGGCTGCCATCGCTGCGCTTGTTGATGGCACGCATGGCGAGGGTGACCGGGCCCGCCGACACGAGCAGGATGGGAATCATCATGGCCAGAATCATGTGGCCCATCATGTGCACGCTGAACAGGTACTTCTCGTACACGTTCATGAAACCGTTGGTGACGAAGAGCAGCAACAGCATGCCGGCAACCCACAGAATGGTGCGGTGGATGGGCCAGCTATCACCGCGGCGACGAAGCCGCACCACGCCGGCAAGGTAGAAGAAGATGCCGAACCCGCAGACGAGAATCCACAGCAGATCGAAGTTCCACTGCGTGAAGAAGTTGCCGAAGGTCAGTTCGGGTGGCACTGCCGAGCCCGTGAGAATCTGCGCCGGCGTCGGCGTACTCGGTAGCACCTCGGGGATGGGAGTGGCGGTGCGTGCCAGTGCCACGGCGGTACCAGAGGCCACGCCCATGAAGACGAGTTCAACCACGACGATGCGCCAGAAGATGCGCCGACCCGCTCCGTCTGCCAGGCGCCGGATGAGCAGGTTGCGGTACATCGCTCCGATGAGGCCCAACACGATGAGTGCGGTGACCTTGACGAGAACGAGAATGCCATAGGGAGTGAGCAGCCGGTCGAGCGATCCGATACGGAGTTCTGCGCTCACGTAACCCGAGGCCGCGACCACAACGAAACAGACCAACGCCACACCCGAATACCGCTGCACCACCTCGAGAAGCCTCGAGTTGTCGAGCTGCTTCGAGAGCAGGGCCAGCACGAGCAGGCCGCCCAGCCACACTGCGGCGAACAGAATGTGCAGGAACAGCGCCGTGATGGCGGCATCGTGGCCATCGGTGCCGGCGGCGTGCCCCTGCTGGGCCATAGGAACGAGGGTGAGTACCGCGAGAACACCCACGAAGGCCAACATAGTGACGTTTCGAACGGCGAAGCAGAGCACAGTCACGGCGGCGGCCAGCAACGTCGTCTCGAGCCACGCCTGGCCAAGAGGCACCGCAATGAGAAACTGCCCGAGTATCTGGCCGAACTTCGAGTCGAGGCTCGCTGATGACGAAGTCACATTCAGAAAGCTGAGAAAGCCGGTGATGGCCGAGAACACCGTGAGCAGGGCCGCACCCGCAGCGGCGATATCGAGGGCACGATTGAATTCGGGCTTCGAGGAGCGCAGCACAAACACGGCCAGGAACAGCGCGCCGATGGCGAGCGAGGCGCTCAGGTTCACAGCGAGTGTGGCCATGGGCAGCCCGAACCGAACCAGTGGGCCCGGGTCAGCGAGGAGGAGGGCTGTCGCGCCCCCGCCGTATTCGAGCCCCAGAATGAGCATGGCAAAGGCGGCTGCGACAAGTGCCGCGGGCCCGGCGATGCGAATCATTTTTGGCACTCATCAACCCTACGTCAGCGTGCCTGTGAAGCTCACCCGCGGGAGGCGGTTGTGGATAACCCACAATTAAACGAGATGAGGGGCTCCGCCTGTGCGGAACCCCTCATTCGGTGAGGCGAAAACTACTTGACTGCAGCCTTGAGCTTGCTACCAGCGCTGATCTTGACCGAGTTGCCTGCGGCGATCTGAATGGCTTCGCCGGTCTGCGGGTTACGGCCGGTGCGAGCGGCACGCGACGTGCGCTCAACAGCGATCCAGCCCGGGATGGTGACCTTGACGCCGTTCGACACCGAGTCGGCGAGGGTTGCGAACAAGGAGTCGAGAACCTCGTTGACAGCGGTCTGTGTCTGGCCCGACGATGCGGCGACTGCTGCTACGAGCTCGGTCTTGTTGAGTGACTTATCAGCCATTTAGTGTCCTCCTCGGACCATTCTGCTGCGTGAGGCAGCAATTGTGTGTCGATCTAGATCTGCGTGAAGCACCGCCGTGGCCCCGAAGGGCCACAGCAGACGGTCATATAACCGTGGAAAACCTACCAGCTTGACTTCGTAATACCCGGCAACTCGCCTCGGTGAGCCATTTCACGAAAACGAACGCGTGAAATGCCGAAGTTCGAGAGGTGACCGCGCGGGCGGCCGTCGACGGCGTCGCGGTTGCGCACGCGCACCGGCGAAGCATCGCGGGGCAGCTTCTGAAGGCCGACGCGAGCCGCTTCACGCGTCTCGTCGGTGCCGTTGATGTCAACGAGCGCCTTCTTGAGCTCGAGGCGCTTTGTTGCCCAGCGGGCAACGATGACCTTGCGCTGTTCGTTTTTAGCGATCTTGCTTGTCTTAGCCATGTGTTACCGCTCCTCTCGGAAGTCGACGTGCTTGCGGATGACCGGGTCGTACTTCTTCAGTACGAGACGGTCGGGGTCGTTACGACGGTTCTTACGGGTCACGTACGTGTACCCGGTACCGGCGGTCGAACGGAGCTTGATGATCGGGCGTACGTCTTGTGCTTTAGCCATTAGATCTTCACCCCACGAGCCTGAATTTCTTTGACGACGGCTTCGATGCCACGAGCATCGATGACCTTGATGCCCTTAGCAGAAAGCGTCAGGTTGACGTTACGTCGAAGTGACGGAACGTAGTAAGTCTTCTTCTGCACATTCGGGTCGAAACGACGCTTGGTGCGTCGGTGCGAGTGCGAAATAGCGTGACCGAAGCCGGGAACGGCTCCTGTCACCTGGCACACTGCGGCCATGATTTTCCTCCAATTACCGTAGAGCGGATGCTCTACCCAAGTTCTCTTGTCGGCACACGCAACCTTGCCCAGAAGTCGTGCAGGGGAGGGTTCGTGTACAAGTGAGCGGAGATACCACTCAACCAGCGACCAAGCCTACGCGAGCATCCATCAGCATGCAACTCGAGGCCCGGATTCATGCGGTTCTAGGCCAATTCTGAACCCTTTCTGGAGGCCCGAGTAGCCTTGAGAGTGTCGGAAGGCAATTGGGTGATGAGTCGAACAGCAACCTCGCGTTCAGCGGCACGGCTCGAGGCGAGGGCCGCACGGGCGGCTGACCCCGCGCGTCGGGCCCAGCCGAACGCGTACCGCCGCTGGTACTCCACACTTCACCCCTCGTTGCAGCTGATCGGTCTGCAACTCTGGTTGCCGCTCTTCTTCATCGTGGCGTTCTGCCTGTGCTACATAGCCGCCTTCCACGCGCCCCACCCGCATGATGTGCCTGTTGCCCTGGTCGGTTCGACGAGTCAGCAGTTGCAGAGCGACCTCGACAAGGCGATGCCGGGCGTCATCAGCATCCACCAGTTCGACACGGCCGACGAGGCGAAGGCGGCCGTGATCACCGGGCAGGCTGCGGTCGCGTTCGACCCGAGCGATTCGACCATCTACAAGGCCAGCGCCCACCAGTACCAGGTCTCTGCGCTCATCCCGGCCATGATCAGCCCCGTGCTCGCGGCCGAGAAGATCACACCCACCATCGTCGACCTCGCCCCGCTGCCCGCGTACGACGAGTACGGCACCGTCTCGCTCTACCTCATGCTCGCGTGGTGCATCGGCGGCTACATGGTGGCCATGTTCATCGGGTTGATGGGCGCGCCTCTCAGGCATCGCACCCGGATGGCCGTGATCGTGGTGGGCGGAGCGCTGATATCGCTCATCACCAACACCCTTGCCGGCCCCGTCATCGGGGCGGTCGACGGCCACTTCGGCGCCCTCTTCCTCATTGCCTGGGGTTGGATCGTCGCCATCGGGCTCGCGGTCAACGGCGCCAGTTATTTCGCTGGGCGATTTATCGCCGTGCCAGCCATGGTGGTGTTCATCTTCTTGTCGATGCCATCGTCGGGCGCCGCGTACCCGTCATGGTTCATGCCGGAGCCGTTCGCATGGCTGAACAACGTGGTTGTCGGCAGCGGCATCACCGAGATGCTCAAACGGGAACTCTATGGAGTGGGCCCGGGGTTCGTACGCGGAATCGCGATGATGGCGTCGTACGCAGTTGTAGGCCTGATTCTGATGGCTGTGGGCAAGCCGTACCTCGAGTGGCGTCGCGTTCGGCGCATCACCGCGGGTAGATCCACGATGTTCGCCGACGCGAACGCTGCCAACCGCGACTTTCTCATCAGCCAGCGTGACGAGATTCTGGCCCGTCACAACCTGAGCCGAACCGATACCGGCACGATCGAGCTGATACCGATGGATGAACGCGAAACCGACGAGGCGTCAGCAGAAGCCGCGCATCACCGAGACGTGGCCGAATTCGACGATGCGACATCGCCGTCGATGTTTCTCGGCTCGTCGCGAGGCCTCGAGGGCGACGACGAGATTCGGCGCAGCTGACCGGTTCGCAGCTGATGGGTTCGCAGCTGATGGGTTCAGCGGGCCACTTCGGGCACGCACGCCGAGCAGTAGCCGAAGATGTCGACGACATGCTCAGCCTGACTGAAGCCGTGCAGGCTCGCAACGCTCTTAGCCCACACCTCGACATCGTCGGCCTCGATCTCGACCGCGAGGCCGCAGCTGCGGCAGATGAGGTGGTGGTGGTGGCCCACCGAGCAGGCCCGGTACAGGCTCTCGCCTTCGGGTGACTGCAATGAATCGGCCTCACCCTCGTTTGCCAGGTCGCTGAGAGCGCGGTAGACCGTCGCCAAGCCGATGTGCGAACCTTCGCCGCGGAGGCTCGAGTGCAGGTTCTGCGCGCTCACGAAGCCCATCTGGGTGTCGAGGGCGGAACGCACGGCTTCACGCTGCCACGTATTGCGTTTCATCGTTCACCTCGTTCTCGCGTTGGCGCGTTCTCCACAGGCCGATCAAAGGCCCGAGTTCTCCACAATTTTAGCTCTGAACCCTGCGAGCCAGCGCGCTTCGGCGACTATTGCCCTGTCGCTTCCGACGCGACGCAATGATTCTGCAGACAACGTAGATCAAAAAGGAGATCGTTGTGACATACGGGCTGATGGGAACAGAACCACCCAGGGCGAGCAAGATGCCGCCGACCAGAGACACCACGGCGAAGATCGTGCTGAGAAGCGGCACGATCACAGGCGACGACGAAAGGCGGAGCGCCGCTGCAGCCGGCGTCACGAGAATCGAGAGCACCAGAAGCGAGCCGACGATCTGCACCGAGACTGCGACGGCGAGCCCCAGCAGCAGCATGAAGTACAACGACAGAAAACGTGTCGGCACACCCCGGGCCGATGCCACATCGGCGTCGACACTTGAGAACATCAGGGGGCGCCACACCACCGCAAGCCCGATCACCACCACGATCGAGATGGCGATCAGCGAGTTGAGTCTCGGATTGTCGACCGCGACGATCTGGCCGGTGAGCAGCCCGAACTTGTTTGCCGAACGGCCTGGGTACAGCGTGAGGCAGAGAATACCGAGACCCAGCCCGAAGGGCATGAGAACGGCGATGATCGAGTTTCGGTCTCGAGCCCGTGAGCCGAGCAGGCCAATGAGCGCCGCGGCCACAATCGAGCCGATGATCGAGCCTTCAACGACCCCCACGCCGAACAGCAGGCCTGCTGAGGCCCCGGCGAACGAGAGCTCGCTGATTCCGTGCACGGCGAAGGCCATGTCGCGCGACATGACGAACACGCCGATCAGACCGCCCACCAGCCCGAGCACCGCGCCGGCGATGATCGAGTTCTGCAGCAGCACGAGCAGTTCGCCGTAGTTGGCGAAGTTGAAGATCTGCGACCAGATGTCAGTCACGATGCCGCCCCGCCCGTGTTGGTGCCGCGCACATCGTCGTGGTGCCCGTGGGCGCTGTCAGGTGCGCCCACGACGATCACTCGCCCTCTGGTACGGATGACGTCGATGGGTGAACCGTACAGCTCGCTCAGAACCTCGGTGCGCAGCACTTCGTCGGGCGTACCGATGCGAAAGCGCCCTCCCGCGAGATAGAGCACGCGGTCGACCATGTCGAGCACGGGGTTGATGTCGTGTGTGACGAAAAGCACCCCCAGATCGCGGGCCCGACGCTGCTGGTCGATGAGCTCGCTCACCGCACGCTGGTAATTCAAATCAAGTGAAAGGAGAGGCTCATCACACAACAGAAGTCGGGGGTCGCCCGCGAGCGCCTGCCCCACCCGAAGGCGTTGCTGCTCGCCACCCGAGAGCGTCGAGACAGCAACGTTGCCATACGCCGTGGCCCCCACCGCTGCCAGCAGCTCGTCGACCCGGTGGCGGCGAGCTGCCGATGGCAGAGGCAACCCGAACCGGTGGCCGCTCAG
The DNA here is from genome assembly GCF_004923255.1 of Subtercola vilae. Lineage (GTDB taxonomy): Bacteria > Actinomycetota > Actinomycetes > Actinomycetales > Microbacteriaceae > Subtercola > Subtercola vilae. Next base: position 97,263 of record NZ_QYRT01000001.1, on the reverse strand, counting down.
CCCGAGGCCCACCAGGTCACGGGCCCGCAGCGGCACCCCGTCATCGGCGAGTTTCTGCTGGGGAATGTAGCCGATGCGCCGGTTGCCGCGCCGAATGGGTTCGCCAAGAAAGTCGACGGTACCGGCGCTCAACTGCTGCTGGCCCAGAATCACCTTCAGCAGGCTGGTCTTGCCCGACCCGTTCGCACCGATGACGGCGATGAACTCGCCGGCTCGCACGGTGAGGTCAAGGCCCGACCAGAGCGTGCGCGCACCGAACGTGAGCGACGCCCCAGAGAGCTGCAGCACCGGTTCACCGGTCGCGGGCGTCGCCGGCACACCCGGGGAAGCCGCGGCAGAGGAGAACGAAGTCATCTAGCGAAGATTACTGCGAAAGGGCGGTCTTCAGCGCGGCCAGGTTGTCGGTCATCCAGCCAATGTAGCTCGAGCCGCTCGGCAGTGTCTCTGTCACTGGCACAACAGCGATCTTCGCTGCGGTCGCCGCGTTCAGCACAGCCTCGGTCTGCGCGCCGCTGGTCTGCTCGTTGTACGCGAGCACCGACACCTGCTTGTCACTGAAGAGCGCGAGTGTGCTGGCCAGCACGTCGGGCGCCACATCGGTGCCGTTCTCGATGGCCGTACTGAAGGCGCCGGGGGTCTTGTCGACCAGGCCGATGGCCTGGAGCATGTAGAGCGGCACAGGCTCGGTGATGGCCGCTCCGCGACCAGCGAACGATACCTTCATATCGGCTTCCGTGGCCTCGAGAGCGGTGAGCTTCTGCTTGTAGGCATCGGCATTGGCGGTGAAGGTCGGCGCGTCGGCTGCGTCGAGAGCACCAAGGGTGGCAGCGAGCGAGTCGACGACTTTCTGAACGGTGGGGAAGTCGTACCAGAGGTGCTCGTTGAACTCACCGTCGGCCGGCTTTTGGTCGTAACCCGAGATGTCGGCTGCGTTCAGCACCTTCGCGGTCGGGTTGTTGGCACTCTGCAGCATGGTGTCGACGAAATCGTCGTACCCGGCGCCGTTTTCGATGACGATGGCCGCTTTCGACAGCGACAGCTGATTGCGGGCATCGGCGGCATACTCGTGCGGGTCTTTTGACGGGTCGTCGATGATCGAGGTCACCGAAACCTTGTCGCCGCCGATCTGGGCGGCGATGTCGCCGTACACGTCGGTCGACGCGACGATGGCGATCGGCGTACCGGCCGAGCCTGACGTAGCCCCCGTGCCTGAGGCACTGGTGGAAGTCGAACAACCAGAAAGGGCAAGAGACGTGAGTGCAGCAATCGACGTGATCGTGGCAAGGGTGGTGAATCGAGTGAGACGCATTGAGGGCAATCTAGTGAGAGGAATGGCTGCGCGAAGAAGGCGCCCTCTGATGCTAGAGCTTATTGATAATGATTGTCAAAAGCATCTAACCCGCAACGCCTCAGTCGAGGAGCAGCGCGGGCTCCTCGACGATGGCGGCCACGTCGGCGAGAAAACGCGAAGCCACATCGCCGTCGACCACGCGGTGGTCGAAGCTGGCGCCGAGGGTCGTCACGAAACGCGGGCGTACTTCGCCGTCGACGACCCACGGCTTCTGCTTGATCGTGCCGAGGGCGATGATGGCCACCTCGCCAGGGTTCAGGATGGGCGTGCCCGTGTCCATTCCGAAGACGCCGATGTTGGTCACCGTAATGGTTCCGTCGGCCATGTCTGCTGCCGAGGTTCGACCCTCACGCGCCGTGAGGGTGAGCTGCTCGAGAGACGCGGCGAGCTGCAACAGGGTCTGGCTCTGGGCCTCTTTCACGTTCGGCACGAGAAGACCACGCGGGGTCGCAGCAGCCACACCGAGGTTCACGTAGTTGCGCACGATGATCTCGGTGTCGGTCCACGCAGAGTTCACCATGGGGTTGCGCCGAACTGCCCAGATGATGGCCTTCGCCATGATGAGCAGCGGCGACACCTTCACACCCACGAAGTCGGGAGACGCCTTCAGGCGCTTCACGAATTCCATGGTGCGGGTGGCGTCGACATCGACGAACAGGCTGACATGCGGGGCGGTGAAGGCGCTGGCCACCATGGCCTTCGCGATGTGCTTGCGCACACCCTTCACGGGAATGCGCTCTTCGCGCTCGTCGGCCCACTGCGGGGTCTCGATGTTGTGAAAGACCTTGGCCTGCGATGCGTGGCGAATGACGTCTTCTCGGGTGATGTCACCGATCGGGCCGGTCGGATTCACCTCGGGCAGGCTCACGTCGAGGTCTTTGGCGAGCTTGCGAATGGGCGGCTTGGCAATGACGGGCAGGCCCGTGATGGCGGGCGACTTGTGCCCCACCGGCCGAGTGGCGACAGGCCCGGTACCCGGGGTCACCGACGAAGCGGCCGCGCCCACCCGAGCACCCAACCCACCGGCACCAGCACCAGCTGCTCCGGCGCTGACCGCAGCACGCTTGAATGGCGTGGCCCGCGGGCGACGCCTACTCGAGACATGACCCTGGCTGCCATACCCCACGAGCACCGAGCCGGAGCCAGCATCGGCCTCGGTCGAAACGATGGCGGGTTCGCTCGAGACCGCCGCGGCGACCTCGGCCACGATGCGCTCGGCTTCTGCCGTGACCGCCGTCTGCGCGGCACCCTCAGCCGACATGGGCGAGGCCTCAGCCGAAGCAGCCAGCACCGCGCCAGCCCCAACCGCGGGGGCAGGCACAGGGGCATCAACACCCGCGCTCGTCACCCGGATGATCGGGGTGCCCACCTCGACAGTGACGCCCTCGCCGACCAGCAGTTCGCCCACCACCCCCTCGAACGGCGACGGCAGTTCGACCAGCGACTTGGCCGTCTCGATCTCGACGATGACCTGGTTCACCGCAATGGTGTCTCCGGCGGCAACCCGCCACGACACGATCTCGGCCTCGGTCAGCCCTTCACCCACATCGGGCAGGCGGAACAGCGATTCAGTCATGTCAACTCCTTCACACAGCCGGGTGCATCCGGCAGCGTTGTCATCGTCAGTAGCCCAGTGCCCGGTCGACCGCTTCGAGCACGCGGTCGGCGTCGGGCAGATAATACGCCTCGACCTTCGACGACGGGTACGGGGTATCGAAACCCGACACCCGAAGCACGGGGGCCTGCAGGGAGTAGAACGCGCGCTCCGCCACCGTGGCGGCGATCTCCGAGCCAACACTCACGGCTCCGGGTGCCTCCTGGCAGACGACCAGTCGACCGGTCTTCTCGACCGACGCCAGAATGGGCGCGTAGTCGATCGGGCTGAGAGAGCGCAGGTCGATGACCTCAACGCTGACGCCTTCGTCTGCCGCCACCTGGGCGGCCTGCAGTAGCGTGGCCACCATGGCGCCGTGGCCGACGAGGGTGACGTCGGTTCCGGTGCGCACAAGGCGGCTCGAATGGAGGCCGGCGGCAGACGACGTGAAGTCGACCGGGCCCTTCGGCCAGTACCTGCTCTTGGGTTCGAAGAACATGACGGGGTCGTTCGAGGCAATGGCCTCCTGGATCATCCAGTACCCGTCATTGGGCGTGCTCGGGCTGACGACGCGAAGGCCCGCGGTGTGCGCGAAGTACGCCTCAGGGCTCTCCTGGTGGTGCTCGACCGCGCCGATGTGGCCGCCGTAGGGCACGCGGATGACCACAGGCATCGGCACCGCGCCCGACGTGCGGTTGGTGATCTTGGCCAGCTGGCTGGTGATCTGGTCGAAGCCCGGGTAGATGAAGCCGTCGAACTGAATCTCGCACACCGGCCGGTAGCCGCGCATGGCGAGCCCCACGGCCGTGCCGATGATGCCCGACTCGGCCAGCGGGGTGTCGATGACCCGCTTGGTGCCGAACTCGGCCTGAAGCCCCTCGGTGACCCGAAAGACACCGCCGAGCTTGCCGATGTCTTCGCCCATGAGAAGAACCTTCTCGTCGGCGGCGAGCGCGGCACGCAGGCCCGCATTGATGGCCTTGGCCAGGGGCATCTCGAGGGGTTCAGCCATCAGATCGCCTCTTTCATCGACAGTTCGTACGCTTCGAGCCATGCCTTCTGCTCGGCGACCAGCGGGTGCGGCTCGGAGTACACCGAGTCGAAGATGGAGGCCAGTGGCGGGGCTTCGAGTTCGAGCGTGCGATGACGCAGGTCGGCCGCGAAACTCTCGGCCTCGTCGGTCACCTCGGCGAAGAAAGCGTCATCGGCCCCAAGACTGCGCAGGTACGCGGCGTACCGGATGATCGGGTCACGCTCGACCCAGTAGGCCAGCTGCTCGGGGGTCTGGTACCGCGTGGGGTCATCAGAGGTGGTGTGCGCGCCGATGCGGTAGGTGACCGCCTCGATGAGCGCGGGGCCCTGGCCCGCACGCGCCTCATCGAGGTGCTTGCGCGTGGCCGCATAGCTTGCCAGCACGTCGTTGCCGTCGATCTGCACGCTCGGCACGCCGAAGCCGCGCGAGCGGAGATAGAGCGGAATACGCGACTGCACTTCGACCGGCACCGAGATGGCCCACTGGTTGTTCTGCAGGAAGAACACCTGCGAGGTCTGGTTGCTCGCCGCGAAGACGAACGCCTCGCTCACGTCGCCCTGGCTCGTGGAGCCGTCGCCGAAGTAGGTCATCACGGCGGCGTCGACCGTCGGGTCACCCGTTCCGACAAGACCGTCGAACCCCAGGCCCATGGCGTACCCGGTGGCGTGCAGGGTCTGCGAGCCGATGACCAGGGTGTAGTTGCGAAAGTTGCCGTTCGACGGGTCGGTCGCATCCCACCCGCCAAGGCTCACGCCGCGCATCACCTTCACGATGTCGACGATGTCGACCCCGCGAACCAGCGCCACGGCGTGCTCTCGGTAGCTCGGGAACAGTACGTCTTGCGGGCGCGCAGCACGGGCCGAACCCACTTGCGCGGCCTCTTGGCCGTGGCTCGGCGGCCACAGACCCATCTGCCCCTGGCGCTGCAGGTTGGTGCATTCTTCGTCGAAACGGCGCGTTATGGCCATGTCGCGATAGAACTGCAGAAAATCGTCGTGAGACAGCCCGTCGAGCTGTGAACGGTACTCCTCAGCCGCTTCGGTCGGCGCGAATGTACCGTCGACCGAGAGAAAACGTACCGTTGGCGAAACTTCGACCACGCCGGCTACCTCTGATTTCATATTGGGGACCGCTCTCACCGTACTGGCTGGGCGGCACGCCGCTTTGAGAGGTTCTGAACAATCTCTTCGGTCGAAAGCAGGAGTTTCTCCACAGATTCCGATTCTCCGATGGAGATACGGATGCCCTCGGGGTGAAACGGCCGCGCCATGATTCCGTTGCGGGTGAGAATAGCCACTGCCTCGTTCGTGTCGTCGCCGGTGGCGAGCCACACGAAGTTGCCCTGGGGCTCTGGCACCGACCAGCCCTGGGCCGTGAGGCCCTTCCAGATGGTGGTGCGAAGTGCCGCGATGTGCCCCACCCGCTCGAGCAGCTCACCCTCGTGGTCGAGGGAGGCGAGGGCGGCCTGCTGCGCCTGGTGCGTCACCGAGAGCGGGATGCTGGCGCTGCGTGCAGCGTCGATGACGGCTGTCGGGCCGAGGCCGTAGCCGATGCGGAGGCCCGCGAGTCCGTAGGCCTTCGAGAACGTGCGGAGCACAACGAGGTTGGGGTAGCTGGCGAGCAGGGGAAACCCGCTGACGGCGTCGGGGTCGGTCACGAACTCGCCGTACGCCTCGTCGAGGATGACCAGCAGATCGCTCGGCACGAGCGCCATGAACTCGGCGAACTCGGTCTTCGTCACGATGGTGCTGGTGGGGTTGTTCGGGGTGCACACGATGACCAGACGGGTGCGCTCGGTGATGGCGGCGGCCATTGCCGGCAGGTCATGCCCGTGGTCTGGCCGGTTGGGCACCTGCACACTGACGGCACCGCTCATGACGGGCAGCAGCGGGTACGCCTCGAACGAGCGCCACGAGTAGATGACCTCGTCGCCCGCCCCGGCGGCCGCGATGACGAACTGCGCCAGAAGAGCCACCGACCCGGCACCGATGATGACCTGCGACAGGTCGACGTTGTGGCGGTTCGCAAGCCGGGCAGAGAGCTCGGGCGCGAAGCCGTTGGGGTAGCGGTTCAGCACTTCGTTCGCGGCTTGGGCCGCCTTCAGCACGCCCGGCAGCGGGTCGAACGGGTTCTCGTTCGACGAGAGTTTGAACCCACCCTCGACCGTCTTGCCCTGTCGGTACGCGGGCAGCGCAACGATTTCAGGGCGCAGTTTTACCGGGGGAGTGGCAGGTGCGCTCATGCTCGCATCTTACAAGCGCGGCCTGTTGCGACGCCGAATGGTCGCCCGAAAGTGCGAGCGAGCACTGGCAGCGAAAGCCGACTGTCTATAAGGTTTTCATTGGCGCCTCACAACGCCGCAGACACTGGGCCCGCGCTCGCGCCGACCCCCGCTCAACGGAGAGACGCATGACACTCACCCCCCGCACCGACCGCGCAGCCACCGCCGCCTCCTCCGAAGCCACCCCCGAGGCCTCCGGATGCACGGTCAGCGCCCTCTGGGCCGGCACCCGCGGGCGCCCCGCGTTTCTGCCGACCGGGGCTCCGGCCCTGTCGTGGCAGGTCGTCAGCGCGAGCAGCGACTGGCGCCAGAGGGCCTACACGCTCGAACTCGAGCAGGGCGGGGCCACGCTCACGGCCGAGGGCACGGGGCCGGTCTCGCAGAGCATCCCGTGGCCTTTCGCGCCTCTGGCGGCATACGCAAGCGCTCGCGTACGTGTTCGCGTGCGGGGCGCGGCTGCCGGATGCTCGGAATTCAGCCCGTGGACCGAACTGCTCACCGGGCCGTTGTCTGGCGATGACTGGGCGGCGGAGTTCATCACCGCAGAGGGCGCCCCGGGCAGCGTTGCGGATCCCGCTGAGCGCGAGCTCGGCGACGCCCCGAAACCTGCCGAGGGCGAGCCCGGCAGTGCGCCAGAAACCGCCGCGGGCGCCCCCGGCGACAGCCACGAACCGGCCTTGAACGACCCGCGCCCCACCGTGCGCTTTCGCCGGGAGTTCACCGTCGACCGCCCGATTCGCCGGGCCCTGCTCTCGGCCACCGCGCGCGGCGTCTACGAACCGGTGGTGAACGGACAGCTTGTCGGCGACGAGGTGCTGGCCCCCGGCTGGACCTCGTACGACAAGCGGCTGCTCTTTCAGACCTTCGACGTGACCGACCAGATCGTGGCCGGCACCAACGTTCTGGGTGCGACCGTGGCCGAGGGCTGGTACCGCGAGCGCTACGGTTTCGACGGGCGCTTCGCGGTCGGCTACGACGGTCCGGTGGCGCTCAGCATGCAGCTGCGCCTCGAGTACGCCGATGCGGTGAGCGGCAGCACGACCACCAACACCACCCGCACGCCCTTCGACCTCCTCACCACCGACTCCTCCTGGAGCACCACCCTCGACGGCCCCACCCTCTCGGCCAGCATCTACCAGGGCGAGACCTACGACGCCCGCCGCGAGGACCTCGCGCTGGCCTCGCCCGGAACACCGTTCGCCGACGCGCGGCCCGCCACGGGCATCCGGGTCGACCGCGCCCTGCTGGCCCCGGCGTCGGCACCGCCGGTTCGTCGCATCGAGAGGGTGCGCCCGGTGGAGTCGTTCGCCACACCCTTTGGCGGCACCGTGATCGACTTCGGTCAGAACCTCGTGGGCTGGCTCGAGGTGACGATCGATGCCCCGGCGGGCACGGTCATCACCCTGCGTCACGCCGAGGTGCTCGAGAACGGTGAGCTGGGCATCCGGCCGCTCAGATTCGCGAGCGCGACAGACCACTACACCGCGCGGGGCGACGGGCCGGTCACCTGGAGCCCGCGGTTCACGTTCCACGGCTTTCGCTACGCCGAGATCACCGTGCTGCCGAGCGGAAGCGACACCCCCACCACCGTCACAGTCCCCGGCACCGGCAGCACCACCACCCCCACCACCCACATCGACCTCGATGCCGTGACGGCCGTCGTCGTGCACAGCGACGTGCTGCGCACCGGCCACTTCGAGAGCAGCAACCCGCTGCTGAACCAGCTGCACGAGAACGTGCTCTGGGGCATGCGCGGCAACTTTCTGAGCCTGCCCACCGACTGCCCGCAGCGCGACGAGCGGCTGGGCTGGACAGGCGACATCCAGGTCTTCACGCCCACCGCGAGCTTTCTGTACGACTCGTCAGGCTTTCTGCAGTCGTGGCTGCGTGACCTCGCGCTCGAGCAGGAGGCGAACGGCGGCATCGTTCCCATGGTCGTGCCGGCGCCCATCACGGCGGGCGGTCCCGCGACGGCAGCCTGGGGCGACTCGGCCACCCTCGTGGCCGACGACCTCTACACCCGGTTCGGCGACCGCGCCATTCTGGCCACGCAGTACCCCGGCATGCGGGCCTGGGTCGAGGTCGTGCGCGGGCTGGCCGGCGCGAACAACCTCTGGACGGGCGGCTTTCAGTTCGGCGACTGGCTCGATCCGTCGGCTCCGCCCGAGAACCCGTCGGCCGCCAAGACCGACCCCGACATCGTGGCCACGGCCTACTACTTCAAGTCGACGCGGCAGCTCGCGGCGGCGGCCCGGGTGCTGGGGTTCGCCGAGGATGCCCGGCAGTACGCCGAGCTCGCTGAGGGCATCCGCGCCGCCTTCGTTCGCGAATACGTCACGGCGGGCGGCCGTCTGATGTCGGATGCCCACACCGCGTACGCCATCACGATTGCGTTCGGGCTGGTCACCGACCCCGCCGAGGTGAAGCGCGTTGGGGCTCGCCTCGCCGAGCTGGTGCGGGCGTTCGGGTACCGCATCCGCACCGGATTCGTGGGCACTCCGCTCATCTGCGACGCCCTCGCGGCCGCCGGCCAGAGCGACGTGGCCTACCGCCTGCTGCTCGAAACCGACTGCCCATCGTGGCTCTACCCCCTCTCGATGGGCGCGACCACCATCTGGGAGCGCTGGGACAGCATGCTGCCCGACGGCACCATCAACCCGGGCGAAATGACCTCGTTCAACCACTACGCGCTCGGCGCCGTGGCCGACTTCATGCAGCGCCAGATCGCCGGCATCGCCCCCGGCACCCCTGGCTACGAGACCATCGACATCAGGCCGGTCGTGGGCGGCGGGCTCAGCTCGGCCGGCGCCACCCTCGAGACCGGGTTCGGGCGGGTCGCGGTCTCGTGGAGCATCGAAGGCAGCACCTTCACGCTGGCAGCGAGCATCCCGGCCAACAGCAGGGCGCGGGTCTGGATGCCCGGCAGCACCACTGCGGTCGAAGTTGGCAGCGGCGAGCACACCTTCAGCACGGCCCTCGCGCCGCAACCCGAGACGCCGCGCACGTTCGACCTCGACTCATCGCTGGCCGACATCGTCTCGTCGCCCGCCGCGAGCGCCGTCGTGAAGCGCGTCTTCGCCGAGACCGGCTACTTCATCGGCCTCGGCTGGACAGACTCGGGCCGCTGGCTCACCGACAGCCGCCTGGGCTCGTCGCTCGTCATGTTCTCCGACGCCAACAAGAAACTGCTCGCCGACGCCCTCGCCACCCTCCGCTGGGCCGCTGCTACGGAAGGGCGATCAGGCGCACCGCGATGTACTGGCGGCGCGGCAGCGGCACGCGAAACGAGCCGCTGAAGGCGCCGGTGAGGCGCTCGGTGGTCATGTTCCAGGTGTCGATGACATCGACCGAGTACCGGCGACCCGCGGGCGCCGTGATGTCGCGGTAGCTCGGCCGATTGAAGCCGAAGTACGCGATTCGGTAGTCGTCGCCGGCGCCACCCCACGGAACATCCCAGTCGCCCGGCAGCGGGTCGAGCACGCCGTTCGGCGCCGACGCGATGACCGACGCCAGAAACGCGATGCGCTCGGGCGACGACCCCACGAGCTCGCCGCCCTTCGACCACCACAGTTCGTCGCGGTCGTTCAGATATGTCTCGCCGTGCCCCACGTAGCCGCCGCGCACCGCGCCCTCCCAGAACCGGCGCACCATCTCCTCGCCGGTGATGTTGCCCCAGCCCTGGTCGATGTCGCCCTCGTAGGCGCACTCGTCGATGACCACCGGCTTGCCCCACTGTTCGCGCCAGGCATCCGTGTTCTCTGAAGTGCGGTACACGTCGATGCGCTGGATACTCGAATGCGTCACCCAGGGCCTCGAGTAGTCGTAGAAACCGAAGCAATTGTGTATCGACAGCAGGTGCCCGGCGGGGTCGTTCGAGGTGATGACCCCGGCCATCCGCTCCCAGTCGTCGACCTTCTTCGACCAGAGCAGGTCGTATTCGTTGGCGAGTGACCACCACACCGCGCGGTATGCGCCGAGCCGCCTGACCACGTACGACACGAACCGATCGTCGGCCGCGCGGCCCATGTCGGAGAACCCCCAGCGGTCGTACGCGTGAAAGAGAATGAGGTCGGTTTCGATGCCCAGTGCCTGAAGCTGCAGGATGCGCCCCTCGAGGTGCTCGAAGTACGCCGGGTTGAACCGGGTGTAGTCCCAGCCCTCGGCAACAGATCCTTCGTACGGGTAGAGCTCGGGCTCGTTCGCATTGAAGAGGTATGACTTCGGAAACACGCACATTCGCACCTTCGTGAACGCTGTCTCGGCGAGGGTGGCGAGGGTCTGCTCTTCGAGGGCGGGTGTCTGGCTCGTCCACGCGTACGCCGTGGTGCCGATGGGCAGGTAGCGCGTGCCGTCGGCGTACGCGAAGTGAAAGGTGTCGGCCACGCGTACGGGCCCCCGGATGCCCGGCTCGGCCGGCCCCGCAACAAAACCGCCCACCAGGCCGTCGAGCGACCGGGCGTTCGACGTGGTGGTGAAACTCCACTCGCCTTCGGCCTCTGGCATGAACCGGATGCCGTACCGCCCGCCCCCGTCGTAGAAGCCGCCCACCCGAACGCCGCCAGCACCGCCAACCGCGCTACCGCCGCCAGCACCGCCAGCCGCGCCAGCCGCGCTACCGCCGCCAGCCACGTCACCGCCGCCCACCCACGTGAACACGGCCGTCAGCTCTACATCGACGAACGGGTTGCCGTGCGACGGCCCCTCGAACACGATCTCGAACGGCGCCCACACGCTGCCGACCCCGGCGTACGAGAACACGGCCGAGGCCCGCTGCACCCCGAGCTCTTCGTAGTCGCCCTGCGGCACGATGGTGGGCGCCTCGACCCGCACCCGCGGCGCAGCCGACTCCACCGCGGCGAGCGCGGCCCACAGTTCAGCGGCCCGTGCCTCGTCGAGCGCGCCGCCGCCGAACGCAGCCACCTGCGCGAGCGACAGCGCCCGCATCTGCAGCAGCAACGGCGAGTTCGTCACCCCGGGCAGGTAGGCCTGCAGCAGGGCGCGGGCCTCCTCGTTGTCGAGCACATCGCTCAGCGTGGATTCGGCCGTGTACCCCACAGTTCTAGTCTTCGCTTCCCACGTAGTCGAACGACGAGAACGCCACGCGGCCGGCGGTGGCGTAGAGCCCCACCACCCGCCCGGTGAACGACGCCGCGGTCTCTGCCGTGAGGTAGCGACCGTCGAGGTCGGCGAGGTGCACCACGGCGTCGCCGACGGATGCCCAGAGCAGCACTCTGTCGCTCGACATCGCCCGGGGCGAGAAGCCTCCACCGGTGTTGACCGAGTCGAGGTGCAGCGTGACGGGCCCCGCCGGCAGCGTGGCTTCGAACGTCTGCTCGAATCCCGAGAGCCGGGCGCGGGCCACGATGCGGTTGCCCGCCTCGCCGCCAGCCTCGCTGCCCGTCACCTCGATCTCGTAGTGGTGGTCTTCGTCGTAGCGGGCGGCGAGGCCGCCGGTGCCGCCAGCGGCGTCGACCACGGTCGTGAAGGCGGCGGTCTGGTTGAGCTGACGACGACCCACGAAGGTGGGGCTCGGGTCGTCGAGGGTCGATCCGTCGGCGTCGATGACGAGCCAGCCGGGCCGTGCGGTGAGCGAGGCCACCGAGGTGGTCTCGCGGCGAATGGCGAGCCACCCGTCGTCGAGCACGGGCACGGGTGCGGCATCCGGAGCCGGAGTCGGCGTCGGCGTCAGACCTGAGGCAGCGCCCGCAGAAACCGACCCGACACCAGCACCCTCGCCGCCGAACGTCAGCGCGTACGACGTGCTGCCCGCCCGGGGTCGCAGCACCACGGGCTGGGCGACGGGCCAGCCGTCGACCCACTCGATGCTCGACACGAACGTCTCGCGCCCGAGGGCCGAGAACGCCTGAGTGCCGCCGCGCGGCCGCATGCCGAGCAGCACGATCGAGGTCTGGCCGTCGGGTGTCTCGACGAGGTCGCCGTGGCCGGTGTTCTGAATGGGCCGGTTGGTGCTGCGCGCGCTCAGAAAGGGGTTGCCCGCGAAACCCTCGAACGGGCCCTCTGGCGACGTGCCGCGCGCGATGCTCTCGCCGTGGCCGCGCTCGGTGCCGCCCTCGGCGATCATCAGGTACCAGAACTCCCCTCGCCGGTAGAGATGGGGTGCCTCAGGAAACTTCAGGCCCGTGCCGGCCCACAGCGAACGCGGCTCTTCGAGCGCGACGCCCTTGACCAGGTCGACCTTCACCTGTTGAATGCCGAGGTGCTTGCCGAGGTCGGGGCCCTTCGTGATGAGGCCGGAGAAGGTGACGTACGCCGTACCCTCGTCATCCCAGTTCAGGTCGGGGTCGATTCCTTCGATGCCCTCGAGAACGATGCCGTCGCTCCAGCGGCCCGCCGGGTCGGTGGCCGTGTAGAGCATGCAGCCGCGGCCCATGGCAATCGTGACGATCACGTAGAAGAGCCCATCGCGGTACCGGATGGTCGGGGCCCAGACTCCGCCGGCCGTGACCACGTTCTCGAGCTCGGCCTGCTCCATACGCGTGATGACGTTGCCGATCTGGCTCCACGTGACGAAGTCGGTGCTGTGGTAGACGGGGATGCCGGGCAGGTACTCGAAGGTCGAGGTGACAATGTAGTAGTCGTCGCCGACCTTCACCACGCTCGGGTCTGGGTTGAAACCCGGGATCAGGGGGTTCGGGTACTCCGTCATGACAGCAGTTCCACTTCTTCGGTGTGCGGGAGGGTACCGACCGAGGTGCCGATCGACACGGCGAACGTGCCGGCCTCATACTGCCAGCCGTCGTTCCAGTACGCGAGAAGCCGCACGGGCACGGTGACCGTGACCCGCTCGGAGGCGCCTGCAGGGAGCTCGACCGGCGCGAAACCGACCAGCCAGCGAACCGGGCGGTCGACCGCAGAACCGGGTCGGGAGACGTACACCTGCACAACGTGTTTGCCGGCGCGCGCACCCGTGTTGGTGACGGTCAGCGAGGCCTCGAAGTCGCCACCGGGAACCGCCGTGGGCGTCACCGCCGCGTCACTCGTGCTGAACGTCGTGTAGCCGAGGCCGTGACCGAACTCGAATGCGGGCGTGACACCGGCCTTCAGCCAGGCGCGGTACCCGATGTGGATGCCTTCGGCGTAGACCAGCTTGCCGTCGACCTGGTTGGTGTCGAGCACGGGCACGTCGGCTGTGGCGGCAGGCCAGGTGGTGGGCAGGCGCCCACCCGGCTCGACGAGCCCGGTGAGCACGTCGGCGACAGCGTTGCCGAACTCCTGGCCACCGAAGTAGCCCACGAGCAGGGCGGCCACGTCGCCCTGCCAGGGCAGCAGCACCGGCGCACCCGCGTTGACGACCACCACGGTGCGGGGGTTCACGGCCGCGACGGCCCGAACCAGGGCATCCTGATGCCCTGGAAGAGCGAGCGAGTCGCGGTCGTAGCCTTCAGACTCGACACGGGAGTTCGTGCCCACCACCACCAGGGCGACCTCGGCGCTGCGGGCGGCTTCGACAGCCTCGGCGATCAGCGCGGCCGGGTCGGCATCGTCGGGCTCTACGCCGAACGTGAAGGCGAGGGCACCCGACAGGGCGCCGTCGCCACCGGCGATCTCGTATTCGATGCGCAGGTCAACAGGCTTTCCCGCTTCAACCGAAACCGGGGCCGAGGTCGACGGCGGCGAGAGAAAGGCGGCGCCGAGATCGGTTCCCTCAGCCTCGACGGTGTCTTCGACGAGCAGAGTGCCGTCGACCCACACACGGCCCGTGCCCACGGCCGAGAAGCCCAGGCGAATCACGCCCGACTCGGCCGGCGTGTAGGTGGTGGTGATGTCGAGCAGCGCCGACTCACCGATGGGAGCGGTGCCACCGAACCAGATGAGCGACGTGGCCTGGCGCACCTCGCTCAGCAGTACGGTGCCGTCGGCCGCAAGGAAGCGGGTGAGAACTCCCGGTTCAGCGGTACCCGTCACCGTGAGGGTCTCAATCGGCAGGGCAGCGATGCCCTCCTGAACCACTGCACCGACCGAGTAGCTGACCGGCACACCGGGCAGGGCCGACCGGATGCCCTCCAGCGGTGACACCACATGTTCGGGTATCACCGTGGCGCTGCCGCCGCCCTGGCTGCGGGCGTACTTCGCATTGTGACCGATGACGGCCACCGAGCCGATCTCGCTCGGGTTCCACGGCAGTTCGCCGTTGTTCGTGAGCAGCACGGTACCGGCCGCAGCGGCCTCGCGAACGAACGCGATTCCGTCTTCGACCAGCACGGGGGCGGCGACCGCGGGCTCGAAGCCCTCGAGCGCGCCCACCCGGGCGGCGAGCTGCAGCAGGCGCAGCACTTTGCGGTCGATCGACGATTCGTCGACCTCGCCGGCGCGAACGGCAGCCACCAGGGCGTCGCCCCAGGCACCGACCGGCCCGGGCATGGCGAGGTCTTGCGAGGCGTTGGCGCTGGCGATGCTGCGAACACCCGTCCAGTCGCTGATCACGACGCCGTCGAAACCCCATTCGCTGTTCAGCGGGGTCTCGAGCAGGTCGTTCTCGCTGGCGGTGACCCCGTTGATGAAGTTGTACGAACTCATGACCAGCCACGCGTGGGAGTCGACGATGGATTTCTCGAAGGCCAGCAGGTAGAGCTCACGAAGGGCGCGGTCATCAACGACCACGTCGATCGTGAAGCGGTCGTTCTCCGAGTCGTTCGCGACGAAGTGCTTGGGGGTCGCGCCGACACCGTTCGACTGCACGCCGGTCACATAGGCTGCGGCGAGCTCCGCTGTCAGCACAGGGTCTTCGCTGAATGCCTCGAAGTGCCGGCCACCGAGGGGCGAACGGTGCAGGTTGATGGTCGGCCCGAGCACCACGTCGACACCCTTGCGGCGGGCCTCGACGGCGGCGGCGGCACCGTAGCGGCCGGCCATCTCGTTGTCCCAGGCTGACGACAGTGTCGTCGCCGACGGCAGGCTGAGCGAGGGGCTCCGTTCGTCCCACACCTCGCCGCGCACGCCGGAGGGGCCGTCGCTGACGAGAATGCGGCGCAGGCCGATCTTGGCCATGGGCCAGGTTGTCCAGAAGTCCCGCCCGGTGAGCAGCAGTATCTTCTCATCGAGGGTCAGCTCGGCCAGAAGGGCGTCGAGCCGGTCGTCGAGTACGGCGACGCGGTGCGCATCGACCAATTCGTAAGTCACGGGTTCTGCTTCTCTCTGTGGTTTTCGGTGAGGTTCGTGGTGAAGAGGCGCACATCCCAGGGCCCGAACGTGACCGCGGCGCCTTCGGCGAGCACGGTGTCGTCGAGCAGGTCGCGAAGGCCCGTCGGTGCGCTGGCCGACAGCGACTGCCACGACCAGTTGTGCACCACGAAGATGCGGTCGCCGGCGGCGGTCGATGAGCTCGCCACCGTGATGCTGGGCGGCAGGTCGGCCCAGCCGGCGATGGGTTCGGGAACCAGCCAGCGCATCAGCGCCTCGGCGAGCGACTGGTTCGGAAGCGTGCCCACCACAGTCACGTCTCCGACCCCGTGCGTGCGAGTCGTGATAGCCGGCCACTGGCCGAAGTGCGGGTGTTCGTAGCTGACGAGCGGGGTGGCATCGGTGACGTTCAGGCCGTCGATCCACGCCGTCGCGCGAGCATCGGTGGGCAGGTCGAACGACGTGTCGCCCTCGGGGTCGGCCACCGACAGGGCGATGTCGGAGTTCAGGTTCGCAAACTCGTCGTACCAGATGCCCGACGCGTCGGTCAGCAGCGCCGGCTTGACCTCGACGCGGGCACGGCCCTCGCGGTCGGCGTACGCCGTGCGCGGCCCGAGAACGAGGTGTCCGCCGGCAGCGGCGTAGGCGTCGAGCCACTCGAGTTCGTCGTCAGCCGCCGTGAAGAAGGCTGGCACGACGAGTACCGGATGCTCTGCCGCGAACCCGCGCGCGGTCGTGGTCGCTCCCCGAGACGCGAAGAGCTGCTGCGGCCGCACAAGGCGAACCTGCACCCCGGCGTCGAACGCCCCCCGGTAGAACGAGGCCACGATGCGGCGGTAGGAGTCGGTGTCGAAAAACTGCCCGGGAGCCTGGAACGGCGCCTGTGAAGAAAGCGCCCACTTGCTGTCGGAGTCGTACAGAATGGCGATGTCGGCATCCGGAATCGACGCGGCAACGGCCTCGCCGGCCTTGGTGATCTCGGCGCCGAGCTCGGCGATCTCGGCGTAGGTGCGGCCGGGAACCTGGCTGTGCGGCAGAATTCCGCCCCAGTACGTCTCTGCCCCGAAGTGCAGGGTGTGCCAGTGCCAGTACTCGATCATGCGGGCGCCGCGCGAGATGAGCGCCCACGCCGCCTGCTTCCACTGCCCGTCGTAGGGTGAGAAATTCAGCTGCGACCAGCCGATCGACGAGGCGTTCGTCTCGGTGATCAGAAACGGGCCCTGCTTCGACGAGTACATGACATCGGCGAGGTGAAAGAGCGCCCAGGTGCCCTTCACGATCCAGCCGTTCTCGCGCGCAGCGCTGCTCGGGTGCTCGAGTGAGTCTTCCATCTCGTAGTACGCGTTGCCCGAGGCGATGTCGAGGCGGGCAGAGAGCTCCACATCTTCGACGCCGAGCTGGTCGTACGAGATGCAGGTGGTGACGAACTTCGTCGGCGCGACCAGCGTGCGCACGATGTCGGCCTGCCATCCGATGAATTCGGTGACGAGTTTCGCCTGAAACCGGCGCCACGCCAGGTCGTACTGCGGCTGAAAATTGCCATCGGGGCGCCACAGGTCGGCCCACGTCGAGAGCCGGTGCGACCAATAGACGAGGCCCCACTCGGTGTTGAGTGTCTCGACGTCGCCGTAGGTGTGTCGAAGCTCGTCGACGAAGCGCTGAAAGACGCCTTCGTTGTAGAGCAACCGGATGCCCGGCTCATTGTCGACCTGAAAACCGATCACCGCGGGGTGGTCGGCGTAGCGACCGATCACCTGGCGAATGATGCGCTCTGCATAGAAGAGGTACGCGGGGTTGGTGAAATCCATCTCCTGGCGCATGCCCCAGCCCATGGGCTTGCCGGTTTCGACGTCGGCCGCCACCTCGGGGTGCAGCCGCTTCATCCACATCGGGATGGCATAGGTCGGCGTGCCGAGAATGACACCGATGCCGCGCGCGTGCGCCGCATCGAGCACGGGTTCGAGCCAGTCGAGGTCGAAGACGCCCGGTTCGGGCTCCCACGTCGACCAGACCGACTCGCCGACACGAATGACCGTGAATCCGGCCGCCTGCATCAGATCCATGTCGGTTTCGAGACGCGGGCTCGGCTGGTATTCGGCATAGTAGGCCGCACCGAAACGGATCGCCGGGGCATCCTTCTCGGTGTCGTTGTCGTGTGCCATCTAGAGAACGCCCGCCTGCAGGTTCTGCTCGGCCTGAACCGCGAGCAGTCGCTGGCGATCGGCGCGGCGCTGCTCCTGCCGCACCGGGTCGGGCACGGGCGCGGCGAGAAAGAGCCGCTGGGTGTACGGATGCTCGGGGCGGGCCGTCACCTGGTCGGCGTCGCCCCACTCCACGATCTCGCCGTGGTACATCACCGCGACGCGGTGGCTGAGGCTGCGCACAACCGCAAGGTCATGCGACACGAAGAGGTAGGCGACGCCGGTGCGCTCCTGAATCTCTTTGAACAGTTCGAGCACACGGGCCTGGGTCGAGAGGTCGAGCGCCGACACGGGCTCGTCGCAGACGATCAGGCGCGGCTCGAGCGCGAGGGCGCGCGCGATGGCGATGCGTTGGCGCTGGCCGCCGCTGAACTCGCGCGGCAGACGGTCTGCGGCACTGGTGGGCAGGCCCACCTGGTCGAGCAGGTCGCGCACCCGCTTCGAGGCGTCGCGCTGCGAGACCTTTCGAACGGTCAGCGGCTCGACGAGAATCTGTTCGATCGTCAGCGACGGGTTGAGCGAGGTGTACGGGTCTTGAAAGACCACCTGAATCTCGCTCGACAGAGCGAGGCGCTCACCTCGGCTGAGGTGCGCGATGTCTTTACCCCGATACAGGATGCTGCCGCTGGTCACCGGCGCCAGCCCCAGCACCGCACGGCCGAGGGTGGTCTTGCCCGAACCCGACTCGCCCACGAGGCCCACGGTCTCGCCGGGACGAATGTCGAGCGACACTCCCTTAAGGGCGCGGAACGGCTCTTTTCGAAAGCCTTTGATCGGGTAGTCGACGACCACGTTCGTGATGTCGAGCAGCACATCGGTCACTTGGAGGCTCCTTTACCAATGGTTTCGAGCACGATGGTCTCGACCGAGGGGGTGTCTTGTAATGGCTCGCGCGCATCGCCGTCTTCGAGAATCGCCTCGAACAACGACTGGGTGTACGGATGCTCGGGCTGGGCGAAGATCGTACGCACTGGCCCCGTCTCCACGATTCGCCCGTTGCGCATCACCGAGACGCGGTCGCAGAGATCTGCCACCACGCCGAAGTTGTGCGTCACGAGCACGACGCCCATGGTGAGCTCGCTCTGCAGCTCGCGGAGCAGATCGAGAACCTCGGCCTGAACCGTGACATCCAGAGCCGTTGTGGGCTCGTCGGCAATGAGCAAGTCGGGATTGCACGACACGGCGCCGGCGATCAGCACACGCTGGGCCATGCCACCGGAAACCTCGTGCGGGTACGCCGTGAACGTGCGCTCTGGGTTCGGAATACCCACGCGGGCGAGCAGCTGAAGGGCACGCGCGGTGGCCTCTTTCTTGCTGAGGCCGAGGCAGACGCGCATGGGCTCGACCAGCTGGCTGCCGATGGTGAACGAAGCATCGAGGTTCGACATGGGCTCTTGCGGAATGTAGGCGATCTTCTTGCCGCGAAGGGCCGTCATCTCTTTCTCGCTGGCCTTGGCGAGGTCTTTGCCCTCGAAGAAGATCGAGCCGCCCACCACCCGGCCGCCGTCGGGCAGCAGACGGAGGATCGACCAGGCGGTCTGCGTCTTGCCCGAACCCGACTCGCCGATCAGACCGTGAACCTCGCCGCGGCGAACCACGAGCGACACATCGTTCACAACGGTCGTGACTGAGCCATCGGCTTGGTCGTAACCCACGGCGAGGTCGGTGATGCGCAGAAGTTCTTCGCCCAGCGCGGCCTCAGTGCGGGCATCGTCGGGGTGGCTGACCACGAGCTCGTGCTCGACGAGAACCTGGGCGCGCTTCGTGGCTCCGCGGCGCTTCTTACTGCCGGAGCTGCGCTCGAGCTCGTCGCGCATAGCGTTGGCGAGCAGTGTCAGCGCGACCGAGGTGAGGGCGATGGCCAGGGCCGGCCAGAGCAGCAGAGTGGGGTTCTTGTAGATGTTCGCGAAGCCGTCGTTCAGCATGCTTCCCCAGCTGGGCACGTTCGTGTCACCGAGGCCGAGAAATTCGAGGCCCGCCTGAATGGCGATGGCGATACCGGTGATCATGGCGGCCTGAATGATGATGGGCGCGCGCACCACGGTGAAGATGTGCCGCGCAATGATGCGTGCGTCGCTGAGGCCAGAGACCCGCGCCGCGTCGACGTACAGTTCGTTGCGCACGGCGGAGACAGAGGCGTAGACGAGCCGAAAGAAAGCGGGGGAGATGAGAACGCCGAAGATGCCCATGGCGAGCCACATCGACGGGCCGAGAACCGCACGGGCAGCCAGCAGCACCACGAAGCCGGGCAATGCCATGACCAGACCGGCGACCCACGACGAGACCGAGTCGAACCATCGGCCGAAGTACCCGGCGATCAAGCCGCTGGTCACACCGATGACGGCGGCCACCACGAGGGTGACGAGGGCCCCGGCGAGGCTGAATCGACTGCCGTAGAGCAGCCGGGCGAGAACGTCGCGGCCGGCACTGTCAGCGCCGAGCGGATGCGCCGCCGAGGCGTGGGCGAGAACATCCTGAAGCGACGCGGCGTTCGGGTCGGCCGACGTGATGACACCGGCCAGAATGGCGCTCAGCACGATGAGCGCGAGAAAGATCATCGCGACGAGGCCAGAGGGGTTCTTCAGCAGGCGGCGAAAAAGACTGATGCGCGCGGAACGCTCTTCTTCGGCCACCGTGAGGGTGGGGCCTTGCAGCGGCATTGCTTGGGTCATGAGAGTCGCACTTTCGGGTTGAGAAAGCCCTGCAGCAGGTCGATGATCAGGTTCACGACGACCACGATGATGGCCGTTGCCACAACGAGCCCCATCACGAGCGGAATATCACCCTGGGTGGTGGCGATGACCGCCACCTGGCCGAGGCCCGGGATGGCGAAGATCTGTTCGATGATCACTGCTCCACCGAAGAGGCCGACGAACTGCACCGCGAGAATGGCCAGAGCCGGGCCGCCGGCGTTGCGCAGAACGTGTTTGTAGACCACGCGGGTGTTGGAGAGGCCGCGGCTGCGCAGGGTACGAACGTAGTCCTGGCGAAGGGCATCGATGACCGAGCCGCGAATCTGTTGGGTGACCCCGGCGATACCGCCCAACGCGAGCGCAATGATCGGCAGTGTCACGGTGGCTGCCCAGCCACCGGGCGACGTCGCGAACTGCACGAAGCCCGTCGGCTTGAATATCTTGAGGTCGATGGCGAAAACGGTGACCAGGGCGAGGGCGACAAGAAATCCGGGAATGGCGAAGCCCAGAATGGTGAAGATCTGCACGACCCTGTCGACCCAGCCGCGGCGGGTCGCCGCCAGTACGCCCAGAATGACCGAGACGATGGCCGAGATGATGGTCGCACCGATCACCAGCGAGAGGGTGACCGAGAGCCGCGAGGTGATCGCGGCGGTCACGGGCTGCGAGGTGAACCACGACGACCCGAGGCTACCGGTCA
The DNA here is from genome assembly GCF_004923255.1 of Subtercola vilae. Lineage (GTDB taxonomy): Bacteria > Actinomycetota > Actinomycetes > Actinomycetales > Microbacteriaceae > Subtercola > Subtercola vilae. The sequence goes on along the minus strand of NZ_QYRT01000001.1, from coordinate 76,269 downwards.
CGGCATGACTCAGCCACTGGCCGTACTGCACGAACAGCGGCTGATCGAGGCCGAGGGCGTGCGCCTTCTGGGCGACCGTCGCCGCCGTGGCCGACTGCCCCAGAATGCGGCGGGCGATGTCGCCGCCGCCGAGGTAGAGCAGCAGGTACGCCACCGTCGAGATGACGAAGATGAGAATGACGCCTGAGAGCAGTCGTCTCAAGATGAATCTGATCACCGGTGATCCTCGGAGTCGGTCGGTCTGGCGGGGCGGGGGCCTCGAGCGAGAGCCCTGCCCCGCCAGACCTTGCGGGTGAAGCGGGTTATGAGATGGGCGTGAAGTTCCACAGGTACGGGTAGGCGTTGTCGGCCTGCACGGTCACCTTGGTGTGGGCATCTGTGGCGAAACTCGACTGCATGCGGTACCACGGTGCGAACCAGGCATTGTCGACGACGTACTTGTTCAGGTCTTTCACGGCCTGGTCGGAGTCGGCCTGGCTGCCGTTGTGGATCTTCTCGATGAGCGCATCGACAGTGGCATTCTGGGTGTGATAGGAGTTGAACGTCGCGGTCGGGGCGATCGAGAACTGAATGAGCGCCCAGTCGGGGTCTTCCTGCAAGATGAAGTAGTAGCTCCCGTATTTCGGTGCCAGAACGTCAGAGATGTAGTTGTTGCCCGCGTCGGTGAAGTTCACGGTGATGCCCACGTCTTTCAACTGCTGTGCGTACAGCGTGAAGACCGCGGTTCCGAGAAGCGACGTACTCGGCATCTGCAGCGTGAGCCCGTTCGCATAACCAGCCGCGGCCAGCAGGGCCTTGGCCTTGGCCGGGTCGTACGTGTACGCGGAGTCGAGCGCGGGGTCGTAGCCGACAGATGTCTTCGGGAAGATCTGCGAGGTGGGTGTTCCGTAACCCTGGCCGACGGCCTGCAACAGGGCCTTGGTATCGAAGGCGTAGTTGATCGCCTGGCGAACGCGCACGTCGCCGAGCGCGGGGTTCGAAGTGCCGTCGCGGTCGATCAGCATCAGACCAGTCCAGTTCAGCTCAAGTGGATTGATCGTGAATCCCGCTGCCGTGATCTGGTCGAGGTCGTTGTTGCTTGCCGTGTTCGTCGCGTTGACCTGGCCGCCCTTGATGGCGTTCAGCAGAGCGGTGGCGTCGGAGAAGACACTGAGCGTGAGGTTGTCGTAGTGAACGTCAGCGGGCTTCCAGTAGTTCGGGTTCTTCTCGAACACATAGCTGGTACCCACGACAGTTTTTGCAACGTCGAGAATGTAGGGGCCCGAACCGACAGGGTTCGTGGCGACATCGGCTTTCGTGAAGGCAGCCGGGCTCTCGACCATGCCGGCGTTTCGGGTGAGGTTACTGAGAAGCGAGGGGTCGGAGGCCTTGAGAGTGATGGTCACGGTGCTTGTGTCGGTGGCGGTGGCGTCTGCCACGGCCGCGAGATACGACTTGTTGGGCGAAGTGCCATCGCGAAAGCGAAGCAGGTTCTGCGCCACGGCGCTGGCATCGAGGGCCGTACCGTCGGTGAACTTCACGTCTGTGCGCAGTTTCAGCGTGAGAACGGTCTTGTCGGCGTTGTAGGTGTAATCGGTGGCAAGGTTCGGCGCGATCGAGCCGTCGGGGTTTCCGCGCAGCAGGGAGTCGTACACGGCCTGGCCGTAGGGCGACTCGTTGGCCCAGTTCAAACCTGACGCTTCGAACGTCGTCGCAGGTACCAGAACACCCAGGGTGAGTGTGGTCGGTGTGCCACTCGAGGAGTCACTGCCGCCTGCTGCGCAACCGGTGAGCCCCAGAGCGACGACGGCAGCGATAGCCGTCAGCCTCTTCCATCGGAACATCTTTATTCCTTTACAAAACGGTAATCCGCCGTCGGACTACATCTGAAAAGCGAAGGTAACACAAAAAGCGAGTGACCACTAGGTTTTCAAAAGAAAATGGTGAACCCGCAGATTCGAGGTCTGCTGAGAAGCCTCACGCGCATGCTGAATCTTGTTACTCTTCATGGCATGACACTCACGGGCAAGCTTCGCGGTAGCTACGCCAAAACCTCGCTCAGGCGACGGGAGATCGTCATGGCCGGGCTTGAAGTCTTCGCGACCTCCGGGTATCGCAGCGGCTCGCTCCGCGAAATCGCTGAACGCGTGGGAATGAGCCAGGCCGGCCTGCTGCACCATTTCTCGAACAAGTCCGAGCTGCTGGCAGCGGTTCTCGAAGCCCGCGACGACGATGCGCGAATGCGCGTGCCGCTCGACAGCGCGGGAATCGAATTGATTCGCGGGCTCGTCGAACTCGTGCGGTACAACGCGAGCATTCCCGGCCTGGTCGAGCTGCACTGCGTTCTGTCTGCCGAGGCGACCGACCCCGAGCATCCGGCGCACCAGTACTTCATCGCCCGCTACCAGTGGAGCATCGGGATCTCGACAGAGGCCTTCGCCGACATGAAAGAGCGCGGGCAACTCGTCGATGGCGTCGACCCGGCGAGCGCGGCCCGCTCGCTCGTCGCACTGATGGATGGGCTGCAGGTGCAGTGGCTGCTCGACCGCACATCGGTCGTGATGGTCGACGAAGTGCACGCGTATGTGGCGCGGTTGTTGTCAGTACCCTTGTAGACGCACCGCCGTCGACGCGCCGCTACGCCGTGTGAAGCGCGAGCTTGGCGAACAGGTCGTCGAACATGAGCCGAACGTCCAGCCGTGTGTAGACCCTGATCGGTCGGCCCACTCCGCTGAACGTCGTACTGCCGTCGGCCTCGATGCGCGGCGCGGGCACTGTGGCGTAGGTGCTCGATGACGGGTCGGCCTGAAACGACGACTGCAGCGCGGTGAGCAGCACCAGCGGGCTGTCGCCGTAGATGTAGGTTTCGCCGAGCATCACGTCGTGCGATGCCGCCATGTCGACGACCGAATGGATGCTCTGGTAGAGCAACTCGCCCACCGCCCCGCACGGCCGTACCCGCAACTCGAGTTCGGCGTTCGACATCAGCGTCTGCCGGTACGCGTCACGCGGAACCTGCCACACGTCGAGCTCCGACTCGTTGAAGACCACCTGCGCGGCCGCGATGTCGATGTTGAGGTTGTACTCCACCGCGTCAGCGCGCGGCGGTTCGACGGCGAGGGCCGGATGCTCGTTGCCGCCGATCCACACCACCGTGAGCCGCCCGGCGATGCGTGGCTCGAGCAGAAACGCGCTGGCCAGCTCGGTGAGCCCGGCGCCGCACGCAATGTACAGCGGCAGGTCGGTGTCGTCACGCATGGCCTCGGCCACGATGGCCCGCGCACCCGCGGAGTCGTGCGGGGTGCGGGCGTCGGTGAGGGCGACATTGCTGCCGGCCACGACGGCGAAACGGGCATCCAGCCCCAACGCCTGGAGCACCTCGCGGGCCCGCATCACAGCGTTGTCGGCCGTCGTCTCTGACGGGTCGAACGGGTCGCCCGGCTGCAGGTGCGAGCCGATGATGGCCCGGATGTCGACCGAGGGTGACAGAACGTGATGCGCGAGCTGAAAGAGGCCGTCAGGGTCTCCCGAGTAGTCATTGTCGAGAATCAGGCGCATGCGGGGTGGGGTCATGGTTGACAGCATAAGCGCGCTCGTGACAAGCTTTGTAAATTACTTCACTAGTGAATAGGTATGCAATCGATGTTAGCCACTGATCTCGAGCAGGTCGAGGTGTGGCGCGCTCTGCGCGCACAGCTCGAAGATGCCAGCGCCGCCGACCGAGACGCACTGCTGGCCGAGAAGGCTCGTCTCACCCGCCGCAGCATCATCACCATGATCTCGACCGCGGGCCAGGGCCACGTGGGCGGCGACTTGTCGGTCACCGACATTCTGACCACGCTCTACGCGTACACACTGCGGATCGACCCGGCGAACCCCACGCTGGCCGGCCGCGACCGCTTCATTCTCAGCAAGGGCCACTGCGCGGGTGCGCTCTACACGACCCTCGCGCACAGCGGTTACTTCGAGCCGGCCGAGCTGAACACCTTCATGGCGCCCCTCTCGTCGCTGAACGGTCACCCGAACCGCAACAAGGTGCCCGGCGTCGAGACCAACACGGGCCCGCTCGGGCACGGGCTGCCCGTCGCCGTCGGCCAGGCCATGGCTGCAAAGCTGTCGAAGAACGACGCTCGCATCTTCGTGGTGATGGGTGACGGCGAGATGCAGGAGGGCAGTAACTGGGAGGCGCTGATGACCGCGTCTCAGTACAAGCTCGACAACCTCGTCGCCATCGTCGACCGCAACCGCCTGCAGCAGGGGGGGCGCACCGAAGACACCAATGCGCTCGACCCGCTCGACGAGCGGCTCGCGTCGTTCGGCTGCGAGGTGCGGGTCATCGACGGCCACAGCTACGCCGAGCTCGTCGAGGCCTTCGCGCCCTCGACCACCGGCAAGCCGGTCGCCATCATCGCCAACACCGTCAAGGGCAAGGGCGTCTCATTCATCGAAGACCGCGTCGAGTGGCACCACAAGGTTCCCTCGGCCGAACAGGTGCTTCTCGCACTTCAGGAGCTGTCATGAGCATCGACACCACGGCGCCCGCCGCGACCACCCCAAGCGCCACGAACGACCCGACCGCCCCGACCTACGACAACCGCACGGCCTTCGCCGACGAGCTCATCCGGCTCGCGCGCACCGACGAGCGTATCGTCGCGGTGTGCAACGACTCGGTCGGTTCGTCGAACCTCACGGCCTTCCGCGACGAATTCCCGAGCCGCCTCATCAACGTCGGCATCGCCGAACAAGACATGGTGGGCGTCGGCGCGGGCCTCGCCAGCTCGGGCATGATTCCGTTCGTCTGCGCCGCGGCACCGTTTCTCACCGGTCGCTCGCTCGAGCAGGTGAAGGCCGACGTGGCCTACAGCCAGCACAACGTCATTCTCTGCGGCATGAGCCCAGGCATGGCGTACGGCGAACTCGGCCCCACACACCACTCGGTCGAAGACCTGTCGTGGCTGCGCGCTCTCCCGGGTCTCGACATCATTGTTCCGGCCGATCGGCTGCAGACGCGCCAGGCCGTGCGGGCTGCCGTGGCGAGCCCGCGGCCCACGTTCATCCGGGTGGGCCGGCACAAGGTGCCCGACGTGACGCCCGAAGGCACCGAGCTTGTTCGCGGCCGTTTTCAGCAGATCAGAGCGGGCCGTGACGTGACGTTCATCGTCACCGGAACTCTGGTCTCCCGTGCCATCGAAGCCGCCGCCGTGCTCGCCGAGAGCGGCATCGAGGCCCGCGTGCTGAACGCGTCGTACATCGCCCCACTCGACGTCGAAGCCATCGTCGCCGCCGCACGCGAGACGAGCGCCATCGTCACGGCCGAAGAGGCGAACGTCGCCGGCGGCCTCGGTGCTGCCGTGGCCAGCGTGGTGTCGCAACTCGAAGCCGGCGCCCGGGTTCCGCTGCGCATCCTGGGGCTGACCGAGTTCGCACCTACCGGAAGCACAGATTTTCTGCTGAACTACTTCGGTCTGAGTTCTGCCCACCTCGTCACCGCCGCCCGGGAGGCACGTGCCCATGCCTGACCACTCCGGGTCGCCCGTGGTCATTGCGGTCGACCAGGGAACGAGTTCAACCAAAGTCATCGCCGTCGACGAGGCGGGCCGAGTGATCGGCTCGAGCTCTGTCGCGCTCGATCAGCAACACCCGCACCCCGGTTGGGTGCAGCAGGATGCCCGGGCCATTCTGGCCAGCGTCATCACCGGCATCGAGCAGGCCTCCGCCGGGCTCGGCTCGCGCGTCGTCGCTCTCGCACTGAGCAGTCAGCGCGAATCGGCCGTGGCGTGGAGCCGCACGACGGGCGAACCGCTCGGCCCGATGCTCGGCTGGCAAGACCGGCGCACCATTGCCGCAGCACAGGCCCTCGCGGCGGCCGGCCACGGCCCGCGCGTGCGCGCCATCACGGGGCTGCCCCTCGACCCCATGTTCTCTGCGCTGAAGTTCTCGTGGCTGCTCGACCAGGTCGACCCCGACCGTTCGCGCTCCGACGCCGGCGAGATAGCCCTCGGCACCGTCGACTCGTACCTCTTGTACTGCCTCACAGGTGGCACTGAACACCGCATCGAGTTCGGCAACGCCAGCCGCACCCAGCTGCTCGACCTCGAGACGCTCGACTGGAGCGACGAGCTGCTGGCGTTGTTCGACATTCCGCGCCGGGCGCTGCCGCGGCTCGCCGAATCGTCAGAGCCCTCGGCGGTGGTCACTGCAGTACCGTCGCTCCCGGCCGGCACCCGCTTCGCCGCGGTACTCGGCGACTCACATGCGGCCCTCTACGGCCACGGCGTGCGCACCCCTGGTTCTGTGAAGGTCACCCTCGGCACCGGTTCGTCGATCATGGGCCTCCTCCCGCCGGGCCGGGACGCCGAAGCCGGGCTGGTCACCACCATCGCCTGGTGCACGCCAGAGACGACGCTGGCCTTCGAGGGCAACATTCTCTCGAGCGGTTCGACGGCGACCTGGCTCGCCGGGCTGCTCGGCGTCACCCCGCCCGAACTCTTCGCCCTCGCCGAATCGGCCGCCGCATCGGCATCGGCATCGCCCGAGACCGGCGTCGATCTGGTTCCCGCGTTCGCGGGGCTCGGGGCACCCTGGTGGGACGAGTCGGCGAAAGCGGTCATGACGGGGTTCGACCTCGGCACCGACCGGGCATCCCTCGCCCTCGCCGCCGTCGAGTCGATCGCCCTGCAGATCGAAGACGTGCTCGCCGCTGCCGAATCGGCAGAATCGGGGCGCTTCGAGACGATTCTCATCGACGGCGGCCCGGCCGCCAACGACTTTCTCGCCCAGCTCGTCGCCGACCTCAGCCAGCGCCGGGTCGAGCGCCCCACCGTGAGCGGCCTCTCGGCCCTCGGCGCGGCGCACCTCGCCGGCACGGTCGCCGGCGTCTGGAGCGACGACACCGTGCGGGCCTTCGACCGCGGCAGCACCGTGTTCGAGCCCCAGCTTTCGGCGCCGGATGCCCGCACCCGCCGTGAGCGCTGGCTCGCCGCTGTGGCGACCGCCCGTGGCACCAGGCTTCCCTCCCTCACCTCCTTCGAGAAAGAGACCGCATCATGAGCAACAAGCAGGTTTACGGCGCCGGAATCTGGCATTTCGCTACCTACGTCGACCGCTACGCCACCGACGGCTATGGCGAACCGCGCAGCGTCATCGACGCCATCGACCTCGCCGGCCAGGTTCGCGACCTCTCGGTCGTCGACCTGAACTACCCTTTCTTCGGCGGTGAGTTCACGAACGAGCAGGTCAAAGAAGCCCTCGATCGCAACAACCTGAGCGTCATCGGCATCACGCCAGAGATGTACACCCGCGAGTTCGCGAAGGGCGCCTTCACGAACCCCGACCCGGGTGTTCGCCGCCGCGCCAACGAGCTGATCAACGAGGCTGCCGACGTCGTGCGCTTCTTCGGCGCCGACTACGTGAAGCTGTGGCCGGGCCAAGACGGCTGGGACTACCCGTTCCAGGTCGACCACGGCGCGCTCTGGAAGAACTCGCTCGATGGCGTGGGCCAGCTCGCCAGCGAGAACCCCGACCTGAAGTTCGTCATCGAGTACAAGCCACGCGAACCCCGCGTGCACATGAGCTTCGACTCCGTCTCCCGCACCCTGCTCGGCATCGAGAAGATCGGCCTGCCGAACGTGGGCATTCTGCTCGACTTCGGCCACGCCCTGTTCGGCGGCGAGTCACCCGCCGACTCGGCCCAGCTCGCCATCGACTACGGTCGCCTGTTCGGTATGGACGTGAACGACAACCTGCGCCAGTGGGACGACGACATGGTCGCCGGCACCGTGCACCCCATCGAGCTGTTCGAGTTCTTCTATACGCTTCGTAAGAACAACTGGGAGGGCGTCTGGCAGCTCGACCAGTTTCCTTTTCGCGAAGACAGCGTGCAGGCTGCGAACCATGCGATCGACTTCTTGAAGGCGGCCGACCGGGGCCTCGAGAAACTCGACTTCGCCGCCATTCAGGCCGCTCAAGACAACCACGACTCGCTCACCGCGCTGGCACTCGCGCAGCAGGCACTGTTCTCGAGTTACGGCGAGAGCGCGTAGGGCACCGGGCCGGGCATCCGGCTGCCGTACGCTGAACAGCATGTCATTCGAGCGCGCCAGCAGCCGACTGCCCGTCGACCGCATGTCGCTGCTGACGAAGATCGCCAGGCTCTACCACGAGCAGGGTGTCAGGCAGCCCGAGATCGCAGCCCGGCTGCACATCTCGCAGTCGAGGGTGTCACGGTTCTTGAAAGAGGCCGTGGCCCTCGGCATCGTGCGCACCATCGTGGTGCCGCCGGCCGGGGTGCACTCCGAGCTCGAAGACGGCGTGCAGGCCCGGTACTCTCTGGCCGACGTCGTGGTGGTCGATGCGGCCGACGACGACCGCGGCCTGCTGCAGGCCCTCGGCAGTGCGGGCGCGGCCTACCTCGAGACCACCCTCACCGGCAGCGATCGTGTGGGCATCTCGTCGTGGTCGTCGACCCTGCTGGCCACGGTCGACGCCATGGCACCCCGCACCACACGCACGGCCGAGACCATCGTGCAGGTGCTCGGCGGTGTGGGCAACCCGGCCGTTCAGGTTCAGGCCACCCACCTCACCGACCGCCTCGCTCGGGTCACGGGAGCCGACGCCGTGTTCTTTCCTGCCCCGGGAGTCGTTTCGACGAGCGCCGTGCGCGATGCGCTGCTGGCCGACCCCTACATTCTCGAGGCCGTCACCGAGTGGCCGAGCCTCACGGTGGTTCTCGAGGGGGTGGGCAGTCTCGAGCCGTCGCTGCTTCTGCAGAATTCGGGTAACGCCATCACCGCGGCCGATCAGGATGCCCTGCGGCGCGCCGGGGCGGTGGGCGATGTGTGCCTGCGATTCTTCGACGCCGACGGCACCCTGGTCGACGCCGAACTGCACGAACGGGTGCTCGGCATCTCGAGCGCCGAGCTGCGGGCGGTTCCGCGAAAGGTCGCCATCGCCGGCGGTACCCGCAAACACGAGGCCATTCGGGCCTGCCTGCGGGGCGGCTGGGCCGACGTGCTCATCACCGACGTTGCAACAGCCGAATATCTGCTCACGCCGCGGTGAACTTGTACACGTCGGCGGCGCGGAGTCAAGGCATTGCCGATAAGCACGACATCGCATTCACTTAGTGTGGCCAATGAATCAGCTGTACCTGTCTGTACCGGGCTCTGCTCCGAAGACACCGTAGGCACCAGCGATGAGGGCCACCATGGCGCGCCTGCGCCGCGCAGTACAGATACGAGGCCCCGCACCATGAGCATCCACTCTTCCCTCCTGCAGCTGCGGCAGACCCCTTTCATTCTCGACGCACTGCGCTCGGCCGACGACTTCGCCGATTCGGTCGACCGCTTCGGGCACGAATCGGTCAGCGTGCTCACCGAGCTCATCAACGATGAGAGTGACGCGCTCACCGCCATCACCGCCGTGCACGCCCTTGCCCGCGTCTACGACGACGAGGCTGAGCGGGTTCTCTCAGACCTGCTCTCGAGCGACCGTGCCTTTCTCCGCGAGCACGCCGCCTGGGCGTTCTGGACACGGCTGCCCCGTCTGGATGCAGTCTCCCGTCTCGTGGCCGGCGTCATTTCTGGCGGTTTCACCGGCGCCCTGGCCCAGCGCACCCTGCAGCAGTGGGCGCAGTCGACACCCGATCATGTGGCGCTCGCGCTCGAGGGCGCGCTGATGGGGCAGTCGATACCCGCAGCACGTGCTCGGCTTGCCGAGACGCTCGGACTGATTCCGGGGCGCGTCGCGGGCCGAGCGCTCTGCTTCATCGCCACCGACGATGCCGAGGCGTTACCCGTTCGCATCGCAGCTATGGCGGCGCTCGGTGACCGCAACATCGACAACGAAGCCCTCCATGTAGTTGAGCGCTTCGCCGAATTGCCGGGTGAGCTGGGCGACGTGGCGCGGCTCGCGGCCTACGACATCGAGGTGTCGCTGAACCCGCCGGTACGCCTGCCGGGTGGCCCGGATGCCCGCGAGGGCGCTGCCCGCTCGGCCGATGCTTCGGGCGGCCTCACGGTGGCGCAGCTCTTTCTGCACGCCGACATCGACAGAGGGCTCACGCGTGCCGGCGCGGGAGACAACGGCGGTATCGCCACGCTGCTCGTGCGCCTCGGCGACGCCCTCGCCGCGGAACCCGGAATCTCCCGCGTGATCACCATGTCGCGCGGGTCGGCTGCCGCAGCCCTCGCGGTGCTGCCCGATCCCGACTATGGGTCGAACACGACGGAACGGCACATTCTCGCTCCCATTCCCCTGCTCAGCGACCCGTGGTCGACCGCGAGCGCCTGGCCCACCCGGGTGGCCGCCGAACGCGGAATCCGCCGGGCCCTGTTGGCGCTCGGGCCTGTCGACGTGCTGCACCTGCGCATGGCGGAGGTCGGCAGTATGGCGGCGGCCGCGGTGGCCGAACGACTCGACATCCCCGTGGTCTTCACTCTCGCGCCCGACCCGCACGCGGTCATCCACGCCCTTGACATGTCGGGTGCCCTCACCCGGCGTTCGTTCGGCGAGGTCGATGAACACGAGCACTACTGGTTTCGCACCCGGCTCGTTCAGCGGCTCGCCCGCCAAGCGGCCCACACCGTGCTCTTTCCCCGCCCCGACCTCAGCGGCGACCTCAGCGAACTGCTCGGGATCGACATCGGCGCCGAGCCGGAGCAGTACACGGTCGTGCCAGAGGGCATCGACGTGTCGGTCATCGAGGCGGGCCTTCGCGAGGCGCGTGCAGCGCTTCACGTGCGTTCGGCGCCGCACGGAGCCGACACTGGCTCCGACTCGGCGACCGCCGTCGCGAGTACCCCGCAGCAACTGCCGACGGGCAACGCATTCGCCCAGCTCGACGCTCTGGTCGGCGCGCTGCCGAAGCACCGCCACGGGCTGCCCGTCGCCCTCAGCGTGGGGCGCCTGCACCACGTCAAAGGCATGGCCACCATTGTCGAAGCGTGGGCGGCCGACCCCATTCTCGTGAAGCGCAGCAACCTCGTACTCGTGGGCGGCGACCTCGACGACCCGTCGGCCGATGAGCAGGGGCAACTCGATCGCATCGAGGCGACCCTCGCAGCGCATCCTGAAGCCCGTGACGGGTTGATTCTTGCCGGGCACCGCCCGAACGACGTGGTGTCGCGCTGGCTCGCGGCGGTGCGATTCGGCCGCCCGGGGCTCATCGGCGAGCGCGGCGTGTACGTCTGCGGCAGCCTCAAAGAGGAGTTCGGCATCGCTCTGCTCGAAGCCCTCGCAGCAGGACTCGTGGTGGTCGCACCCGACGGCGGCGGCCCCGCCACGTACGTGAAGAACCGCATCACCGGCTTTCTGGTCGACACCCGTTCGCCGCTCGGAATTCGCCAGGGCCTTCGCGATGCGCTCGCTCTGGCCCACATCAATACGGCGCTCGAAAATGACGACGCCCGCGTCGATCGGGCGCAGTCGCTGATCAGGGAGCACTTCACCATCGGAGCCATGGCCCACGCCCTCACCGGCGTGTACCTCGGCGTGGCCGAGCGCGCCAACCGCACGGGTCGCGTGGGTCGCGCACGTAGTACAGGCGGCCGTACCGGTCGCGACGCCGCATCTGACCACTCGGAGTTCGCCCAGTGACCCTGCTCGTGATCAGCCCCGACTACGCCTCGCACCTGCTGCCGCTGGCAACACTCGCAACGGCGTGGCAGGAGGCGGGCGACGATGTGGTGGTCGCCACGGGCCCCGCGACCGCGTCGATCGTCGAGGCATTCGGCTTCTCACGTGTCAACCTGCAGCTCGGGCGCGGTTCGAATCCCGGCGTCATTCGCGCTGAAGACCAGCCGACCGGTGAAGACGATGCGCTGCGGGGCTTCTTCGACGCCACGCGTGTCGGCATGGTCGAGACCCTACGATTCCAGGCCAGCGCCCGCAGCAGCGACCTGCTGTGGAATCCTGTGCAGACAGCGAAGAATGTGCAGGCTGTGGTGCAGAGGGTCGCTCCCGACCAGATCGTGGTCGACCACCTTGCGTTCGGCGCGCGGCTGGGGCTCGATGCCGCGGGTATTTCGTACGGCGATGTGGTGCTCGGGCATCCGGTGGCCCTGCCCGTCGGCGACGAGGTCTACGGCCACCCACCCTTCTGGCCCACCGCCTTCACCCCCAGGCAAGACGAACTCGGCGAACTGCGCGCTCTCAACGAGAGCATTCGCGACGCCTTCACCGCCCAGTGGAACGCCGCCCTCGCCATACTCGACCCCGGCGCATCCCCCTCACGAGACGCCTTCGCCGAACACGGCGACCTGCTGCTGCTCAACTACCCCGAGGCCCTGCACCCCGCCGAACGCACGGCCCTGCTCTCACCGCACGTCTTTCTCGGCTCGGCCGTGCGCCACGAACCGCACGATACGCGCGTCGAGGCGTGGCTCGCCGAGAGTGACACCCCCGTGGTCTATGTCAGCTTCGGCAGCTTTCTCTCGGTGCGCACCGACGTGCTGCAGCGGGTGGTGGATGCCCTCGCCCCCCTGCCCATCAGAGTGGCCCTCGCCACCGGCAGCACCCCGCCCTCGCAGTTCACGGGTGTGCCGAGCACGTGGTTGCTGCGTGGATTCCTTCCCCAGGTCACCCTGCTCGAGCGTTCGGCACTCATCGTGACCCACGGCGGCAACAACTCCGTCACCGAGGCCGCTACCGCCGGAGTACCGATGCTCGTGCTGCCCTTCTCGACCGACCAGTTCGCGGGGGCTCGCGCCGTCGAAGCCGCAGGGCTCGGCTTCGCTCTCGACCCCAACACCGCAACCCCCGCCGATGTGCGCGCGGCTGTCGCCTCCGTACTGTCGGGCCCTGCCCCCCGAGCGGCCGCGGCACTGGGCGAGGACCTGCGCGCCAACCCGGGCCGCGATCGGGCGCGCGAGTTTCTGCTGGGTACAGATACGTCGTCGGTGCCCGACCTGCAATAACTGCAATAGTTGACGCATGCGCAGATTCATCGTCTCTCTCATCGCCAACGCCGTAGCGCTCTGGCTGACCACGCTCATCGTCTCGGGCGTGAAGGTCGACCCCTATGCCCCCGACGGCTTTGCCGTTGTGCTGTCGTTTCTGTTCGTCGCACTCATCTTCGGCATCGTGAACGGCATCATAGGTACAGCCATTCGCGTGGTGGCATTTCCGCTGTACATTCTCACCCTCGGTCTCATCTCGCTGGTGATCAACGCCATCCTGCTGCTGTTGGCGAGCTGGGTGACCGGCCTCTTCGGCTTCGGTCTCGTGGTCGATGGCTTCTGGTGGGCGGTGCTCGGTGCGCTCGTTCTGGCCATTCTGAGCGCCATCATCGGCGCCATTCTGAAGCCGTTCGCCCGTCGACGCAACTAACGGGAGAATAGACGCATGCCTGCCGAACGCGCCCCTCTGTCTGACGGGGTCTTTCGCGTCTGCGTGGTGTGCACTGGCAACATCTGCCGCTCGCCCATGGCCGAGGTCGTGCTGAACGATCTTGTGCACCGCGGCGGCCTCGACGACCGTATCGCCGTGTCGTCGGCCGGCACCGGCGACTGGCACGTGGGTGAGAAGGCTGACCCCCGCACGGTGGAGTCGCTCGAACGCCGCGGCTACACCGGCGACGTGCACCGTGCCCGGCAGTTCGACCCCGACTGGTTCACCGACCTCGACCTGGTGGTGGTGCTCGACCGCAGTCACGAACGCGTGGTGCGCGACTGGGCTCAGAACGACGCCGACCGGTCGAAGATACGCCTGCTGTCGAGCTTCGATCCCGAGGCGGCCGGGCTGCCAGACGTACCAGACCCGTACTACTCGACCGCCGCCATGTTCGACGAGGTGCTGGCCACCATCGAACGCGCCTGCGTCGCCCTCTTTGCCCAGCTCGAGCCCGCGCTCCGGCACACTCCCGCCAAACATCAAACCGGAGCTTAGAACCCCCATGTCGCTTCCCCCCCAACCCCTCAGCCCGCTCGATGGCCGGTACAGCGCCGCCGTCACCGGTCTCGGCGAATACCTCTCTGAAGCCGGTCTCAACCGTGCCCGGGTACACGTCGAACTCGAGTGGCTGCTCTACCTCACCGACCACGAACTCTTCGGGTCACACCGGTTGACCGAGCAGCAGATCCGTGAGCTCCGCAGCCTCGGCTCGTCGTTCGGCCAGGCCGAGATCGACGAGCTCGCCGGCCTCGAAGCCACCACCCGCCACGACGTGAAGGCGGTCGAGTATCTTGTACGCCGCCACCTCGCCGACCTGGGTCTCACCGAGATCGCCGAACTCACCCACTTCGCGGCCACCAGCGAAGACATTAACAACCTCTCGTACGCACTCACCATTCGCCAAGCGGTGACAGAGGTGTGGATGCCCGGCTTTCGCCAGGTGATCGCCGAACTTCGTCGGCAATCGCTGGCCTACCGCGCTGACGCGATGCTCGCCCGCACCCACGGTCAGCCCGCCACCCCCACAACCATGGGCAAAGAGCTCGCCGTCTTCGTGTACCGGCTCGAACGCATCGCGAAGCAGCTCGACACGAGCGAGTACCTCGGCAAGTTCAGCGGCGCCACCGGCACCTTCGCCGCGCACCTCGCCGCCGACGACACTCAGAACTGGCCGCTCATCTCCGAGCAGTTCGTCACCTCGCTCGGTCTCACCTGGAACCCGCTCACCACGCAGATCGAGTCGCACGACTGGCAGGCCGAGCTCTACTCGCGCATCGCGCACGCCAACCGAATCCTGCACAACCTCTGCACCGACATGTGGACCTACATCTCACTCGGCTACTTCACCCAGATCCCGGTTGCCGGGGCCACCGGGTCGTCGACCATGCCGCACAAGATCAACCCCATCAGGTTCGAGAACGCCGAGGCCAACCTCGAGCTGTCGAACGCCCTGCTCGACTCACTCGGCCAGACCCTCGTGACGAGTCGTCTGCAGCGCGACCTCACCGACTCCACCACGCAACGCAACGTGGGTGTGGCCCTCGGGCACTCCCTGCTCGCCCTGAACAACATTGTGGGCGGCCTCGGCCAGGTCTCGCTCAACCGTGAGGTGCTCGCTGCCGATCTCGATGACAACTGGGAGATCTTGGGCGAGGCCATCCAGACCGTGGTGCGTGCAGAGATCACGGCGGGTCGCAGCTCGATCACCGACCCGTACGCGCTGCTCAAAGAGCTCACACGTGGCAAACGCATCGGCCAGACCGAGCTGACCGCCTTCGTGTCAGCGCTCGACATCGGCGAGGCGGCCAAACAGCGCCTGCTGCGGCTCACCCCGGCCACCTACACCGGGCTCGCCGGCTCACTCGTCGACTACCTCAACGTCTGAGCCGATGCCCAGCGGGCCGGGCTGGGCGATTCGCCCGCGGCTCGGTCACGGCGCGGTGGCCGTGACGTTGCTGATGGTCACGTCGGCGATGGTGGTGAGCAGGCGGCCCACAACAGTAGCGCCCTCACCCACGGTGATGGCGGCGCCGCTGAGAGCTGTGCCGTAGAACGTGGCCACGCCGCCGATGTCGACCGCCCCCACAGACACCCAGAAGATATTGGCGGCCGATGCGCCATTCTTCAGAATCATCGAACTGGCCGCTGCCGTCGTGATGGCGCCGTCGCTCTGAATGATGAACGAGGCAGTGGGGTCTCCCAACGCATCGAATTTCAGAGTGCCGGTGAGGCCGAGCGCTGCCGTCTGGTGATAGACGCCGGGGCTCAGGGTGAGGCCTCCCATCTGTGCCGCCACCAGAGTCGCCGGCCCCGCCGCCCGAGCCGCGGCGTAGGCCGACTCGGTGTCGGTCTTCGCCTGGGCGTTCTGCGCGCTGGTGCCCTTGACGGCCACCACGGGCGGGATGTTCGTGTACGGCCCGTTCTCGACGCCGACCAGCCCACCGTTGAGTTTCGAGGCGGTTCCGACAACCGTCAACGCACCCTTGGCCAGAATCAGGTACGAGGCAGCCTCACCCAGCGCGATTGAACCGGGTGACGCAGTGGTCACGAACGGCAGCGACACGGCGTTCGAACCCGCGGTCTGCGGGGAGAGCTGCGCCGTCGAGCTGCCGCTGTAGGCGGCCTGCACACCCTTGGTGACAGTCCAGGTTCCGCTGTAGAGATCTGAACTCGCGCCCGCGGCGAGGCCTGCTCCGAAGACGAAGACAAAGTCGTTGGCGTCTGCGGTCATGCTCCAGCCGCCCATCGTGGCCGGGCCCATGTCGTCAGTGAGTCCCGAGAAACCGGTGAGGCGCGAGACCCACACCGAGAGCGGGCCGGTCGCCACAGCGCTGGGGTTGGTCAGCTGCAGCGTGAAGGGTGAACTACCACCGCCGCTGGGGATGCTGCCGAGGTTGTCTGCGGTTGCCGCGATCTGAACGGCCGACGGACCACTCGCCGCCATAGCGGGGCTCGCCACCGCCAGAGCGATCACGGGTACTGACCAGGCCGCCGTGGTGAGAACAGCGCGACGGCCGATAGGGCCGAACCCGCGTGGGGCGTCTGCAGATTCGGGAGCATCCGGGCTCTGGTCAAAAGGCCTCGTCACGGTGGTCATCCCTAGAGTGAGTGTGCGTGGGAGCGTGAGGTGGAGCGGGTGGCTGAGTGGGTGGCTGAGTGGGTGCCGCTCTGCTCGACTTCGCGCTCGCTTCGACTCGCGGCAGCGGTGGCTGCGCTCGCGGTCCGCGCAGTCGACTCGGCAACGTAGGAGCCGTAGTAGTAGCCGTAGCCGCGGCCGTTCGCGGCACCGCGCGGTACGCGGTTCAGAATGAGGCCGAGCACCTGACCGTTGGTCTTCGCGATGTTCGCGAGTGCCAATTCGAGTTCGTCGATGGTGGTCTTGCCTGCCGATGCCACGATGATGGCGCCGTCGGCGATGGTTGCCAGAATCGCCGCGTCGGTGACGGGCAGCAGGGGCGGTGCATCGATCAGAACCATGGCGTCTTTCGACAGTTCACGCAGCAGGGCTTCCATGCCCCTGGTGCCTAGAAGCTCACTGGGGTTCGGAGGAATGGCACCGGCGCCGAGCACCGAGAGATTGCCGCTGGTTCCCCAGTGCTGAAGCAGGTCGTCGATCTCGGCGCTGCCGATCAGAAGATCTGTCACCCCCACCTCGGCCACCAGGCCGAAGGCGGCCGCAACGGAGGGCTTGCGAAGGTCGCCGTCGACGACGATCACCTTCTGCCCTGAAGCGGCGAGAGCGACCGCCAGGTTGGCCGTGACTGTCGACTTTCCGTCGTTCGGCGACGGGCTGGTCACCACAATCACCCGCGGCGGGTTGTCGACGTGCATGTACCGCAGGTTCGTGCGGAGTTCACGAAACGCTTCGCCCAGTGCATAGTCATGCCTCGTCGGCGTACCGATCGGCGCGGCATCCGGGTCGGGCAGTATCCGATTCAGGTCGGTGAGACGGCGGTCGACCGGCAGCTTGCCGATGACCGACAAGCCGAACTTCTCTTCGACGGCGGATGCGCTGCGGATGCGACGGTCGAACACATTGCGAACAAACGCATAGAGCAGGCCCAGAACGAGGCCGATCAGCCCACCGATCACCACTGCGAGCCTCACGTTCGGCCACACCGGCTCAGACGCGACAACGGCCGATTCGACCGGCACCAGAAAAGTGATGGGTGTGGCCGCGGCGGTGCCTGTCGTCGAGCTCTGTGCAAGCGCCTCGTTTTCAATGATGGCGATCTGTTTCGTCATCCCGGTGATCCACGCGTCAGCCAGTTCCTTCGCCTGTGTTCCCGTTGCCGCCCGCGCCGTCACGTTGAGGGTAGGCGTGTCTTTGATGTTCGTGACCGTGATCGACTGCACGAGCACCTCGGGCGTCGTCGCCAGGCCCAGCTGGGTGATCACCAGTTGAGCGACCGCTCGCGACTGGCCGATGCCCACGAATGTCGTTGCCTCAGACTTAGCCAGTGAATCAGAGGCAAGAGTCGCGCCGATGGTGTTGTCGGAAACCAGCTTGACGATGCCGCTCGAGTTCGCGTTGTAGACCCGAGTCTGAACGAGGCTCCAACCCCAGGCCGCACACGCACCGAGAATCACCAGAAGCACGAGAGCTATCCAGTGCGCGCGGATCACGCGCACATAGTCGTGGATAGTCATCGTCACCTTTCGCTGCGAGCGCCGAATAGTCGGTTCGCTGCACAGCGCCGGCAGCAGATAGAGAGTAGGGGTGAACCGCCGAAAAGCTTCGCTCAGGGCACTAAGGGAGGTCAGCTTGCCGCTTCTGGCACAGAACGTCGTAGAAACCCCCCACTCGGGGGCATCCGCCCTAGAATCAGGCGACGTTACAAAGTCCACTCGCCAACATCACCGTGGTGGGGCACTCTATGGCCGGGTCGAGCTGCGATAGGAGCTCATGCTGACGCCGTATTTGCGCCGAAAGGCGCGGGCCGCCTGATCTGCACCGGTAAACCCCGCACGCACCGAGATGTCAGCGAATCTGTTGCGGTTCGATGGGTCAGTCAATGCTGCCGCGATCAACTCGAGCCGAGTGTCACGAATGAGCTCTGCGATGCTCACGTTCTCTGCTCCGAAGATGCGATAGAGGCGACGCAGGTCGACACCGGTGTCGTCGGCTACGTCGCGGGGGCCATAACCACGAGTCGAGGAATGTGCTGCGATCGACGAAGCAGCGGCCGCGAGCACTGAAGAATCGCTGGTCGGGCCGCGCTGACGAGAACCGAAATTCTCGACCAGCAGTCCTGAAATGAGAAGCAGAAGCTGTTGTTCGAGCTGTTTGGCCTCAACGCCGTTCGGTGTATTGATCGAGGCCGCGATCGCTTCGACGAAGGCGAGGGCCGAACGGGTGAGAACGGAGTCGGGCAGCGCTGTCGCTGTCACGTTCTTGAGCGTGCGCACCAGGCCCAGCGGCAGCGCGAGCGATGGGCTGGTCACCGAGACGAGAGAGACCCGCCCGCCAGCCGAGTAGTGATAGGTGGCACGCGACCTGAGGGCGAAGAGCGTTCCGGTCGGGGCGCGAAGCACGCGGCCGTCTTGGTAGACCGTCACAGCCCCCGAGCGAACGAAGATCAGACTCACACAATCGCGGTCGTCGGTTGCCATGAGCTTTGCCGTGCGCGCACCACGATGGCGCGACGCGTCGAGTACGGCGAGGTCGACCGAACCGAGCGAAGAGACAATGAGTGCGGCCGAGAATGTCGACGCATCGCGTGCGCTGAGCTCGGCGTGGTTCGCGAACATGCCCGTTGCCGCGCTCACACTGACCCGCGAACGAACGCGCCAAGGAATCTCTGGAACGATTGCTCGGTGAGTGTCACTCATTATGGGCACATGATATCCCTTAGCTTCGATAGTCAGCCCCGTCGCCGTGATTGAAGACGACTTTGCGTGCCACACCCGACTTTGCGTACGAACGTTTTCGCGCGACGTGTGCTGTGTGGCGATGATAAGGCTATGCCCAATGTCAGGCAGTTTCGTGGCGCAGCGGGTGCCGCGCAGATGTCGCCAGAGGCGACCTGCACCGCACACACCCCAGCGACGTTTGCGGCGACCCTGATGACGGTGAAGACAGCTTCGGTTGAAATCGCCCAGGTCGATGCCACCGCCTATGGTGCCAAACGCTCTCTGGCGCAGGTGGCAGCCGTGCCCGTCGACTTTGTTCGACTGATCATTGTTCTGCGCGGCGCCCTGCGCGTGCGGCAAGACGGCCGAACGAACATCGTCGATGCGGGCGCCGCGACACTGGTTCGAACTGACGCACCGTATCAATTCGCTCTGAGCAATGAAAGCTCGATGGTGGTGGTGAGCGTGGCCCGCCCCCTGACCACCCCTCACGCACGTCGACATCTGCGTTCGGTGACCGCCGAGGTGATCTCAGATTCGATGCTGGTCGAGACCATTCTCGCCTTCGTTCGCCCGCGCCTCGATCGGCTGAGCCTGGTGGATCGCGCCGCGCCAACGGCGTTCGAATCGGTGGTGATATCGTCTCTGAGCGCCATCATCAGCAGTGCGATCGTCGGTGGCGACCCGTCAGGGAATGACCCACATCACGAGCCCGCCAGCATGCCGACGAGCTCCGCGGCACCGATTTTCGATGCTGGCACCACCACGGCCTCTGCCGCCGCGAGTGCACAACTCGTATCGAGCGCCACGACCCTGCTGATCGACCGCATCCGCTCGCCCGACCTCACAGCGGCCAGTCTGGCCGCTGACCTCGGCGTCAGCGTGCGCAACCTCTACCGCGCATTCGAGGCTGCGAACATCAGTGTGGGCGATCTCATTCGCTCGACCCGGCTCGACATGATCGCGGCGAGGCTCCGCGTGCACTCCGACAACCGAACCCTCGACCAGCTTGCGCGCGCGTACGGATTTCGATCTGCCGATGTGTGCGCCAGAGCGTTCAAGTCACGCTTTGGAATGACGATGACGGCCTACGAACTGGCACGACCCCGGGTTCGATCGAGTTTCGCGGCTCTCTGAAGGGGCTAGACGGCCTGATCAGTGGGCCTTGGGGCCCGGCCCGAGGTAGGGCCGGGATGCACCGCCAGTGCCTGCCTCGTCGTCGTCGTTCATCTCCTGGGTCTCGGCCTCGTTCGGCTTGAACGTCAGCGCGAACATCGCCGTGATGACAAGCGAGACGATGAACGCGATGCCGAAGAAGATCACCGCCAACAGGGGCTGGCGGGTCGACAGCAGCACCGTGAGCCCGACGAACGCAGCGAGTATCGCTGAGATGACGACGAGCTCAACAGGCTTCAGCACTTCGCGGCGGGTGGGGGGAGTGTGATCGGTCACGATGTCGTCTCTTGGTTCAGCGATTCTGTGGTTCGGGGTGCGGTACCGGATACGTGCCGCGTGGGTTGCGGCCCCCAG
Source organism: Subtercola vilae (assembly GCF_004923255.1). GTDB lineage: Bacteria > Actinomycetota > Actinomycetes > Actinomycetales > Microbacteriaceae > Subtercola > Subtercola vilae. The sequence continues at coordinate 55,518 of NZ_QYRT01000001.1, read as the reverse complement.
CGAAGCGAAAGACCGCCGATCACGAGGTAGAGGCCGAGCATCACGGCGTACCCGCCGAACAGCCCAATCGCCGTGACGACATCGAGCGGGATGACCAGAAAGACCAGTGCGAGCAGAGCGGTGAAGACACCGGCGGCCAGCCAGTCTTTTGCCAGCAGTCTCTGCTCGACGACAGCCGAGTTGCGCGAGCGCAACCCGCTGTACAACTCGATGAAGCCGGTGAGCGCCCCGAAGAGGCTCACCAGGTAGAGAAAGAGCGGTACTCCGCCGGTGTTGAAAACAAGGGCAGCGGCACCCAGAACGACCCCGATGAGGCCCTGCAGCACGAAGAGCCGCCGCGTCAGTCGCTCGACCACGAACCGAGCCGACAGGCCGGCCACGAACAGGCCCGACACCACGGCGTAGCTGCCGAAGACGAAGAGGCTCACCTGCGACGAGTGATTTTCGGTGAACGTGAGATAGGCGGCAACCACGAAGGCCGGAATGGCACGCGCGACCGGCACACCCCAGTAGGGCGAACGCCCTTGCGTGCGGTTCTGCTGGATGCTCACCAGGAGGGGCCTCATTTCAACGAGATGACCCTCTATTGTACGGCTCGCCACCTGAGTGCCGGCTCGCCTCGGAGCTTCACGCACCGAGAGCACTCAGGCGTGCGGCATGTCTGCGAACCGCGAGAAGTGGCCATGGAAACCCACCGTCACGGTGGCCGTCGGGCCGTTGCGGTGCTTGGCGACAATGAGGTCGGCTTCGCCCGCACGAGGGTTGTCTTTCTCGTACGCGCTCTCGCGGTGCAGCAGAATCACCATATCGGCGTCTTGCTCGAGCGAACCACTCTCTCGCAGGTCTGAGAGGGCCGGCTTTTTGTCGGCTCTCTGTTCGGGCCCACGGTTCAGCTGTGAGAGGGCGATCACAGGAACCTGCAGTTCTTTGGCCATCAGCTTCAATGCACGTGAGAACTCGCTCACCTCTTGCTGGCGCGACTCTACGCGCTTTCCCGAGGTCATCAGCTGCAGGTAGTCGATGATGACCATCTTCAGCCCAACCCGTTGCTTCAGCCGGCGGCACTTGGCCCTGATTTCGACCAGCGTCATGTTGGGGCTGTCATCGATGTAGAGCGGCGCGTCGTTGATGCGGCCACGTGTCGCAGCAATTGTCGTCCAGTCACGGTTCTCGACGGTGCCCTTGCGCATGTTCTGCAGGGGAACAGATGCTTCGGCCGACAACAGCCTCATGGCGATCTCGCTGCGGCCCATTTCGAGCGAGAAGAAGATCGAGGGCATGTCGTGTTTGATCGAGGCGGCGCGGGCGAAGTCGAGCGCGAGCGTCGATTTTCCGAGCGCAGGGCGTGCGGCGACGATGATCAGCTGCCCGGGGTGCAGCCCGTTCGTCAGCGAGTCGAGCTCAGCGAAGCCGGTCGGCACACCGGTCATCTGACCTTCGCGGCCTTTCGCCGCCTCGATCTCGTCGATGGCAGCGCTGACGGCCGTCGTGAGCGGAACGTAGTCTTCGACCTCGGTGTTGCCGTTCACGGCGTAGATCTCGGCCTGCGCGTTGTTCACGAGATCCATCACCTCGCCCTCGCTGGCATAGCCCATCTGCACAATGCGTGTGCCCGCCTCGACCAGCCGGCGCAGGATGGCCTTCTCGGCCACGATCGAGGCGTAGTAGCCGGCGTTCGCGGCAGTGGGCACGAGACCCGTCAGGGTGTGCAGGTACTCAGCCCCGCCCGCGCGAGTCAGTTCACCCGACTTGGTGAGCTCATCTGTCACCGCGATCACATCGGTCGGCTCACCGTGCGAATACAGATTCAGAATCGCATCGAAGACGAGCTCGTGCTTCGGGATATAGAAGTCGGCGCCGCGAACAACCTCGACGACGTCAGCCACCGCGTCTTTGCTCAGCAGCATGCCGCCGAGGGCACTCTGCTCTGCGAGCAAATCGTGGGGCGGGGTACGCTCGTGGCCCCGGCTCTCGCCGCCGCCTCGCTGGTCACTCGTCAGACCGAGATGCGCAATCGACACCCGAACTCCTTACGTCTGGTACCTGTTTATCGGGGCCCACTGACATCGACAAATTGGGCTGTGGATAACTCTGTGGAATAAATCGGCGAAACGCCGCGTCTCTTGTGCAGAACCTGTTGAAACCGATGTGGATAACAAACAACTTTTTACGCCAAGTTAGGCTCTGATCAGGTTATTCACGTTTCCACATGGTGTGGAGAATCGAATGTTTAGACCGCTGCTTGAATGTTGAACCAATCCACAGACCTGTGCACAAAAAGCTTGACAACGGGCGCGAAAAAGGGAGCCGTGCCGAAGGCACGACTCCCTTTAGGGGGGTACTACTTTGCAGCTACCACCTGAATGGTGATGGTGGCGCTGAGATCTTCACGAAGGCGAATCGACGCCTCGTGGGTACCGGTCACCTTGATGGGCGAAGTGATCTCGATCTTGCGCTTGTCGAGCGAACCGAAGCCGGCAGCCGAAACCGCGTTGGCGATGTCGCTCGTCTTGACCGAACCGAACAGACGACCCTCTTTGCCGGCTTTGACGCTCAGCTTGACGGTGTTGTTCTCGAGAACCTGCTTGAGGTGCTGCGCTTCTTCGATCGTCGCGAGTTCGCGAGCGGTGCGAGCAGCCTTGATCGATTCGATCTGCTTTTCGCCGCCGCGGCTCCACGTCACCGCGAAGCCCTGGGGAATCAGGTAGTTGCGTGCGAAGCCGTTCTTGACCTCGACGACGTCACCAGCTGAACCGAGGCCGGAGACCTCGTGGGTGAGAATGAGTTTTGACATTGTGAGTTCCTACCTGCCCGAACCGGCGTAGGGCAGCAGGGCCATTTCGCGGGCATTCTTGACTGCACGGGCGATGAGGCGCTGCTCCTGAACCGAGACGCCGGTGATGCGGCGTGCGCGGATCTTTCCGCGATCGGAGATGAACTTGCGCAGGGTGTTGACGTCTTTGTAGTCGATGACGCCGACGCGAATCGACTTCGCCGGGGCGGCATTCTTGCCGTCTTTCCCCTTGCGGATCGGCTTGCGGCGGTCGCCGCTGCTCTTTCCAGCCATGGTTATTCTGCTTTCTGAAGAATGTGAAGTTTAGAAGGGGGTTTCGTCGCTGTAGCTGCCCGGAGTGTTCCAGACATCAGCGGCGGCACCTGAGGAGTTCGCCGAGGCAGGGGCACTTGCGGCCCACGGCTCGTCGCCACCGTTGCTCTGGCCACCACCGACCTGGCCTCGTTGGCCGCCACCGGATGCTCCCGATGACGACGCACGAGTGACCTGCGCCGTGGCGTACCGGAGGCTGGGGCCGATCTCGTCGACCTCGAGCTCGATCGAGGTGCGCTTTTCGCCCTCTTTCGTCTCGTAGCTGCGCTGACGCAGGCGCCCGGTCGCAACGACGCGGGAGCCCTTCGTCAGCGAGCCGGCCACGTGTTCGGCGAATTCACGCCACACGCTTGCACGAAGAAACAGCGCTTCGCCGTCTTTCCAGTCATTCGACGCACGATCGAACGTGCGAGGAGTGGAAGCGATGGTGAAGTTGGCAACGGCCAGCCCGTTCTGCGTGTAACGCAGTTCGGGGTCACCGGTGAGGTTGCCCACCACGGTGATGATCGTTTCGCCAGCCACGGTGACTACTCAGCGGGAGCGGCAGCAGGGGCCGGGGTGGCCTCGGTTGCAGCGGCGTCAGCAGCAGGCTTGGTCGTTGCAGCCTTGACAGCAGCGGCAGCGCGAGCGGCCGGAGCGACGGGTGCAGCAGCCTTGGCGGTGCTCGAAGAGGCCGGCGCGCTCGAGGCGGCAGCGGGTGCCGACTTGGGTGCAGAGGCGGTCTTCGGGTTGGCGGCCGCGCGGGCTGCCTTCTCTTCGGCGCGCTTTGCGGCTTCAGCAACCTGTGCCATGGCCTCTTCGGCGCGAAGCACCTTGGTGCGCATGACGGCTTCAGAAAGCTTCAGCTGGCGGTCGAGCTCCTTGGTGGAGTCTGCCGTAGCGGTCAGCTTGACGACGGCGTAGATGCCTTCGGTCTTCTTGTTGATCTCGTAAGCCAAGCGGCGACGACCCCAGATGTCGACGTTGTCGACAGTGCCACCATCTTTGCGGATGACGTTGAGGAACTTGTCGAGGCTCGGAGCCACGGTGCGCTCATCGATTTCTGGATCGAGGATGACCATGAGTTCGTATTTGTGCGTCACTAACCCACCTCCTTTGGACTAGATCGGCCACAGAATTTCTGTGGCAGGAGGGTGTGTGCATACGTCGGCACCCGCGTGGAAGAACTCCACTGGGTACAGACAACCTATAGAGCCTAACAGAAGCACCGGTAGAGTGACAGACGTGAGCGATCTCCGAGTGGCCCTGGTGTCACTTCATACGTCTCCGCTTGCCAACCCGGGCTCGGGGGATGCCGGGGGTCTGAACGTCTATGTTGTCGCGCTCGGCGAGGCTCTGGCCCGCCAGGGCGTCGAAGTCGAGCTCATCACGCGCTCATCGAGCGAAGACCAGCCGGCCACCGAATACACGGCAGGCGGCCTGCCCGTGCGCTTTCTGAAGGCCGGCCCTCCGCGGGTCGTACAGAAAGAGGAGGTACCCGCCGTCATCGGCCGGTTCCAGTCGGCCCTCGCCGAGCTGCCGCGTTTCGACGTGCTGCACTCGCACTACTGGCTGTCGGGTCTCGCCGCGCTGCCCGTGGCTGTGATGGAGAGCATCCCGCACATCCAGACCCTGCACACCGTGGGGGCCGTGAAGAACGCCGAATTGCCCCCCGGTGACGAGCCCGAGCCCGAGAGCCGGTTGAACGGTGAGCGGCTGCTCGTTGCCAAATCGCTCACCACCATTGTTTCGACCAGCGCCGAACAGGATGCCCTCATCGAGTTGTACGGAGCCCAGGAGCCCCGCATCCGCATCATCGAGCCTGGTGTCGACGGCGCACTGTTCCACCCCCTCTCCGGTCTCCCCGGGCCGGCGCGCCCCTTTCTCGTGCAACTCGGCCGGTTGCAGCCGCTGAAGGGGCACGACCTCTCCATTAGGGCGCTCGCGCTTCTGCCCGAGCACCTGCGCCCCGACCTCGTCATCGCCGGCAGCGCAACGCCCGGCCAGGAGCACTACGCCACCGGGCTCGCCGAACTCGCCGCGTCACTCGGTGTCGGGTCGCGCGTGAACTTCACCGGAACGCAGTCGCGCGCGCAGTCGGCCGCACTGCTCCGCGAGGCCTCGCTGGTACTCATGCCCTCGCATTCCGAGACCTTCGGGCTGGTCGCGCTCGAGGCGGCCGCGTCGGGCACGCCGGTCATCGCCTTCGACACCTCAGGCCTGCGGTCAAGCGTCGCCGACGGCGTCAGCGGCATACTGCTGGCAAGCCGTCAACCGAGCGACTGGGCGGCTGCGATCGGCGCACTGCTCGAGCATCCGGCAACCCTCAGGCGGCTGTCGAACTCGGCCGCCAAATTCGGGGCACGGCACACCTGGGAGAAGACCGCCAAGGCGACGCTTCGCGCGTACCGAAGCGCGGTCAGCGCGTCGACCACCACTCGGTGAGCCGGCGGGTGGCCTCTTCTTCGCCCAAGGCACCCTCTTCGAGTCGCAGCTCGAGCAGAAAACGGTAGGCCTCGCCCACCTCGCGCCCCGGCGAGAGGTTCAGGATGCCCATGATCTGCTCCCCGTCGAGGTCGGGCCTGGTCGAGTCGAGTTGCTCCTGCTCTGCGAGCTCAGCGATGCGTGATTCGAGGTCGTCGTACGCGAATGACAGGCGATCGGCCTTTCGCACGTTGCGAGTGGTGACATCGGCGCGCACCAGCATGTGCAGTCGTTCGAGCTGGCTGCCAGCGTCACGCACGTAGCGCCGCACGGCCGAATCTGTCCACGCACCGTCGGTGTAGCCGAAGAAGCGCAGGTGCAGCTCGATGAGGCGCGCGACGTCGGCAATGGTCTCGTTGTCGTAGCGCAGCGCGCGCAGGCGCTTTTTGGCGAGTTTCGAACCGACAAGATCGTGGTGGTGAAACGAGACCACGCCGCCCGGTTCGAGACGGCGGGTCGCAGGCTTTCCGATGTCGTGCAGCAGCGCGGCCAGGCGCAGCGTCAGGTCGGGTTCTTCGCCGGCGTGGCGTTCGTGCTCGAGGTCGATGGCCTGCTCGAGCACGGTGAGGCTGTGCTGGTAGACGTCTTTGTGATGGTGGTGTTCGTCGATCTCGAGGCGGAGGTCGGGCACCTCTGGCAGAACGTACGCCGCCAGCCCGCTGTCGACCAGCAGTTCGATGCCCCTCCGAGGTTCGGGCGAGCGCAGGAGCTTTGACACCTCTTCATTCACCCGCTCGGCCGAGATGTTCTCGATTCGCCCGGCCATCTCGCCGAGCGCCACGCGGGTCTCCTCGTCGACGTCGAAACCCAGCTGCGCGGTGAACCGCACGGCCCGCATCATGCGGAGGGGGTCGTCGCCGAACGAGACCTCGGGGGTAGAGGGAGTTCGCAGCGTGGAGGCGAGCAGATCATCCATGCCGCCCGATGGGTCGACCAGAATCTGGGCGGGCAGGGTGAGCGCGAGGGCGTTGACCGTGAAGTCGCGGCGCAGCAGATCGGTTTCGAGCGACGTGCCGAACTCGACAGCGGGTTTGCGGGTGACCTGGTCGTACGTGTCGGAGCGATAGGTGGTGATCTCGACCGTCTCGCCGCCGATGCGGGCGCCGATGGTGCCGAAGGCGCGGCCGATGTCCCAGTGGGCATCGGCCAGCGGGGCGACGATGGCCAGAATCTGGTCGGGGGTCGCGTCAGTGGTGAGGTCGAGGTCGTGCACCGCTCGGCCGAGAAACGCGTCACGCACCGGCCCACCCACCAGAGCAAGCTCGTGACCGGCCGCCGCGAAGGCTGCCGACACCACCGAAACGGGCGGTTTTGTCGCCAGTTCGGCGAGGGCTTTGAGGGAATCCGCGACCGATTGCACCTTGACACTGTACTTGGCCGACCCCTTCTTTCGTGCTGGCTCCGGCTCGCCTGAGCGAGCCCCCAGCCGCAAGACCCTAGAATCGGGCGTATGGAGCGGTCAGTGTATTCGGGCTTTCATCGCCGCCTGAAACTCCCGTTCGGGCAGGGCGGCGCCGCGCAGGCTGGCCGGTTCGGGGCCTCGTTCGTGCTGGCCGCGGGCCTTCTGTTGGGCTCGATCGCCGGCGGCGGTGCCGCGCTGGCCGACGACACCCCGGCCCCCACTGCGTCTTCGACAGGCTCGGCAGACAGCGCGCCGACAAGCTCGGCCGCAGCCGACCCCGGGTCGGTCGCGCTCACCGTCGCGCCCGACGACGCGGGAACCCTCGCCGCGGGCCAAGACCTCGGCATCACGGTGGCCCTGGCCAACACCACGGCCCACAGCGTGCCCGCGGGAGCGATGCACGTGTGGCTCGACCGCACCCCCCTCAGTACCCGCAGCACTCTCTCGGCGTGGCTCGACCCGGCCACCGCTGTCAGCCAGGCCAAAGACAGCGTTGCTGTCGACGTGGCGACCCCCGCCGCGGCCGCCGGCCAGACGGTGAGCCTTCGCGCGGTGATTCCCGCGGCCCAACTCCGCCTCTCTGCGTGGGGTGCGTACGGCATCGAGGCGTCCCTGGCGGCAGGCCAGAGCGTCGTCGGTTCACGCAGCGTCGTCGTGTGGTCAGTGGGTGCGCCCGCTGTAGAGGCCTCGCTGGGTGTCATCATGCCGCTCACGGTGCAGCCGAGCAGCTCGGGCCTGATCAACGCCGCAGACCTCGCGAGCGCCACCAGCGAGACCGGGGTTCTCACCAAGAAACTCGACTCGAGCCTCGGCCGCCCGATCACACTCGCCATCGACCCCATGGTCATCGTTTCGATCAGGGTGCTCGGTACGGCGGCTCCACAGTCGGCGCTCGACTGGCTGGCCCGCCTGGCCGCAGCACCCAACGCGACCTTTCCCCTCACCTACGCCGACTCCGACCCGGCCGTGCAGCGCGCGGCTGGTGCGCCGAACGTGCTGAGCCCCATCTCGTTGTCGTATGCGCTCTCGAGCGCGAACTTCCAGTCGCTGCCGAGCCCCGACCCGTTCGCCCTGCCCGGGCAGGCGGTTCCTCCCGCCGCGGGTACCGGGGCCGCCGCGGGCGCCGCAACAGCTGCCGGCACGCCCGCGAGCCCTGTACCGACCCCCTCACCCACTCCCTCGGCCGGGCAGCTGCCGAGCCAGAGCGACCTGACCTCGTGGCACTACACCCGCACCGACATCGCGTGGCCGCAGTCGGGCACAGCGAGCACTGCCGACCTCGACTTCTTCGCTGCGAGCGGCATGCCCACGAGCATCCTGAGCTCTGACAATCTGACTCAGCCCGATTCGAGTGTCGTTCCGAACGCTGCCTCGAACGTGGGCGACAAGCGGGTGATCGTGCTCGATTCGTCAGTCAGTACCGCCCTGCAGAGTGCCGCCGATGCGGCCAACGAGGTGCCGCGCGATGCGGCTCTGGCCGCGGTCTCCGCCACTCTCGCCGTCATCACGGCCACCGCCCCCGCGGGCACGACACCGACGGTTGTCGCGAGCCTCGGCCGGGCCGAACCCGCCTCCACGTTCGGCGTCAGCCGAGCCCTCGACACAGTGGAGGCGCTGCCCTGGGCCGTCGAACGCCCGCTGGCCGAGGTGCTGAGCACCCCCGGCAAGGGCGTGAGCATCAGTGACAGCCCTGAACCCGCCGACTGGGTGGCGAACGTGGCCACCATGATTCAGACCGAACGTGACGTCAGTGGATTCTCTGTGGTCGCGCCGAAGCCCGAACTGATCACCGGCAGACAGCGTGTGAACCTGCTCGCCGTACTCGCCCAGTCGTGGTCGACTGACGTCGATGGCCGAACGGCCGCGGCTGCCGACTATGCCAAGGCCTCGACGACCCTGCTCTCCTCGGTGCAGATCGTCGACGGCAGCAACATCAACCTCGTCGCGGCTGACGCCAATGTGCCGGTGCTGATCAGCAATGCCCTGAACCAGTCGGTCACCGTCTCGCTCCACGTCACGCCGTCGAACGGCCGCCTGGTGGTCGAACCGAACACCATCGAGGTGACGGTCGCGGCGAACTCGCAGAAGACGGCCCAGGTTCCCGTCAAGGCATCGGTCGCATCGGGCGAGGTGAGCCTGCGGCTCGAGCTCTACAACTCGGGCGGTGTGTTGGTCAGCAGCGCCGCGCCGAAAGAGATCAACGTGAGCGCCGACTGGGAGGGCATCGGCACCCTCATCGTGGCCATCGTCGCCGGCGCGTTTGTGGTGTTCGGCGTGGTGCGCGTGGTGCTTCGGCGTCGCAAAGCCCGCACGGCCGCTCAGCAATCGACCCCCGAGCCATCGGGCCCCGAGCCGTCGACACCGGATGCCCCCTCCCATGACTGAGCGCAGCATCGGCCGCTCGAGCGCGCTTCTGGCCGGCGGCACCATCGCGTCGCGCATCCTCGGCTTTCTCAAGGCCGTCGTTCTCATCCAGGCCATCGGCACCTTTGCCAGCGCAGACGCGTTCGCCGTAGGAAACCAGCTGCCGAACACGATCTATGTGATCGTCGCCGGAGGCGCCCTCAGCGCGGTACTCGTGCCCCAGATCGTTCGCAGCGCCCGGCACAGCGACGGCGGAACAGCGTACATCAACAAACTCGTCACCATCGCGCTACTCGTGCTGGCCCTCGCGGCCGCGGTGGCCACCCTGTTCGCGCCCCAGCTCGTGGGCCTCACCTCCTCGTTCGGCCCAGAGAAGGCGGGGTTGGCGACGGCGTTCGCCTACTGGTGCCTGCCGCAGATCTTCTTCTACGGCGTCTACACGATTCTGGGCGAGGTGCTGAACGCACGCAATTCGTTCGGGCCGTTCACGCTCGCCCCCATCCTGAACAACTTCGTCGCGCTCGGCGGCCTCATCGTCTTCATCGCGATCTTCGGCTCCGACCCCGACTCGCTCAGGCAGGTCTCGTGGTGGAGCCCCTCGGCGATCGCCGTGCTGGCGGGTACCGCAACCCTCGGCATCGCCGTGCAGGGCCTCGTGCTCTTCGCGTTCTGGCGCCGTGTGGGCCTACGCTATCGCCCCGACTTCCGCTGGCGCGGCGTCGGGCTCGCGGCCACCGGCAGGATCGCCGGCTGGTCGTTCGGCATGATTCTCGTCACCACCGCGGCCGGAATCGTCGAGACCCGCGTGGTGTCGACAGCGTCAGGTGTCGACAGCCCCTCGGTGGCAGCCCTCGGAAATGCCTGGCTTGTCTTCATGCTGCCGCACTCGGTGGTGGCGGTGTCGATCGCCACCGCGTACTTCACCCGCATGAGCGAGAGTGCCGCGGCGGGTCAGTTCGACAGGGTGCGCCGCGACATCGCCGCGTCGATCCGCCAGATTACCGTGATCATGGTGCTCGCCGGTGTCGTGCTCATGGTCGTGGCCTACCCGTTCGGCCGCGTCATGTCAGACACAGCCGGCGGCTCGGCGGGCATCGGTGACGTTCTGCTGGCCTTCCTCGTGGGCTTGCCTGCCTTCAGTATTCTGTTCGTGCTGCAGCGTGCCTTCTTCGCCCTCGGCGACACACGAACGCCGTTTCTCACCACCATCTTCCAAGCGGTGATCTTCACCATCGGCAGCCTGCTGGTGCTGGCGTTCGTACCGAAAGACCAGGTGGGCGTCGGGGTTGCACTGATGCTGTCGTTCGCCGGCATTCTGCAGGCCGTGCTGGTGGGCATCCTGCTGCGGAGAATACTCGGTGGGCACGCCCGCCGCACCCTCGTCAGTTTCGCGAAGGATGCCCTGGCCGCGCTACCCGCGACGGCCGTCGGCATCGTGGTGTTCGCTCTCTTCGGTGGTATCGACGACGGCAGTTTTGCGCTGTCAGGGCGTTTTCAGTCGATCGTGACGATGGCGGTGGTCGGGGTGGTGATGGCAGCGGTCTACGCGGGCACGCTACGGCTGCTGCGTTCGTCGGAGCTCAGCGACGCGCTCGTGCCGATCGTCGGCCGGTTGAGGCGTTCACGCTGACCCTGACAACGCTGTGCCAATGCTCACGCTGACGCGCGGTCGACGCTCGCCAGAAACTCGCGCACAGGCTCGATGACTCCGGTCGACGGCCGGAGGGTGTCGCCGTGACCGCGGCCCGGCAACGCCACGAAGCGCGCATTCGGCATGATGGCCGCCGCGTGCTCTGAGTCGAGGTAGCGCTGCCGATCATCCGTGCCCGCCAGCAGCAGTGTGGGGGTCGAAATGGCCCGGATGCGCTCGTCGTCGAGCCCCGGCTCGGCCTCGACCTGCCGAAAGTAGGCGCGGATGGCTTCGCCGTCGTTCGCCAGGAAAGCCGCGGTCGTGGCGGGGTCGAGGGTGATGCCGGCACTCTTCTCCCAACCGTCGACGAAGGCGCGCATGCCGCCCGATCCCAGCGCGGCGTCGTAATCGTCGAAGAACAGGGCTGCCACACTGCCGGCTGGCGTTCGGTAGGTTCCGCCCGCCGAAACGAACGACAACAGGCGCTCGGGGTGACTCGCGGCGAGCGAGAAGCCGGCCCTGGCCCCGAACGAGTACCCCATGAAGTGCGCCCGGTCGACGCCCGCGGTATCGAACACGGCCAGCAGGTCATCCAGTACCAGCTGCATTCGATAGTCGGCCTGCCGATGCGGCTTGTCGCTCAGGCCGTGACCACGCAGGTCGACCAGAATCAACCGGTACTCGTCTCGCAACGCCTTCACGTAACCGAAGCCCCGCCAGATGGCCCGCGACAGGGCCGAACCGTGCACCAGCACGAGCGGAACACCGTCACCAACCTCGGTGAACGCTATGCGCGTGTTGTCGACAGGGTTGAAAGCTTCGCTCATGCTTACATCTTGCCCGGCCGCCTCGCCCACGGAATACCCGCCACGTAGGATGTGTTGAGGTGTTCAGTAACCACAATCGGTGCAGAGTGTGCCGCCTACAAGGAGCTTGTCGATGAGACAAATCATCATTATCGGGTCTGGCCCTGCCGGTTTCACGGCGGCCATCTACGCGGCTCGTGCCGGCCTTCAGCCCCTGCTCATCGCGTCGAGCGTCGAGGCGGGTGGCGAGCTCATGAAGACGACCGAGGTCGAGAACTTCCCCGGTTTTCCCGAGGGCATCCAGGGCCCCGACCTGATGACCCGCCTGCAGGAGCAGGCCGAGAAGTTCGGCACCGAGGTTCTGCTCGACGACGTGACGAGTGTCGACTTCTCCGGTGACATCAAGAAGGTGACCACCGGGTACAGCGGCGACTTCGAAGCGCAGGCCGTGATCTTCTCCACCGGTTCGGCGTACCGCAAGCTCGGCATCGACGACGAAGAGCGTCTCTCCGGGCGCGGGGTGTCGTGGTGTGCCACCTGTGACGGGTTCTTCTTCAAGAAGAAGAACATCGCGGTCATCGGCGGCGGCGACTCCGCAATGGAAGAGGCGACTTTTCTCACCCGGTTCGCCGACAAGGTCACCGTCATCCACCGCAAAGACACGCTGCGGGCATCCAAGATCATGCAGGAGCGCGCGTTCGGCAACGAGAAGATCGACTTCGTGTGGAACGCGGCCGTCGTCGGCATCGACGGTGAGAACTCGGTCGAAGGGCTGCGGCTCGAAGACACCGTCACCGGCGAGCTGAGCACGCTGCCCGTACAAGGGCTTTTTGTGGCCATCGGCAACGACCCCCGCACGCATCTCGTGCACGGCCAGCTCGAGCTCACCTCGGCGGGCACCATCGCCGTCGCTGGTCGCTCGTCGAAGACCAACATCGCCGGCGTGTTCGCTGCCGGTGACGTCATCGACGACACGTACCGCCAGGCCGCCACCGCGGCTGCCTCCGGAACGGTTGCCGCCCTCGACGCCGAGCACTACCTCGCGGGTTTAGAACAGGCTCGGCTGGCAGCTGAGCTCGTCAGCGCCTCCTGAGGCGGCCCGCCCCTCCCCCTTCAGGCGGCGCACCCCGCTCTGCCTGAGATCACCATCGTTCCCCGCTTAACCTGAGATTTGAAAGAGAGCCATCATGTCAACTGCATCAGCCGTAACCGATGCCAGCTTCGAAGCTGACGTTCTGAACTCCGACGAGACGATCCTCGTCGACTTCTGGGCCGAGTGGTGTGGCCCGTGCCGCGCCGTGTCACCCATCCTCGACCAGATCGCGGCCGAGCACTCCGACAAGATCAAGATCGTCAAGCTGAACGTCGACGACAACCCGCAGATCGCCGCGAAGTACCAGATCACCTCGATTCCGGCCATGAAGGTCTACCGCGGCGGCGAGGTCGTCAAGACCATCATCGGCGCCAAGCCGAAGGCCGCCCTCGAGCACGACCTGGCCGACTACCTCAGCTGAACCGCTTCTCGCGGGCTGTGACGGGCACTTCTCGCTCACAGCCTCCGGCACCTGGGTCCGAGCCACTTCTGGCTTCGGGCCCTTTTGCTTTTCGATACCATAGAATTTCGCCTCTCTTCTGGAAGTGCACGTGAGCAGCCAACCGACTCCACCGTCAACAGGAACAAACCTCGACCCCTGGTACAACACCTACGCCGACAGGGCCGCCGGCCTGTCTGTGTCTGAGGTTCGAGCCCTGTTCGCCGTGGCCTCGCGGCCCGAAGTCGTCTCCCTTGCCGGGGGAATGCCCTACGTCTCTGCTCTGCCCCAAGATCTCGTGGTCGACGCCATGAACCGTGTGATGGTCGAGCAGGGCCCCATTGCCCTGCAGTACGGTTCGGGCCAGGGCGTGCCGAAGCTGCGTGAACACATCCTCGAAGTGATGGCTCTCGAGGGCATCAGCGGCAGTGTCGACGACGTCATCGTCACCACCGGCTCGCAGCAGGCACTCGACCTGGTCACCAAGCTCTTCATCAACCCGGGCGATGTGATCCTCGCCGAGGCACCCAGCTACGTGGGCGCCATCGGGGTCTTCCGCTCGTACCAGGCTGATGTCGAACACGTGCTCATGGATGACGATGGGTTGATTCCGGATGCCCTGCGAGACGCCATCGCCCGAGTGCGCCGTGACGGCAAGACCATCAAGTTCCTCTACACGATTCCCAATTTCCACAACCCGGCTGGCGTCACCCTTTCCGCACCCCGGCGCGAAGAAATTCTTCACATCTGCCGGTCAGAGGGCATTCTGGTACTTGAAGACAACCCTTACGGTCTGCTCTACTTCGATGGCCCGCCGCCGGCGCCCCTCCGCAGCACCGAAGACGAGGGCGTCATCTATCTCGGTTCGTTCTCGAAGACCCTAGCCCCCGGTTTTCGCATCGGATGGGCGATAGCACCGCACGCCATTCGTGAAAAACTCGTTCTGGCCGCAGAATCTGCAATTCTGTGCCCCAGCGCGTTCAGCCAGCTGGTCATCTCCGAGTATCTCGAGACCGCCGACTGGAAGAAGCAGATCAATACGTTCCGTGGGGTGTACGAAGAGCGCAAGAACACCATGATCGCGGCTCTCTCTGAACACCTTCCCGACCTTTCATGGACAAACCCCAACGGCGGCTTCTATGTCTGGGTCACCCTGCCCGACTACCTCGACTCGAAGCAGATGCTGCCGAGAGCGGTGAAAGAACTCGTGGCCTATACGCCTGGCACGGCGTTCTACGCCGACGGTGGTGGGCGCAACAAAATACGTCTGTCGTTCTGCTACCCCACTCCCGAACAGATCAGGCTGGGCATCCGGCGCCTCACCACGGTCATCAACGGTGAGATCGATCTGCTCGAGACCTTCAACGCCACCGGGCCGCTGCAGACCATGCGCCCCGAACGCAGTTTCACCGCCCCGCCACCGAACCTAGGCTGATCATGACTGAAGTTTCGCCTCACCGCACCGTCGTCGTTCTCGCCGGCGGCATCTCCCACGAGCGAGATGTGTCGCTCCGATCGGGTCGCCGGGTCGCCGACAGCCTCCTGAAGCGCGGGCACACCGTCATCGTTCGAGAGCCCGATGCGTCACTGCTCAGTTACCTCGCCGATACCACGCCCGACATCGTCTGGCCAGCCCTGCACGGTGCCAGTGGCGAAGACGGCTCGCTACGTGCGCTGCTGGGTGCCCAAGGTATTGCCTACGTGGGCTCTGAGACGGCTGCGGCCCAGCTCGCCTGGCACAAGCCAACCGCCAAGGTGCTTGTCTCCCGTGCCGGCTTCAAAACACCCGACTCCATCACGCTGCCGCGCGAGACGTTCCGTGAACTCGGGGCCTCGCAGGTACTCGACGGAGTGCTCAAATATCTCGGCACGCCCGTCGTGGTGAAGCCGGCCATGGGCGGTTCAGCGCAAGGTGTCACGGTCGTTGAAATCGAAGGCGACCTGCCGCGCGCGGTCGTCGATGCGTACACCTATGGCGAGACGGCTCTCATCGAACGCAAGGTCGTCGGCGTCGAGGTCTCCGTCGGCGTGCTCGACACCGGCGACGGGCCATTTGCCCTTCCAGCAGTCGAAATCGTGCCCCGATCAGGGGTTTACTCTTTCGAGGCCAGATACAACGCGGGCGAGACGCAGTTCTACACGCCGGCGCGGCTCGACGACGAGGTGGCGTTGCGCGCCACCGAGGCGGCCCTGGGCATCCACCAAACCCTTGGCCTTCGCCACATCTCGCGCATCGACCTCATCATTGATGAGACAGGCACACCCTGGTTTCTCGAGGCCAACGTGCTGCCCGGCCTCACCGAAACCTCGCTTGTGCCGCAGGCCATCGTCGCTGCTGGGCTGAACCTCGGCACCGTCTATGAAGCACTCGGCGAGGTCGCCATCAGCGACCTCGCCCGCAGCGCTTCTTAGAGCGAGACCGAACGGTCTACTCGAACCGAGGGCGTTGCTGCGCCTGCTGACCAAAACCCGGGTCACCCATCTCGGTGAGAATGCGATTCAGGTCTTGAATCGTGGCGAAGTCGATGACGATCTGGCCGCGGCTGCTGCCGAGGCTCACTTTTACGCGAGTGTTCAACCGGTCGCCGAGACGCTCAGCGATTTCGTCGAGATGATCATTTCTGCGCCCCGCCGTGGGTCGTACCCGCTTGGCCCGAGGCGCCCGCGAAGCCACGGCCTCAGCTGCTCGCACAGACAAGTCTTCATTCACAATCTTGTCAGCGAGAAGGGCCATTTCTTCAGGATCGACGACCGAAAGAATTGCACGTGCATGACCGGCGCTCAGTACTCCGGCGGCAACGCGCTTCTGCACAGCCGTCGGAAGCTTCAGTAGCCTGATTGTGTTGGTGATCTGCGGGCGGGAACGCCCGATGCGGGTCGCGAGCTGCTCCTGCGTGATACTGAAGTCCTCCAGCAGCTGTTGGTACGCAGAAGCCTCTTCCAACGGGTTCAGCTGCGAACGATGCAGGTTCTCCAGAAGAGCATCGCGCAGCATATTCTCGTCGGCGGTATCTTTGATGACGGCAGGAATCGTTGCCAGACCGAGCTCTTTGCTCGCGCGTAACCGGCGTTCACCCATTACCAACTCGTACTGCTGGATTGCGCCCGTCTCGAGCGGCAGTTCCCGCACCACGATGGGCTGCAGTACCCCCACCTCGCGAATAGACTGCACCAGTTCGGCGAGGTCATCCGCATCGAACTCTATACGTGGCTGCTTTGCGTTCGGAACGATCTTCTGCGGGTCAAGGCTCGCCAGCTTTGCGCCGGGAACGGAGACCAGTTCACTCTCCCCCTCGCCTCGGTCGGCGAAGAACACGTCGACCGGGCTACCTGAGCGTGACTCCTCAATTGTCGGGATCAGCGCGCCAATACCGCGGCCAAGGCCGGTGCGTTTCGGGTTAGCCATGAATGAATTCTCCTCTGCGTGCAATTTCTGATGCGGCCTCGAGGTACGAAAGCGAACCGGGAGACTGCGGGTCATAACTGATGACGGTCTGCCCATAGCTGGGCGCCTCAGAGATCCGTACCGAGCGCGGAATCACAGCGCGAAGCGTCTCTTTCGGAAAATGTGTGCGCACATCGTCTGCAACCTGAGATGCCAGGCGAGTGCGGCCGTCGTACATCGTCAGAAGAATGGTGGAGACACCCAACTTGGGGTTGAGATGCCGCTCGATCAGCGCGATGTTCGACAACAGCTGGCTCAGTCCTTCCAGTGCATAGTATTCGCACTGGATCGGGATCAATACTTCCCTGGCGGCGACGAATGCGTTTATCGTGAGCAGCCCAAGCGAGGGGGGGCAGTCGATGAAGACGTAGTTGTACGGCGCACCGACCTCAGCTTGGCGTTCCAAATAGCCATTCAGGCTCTCACGGAGCCTCAACTCGCGGGCTACGAGCGGTACCAGCTCGATTTCTGCTCCAGCAAGATGAATTGTCGCGGGTGCACAGTAGAGTCCATCGAATTCGGGGCTCTTCTGAACAACATCTTCAAGCGCGGCGTCGCGAATCAAGATGTCATAGACACTGGGTGTGTCCGCTCGGTGATCGACCCCGACAGCTGTGGATGCATTGCCTTGCGGATCGAGATCAACGACCAGCACTTTCGCCCCAGTTTTGGCCAGGGCTGCCGCAAGATTCACTGTTGTCGTGGTCTTACCGACCCCACCCTTCTGATTTGCGACAGTAAAAACACGCGTATTCGCTGGTAAGGGGAACTCTGCCAGTGCAATTGCCCTGCGCCGCTGGGAGAGATCGGCTATCTCGCGCGCCAGTGGCGTTGAGGCGTCGTATCCGACTGATTCGCTCGTCATTCGTTCTCTCTGCGATGTGTTCGGGGGATCTCTTGCAATTTGTGCGATTTATGCCATTTGTGCGTGCTGAATATGCTGAATATGCGACTGTGGCGGATAGCTTCAGACAGCTCTTGTTGTGTATGTTTCACGTGAAACACTCCCAATTTCGGCCAACGACGTCAGAGCCGTTGCGTCAGACAGCCTAGTTTCATGCGCTACAACGGCCCATCTCTAAGGTACCTGCCGCGCTACGAATATCGAAGCCGAGCGGCATGTCGGTGAGAAGTTTCACGTGAAACAATGAGGTCAGTGCCTCTGGACGCCCGCATCGATCGGCTATCGCGAAATTCAGACCTAACCTACGGTTGCGCGGATGACACGAGTGCTTTCGGCCAGCACTCCCACACCGAGATCCAGCACCTCGACATTGGTGAGCCTGAACTTGCGAATCGGTTTCGCAGCGGCCTCGATTTCGGCCTCGGCGCCGCTCCCCTTCATGAGAACCAGCTCGCCGCCGTGCTTCACCAGCGGAGCACACATCGGAATCAGTTTTCCGAAGGCACTCACAGCTCGAGCCGTAATCTGGTCGAGTCCTCCCGTGAAGCCAACGTCTTGGGCACGACCCCTGATTACGGTCACGTTCGCGAGCTCGAGTTCGGATGTCTGTTCATTCAGCCACTTCACGCGCCGCTCCATTGGTTCGATCAGAACGAACTCCACATCTGGACGAGCAATGGCGAGCACCAGGCCAGGCAGGCCGGCGCCACTGCCGATATCTCCCACTCGACCATGCTTCAGCAGGGGAGCGACCACAGCGCAATTCAACACGTGTCTCGTCCATAGACGCGGTAGCTCCATCGGACCGATAAGGCCGTATTCGTCACCGAATCTGACGAGGTTGGTCGTGAACGCGCGCGCTTTGGCTATATGTGGGCCGAATATCGTCGCGGCCGCTGCCGGCTCTGACTCGACGGTGTCAATGTCATAACGAACCCGTCCTGACTCATCGGGTGTGACGGCCGGTGAAGCAGCCACGGTCTGGCTGTCGTCGCCCAAGTTCTCTTCGTTCATTCGAAACCCACCGCTTTCTCTTCAGATCACACCGTCCGCGCACTATCTAAACCACACCACGCACGATCTAAAACCACACCACGCACTATTAGTACTCAGCCCACGCACTATCTATACTCGCGCCGAGCGCCCGACCAATACCACAGCCTACGCAGCGAACACCTCAGCTCGACCCGGCCTCACCACCCGAGTCTCGGGCAAAAAAATGGTGTGGCACCGATCAGATGCCACACCAATGTTTCACGTGAAACTACGCAGCCGAAATCACCGTGTGCCGGTCGCGGCCCTCACCCTCCGACGCCGACACGAACCCTCGTTCGGCCACGATGTCGTGAACCACCTTGCGTTCGTATGACGACATCGCTTCGAGAGAGACCGAGGCCTCCCCACCCACCTCGATACGATCAATGGCAGAACTGACCAAGCGTGCAAGCTCGGCCTCACGAATCTGGCGACTGCCGCCGACATCCAGAATCAGCCGAGAGAACCCGCCCGTCTTCGTCTGCACAGCCAGTCTGGTGAGTTCTTGGAGCGCCTGCACCGTGTCAGGCTGCGACAGGAGCCGAAGATTGCTGTCTTCTGAGGAGTTCACCGACACGTATGCCCGGCCACCGCGCGCATCGATGTCGATATCCCCATCGAGGTCGCAGATGTCGAGAAGCTCTTCGATGTAATCGGCCGCAATGTCGCCCTCTTCTTCGAGGTTGGCGGCAGAACTGGGTGCTACATGAGACTCGGCATCAGTGCCAGGAATCGATGCATCAATAGAACTGGTATTCGAATCTTGCCCGTCAAACGAATTCGAACGGATGTTCGAATTAGCTGATGGCACAGCCGGCGAGCCATCTGCCGCCCGAATGTCTTCGACTTCGGTAGTGATGTCAGTCACGTCACTCACTTCTTCTCACCTTGCTTCTTTGCTCTGTTTTTTCCCACCGGCTGCTGCCGTTGTGTCGTCTTCGGCGCCTCGAGAACGACATGGTCGATAGACCCGTCAGATGCCGTGGCGATGTTCAACTTACCCTTTTTGGCCAGCCGGATCTCTCGCGCCTTCGCGGCCTCACTACCGGGGGTGGGCATATTGCGAATGACCAGGAACTGCTGCCCCATGGTCCAGAGGTTGGATGTGAGCCAATAGAACATCACGCCCAGCGGGAACGAGAAGCCGGAGAACGCGAAGACGAGGGGAAGGATGTACAACAGAATGCGCTGCTGCTTGAACATCGGGCTGTTCTTAGCTTCGGGCGACTGATTGCGCGACATGATCTGCAATTGGGTGATGAACTGCGAGCCTGTCATCAGAATCACCATGATCACAGCGATCACCATCACCGCGACATTGCCGGTTCCCGTTGCCTGCTGGAAGCTCATGTGCAGGGGAGCGATACCGAACAGCTGTGCGTCACCGAACTGTCGAGCGAGTTGTGTATTCAGCAGCCCAACGCCAGCGTTGCCCTTCTGGGCATCATTCAGCACCGAGAACAGCGAGAAGAAGATAGGCATCTGAAGCAGAAGCGGTAGACACGAGCTCAGCGGGTTCGTTCCGGTGCGCTTGTAGAGCTCCATGGTCTCGCGAGACATCGCCTCGCGGGAGAACTGGTCTTTCTTGCCTTTGTACTTGTCTTGAATCTTCTTGAGCTGCGGAGCAACCTCGAGCATCTTGCGCTGACTCTTGATCTGCCGCACAAACACGGGGATCAACGCGGCACGAATGACAAGAACCATGCCAACGATGGAGAGAACCCAGGTGAGACCTTCGGCCGGATCCATACCCAGTGTTCCGAACAGGGAGTGGAATGACACGAGCAGCAGCTCGACGACCCATTTGATGGGCCAGAGTATGGTGCTGATGAATCCTGGAATGTCCATGCTTCGGGCTAGCCCTTTCCTTGGCTACTGGCTACGACGAAACCGAATCTGGTGACACGGAAGTGCGGTTTGCGAGCGGGAGGAACGTCGTCGATTCCTCCAGCGGCCCACGGGTGGCATCTGATGATGCGATAGATGCCCAGCACCGACCCCATCACCAGACCGCGTTGTTGGATTGCCTGCAAAGTGTAAGACGAACAGCTGGGGTAATACCTGCAAACGTCACCATAGAGCGGAGATATCACCGCTCGGTAGAAACGGAGGAAGAGCACTGCAAGATTGCGGGGTACAAGAAACACCCACAGGGCCACTGCCTTCATGCCGCCGAACCATTCGCTGAGTCGGTGGGCACTGAATCGGCAGCCGCAAACTGAGCAGGCGAGTCCGACGCCGCAGACAACGACGCCGTCGATAAAACAGACGCCTTACCCAGCGATTTGATCAGCTCGGCACGTAGTTGAGCAAATGAACGGGTTGCCGCCCCGGGAAGCGCCCTGATGACGACATCCGAGCCCGGAATCACCGTCGGCAGTAGCGAATAGCAGGCCGCCTTCAACCGTCGCCTCACACGATTACGTACGACAGCGACCCCGACCGACTTCGCAACGATGAATCCGAAGCGCGTGGGCGACCCGGAATCGCGACGAACGTACGTGACGGAATTGGGCGCGACGAACCTGGCACCTCGGCGCACAGCAGAACGGTACTCATCTGCTGTGGTGATGCGAGAGGTTTTAGCCAGCACCGGAGCCCGAAATCAGGACTGTGTACTAAGCGGAGAGCTCGGTGCGACCCTTACGACGACGAGCCGAAAGAATCGATCGGCCGGCACGGGTGCGCATGCGAAGTCGAAAACCGTGCACCTTGGCGCGACGACGATTGTTGGGCTGAAAAGTTCTTTTGCTCATGATCTGTTTCTCCGTGGCCCAGCCGATATTGCCGGGAAGCTTTGTAAGGTGTGCCAACGCACACAAGTCAACTGATTAAAACTACGGCTTCGAACGCCAATGGTCAAACCGAAGCGGCACAAACGCCCAATTATCCACAGTCGCCTCGACGCCCTGCGATATGACACGCGGGTAGAGGAGACAATGAACTTGATCTAACTCATGCCAGTCATTAGCTTAGATGCTTAGGTTTGTGCCGGTGTTGTCAGGGGAATCGGTTACGCACACTTTGATCTTTCCCTCGCATTCGCCCGGGGCGGACCGATCCTTTTCGACAGGAGTTCCATGGCAGACGATTCCGCATCTCCGGAGGCGAATTGGCGCACAGTGTTGCATGCCCTGTCGTCTGACGAACGCATCACCCCACAACTACACGGATTCCTCGGCCTGGTCGTTCCCAAAGGCATCATGGCCGGGTCTTTCTATCTCGAGGTTCCCAACGATCTGACCCGGGGAATGCTTGAGCAGCGTATCCGGGTGCCACTGCTCTCGGCTCTCGGAAAGCTCGACGATTCGTTCGGCGTCACGAACTTCGCCGTCGTGGTGAATCCCGACATCAATGGCTCCGACTACATCCAACCGGCCGAGATCGCCGTCGAGGCAGCTCCGGTGTACATCGAAACGAGCCCGGTTCAAGAAACCGTGGGCCCGCTGCGCAACAACGACACCAGGCTGAATCCGAAATACAGCTTCGACAACTTTGTCATCGGCGGCTCGAACCGATTCGCACACGCCGCTGCCGTCGCAGTGGCCGAGGCCCCGGCCAAGGCTTATAATCCGCTGTTCATCTACGGCGACTCCGGGCTCGGCAAAACACATCTGTTGCATGCCATCGGTCACTACGCCATGAGCCTTTACCCAGGGGTGCGGGTTCGATACGTCAGTTCAGAAGAGTTCACGAACGACTTCATCAACTCGATCGCCAACAACCGCGGCGCCGCCTTTCATTCGCGCTACCGCGACATCGACTTGCTGCTCATCGACGACATCCAGTTTCTGCAGGGCAAGGCTGAGACCCAGGAGGCGTTCTTCCACACCTTCAACACACTGCACGACCACAACAAGCAGGTGGTCATCACCAGCGACCTGCCGCCCAAGCATCTGACAGGATTCGAAGACCGCATGCGAACCAGGTTCGAGTGGGGCCTGATAACGGATGTTCAAACTCCTGACCTCGAGACCCGCATCGCCATCCTGCGAAAGAAAGCGCAGAGCGAGAAGCTGCAGGTTCCCGACGAGATTCTCGAATACATGGCAACGAAGGTGTCGTCGAATGTTCGGGAACTCGAAGGAACCCTGATCAGAGTCACCGCGTACGCGAGCCTCACCCGAAACCCTGTCGACCTCGCCCTGGTGCAGACTGTGCTGAAAGATCTCATCACACTCGACGACGACAACGTCATCGCACCGGTCGACATCATCGGCCACACGGCCGAGTACTTCAAATTGTCGGTAGACGACCTGTATGGCTCGTCACGTTCACAGGCCATCGCGACGGCCCGCCAGATTGCCATGTACCTGTGTCGGGAGCTCACCAGCCTCTCACTGCCCAAGATCGGCCAACTGTTCGGTGGACGCGACCACACGACCGTGATGTATGCGAACAATAAAATCGGCAAGTTAATGACCGAAAAGCGTTCCATTTACAACCAAGTGACCGAGATCAGCACCCGAATCAAACACAACCAGCGCTACAAAAGCGTGTGAACAACCAGTTTCCACATGTTGTGCACAACCCTGTGTATAAACCCTCTGGAAGTGTTGATGAGCTGTGGACGAGTGTGAGTAGTGCGTCAGCCCTCACTCGCTCACACAGGGTGAATTACAAGAAGTTTGTACTGCGTTTCAACAACTCACACGGTTGTAGTTCCCGCAGAATTACAGTGAAGTTCACGAGTTCTCCACATATCCACGTCGGTTAAGAAGATTAATCATTAATCAATTAATTAACTGGCCAATAACTTTTACCGCCGTCACAGCTGCACGACACGAACGTAGAGCGAGACGACTCAGCACCGGATAGCATTGACCGACCATTACGTAAACCTGAGGTGAAGCGCGTGAAGTTCCAAGCCAACAGAGACGTTTTCAGCGAGGCTGTGTCGTTCGCTGTGAAGCTTCTTCCCCAGCGCACCACGCTGCCGATTCTGAGCGGTGTTCTGATCGAGGCAAGCGGTGACGGTCTCACGCTTTCGTCGTTCGACTACGAAGTCTCATCTCAGACGCAAATCACCGCTGACGTCGAAGAACCGGGCCGGGTTCTCGTGTCGGGTCGACTGCTCTCAGACATCGCGAACCGGCTGCCGAACGCACCGGTGCGTTTTTACACGGAAGACCACCACATCATCGTCACGGCGGGTTCGGCGAAGTTCACACTTCTGAACATGCCTGTCGAGGAATATCCGAGCCTTCCGGTCGTGAACGAACAGTCCGGGCTCCTCAAGGCAGAAGACTTCTCGACTGCCATTGCCCAGGTCGCTGTTGCAGCTTCACGCGACGATGTCACACCGGTGATCACCGGTGTTCAGCTCGAAATATCGAACAACAGCCTGTCGCTTGTGGCGACAGATCGTTACCGCGTTGCCGTTCGCACGATCGAATGGGATTCAGGCACCTCGAGCATCGACACCGCAACGGCGCTCGTGCCGGCGAAGACGCTGCAGGAGATCGGCAAGACCTTCGGTAACAGCGGCACGATCTCTGTCGCCATCACCAACACAGACGAGCGCGAACTCATCGCGTTCAAGGCCGATCGCAAAACCGTCACGTCACTTCTCATCAAGGGCAACTTTCCGCCCGTCAAGCGACTCTTTCCCGAGACGGTCGATAACTACGCGGTCATCAACACCGCTGATCTCATCGAAGCCACTCGGCGTGTGTCACTCGTGCTCGAGCGCGAGGCCGCGCTGCGCTTCACCTTCACCATCGACGGGGTCACCCTCGAGGCCATCGGTTCAGAACAGGCGCAGGCCTCCGAATCGATCGACGCACTTCTCACCGGTACAGACACCGTTGTCTCTCTCAAGCCGCAGTTCCTTCTTGACGGTCTGGGCGCCGTGCACTCCGAATACGTGCGCATCTCGTTCACCAAGACCGACAACCCCAACAAGCCGGGACCCGTTCTCATCACCAGCCAGTCATCGAAAGACCAAGCTGGCTCCGATGACTACAAGTACTTGCTTCAACCCAACCTGCTGCTGCGCTAGGAGACACGAAGATGAACATCGGACTTATCGGCCTCGGAAAAATGGGGAACAACATGCGCGAGCGCCTGCGCAATGCAGGCATCGACGTGGTTGGCTACGACAGTAACCCCGCGGTCAGCGATGTTCCCGACCTGGCGGCTCTTGCGGCCGCGCTCACCGCTCCCCGCATCGTGTGGGCGATGGTTCCCGCGGGCAAGATCACCGATTCTGTGGTCAACGACCTCTCCGCGGTTCTCGAAGAGGGCGACCTCATCATCGATGGCGGTAACTCCCGCTTCACGGAAGACTTCAAGCATGCCGAAGAGCTTGCCCCCAAGGGCATCAGCTTTGTCGACGCCGGCGTCTCCGGCGGCGTGTGGGGCCTGAAGAACGGCTACGGCCTCATGGTGGGTGGCAAGAAAGAAGACATCGAACGGGCGATGCCCATTTTCGACGCGCTTCGCCCCGAGGGCCCGCGCGAAGAGGGCTTCGTGCACGTCGGCGAAGTCGGTGCAGGCCACTACGCCAAGATGGTTCACAACGGCATCGAGTATGCCCTCATGCAGGCCTATGCCGAGGGTTACGAGCTGCTCGACACCAAGAAAGACATCATCAAAGATGTCACAGGAACATTCAAGGCCTGGCAGCGCGGCACCGTCGTGCGCTCCTGGTTGCTCGAACTTCTCGTGCTCGCGCTTGAAGAAGACCCTGAATTCGTCGACATCGAAGGCTACGTCGAAGACTCCGGCGAGGGGCGATGGACCATCGAGGAAGCCATCGCGAACGCGGTACCCGTGCCCACGATCAGTGCATCGATCTTTGCTCGTTTCGTATCACGTCAAGACGATTCACCCGCGATGAAGGCCGTCGCGGCACTTCGCAACCAGTTCGGTGGTCACGCCGTGAAGAAGAACGACTAGTCGTTCACTCACGACCGCCACTGCCCTGAAGTGCTAGTTCGCCACCTCAGCCTCACCGACTTCCGAAACTACTCGGCGGCTGAGGTGGCGCTCCAGCCCGGTGCCAACCTCTTCGTCGGCAGCAACGGGCAGGGCAAGACGAACCTGGTCGAGGCGCTGGGGTACCTCAGCACACTCGGCTCGCACAGGGTGTCGAGCGATCAGGCCCTCATCCGGAGCACGACGCAGGCGGCGATCATCCGGGCCCGACTCGAACACCAGGGCCGCGAGGTTCTCGTCGAAGTGCAGATCAACAAGTCTGAGGCCAACCGGGCGCAGGTGAACCGCTCGATGGTCAAGATCCGCGAGATTCCGCGGTTCTTCTCCAGTGTTCTGTTCGCGCCAGAAGACCTCGCCCTTGTGCGGGGCGACCCGTCGGTGCGGCGAAAATTTCTCGATCAGCTTCTGGTGGCCCGAACTCCACGGCTTGCCGGCGTCGCCAGCGACTACGACCGTGTGCTTCGGCAGCGCAACACGCTGTTGAAATCTGCACGCAATTCCGGGGTGAAGGCCAACCAGCTGTCGACGCTCGAGATCTGGGATGATCGGCTCGTTGCTCTCGGTTCAGAGATCATCGCCGAGCGCGACGCCCTTGTCGCTCGGCTGCGGCCACACGTCGAGGCTGCGTACCTGGCGGTTGCCGGAGCAGATCACTCACCCCGGCTGATGAGTCGGTTGAGCATCCTCTCGTCGAATTCGACTGATGACGACACCGCCGACGCTGACGAAGCGTTGGTCGCCACCGATTCCCCCGTTATTCGTGCCGATATCGAGAGCGATTTTCGTGCAGCTCTCGTGCGATTGCGGCGACAGGAACTCGATCGGGGCATCACGCTCTGTGGGCCGCACCGCGACGATGTGGTTTTTCAGCTGAATGGCCTGCCCGCCAAAGGCTATGCGAGCCACGGTGAGTCGTGGTCGTTCGCGCTTGCTCTGAAAATAGCTTCCGCAGACCTGCTACGGGTCGATTCAACGAGCGGCGATCCGGTGGTGATTCTCGATGACGTCTTTGCAGAACTCGACCAAGCGAGGCGAACACGGCTCGCGGCCGCGGTGGCCGACTACGAGCAGGTTCTCATCACCGCCGCTGTCTTCGACGATGTGCCACCCGCGCTTGCCGCCCACACCGTGCACATCTCCGCCGGAACCATCGTCGACCCGGCCGCCGATGCCTGAGTCAGAGAAACCTGCCCCCTCGACCGAATCACAGTCGGTCTACTTGCGGTTCAAACAGGCCTTCGGCGATTCGAAGTCGATGAGCCGCCTAAAACTTCGGCAGAGCCGCATTCCCACGGGCGAATCGGTGCCGTACGGTCTGGGGCGCGACCCCAGGGGCATCAGCTCGGTTCTGGATGCCCTCACCGGCGACCTCGGCTGGAACGGTGCTCTGGCCAAGTCAGACCTGATGCTCGCGTGGAAAGAGATTGCCGGGGTCGACACGGCTGAGCACAGTCATCCGACAGGCATCACCGACTCTGTTCTGACCGTTCAATGTGACTCCACGGCGTGGGCG
Organism: Subtercola vilae; assembly: GCF_004923255.1. Lineage (GTDB taxonomy): Bacteria > Actinomycetota > Actinomycetes > Actinomycetales > Microbacteriaceae > Subtercola > Subtercola vilae. Next base: position 28,379 of record NZ_QYRT01000001.1, on the reverse strand, counting down.
ACTCAACTGCGTCACATGCGAACGATGATCATGACGCGCATCGTCCAGGAGTTCCCCGAAGCGGGCATCGAGTCGGTACGCTTTCTCGCCCCCGACGCCCCTTCGTGGAAAAGAGGCTCCAGATCAATTCCAGGGCGGGGCCCACGCGATACATACGGCTAGGGAGGCAAAACTGGTCACCCACCCGAAATAAACGCCCCAGATCGCCTTCAAAGCTCGGAAAGCGAAGTTAGTTTGGTAGAATAAATAGTCGCAATCCTTCTGTTTTTGGAGCCTATTTATATATGACATCCCCACTCGACCAGGCCGACTCCGAATCAGAATACGGTGCCGATGCAATCCAGATCCTCGAGGGTCTCGAGGCGGTTCGCAAACGGCCCGGAATGTACATCGGTTCGACCGGCCCACGGGGGCTGCATCACCTTGTCTACGAGGTGGTCGACAACTCGGTAGACGAGGCCTTGGCCGGCTACTGCGACACCATCGGCATCACGATGCGTGAAGACGGTGCCATTCGGGTCGTCGACAACGGTCGCGGCATTCCGGTCGATCTGAACAAGCACGAGAACAAGTCGACGGTCGAAGTGGTGCTGACCATCCTGCACGCCGGCGGCAAGTTCGGCGGCGGCGGCTACTCGGTCTCGGGTGGCCTGCACGGCGTGGGTATCTCCGTCGTGAATGCCCTTTCGGCAGAACTCGACGTCGAGGTTCGCCGCCAGGGTCACGTGTGGCGCCAGAGTTACAAGCACGGCGTGCCGCAGGAGCCGCTCGAAATGGGCGAGGCCTCGACCGAGACCGGTACGACGGTGACGTTCTGGCCGAGCCGCGAGACCTTCGAGACCGTCGAGTTCGACTACGAAACGTTGCGCGCCCGTTTTCAGCAGATGGCGTTTCTGAACAAGGGCCTCCGCATCACGCTCACTGACGAGCGAGGCGAAGAAGATGTGGTGGTCAGCTACCTCTATGAGAATGGCCTCGTCGACTACGTCGAATACCTGAACCGTACGAAGAAGAATGAGCTGGTGCACGACGAGGTCATCTCGTTCGAGAGCGAAGACACCGACCGTAAGATCTCGCTCGAAGTGGCTATGCAGTGGACGAACGGGTACACCGAGAGCGTTCACACGTATGCGAACACCATCAACACCCATGAGGGCGGTACCCACGAAGAGGGTTTCCGCGCTGCACTGACCTCACTGGTGAACAGGTATGCACGTGAGAAGACCATCCTCAAGGAAAAAGACGAGAACCTCACGGGCGATGACGTACGCGAGGGTCTCACAGCTGTCATCTCTGTGAAGCTCGCCGAGCCGCAGTTCGAGGGCCAGACGAAGACGAAGCTCGGCAACACCGAGGCGAAGGCATTCGTTCAACGGGTGGCCGGCAAAGAGCTCGCCGACTGGTTCGACCGCAACCCGTCGCAGGCCCGCGAGATCATTAGAAAAGCCATCCAGGCCTCGCAGGCACGTATGGCCGCACGCAAGGCTCGTGAGCAGACCCGTCGTAAAGGGCTTCTCGAGGGTGGCGGCATGCCCGGCAAGCTCAAAGACTGCTCGAGCCGAGACCCCGCCAAGAGTGAGATCTTCATTGTGGAGGGCGACTCGGCCGGAGGTTCGGCCATTCAGGGCAGAAACCCGGAGACCCAGGCCATCCTGCCGCTGCGTGGCAAGATTCTGAACGTCGAGAAGGCGAGGCTTGACCGAGCCCTCGGCAACAACGAGGTTCAGGCCATGATCACCGCCTTCGGCGCGGGAATCGGTGAGGACTTCAACCCGGAGAAGGCCCGGTACCACAAGATCGTGCTGATGGCCGATGCCGACGTCGACGGCCAGCACATCACGACGTTGCTGCTCACGCTGGTGTTCCGCTACATGCGACCGCTCATCGAGCTGGGCTACGTCTACCTCGCCATGCCGCCGCTCTACCGCATCAAGTGGTCGAACGCGCCGCACGAGTATGTATACACCGACGCTGAGCGCGACGCGATGCTCGCGCACGGTGCCGCGTCGGGCAAGCGCATCCCCAAAGAGAATGCCATCCAGCGGTACAAGGGCCTCGGTGAGATGGACTACCGCGAGCTGTGGGACACCACGATGGACCCCGACACGCGAACCCTCCGCCAGATCACCCTCGACGACGCCGCTGCGGCCGACGAGGTCTTCTCAACACTGATGGGTGAAGACGTCGAATCGCGGCGCAACTTCATTCAGAAGAACGCCAAAGACGTTCGCTTCCTCGATATCTAATTCTTCTCCAACAGATCAAAGAGAACCATGACTGACGAAACTCCCACCGGTGACTCGATTGCGCCCGACTCACGCGGAATGACAACAGACCGCATCGAGCAGGTCGACCTTCAACTCGAGATGCAGCGCTCGTACCTCGACTACGCGATGAGCGTCATCGTCGGGCGCGCTCTGCCTGACGTGCGCGACGGTCTGAAGCCGGTTCATCGCCGCGTGATCTACGCGATGTACGACGGCGGCTACCGGCCCGACCGCGCGTTCTCGAAGTCTGCCCGTGTGGTGGGCGAGGTGATGGGGCAGTTCCACCCCCACGGTGACGCCTCCATCTACGACGCGCTGGTGCGTCTGATCCAGCCCTGGAGCCTGCGGTATCCGCTCGCACTCGGGCAGGGCAACTTCGGTTCGGCGGGCAACGACGGTGCTGCGGCCCCGCGGTACACCGAGACGAAGATGGCTCCGTTGGCGCTCGAGATGGTGCGCGACATCCAAGAGGAGACCGTCGACTTTCAAGACAACTACGACGGTCGTACGCTCGAGCCCATTGTGCTGCCGAGCCGTTTTCCGAACCTGCTCGTCAACGGGTCGGTGGGTATTGCCGTCGGCATGGCCACGAACATCCCACCACACAACCTGCGCGAGGTTGCCGCCGGTGCCATCTGGTACCTCGAGAACCCCGATGCGACGCGCGAAGAACTACAAGACGCGCTCATGCAGCGCATCAAGGGCCCCGACTTTCCCACCGGCGCTCAGATTCTCGGCGTGAAGGGTATTCACGACGCGTATCGCACAGGCCGTGGCTCGATCACCATGCGCGCTGTTGTGAGCGTCGAAGAGCTGCAGGGGCGCAACTGCCTGGTGGTCACCGAGTTGCCGTACCAGGTCAACCCCGACAACCTGGCCATCAAGATCGCCGAGCTCGTCAAAGACGGCAAGATCGGTGGCATCGCCGACATTCGCGACGAGACCTCCGGCCGCACCGGCCAGCGCCTCGTCATCGTACTGAAGCGCGATGCGGTGGCGAAGGTCGTGCTCAACAACCTCTACAAGCACACTTCACTGCAAGAGAACTTCGGCGCGAACATGCTCGCCATCGTCGACGGCATCCCCCGCACGCTGCCGATCGACGGGTTCATCACCGAGTGGGTCACGCACCAGATCGACGTCATCGTGCGTCGCACCCAGTTCCGCCTGCGCCGCGCCGAAGAGCGCATGCATATTCTGCGCGGGTACCTGAAGGCTCTGGATGCACTCGACGAGGTCATCGCGCTCATCCGCCGTTCTGACACTGTCGACGACGCACGCACCGGCCTCATGGCGCTGCTCGAGATCGACGAAGTTCAGTCTGACGCCATTCTGACCATGCAGCTGCGTCGGCTGGCTGCCCTCGAACGCCAGAAGATCGCCGATGAGGCAGCCGAGCTCCAAGTCGAGATCGACGCATTCCACGTGATCCTCGGCAGCCCGGCTCGCCAGCGCGAGATCATCACCGAAGAGCTCACCGAGATCGCCACGAAGTTCGGCGACGACCGCCGCACCGAGATCATGTTCGGTTTCGACGGCGACATGAACATGGAAGACCTCATCCCCGAAGAGGAGATGGTGGTCACCGTCACGCGCGGCGGCTACATCAAGCGCACGCGCAGCGACAACTACCGCAGCCAGCACCGCGGTGGCAAGGGCGTGAAGGGTGCCCAGCTGCGTGCAGACGACGTGGTCGAACACTTCTTCGTGACCACGACGCACCATTGGCTGCTGTTCTTCACCACCACAGGGCGCGTGTATCGAGCAAAGGCCTACGAGCTGCAGGAGGCCGGCCGCGACGCGAAAGGCCAGCATGTCGCCAACCTGCTGGCCCTCGGGCCCGATGAGCAGATCGCCCAGGTTCTCGACATTCGCGACTACAAGGCTGCGACGTACCTGGTACTCGCCACTCGGGATGGCCTGCTGAAGAAGACTGCGCTCAGCGAGTACGACACCAACCGCTCGGGTGGCATCATCGCCATCAACCTGCGGGAGGGCGACGAGCTGGTCTCAGCACTGCTCGTCGAAGAAGACTCCGATGTGCTCCTGGTGTCGAAGAAGGGCATGTCGATTCGGTTCACCGCCTCGAACGAGGCGCTTCGGCCGATGGGCCGCTCGACGGCCGGTGTCATCGGTATGAAATTCAGAGACGAAGATGTTCTGCTCGACGCGTCTGTGGTTTCAGAGGCCGGGTTCGTGTTCGTTGTGACCGAGGGCGGTTACGCCAAGCGCACGTCAGTGGAGCAGTACCGGCTACAGGGCCGGGGGGGCCTTGGCATCAAAGTCGCCAAGCTTCAGGATGAACGGGGCGAACTTGCGGGTGCGCTCATCGTCGACGAAGAAGACGAGGTCTTGGTGGTTCTTGCCAGCGGCAAGGTGGTACGCTCTGCCGTGGCCGAAGTCCCGGCCAAAGGCCGAGACACCATGGGTGTTGTCTTCGCGCGATTCGCCGATGAAGATCGCATAATCGCGCTGGCCAAAAACACCGAACGCACCGTAGTTTCAGACCCTGGCGCAGAACCGCAGACGTCTGAAGATGCCGGAGAGGAAGCACCGACCGATGAGTAACGTAGCTGAAAAGCTTGCAAAGAAGTCATCACGGCCCACACAGACCAAGCAGGTGCGCCTGCGCCTGGTGTACGTCGACTTCTGGTCGATTCTCAAGATCTCGTTTCTGTGGTCGATCGTGCTCGGTATCGTCACCGTCGTCGCCGCGTTTCTGATCTGGTCGCTGCTGCAGCAGACCGGTGTGTTCGACTCGGTGAACAAGCTGCTGGTAGAGATTGCCGGAACGGGCAATGTGAGCGTCGATCAGTTCGCCTCGCTCGGCCAGGTGATGGGGTTCGCGGTGATTGTGGCCATTCTCGACATCATCGTAATCACGGCTCTTGGCGCGATCTCGGCTGTTCTCTACAATCTGACCGTCAAGATCACAGGTGGAGTGATGCTCGGTTTCACGAATAAGTAGGTTTTGGGTAGTATTACAAAGTTGCGTTTTACGAAAACGAAACGCAACTGCCCAAGCGGGGGTATAGCTCAGTTGGTTAGAGCGCTTCACTGATAATGAAGAGGTCCCAGGTTCAAATCCCGGTACCCCCACTGTGTTAGCTAAATAGTGCGTCTCAGAACACGGTGTGCTCTGAGACATGCGTTTGGCGCATTGGGGGCCTTAGCTCAATTGGTAGAGCGCCTGCTTTGCAAGCAGGAGGTCAGGAGTTCGATTCTCCTAGGCTCCACTGAATTATTTGTCTCGCCGGTCCCTGCCCGGCGAGACTGAATTGCACAAAAGAAGCCCGGCACCTCGATGAGGGCCGGGCTTCTCTTGTGTTTGAGCTACGAGGCGGGGGTGGCGTCGATCTCGTCTTCGCTGATCCAGAGCTCGTCATCGGCGCGGAAGGTCTGCCAGACGGCGTAACCGATGCCGACCAGTGCCACCGTGCCGGTGATGATTGCAGCATAGGCGCCGAGGTGCGACGATTTCTTGGCGGGCTTGGGGGCGACTTTGGCGATGGCCTTCTTCACCGAAGTGTTGTCGCTGACGTGAAAGACGTCGGCGGCCGATGTGAGTGTGCTGCCGAGCGCCGGCAGAACGTCGGAGGCCCACTTGGAGCGCACCTGGTCGCCGGCAACCTTGGCTGCAGCGATGTTGCGGGCAATGGTCGGTGCAATGGAGTCGGTCGCGGTCTTCACACGCGGCACAACTTCTTCTTTGGTCAGCTCGCCGAGCTGAAGCTTCGCCTCACGCGCGACGTGGTTGGCACGGTCGAGAATGCTCTGCTGGTCGAACCAGAGATCCTCGGCGCTGCTGCGCAGACGCTTGAGTGCCTTTTGGCGCTTACGGGTGAGACTCATCAGAAACCTCCATCGGCTACGAACGCGGTAGATCACAATCTTGCCACGGTCTAGCTTGGCACCAAACATCGCAGCCTGACTATCCTCCTTCTTTACGCTGACCCTTGACTGTATGAGCGGGGCACTGTGTGAGAATTGATCCATGGCCAAGCACACCCACGTCGCGACGTTCCACACCAACCTCGGCGACATCTCTGTCAACCTCTTCGGCAACCATGCCCCCCAGACCGTCAAGAACTTTGTCGGCCTTGCCGCGGGCGAGCGCGAATGGACCGACCCGAAGACGGGCGCGGCCACCACCGCCAAACTTTATGACGGCAGCATCTTTCACCGCATCATCCCGGGCTTCATGATTCAGGGTGGCGACCCGCTCGGCAATGGCACCGGCGGCCCCGGCTACCGCTTCAACGACGAGATCAACCCTGAGCTCGGCTTCGTCGAGCCCTACATTCTGGCGATGGCGAATGCGGGCATCCAGGGTGGGCAGGGCACCAACGGTTCTCAGTTCTTCATCACCGTCGGGCCGGCTACCTGGCTGCAGGGCAAGCACACCATCTTCGGTGAGGTCGCAGATGACTCGTCGAAGCGCATCGTCGACAAGCTCGCTGCGGTGGCAACCGACGCGTACGACCGCCCGCTCGACGCTGTTGTCGTCGAATCAGTCGAGGTCGCTGAGGTTTAGTTGTCAACCATTCCGGAGACGGATGCGAACTTCTGCTACCGTCACCCGAACCGGCAGAGCTACATTCTCTGCCAGCGCTGTGGCAAGACCGTCTGCCCCGAGTGTTCGGTGCAGGCGGCCGTAGGCGTTCACTGCGTCGACTGCGCCCGTGAGGGGCGCCGCAGCCAGGAATACAACAAGCGCCCCGCGCTGATTCGGGCAGCACGGGCCACTTCACGTTCGTCGAATGCTCCCGTCGCGACCTACTCACTCATAGGTTTGACGGTATTCGTCTACGTGCTGCAACTCATACCCGGGCTCGGGGTGACAAACGCCCTGCAGTACGCCGGCGCCTACAGCCAGCCGCTGTTCGGTATCGGTGTTGAGCCGTGGCGCATGCTGACGTATGCATTCGTGCACAATCCATTCACGATCAGCTCGCCATTTTCACTGCTGCACATTCTGCTGAACATGTATTCGTTGTACATCTTCGGCCGCATTCTCGAACCGATGATCGGGCGGCTGCGCTTTCTGGCGCTCTACCTACTGGCAGCGGTGGGCGGCGCGGTGGCGATGGATGTTCTCGCCACTGCCGGGCAGCCGGTGATCGGAGCCTCGGGCGCGATATTCGGTCTGATGGGTGCGTTCTTCATCATCTCGCGCACGCTGGGTGGCAACATGCAGCAGCTCGTTGTGCTGCTGGTGCTGAACCTGGCGATCGGCTTTCTGGTACCGGGAATCGCCTGGCAGGTGCACGTCGGCGGGCTGGTGGTCGGTGGCCTCGTGGGGTTCATCTACATGAAGACCAGGCGCCCACAACAACAGCCTGTTCAGATATTTGCATCAGCGGCTGTGCTGGTGTTGCTGGTGATCGTTACGGTTGCACGCAGCTTTTACTAACAGGCAGAGCCGTGAGTTATACACAGGCTTATACACATTGGGGATAATTACACCCGTGTAAGTCTCGCCGTTGTGAAGGGCTGGATCAGCGCCAGCGGGTGGTCATGAGAAAACCCACGAAGGCGATACCGAAGCCGATGAGGATGTTCCAGCTGCCGAGATCGGGGATGGGCAGGATGCCCTGGCTGACGTAGAACACGATGATCCACACAAGACCGACGAGCATGAAACCGAACATGACCGGCTTGAACCAGACGGGATTCGGGGTCGACTCATCACTCGACGCTTTCGCGACTTGCAGGGAACGTGTTTTCTCGCGGGCCATGCCGATGATTCTAGCTGGGAATGCTGGTCGACCGCCGAAAACGAGACTTGATACCCTTTTGGTAACTCAGCTTCTGGTCATTTTCACCTCATAGTATGGATGCCGTGTCAGAGATAAGCTCACTTTTTAACGACGATCCCGAGCCGGAGCAGCCGGGAGACGAGTCGCGCCCGCCGCGCGAAGACGAGTCGCCGCGCCATGAGCCCCAGCACCGCCGCCCGAGGCATCATCCGGCCGAGCGCCGCTCGATCGTTCGAAGCGTCATCGGAGTGGCTGGTGAGGTGCTCATCACCGCCGGCGTTCTCGTCTTCCTCTTTCTCGGCTGGCAGCTGTGGATTCAAGGCATCGCGTTGAACAGCACCCAGACCAATGAGGCCTCTGGCCTCTCACAGCAGTGGAGTGCAGCCACTCCGGCTCCGACCGCCGTAGCGCCGACGGGTGCAGCCGGCTCGACCCCGACCCCGTCTGCTGCCGGTTCTGGTGCTGCCCCCGTCGTGATGGTGGCTCCCGCAGACACGAAGCAGTTCGCCGTTCTGTACGTGCCGCGCTTCGGGGCGGACTACAAGCGCACCGTCGCACAGGGCGTCGACGCCAAAACCGTTCTGAACGGCGGAGGTGCCGGCCACTATGACCAGAGCCAGATGCCGGGCGACATGGGCAACTTCGCCATTGCCGCACACCGCGACGGTTGGGGCAGCCCCTTCATCAAGATCAACGAGTTGCAGATCGGCGACCCGATCTACGTCGAGACGCAAGACGGCTGGTACACCTACATCTACCGCGATACAGAGTACGTGAGCCCCGACGGCGTCGACGTGTTGAGCGCGGTTCCCCAGGCCCCGACGGCTGCTGCAACTGACCGCCTCATCACGCTGACAAGCTGCAACCCGCTCTATATCGCGTCTGAGCGCATCATCGCCTACGGTGTGCTTCAATCGTTCACTCCCCGAAGCGATGGGCCTCCGGCCGCCATCGCCGGGCTGACCGGAAAAGGGGCCTGACCCGTGTACTCCGCTCTGTGGCGCGTTCTACCGGGGCCCCTGTGGGCCCGTATCCTGATTCTGCTCGTAGGCATCGCCGTGCTGCTGTTCGCGCTGTCGACGTGGGTTTTTCCGCTCGTCGACAATCTGTTGACACCCTCGCAACCCGTTACGGTTGACCAATGACCCACGTTCTCGTCATCGACAACTACGACAGCTTCGTCTACACGCTGAACGGCTACCTGCACCAACTCGGGGCAGAGACCACTGTCGTTCGCAACGACGCCTTCACCGACGCAGAAGCGGCGACGGTGCTCGGCGCCTATGATGCGGTGCTCATCTCACCCGGGCCTGGCAAGCCGTCAGAAGCCGGCGTCTCCATTGCCGTGGTACGAGCCGCGCTGGCGAGGCACACCCCGCTGCTCGGGGTGTGCCTCGGCCACCAGGCCATCGCCGAGGCGATGGGCGCCACTGTGACGAACGCTGAAGAACTCATGCACGGCAAGACGTCGGTCATCGTTCACGACGAGAGCCTCTTCTACGACGGTGTCGCCCAGAACTTCACGGCCACCCGGTACCACTCCCTGGCGGTGGTCGACGGCACCGTGCCAGCAACACTGGTGGTGACGTCGCGCACCGAAGGTGGGGTCATCATGGGCCTGAGGCACGCCAGTGCACCGATCTTCGGCGTTCAGTTTCACCCGGAGTCGGTGCTGACCGAGGGTGGTTATGTGATGCTGGCGAACTGGTTGGCGACGGCCGGTCTCACCTCGGCGAGAGCGGCGGCCGTGCCGCTCAACCCACTCGTGCGCGCGGTCTAGCCCGTGCAGTAGGTCAAGGTGACAGCTGAACCCTGGGGTCTGTCACCGGCGGCCAGAGACTGTTTCGTCACAGGGTTCGATGATGCCGTCTTGCACGACGGGTCTACCGCTGCCGTGACCGTGAGATTCAACGCAGACAGCGTCGAGGTAGCTGAGGTGAGTGGTTGGTTCACGACGTTCGGAACCGTCACGAGCCCGTTCGACACCACGAAGTTGACCGTGTCGCCGACAAAACTCGATGCGCCGGCAGCGGGGTCTGTGCGAATGATGACATCGGCCGCGACGGTGGCAGAGTTCTCTTTGCTCGTTGAGCCGACGATCAGCCCGAGGGCCGTCATCTTCGGGGTTGCCGCCGTGACGGTCGACCCGGCCTGGTCGGGGATCAGCACGGTCTTCTTGCCGAGTGACACGTAGATGCCGATGATGGCCTGCGGCTGCACGACCGTGCCCGACGGCGGGTCGGTGCGAATGACCTCGCCCTCGGGAACCGTGGGGCTGTTCTCGTTGAACCGCTGCGTGACGAGGTTCAGTTGCTGCAGTGTGGAGTTCGCACTGTCGTACGTTTGGCCTGTGACCACCGGAATGATGCGCGACGAGTCGGGAATGATTGTGGTCTCGCGGAGCCCGACCACCCAGAACAGAATCGCGACGAGAATCACGGCGACGCTGGCGATACCCGCCCAGATCCAGATGACCGGTGGCCTGGACTGGGTTCGAACGGCGTATTCGTCGTCTCCCGCCAACTGGGTGAGAGCGGCATCAGAGCCGGCAGTGAGAGTGGGGGGTGCCCCGAAGAGGGAGGCCTGAAAATCTTCGGCCGGCAGTCGTTTGGAGGGGATCTTTCCGGCGCCGGCGATCTGCAGGTCGATCTTGAAGTCGGCGGCGCTCTGGAAGCGCGCGAACCGGTCTTTGGCCAGGGCGTGAGCAACCACCTGGTCGAGTGCGGGTGACACTTTCGGGTTGATCGAGCTGGGCGACACCGGTGCCTCGCTCACGTGCTGGTACGCCACGGCCACGGGGGTCTCGCCGCGGAAGGGCGCACGCCCGGTGAGAAGTTCGAACAGCACGATGCCGGTGGAGTAGAGGTCGGTTCGAGCATCCACTGACTCGCCGCGCGCCTGTTCGGGCGAGAAGTACTGCGCCGTGCCCAGAATGGCGGTGGTCTGCGCCACGGTTGCCGACGAGTCGGAGATGGCCCGGGCGATGCCGAAATCCATTACCTTCACCTGGCCTGAGTGGGTGAGCATGATGTTGCCCGGTTTGATGTCGCGGTGAACGACCCCGGCCCGGTGCGAGTACTCGAGCGCCGTGAGAATACCGTCGGTGATGCGCACGGCCTCGGCGGGGTCGACCGGCCCCTGCCTGATGAGATCTTTCAGCAGGATGCCCTGCACATACTCCATCACAATGAACGGCACGATCGCTTCACTGCCGCCGGGTTCGGCCACCCGCTCTTCTCCGGCATCGAACACCCGCACGATGGTGGGATGAGCCATGCGCGAGGCCGCCTGGGCTTCTTGCCTGAACCGCGTGCGGAAGATGGGGTCGCCGGCGAGCGACGACTTCAGCAGCTTGATGGCCACCGGTCTACCGAGGCGCTCGTCGCGACCGACGTACACGTTCGACATTCCGCCGCGCCCGATGATGTCGCCGATGCGGTATCGCCCGGCGAGCAGGCGATTGTCATCGGTCACAGTAGAGCTCCAGGGTCTGCTGGCGGTGAACCAGGGTCGGTAGGTGTTGGATGAGCGGAAGCGGTTGGGTTCAGGGTGCCAGAGGTGCGGGAGTCGCACTTGTCGTCGGGGGTGTGGTTGCCGGAGCAGTGATGACGAGCGCCAGAGCAGGTGACGAGGCCGACTGCAGACCGCTCGACGCTCCGGTTGCCGAGCAGGTCACCTTGTACGAGATGTTGATGGTCTCAGCCACGGCGGGAGCGATGAGGGTTGCAGCCGGATTGGTGCCGGGGGCGATGGCGACCGTTGCGCCGCCTGCATCGAGGTCGTAGCTCGTCAGGTTGTACCCCGACGGGCAGCTGTACGCGGCCCATGACACCACGAAGGTGGCATTGGTGCTGACCTTGGCCGGTGTCGACGTGGGAGTCGAGGTGGGCGCGGGCGGTGCGACGGCATCGCCGTAGACGGTGAGGTCGACGGTGGTACCCTTGGCGATGTTGCCGACAGGGGTGGCCTGATAGACGACATCGACCATGTCGGCGCTCGGAGCCGCGTTCTTCACCACGCGATTGGCGCTGAGACCCTGGCCGACGAGGATGGCAGAGGCCGCATCGAAGGTCTTGCCGATGAGGTCTTTGTCGTTCACAACCACCGTGTTCGAGGTGGCGGTGGGCGTGGGTGTGGGTGTCTTACTGGGTGTTGCCGGAGCGCTCGAGCTGGGCGGCGCGCTGGAGGTTACCGGCGTGCTCGTCTTGTTGCCCGTGGCGAGAGCGTAGATGGTGCCCGCCAGTACCAGAGCGAGAATGATGATCAGAACGATGAGCGGCCAGGTCCACGGAGAACGCTTCTTCGTGGGTACGACCTCGCCGTCGATGTTCTCGTCGGGCGGGAAGGCCAACGGATTGGCCACTGTGGCACCCGCGCCAGCCATGCCGAGCACGGTGGTCGCCTGGGTTGCGCCAGCTGACGGCATGAGCATGGTGGCGGTGTCGATCGGTGCGGCGCGGTTGCCGAGAACGGCGGGCACAGCGGCAGCAGCCAGGGCGACATCACCCTGGCGAAGCGCCGTCGCAGCACGCGCGAGGGCGGCCGTCGAGGCGGGCCGGTCTGCTGGCTTCTTGGCGATGCACGAGAATACGAGATTGCGCACCGGCTCGGCGATGGTGACGGGCAGGTCGGGCGGAACATCGTTGATCTGGGCCATCGCAATGGCTACCTGCGACTCGCCGCTGAACGGACGCTTGCCCGCGAGGCACTCGTAGGCGACGATTCCGAGAGAGTAGATATCGGTGGTCGACGACGCCGACTGGCCGCTGGCCTGTTCGGGCGAGAGGTACTGCACCGTACCCATGACCTGCCCGGTGGCGGTGAGCGGAACCTGGTCGGCGATGCGGGCGATTCCGAAGTCGGTGATCTTGACCCGGCCATCCGGCGTGATCAGCAGGTTGCCCGGCTTGATGTCACGGTGAACGAGGCCGGCGTTGTGAGCGGCCTGCAGGGCCGACGCGGTCTGGGCGATGATGTCGAGAACGCGGTCGGTCGACAGCACGTGCTCACGGTCGAGGATGACCGACAGGGCTTCGCCCGGCACGAGTTCCATGACCAGGTACGCGCTGCCCTCTTCTTCTCCGTAGTCGAAGACGTTCGCAATGCCTTCGTGGTTCACGAGGGCAGCGTGGCGCGCTTCAGCGCGAAAACGCTCGAGAAACCCGGGGTCGCCGAGATACTCGTCTTTCAAGATCTTGATGGCGACATTGCGGCCGATGACCAAGTCGGTCGCCTGCCACACCTCGCCCATGCCGCCGATCGCGATACGCGTCGACAGCTCGTACCTTCCCCCGAAGGTGAGCCCTGCTGTGGGTCTCATTTATTCAGCACCGCCTCAAGTACTTTTTTGGCGATCGGGGCAGCAACATCGTTGCCCGTCCCGGATTCGCCTAGTCCGCCGCCATTCTGTACCACCACTGCAACCGCAACCTGAGGGTTGTCTGCAGGAGCGAAACCTGTAAACCACAGGGTGTACGGGTCGCCCGCCCCGTTCTCTGCAGTTCCTGTTTTGCCGGCCACTTTGACTCCATCTATTCTTGCATTAGTCGCCGCGCCCGAATCGACAGCCTCGACCATCCACGACGAAAGTGTCGAAGCTGTTATAGAAGTGATGGGGGTTTGGAGGGTTTTCGCCTCGAACTGCTTCAGAACGGTGAGGTCGGGTGCCCGAACGCTGTCGACGAGGTTCGGTTGCATGATCACCCCGCCGTTCGCTACCGCCATCGACTGTTCGACGATCTGCATGGGGCTCGAGCGAACGCTCGCCTGGCCGAACGACGAGAGTGCGAGCTGGGCATCGTCGCCGATGTTCGGAAACTGGCTGGCTTCGACGGGGATGGGTGAGTCGAAACTGGTGGTGTAGCCGTAGGCCTTCGCCATGTCGGTGAGCTTCTGCCGACCGATCTGTACGCCGAGTTCGGCCATCGGAATGTTGCACGAGAGCACGAAGGCGGTCTGGATGCTCACGGTGGCGCCGGGCCCGCAGGTGCCACCGCCCGCGTTGTGCACAATCGACGAGCTGCCCGGCAGCGGGTAGCCGTCGAGATTCGGCAGCTGATAGTCGGCGCTGAGGCCGGCGGCCTGCAGTGCGGTCGATGAGGTGACGATCTTGAAGGTCGAACCGGGCGGGTCGAGGTCGCCGTCGAGGGTGCGGTTGATGAGGGGCGAATTCGCGTTGTTCAACAAGTCGTTGTAGGTGCTGATGACCTTGTCGGTGTCGTGCACCGCCAGAATGTTCGGGTCGTAATCGGGCTTTGACACCATAGCGAGAATGCGGCCGGTCTTCGGGTCGACGGCGATGACGGCGCCTTTCAGACTGCCGAGGGCGTCGTAGGCGGCCTGCTGCACCTTGGGGTCGATGGTGAGTTCGACCGACGCGCCCTGCGGGTTCTGACCGGTCACGATGCTGTTGAGCTGGCTGAGAAACTGCGAGTCTGACGTGCCGCTCAGCTCCTGATTCATGGCGCTCTCGATGCCGGTGGTGCCCTGGTCGAGTGTGAAATAACCGGTCACTGCGCTGTAGAGCGGGCCGTTCGTGTAGGTGCGCTGATACTTGTACTGGTCGTTCGAGGGCACCGACTGGGCGATCGGTTGGCCGGCGACAAGGATGGGCCCGCGCTGCTTCGAGTAGCTCGCGTTGATGGTGCGAGCGTTGCGAGCATCGTTCGCCAGGGCATCCGCTGAAAAGAACTGGATGGTCGTGACCGAGACGAAGAGGGCGGCGAACATGGCCAGAATGACGATGGTCACGCGTTTGAGTTCACGGTTCATTGCCCTAGACCACCAGCCTTGGCTGATTGCGCACTGTGTCTGAGAGCCGCAGCAGGAGGGCCACGATCATCCAGTTGGCCACCAGAGACGAGCCGCCGGCGGCGAGGAAGGGTGTGGTGAGGCCGGTGAGGGGGATGACGCGGGTGACGCCCCCGACAACGATGAAGCACTGCAGGGCGATGACGAATGTGAGGCCGATACCGAGCAGGCGGCTGAAATCGTCGGTGCCAGAGAAGCTGATGCGAAGGCCCCTGGCGATGAACAGCAGGTAGAGGCTGAGGATGGCGAACAGGCCCGCCATACCGAGCTCTTCGCCGAGGCTGGCCACGATGTAGTCGCTCTGGGCGAGCGGGGTGATGCTCGGTTGGCCACCACCCAGGCCGGTGCCGATGAGACCGCCGTTGGCGAGGCCGAAGAGGCCCTGAACCAGTTGGTAGCTGCCGCCGATCTCGTCGTACGTGCTCTGTGCAAATGGGTTCAACCAGTTCGAGAAGCGGTCGTTGACGTAGGTGAGCACCTGGCTGGCGACGAGGGCACCGGCCAGAAAGAGCCCGACGCCGAGGATGACCCAGCTGAGCCGCGCGGTGGCCACGTAGATCATGACGACGAACAGGCCGAAGTACAAAAGCGCCGTGCCCAGGTCGTGCTGAAAGATGATGACGCCCATCGAGGCAGCCCAGATGACAAGAATCGGGCCGAGGTCTCTGGCGCGCGGAAACCGCATGCCGAGAAACTTGTGACCCACGAACGAGAGGCTGTCGCGGCGCGAGACGAGGTAGCCGGCGAAGAAGATGGCGAGGGCGATCTTGGCCACCTCACCGGGCTGGAACGAGAGCGGGCCGATGCCGATCCACACCCGTGCGCCGTAGACCTCTTTGCCGATGCCGGGCAGAATCGGCAGCAGCAGCAGAATGCCTGAGATGACCATGAAGACGTAGGTGTAGCGCTGCAGCACCCGGTGGTTTCGGAGGGCCACAATGACGGCGAGGGCAATGGCGATGGCGAGGGCGCTCCACACGACCTGCCGAACGGCCGTGCTGTCCCAGCCGGTCTGGTTCATTTCGATGTCGATGCGGTAGATCTCGGCGATGCCGATGCCGTTCAGCAGCGTGGCGATCGGCAGGATGAACGGGTCGGCGTTCGGCGCCACGAACCGCAGTGCGGTGTGGGCGCCGATGACGAGTATCGAGAGGCCGGCGCCGAGCAGCACGAGTTGGCCGACGTCAATGCTGCCGAGCGCGCCCAGCTGCACCATGACCACGGCCCCAGCGTTGATGGCGCACGAGAACAGCAGCAGAAAGAGTTCGAGGTTGCGGAGCTTCTCGGGCACACGGATGCGCCGAGGCGGCCGCAGCCCCGTCGCGGGCTGAACGGAGTTCACGATCGTCATGACGCCCGGGTCAGCCATTGCCGGCCGCCTGCTCGAGGTTCTGCACGACTTTCTGGGCGGCGGCGATCGAATCGGCACTGATCGTGTTCTGCACCTGCGACTTGGTGTAGCTGGGCAGATTGTCGACGGTGATGGTCGTCTCCTGGTACACGTGTGACAGGGAGATCGGGCCGATCGACTGCTGGATGCCCTGGTAGACGGCCACATGGCCGTTCGACTCGCCCACGAAGTAGCGGCTCTGGGTCCACTGGTAGCTGATGAACAGACCCAGAGCAATGGCGAGCACCACGACGATGCTGCCGATGAGCCAGGTGAGCTTGCGCCGACGGCTTCTTCTGCGGTCTTCGTCGATGAGCTCGTCGAGGTAGTCGTCAGACTGGGCTTCGAAGTGCGAGGGCTGGGTGGGGCCCACGCGCGGGTGCAGGCGGAGGCCGGGCATCCGGGTCGAACGGCGACCACTGCCACCGCCGAACGCGATGGGCCGCGACGCCGCCCCCACCGTCTGGGCGATGTAGGTGCTGCCGGTGAACGACTCGCTGATGTCGACGATGACGACGGTCACGTTGTCGGGTGCGCCGTGGTCGAGGCTCTCTTTGACCAGAACATCGGCGACGGCCTGCGGAGACGGGTTCTCGGCGAGGGCCGCGGCGATCTGGTCGTTGTCGACCACGCCGGTGAGGCCGTCGGAGCAGAGCAGCCAGCGGTCGCCCGGCCGGGTGTCCATGACCTGCAGGTCGACATCGGGAGTCGAATCGACGTCGCCGAGCACGCGCATGAGCACCGATCGGCGCGGATGCACCTTCGCCTCTTCGGCGGTGATGCGGCCGTTGTCGACGAGCCGCTGCACGAAGGTGTGGTCGGTGGTGATCTGGGCGAGCTTGCCGTCGCGAAAACGGTAGATACGGGAGTCGCCGATGTGTGCCAGGGCGACGCTGTGGCCGACGCGCACGAGGGCGCTGAGCGTGGTGCCCATGCCGGTGAGCTCCGGATGCTCGTACACGGCCTCGGCCAGAATGGCATTCGCGCTGACAATGGCCTCCTGCAGCGCGAACTCGGCGTCGACGGCCGAACTGTACTCGCCGTCGATCTCGAGCAGCTTGTTCAGTGCGAGAGCACTCGCGACGTCGCCGCCCGCGTGGCCCCCCATGCCGTCGGCGACCGCGAACAGAGACTGCCCGGCGTACCCGCTGTCTTGGTTGTTCGAGCGCACCTTGCCCACATGGGAGACGGCCGCACTTTCGGTCACTAACGCCATTGTTCTGCCCGTGCCCCTAACGCCTGAGCTCAAAACTGGTGGAACCGATCTTGATGGGCGTGTTCAGCGCAACGGCAGTGGGTTGGGTGACACGTTTTCCGTCGAGAAACGTGCCGTTCGTTGAGTCGAGGTCTTGAATGACCCACTCGTTGTTCCAGTTCAGAAGGCGTGCATGGTGAGTTGAGGTGTAGTCGTCGCGAATGACCACGCTCGAGTCTGTCGACCGGCCGATGGTGAGCGGGTCGACGCCCAGCTCGATCTCGGTTCCGGCCTTGGCGCCGGAGGTGATGACCAGCTTGTGCGCATTGCTGGTGGTGGCACGCGGATGCACGCCGGCGGTCGAGCCGGCGAGGGGGGTGAACACGGGAATCTTCGACTGCGGGGCCGGGGTCGGTGGGTGAGTCGACGGCAGCGGGGTGTTCGTGGCGGCGGCACCGACGACTTTGCCGGCCGGGGCGGGAGTTGCAGCGGCCCCGGCTACGGCGCCGCCTGCTGCGCTCGCCCCGCCTGCGGCGGCCGCAGCGTTCTGCGGAAACGGGCTCGACGCCTGCCCGGCCTGGCCCGACTGCGCGGCACTCGGCTCGCGCATCTTGCGAACGCGCTGCCCGAACAGGTCTGATCGCATCGCATACACGATGACGAATACGAAGACCCAGAGCACGGCGAGAAAGCCGAACCGCAGAATGAGAAGAGTGAGTTCACTCATAGATCCCACCTGAACGGTTCTGCCGCCGGGGGCGGGCCGTCTGCCGGCGCGGGTGCGGAGGGCGACGGCGACGCTGGTGAGCCGGCGGCCGAAGCCGAGGCCGACTGCGCCAGCACCCGGAAGACGACCCGGGTGCGGCCGATCTGAATCACTGAATCGGGCTCGATGACGGCTCGTTTGAACGCCTGGCCGTTCAGCTGCGAACCGTTCGTCGAGTCGAGGTCTCGTGCTTCAGCACGTTTGCCATCCCACACCACCTCGATGTGTTTGCGCGAGATGCCGGTGTCTTCGACGGTGATGTCAGCATCGTGGCCTCGCCCGATGACCGTGCGCGACTGGGTGATGGGGTAGCGCTTGCCCGCGACGTCGAGCACGGGCATCCACGTCACGTCGCGCTGGATGGTCGAACTCTCGACCTCGAGCAGACCGGCGCTCAGCCGCGGCACCTCGGCGAGGGTCACACTGATACCGCCGGCGAACTGGAAGCTCTGCGCCGTGGCGTGCTTCTGAACGATCTGCACGAGGTCGTCGATGAGGGTGGCCCCGAGCGCGCTCATGCGCTCGAAGTCGCTTTGCCCGAGGTTCACGACGAAGCTGTTGGGAACCAGAATGCGCTCGCGCGAGACGACGGCGGCCTTCGTGTCGAGCTCGCGCTTCAGAGCGGAGCCGATCTCAACCGGCTGCAGCCCCGAGCGAAAAGTCTTGGCAAAGGCGCCGTTGACGGCACGTTCGAGACCCTTCTCGAAGTTGTCCAGTATTCCCACGCGTCTCCCATGTTCGGTGGGCGCAACAGATCGTCGCGCACACTCTGCAGGCATGAATGCTACGTCAGATGGTACCTGTCTGGGGTGTTAATGCCCTGCGGGGTGACATGCGAGGCGGTTTATTGGCCCGCTTTGCCGTGCAGTGTCGGGTGGACGCACTGCCCTCGGTTTTCACAAACCGCCCCAAGGGTGCTAACCTCGCTGAGTTGGCGCGAGTGGCGGAATTGGTAGACGCGCACGGTTCAGGTCCGTGTGTTCGTAAGGACGTGGGGGTTCAAGTCCCCCTTCGCGCACCAGCATTGAGAGGCTCATCTGCAGCACTGCTGCGGTGGGCCTCTCGTCATTTCGTCGAGAATATCGGTGGCGGCCCAGACCTGATTGCGCTTTCGATGCGTGACGTCATGAATGATTCCCGCGGCGACGAGACGCTTCAGGGCGGCGTAGGCGCTTGACCCTGATGCGCCCGTCAATCTCACGGCGTCGTCGGCCGAGATCAAGGCCGCTCGTGCCGCTCTCTCTGGCGCTACAACTCTATGATCGCGCGATCCCGACGTGGTCACGTGACGCCACAACCGGCAGGGGCATCCCCTTAAACGGGCATCCGGCCGTCATGGGGCCCGAAGAGTTACGAACGTACGGCGAAGTAGAAGAGAAACGCCCCGAATGCTGCGAACATGCCGCCGAACGCGGCAAGGGCGAGGCCCAGAGCGGTGAGCCCGGGAGCGAAGACGAGGCCCAGCACGGTGACGAGCAGGCCGAACGCAATGACGATCGAGCCGTAGGCCACGAGGGTGGCGTAGGCGGGGCGTCGGAGGGTCGAGGCGGGGTCGAGTTCGGTCATGACGCGAGCCTAGCCGCCCCGCGCCGCCGTGCCCCGCCCCGCGCCTGCAGGAATCAGAGCGTGAGGGCATCCACCGCGTCGAGAATGGCGGCGACCTCGGTGCGGGTGGTGTAGTCGACGTGAATGTCGGCGAACGAGACCACGCGGCCGGCATCGATGACGAGAACGGTGGGGAAGGGGATGTCGCCGGTCGCGTCGGCATTGCTGTCGGCCACGTCGAACCCGAGCGCGGTGTGGGCTGCGCGGGCATCGGCAGTGGGCTCGGTGACGATGCCAAGCTGACGCACGAGCACATTCGAGGCGTCAGAGAGCACGGGAAAGTCGAGTTCGGCACTCTCGGTGATGGCCTTCGAGCCGTCGGGGGTCTGGGGGCTGATGGCGATGAGCCGGACGCCCCGCTCACGCAGTGCGGGCAACAGGTCGCGCTGGTACGTCTGCAGGGTGATGTTGCAGTACGGGCACCAGGCTCCGCGGTAGAACACGAGCACGGCGGGGGTGCCGTCGAGCGACTCGGCCAGCGTGGTGGTGTCGCCCCCGGGGGTGAGCAGACGAGCATCCGGAACCGTATCTCCCACGGCGACGGTGCTGGCCGGGATGCCGTCGGTGGTGAGGGCTGCCTGCTCGGCGGCGAAGACCGCTGAGAGGTCGGGGCCGATCTGGGCCTCGAACCCGGTGTTGAATTCGGCGACCTGGGCGGCGATGCTGGCGGGGATGGTACTGGCTGGGGCGGTCTCGGTCGGGGCGGCAGCGTTGGTGGTCATGGGGTTCCTTCGGGGCACGGAGCTGGTGTGGGGATTCGAGGGTAATCCGGGCGGCCGCGTCAAGCCTGTGCGCACGTCACGGAACGTCACATAGCATCGAATGCGGTCGATTCGCGGTCGCAGAGAGCGGGAAAAACCTATGAAGAACCGCACAATCGGAGATGTCACGGTGAGTGCGATCGGGCTCGGCGGCATGCCGATGTCGATCGAGGGACGGCCTGACGAAGAGCGCTCGGTGGCGACGATCCATGCCGCGCTCGAGGCGGGTGTCACCCTCATCGACACGGCTGACGCGTACCACATGACCGCCGATGACGACGGGCACAACGAGTTGCTCATCGCGAAGGCGCTGAAGAGCTACGGCGGCGACACGTCGGGTGTTCTGGTGGCGACTAAAGGCGGGCACCTGCGCCCGGGTGATGGCAGCTGGACTCTCAACGGGCACCCCGACTACCTGAAGGAAGCGGCGAAGGCTTCGGCTTCACGGCTCGGCGTCGACAGCATCGGGCTGTACCAGCTTCACCGACCCGACCCCGCTGTGCCCTACGAAGAGTCGGTTGGGGCGCTGCGCGACCTACTCGACGAGGGCGTGATTCGCATGGCTGGCATTTCGAATGCTGATGTGAACCAGATTCGCCAGGCAAACGAGATTCTGGATGGTCGGCTGGTCTCAGTGCAGAACCAGTTCTCACCCAAATTCAGGTCGAGCCAGGGCGAACTCGAGCTCTGTGACGAACTGGGCCTCGCGTTTCTGCCGTGGAGCCCCCTCGGCGGCATCACGGGGGCGTCAGACCTGGGCGGTAAGGGCGATACGTTCGCGCGCATCGCCGGGGTGCACGGGGTGAGCCCGCAGGTGCTGTGCCTTGCATGGGAGCTGGCGTTGGCGCCGGTGGTGGTGCCGATTCCTGGCGCTTCACGGCCAGCGAGCATCCGCGACTCGGCAACGGCGGCCGACCTCGAGTTGACGGCCGACGAGGTTGCGGAGCTGTCGGGTCTGTAGAGCCGGGGTGAGGCGTGGGGTGCGCACGTGCGCGCCCCCGCCTCGCACGGGTGTCGGGGATGAGTGGTGCCGGTGCGAGACACGGCCAGTGTCAGTGGCTCGGGCGAAAATGATCCCATGATCAAATCTCACGTTCGCGCAGCGGTCGACACCGTCTCAGCCATGCTCAGGCCTGTGCCCATTGAACCTCTGTACCTTGTCAGGGGGTACTCTCCTGCGTTTCGGCGCATGGGCTTCGCCTACGCGCTTCTCGGGGTGAGCGGTGCGGTCATTCCGGTGATGTTGTTGTGGGGCAACTGGCTGGGCGTCGTGTCGCGACCGTGGTTCGGCCTGTTGCTTGCAACAGACCAGCTCCTGGTGGAGATCTCATTCATTGTGCTCGTTCTCAGCGCGCAGCGATTCATCTTCTTTCGCCCCAGGCTGATGGCCTCGGGGAGGGCGCAGCTGTGAGCCCGGCAGCACAGGCGGTGCTCGGCCTCCTCTCACTGATCGGTATTGTCTGTTTCTGGCGGGCGGCACTCTTCAGCAGGGCGGCGAGAGAGCTTCGGCGGGAGAGAAGCCGACGGCTGGGTGCGCTTCGTGCCCAATTGCCAGCAGGTGAGGGGGGCGAGGAGAGCCGGTTTCGACCGCACGCGCTTGAGCTTCTCACGCCCGGTGAGCTTCAGACGGTCGTGACAGAAGAGAGCGTCTCGGCCCGGTGGATCGGCAGCCGTTCGCTGGGTGACCTCAGCGACGTGCAGGCTCGAACCATGGCCAGCATGGCTCGCAGTCACGCGCGCCAGTGCGCCGCCGCCGGGCAGGTGCTGATCATCGCTGCGACGGTGGTGCTCGGCAGCTACCTGCCGGCCTGGGTTGCAAGTGTGGCCAGTTTCGACGGGTCGAATGAAGCCTCTGGCAGCTTCATCGGCCCGATTCTCGCCGTTGGTGGGCTGGCACTCGCAGTGGTGTTGGGGCTGAGGCTCGGCGATAGCGCCGAGCGGTCTCGCCGTGATGCTGCAGTGTTTGTTCGGGTTCACGTGCGTGGCGGGCCGGTCTCGGGCGAGACCGAGCTGAGGCGCACTGACCCGTCGGCCGCTGCAGGTTAGAGGAGCAGTGAGCGCAGCTGGTCGACGGAGTGCACGATGGCGATGGCGCCGGGGGCTTCGGCGGGAGAGCCGTACCCCCACTCCACCATGATGGGCGGGATGCCGTGCTCGGCGGCGCCCTCCATGTCGTGGATGCGGTCGCCCACGAGAACGAGATTCGACAGGTCGACGTTCAGCTCACGCAGCCGCAGGAGGGCCTCGGCGATGACGTCTCCCTTGGCGCTTCGGGTTTCGTCTTCGCTGGCTCCGGCGATGACCACGAAAGCGTGCTGAAGGCTCAGGTGCTCGAGAATGCGGTTTGCCTGCACCTCCGACTTCGAGGTGGTGACGGCCAGCGGAATGCCGGCTTTGAACAGAAACTTCACCAGCCCGACCATGCCCGGGAAAGTGACGGCGTCGTCTTGCGGGCCTTCGCTGGCCGCGAGATCGCGGTAGATGACGAGGGCCTGGTTGGCCTCAGCCTCGTTCATGTTGGCGACGAGCTCGAAGCCCTGCAGGATGGGCGGCCCGATGAACTGCATGAGATCGGCGGGGGCAGGAACCGGGCGGCCCAACGCGAGAAGCGTGCGTGAGAGGCGGCCGATGATGCCAGGGGCCGAGTCGGTGATCGTTCCGTCGAGGTCGAACAAGACGCACGACCAAGGTTTGTGGGGCGCGACCGCTGCGGTTGAAATCTCTTCAGTAGACATTGGGGCAATTCTAGGGTGCCGAGGATTACCTGCCCTGTCGGGGGCGTTTCGCGGCTCGCGCCGGGCGCCTGGGCGAACTACGATCGGTTCATAAACGATGACGCCCTGACCCCAGAGACCACGGCCCGGGATGCCCGACCCAGTGACGAAGAACCCCGAAAGCGGGTGACTCCGGGACGGGTGTTCGTGTTGGCGCTGGTGGTGGCCGCGGCGATTGTGGTCGCCACGGGCATCCTGCCCGCCCCCTCGTCGCTCGCCCTCGTCGAACGGGTGGGGCCGGTGCTCGGGTTTGTGGTGGCGATCACGATCGTCACCGAGCTGGCGTCGGAGGCCGGGCTGTTCGCGGTGCTCTCCGACCGGCTCGCTGGCTGGGGCAGACGACGGGTCTGGATGCTCTGGCTGTTCGTTCTCGCGCTCGCGACGCTCAGCACGATCTTCTTGTCGCTCGACACGACCGCCGTGCTCGTGACACCGGTGGTGGTGCTGCTGGCGTTGCACGCGGGCATACCGCCAGTGCCGTTCGCGCTGGCGACGGTGTGGCTCGCGAACACGGCCTCGCTGCTGCTGCCGGTGTCGAACCTGACGAAACTGCTGGCGGCGAGTGCGCTGCGGTTCGGCGGTCCGTTCGACTATGTGGCGCTGGTGTGGGCTCCGGCGCTGGTCGGGGTGCTGGTGCCGATCGTGATTCTGACGGGGGTGTTCTGGCGGCGGCTGGGCGGGGTTCGGGGGCGGTATGAGGTGCCGGAACGGGCATCCATCGCCGACCGGCGACTGCTCGTGGTGTCGGCTGTGGTGGTGGCGGTGCTACTTCCGCTGTTGGTGTCGGGGTTGCCGGTGTGGATTCCGGCGACGGCTGGCGCTGTGGTGCTGGTGGTGGCATTCGGGGTGCGGCGGCGGTCGTCGCTGAGTGTGCGGCTGGTGCCGTGGTCGGCCGTTGGTATCGCGGCGGGGCTGTTCGTGCTGGTCGAGGCGGCGCAGGTGCACGGGCTGTCAGGCGCCGTTGCGGCGGTCGCGGGGTCGGGTACGTCGTTGCCGGCGCTGCTGCAGCTCACGGGTGTGGGTGCAGTTGCGGCGAACGGGATCAACAATCTTCCGGCGTATCTGGTGATCGAGCCGGCGGCGGCGGGCGATCCGTTGCGGCTGGCTGCGCTGCTCATCGGCGTGAATCTCGGGCCGCTCGTCACGCCGTGGGCATCACTCGCGACCCTGCTGTGGCACCAACGTGTGACCTCCCTCGGCGTGAGCATCTCGTGGCCGCGCTTCGTCGTCTTCGGCCTCGCCGCCGTTCTCGTCACCCTGCCGCTCGCCGTGCTCGCCCTCTGGCTCTCGGCCGGCGCCCCCTGACCCCCTGCCCGCACCCGCCGCAAGGGCGGCGGCGAAAAAAATTCAGGGCGAACAAAAGAATTCAGAACAGGCGACTGTCGCTATCGTCGAGGCCGCGCATGGCGTCGTAGTCGAGCAGCAGGGTGCGAATGCCGCGGTCGTGAGCGAGGGTGCGCGCCTGGGGCTTGATCTCCTGTGCGGCGAAGATGCCGGTGACGGGGGCGAGGTGCGGGTCGCGGTTCATGAGTTCGAGGTAGCGGGTGAGCTGTTCGACGCCGTCGATGTCACCGCGGCGTTTGAGTTCGACGGCGACGGCAGCGCCTGTGGCGTCGCGCGCGAGAATGTCGACCGGGCCGATGGCGGTCATGTATTCGCGCCGCACGAGGGTGTGGCCTTCGCCGAGCAAGCCGATCTGCTCAGCGAGGAGCTTCTGCAGGTGGGCTTCGACGCCGTCTTTGACGAGACCCGGGTCGACCCCGAGGTCGTGCGACGTGTCGGTGAACACCTCGTGGATGGAGACCACGAGAAGATCGGCCGTTTTCGCGTGCGTGACCTTCCAGAGTTCTGTGATGCCCGTATCCAGCTGCTCCTGATCGGGCTCGAGAATCTGCAGGGTGCAGGGCGGGCTCATCCAGTTCAGGGGTTTGTACGATCCGCCGTCGGAGTGCACCAGAATGCTGCCGTCGTTCTTCAGCATGAGCAGGCGGGTGGCGAGGGGCAGGTGGGCGCTCAGCCGGCCCGCGTAGTCAACGGCACATTTCGCAATAACAAGTCGCACGGGCCTCAGTTTAACGGCGCGAGAACTTTCCGGTGCGCTCGCGGGCGGCGGGGGTGGCGAGGGCCGCGAGGATGAGCAGCGCGAGCACCACGTAGAGAGCGTTCAGAATGCCGAAGTGCTGGCCGAGAAAGCCGAGCAGCGGCGGGCCCGCCAAGAACGCGACGTAGCCGATGATGGCCACCGCGCTGACCCGGGCGGCGGCTTTCTGGGGGTCGTCGGCCGCGGCGGAGATGCCCACCGGAAACCCGAGCGATGCCCCGATACCCCACAGACCCGCGCCGACGAACGCCATCGGCAGGCTCGGCGACAGGATGAACAACAGCACTCCTATGGCACCGATCAGCGCCGACCAGCGCAGCACCGGCACGCGGCCCAGGCGGTCGAGCACGGGCCCGCCCGCCACGCGGCCGACGGTCATCGCGGTCACGAACACGCCGAACATGATGGCGCCGGTGGTGTTGTCTTGCCCATGGCCGTCGATCGTGGCGATGGCCACCCAGTCGTTCGCTGATCCTTCGGCGAAGGCCATACCGAGCAGAATGAGCCCGATGAGCAGCAGCCGCACGTCGGCCCAGACGGCGAGGCTCTCTCTGATGCGCGCCTTCAGCGGCAGTGCGGGCGCGAGAGGCTCGTCGGATTCGACGACGGCCGGCAGGTAGCGCACCACAACGACGGCGACGAGCAGAATCAGCACGGCGACCACGAGGAGGTGCACCGAGACGGGGATGCCGAGGGCCGATGCGGCGGCGCCGAGCCCTGCGCCAACGACGGTTCCGAGGCTGAAGAAGGCGTGCATGAGGGGCAGCAGTGTGCGCCCGATGGCCCGCTCTGCGCCGGCGCCTTCGAGGTTCATCATCACGTCGAGGGCGCCGTTGGCGAGGCCGAGAACGGCGAGAAAGAGCATGGCGAGACCGGGTGAGGGCAGCAGGGTGGCCGACAGACCGACGCCGGCGAGCGACAGACCGCTCACACAGAGGGCGAACAGGATGCCCCGGCGCGCCCCGATGCGGTTCAGGATGAGGGGCGCGGCGACGAGGCCCACCACTGATCCCGCAGAGAGGCAGAGGATCAGCAGGCCCACGGCCGCGGTGTCGAGGTGCAGCTGGTCACGCACGGCGGGCAGGCGCGAGATCCAGGAGGCCAGGGTGAGGCCGCTGAGGGTGAAGACGACGAAGACAGCGTTGCGCCAGGCCGTGAGGTTCGGGGCGACGGGTGCGCCGGGAACGACCGGCGACGAGCCGGTGTCGGTGGGGTGAGTCATGGGGGCCTCGACGCTGGGGGTGGGTGAGCTGGGGGCGAGAGTCGGGTGATTCGAACGACTCTGCCTGAGCATCCGGTACCGAATCGAATCGATTCGAATGTCTACGACTACGCTATGGGATGTGAGTGCAAACAATCAACCTCACCGTGGCCACCCGGCCCGCTCGACGCTTGCCGATGTGGCCAGGCTCGCCGGGGTGTCGGGGTCGACCGCGTCGATCGCGTTCAGTGGCGACGGCTCGATTTCGGCGGCCACGCGCGAGAAGGTGCTGAAGGCGGCGGCCGAGCTGAACTACTACGGGCCCGACCCGCGCGCGAAGTCGCTGCGGCAGGGCCGCTCAGGCATCGTGGGGGTGGTGCTCGAAGACCGCATCATCCACTCGTTTCGCGACCCGATGACCATTGCGGCGCTTGACGGCATCTCGCAGGAGATCGGCGAGGGCGGCGGAATGCTGCTGCTCACAGCCACGGGCGTTGGTGAGCCGAGCATCCAGACGGCCGTGTTCGACGCGGCGATCTTTCTCGGCTGCAGCCCGCATCTTGCCGGGTCGATCACGGTAATGCGGCAACGCAATGTTCCGATGGTGGCCATCGAGGGGCAGCATTTTGACGGTGTGGTGGCTGTTGACCTCGACAATCGAAAGGCCGCGGCCGTCATGGCGCAGCACGTGTACGACCTCGGGCACCGTCTGGTTGCGACCGTGACGCTGCCGCTGGATGCCCGGCGTGAGCTGCGCGCTCTCACCCCAGCCGACCTCGAGACGGCCACCACGGCGGTGTCGCGCGACCGGCTCGAGGGGGCCCGCGCGGTGTACCCGTCGGTGACCGGGTTCGTGACGTCGACCTCGTCGAGCGATGACGGTTTCGCGGCCGCCCTGCTGCTGCTCGATGTGGCTCCGGATGCCCGGCCCACCGCCATCATCGCCCAGAGCGACCTCATCGCGGTGGGCGTCATCCGCGCGGCAGAAGCTTTGGGGCTTTTGGTGCCGCACGATGTGACGGTGGTCGGGTTCGATGGTGCCCGCATCGAAGGATTCACCCACCACGACCTCACCACCATGGTTCAGCCGGCCACCGAGAAGGGCCGCGCGGCGGGGCGGGCGGTCACCGAGCTGCTGGCGGGCGAGGCGTCACCCGACGTGGCGTTCACGTGCCGGTTGCACGTGGGCGACACGGCTGCGCCGCCCACCGCGGTCGCGCGTTGACAACGGTAGTTACGAGCCGGTGAGTGCCGCCGAGGACTGCACGTCGCGCAGCTCGCCCCAGAGGGTCGCGGCCTGGGCACCGGTGGCGGTGGCCGTGATCTGCACGAGGTCGACGACGGGGCCGTTGGCGAGAAGGGCAAGGCGAACGCCCTGCATGAGGGTGCCGACGCGCGGGTCGGAGTAGCTGAACTCGATGCGGAAGCCGTCGGTGCCGAGCACGGGCAGCTCGTCACGGCCGAGTTCGACGACGCCGTCGATCAGCTGAACCTGCAGGGTGAGGGCGTCGATCGCGGTCTGGAGCGTGTAGTCGGCGTCGAAGCGGGTGACGGCGACGATGACGTTCGGGCGAAACTCGCCGTGCTCAGTCGCGCGGCCCGCCGCCAACACGGCACCGGAGGGTGAGAACGGCGCCCACGTGTCGGGAAGCTCGAGGCTGATCGACGGGAACGCCGGGGCCGCGTCGCTGGGAAACGTGAGGGTCGACGTCATGGAAAGCCTTTCGGGTGATCACGTTCGGGGCGGGCG